>NZ_JBFUDU010000007.1:0-339859 GCF_056404555.1 Asticcacaulis sp. P2_C5
GGGCGAAAAAAAGTCAGGCACTACCGCCTTTTGTATTACCTCTCTCACATTAAGCGTTGATCGAGTCTTGAAAAAATTTGCTGTGCCGGCAGGATTACCATGCGATTTTGCATGGGCTGGCCGGGTTTATCCGCTGGTGACCGGGGTCAACCGATTTGCGCTCCCGGCAAAGTGATTTCAAGGACCAGACTGGGTGCGGCTATGAGAGCGCATCGAATATGTTAGGAGTCAGCTATGAAATCCTTACCGTTTCTGTCACGTCGGCTGACATACGCGATTCTCGGTGCCGGGCTTGTCGTGTTGTCGGCCTGTGCTGAGCGGCCGATGGGTCATTCGGGTGACCCGGCCTTTGTGCGTGGCCTGATCGACGGCTGGCTGGCCCCGATAAGCCTCGTGTTGAGCTTGTTTTCCGATACCATCCGCATGTATGCCTATCCCAATATCGGCCGCTGGTACGATTTCGGCTTTATGCTCGGTCTGATGTGCTGGGGCGGCGGCGGGGCGACGGCAACGCGCTATATCTATGTCGATCGCTTCAGCGGGCGCAAAATTAAAGAAGAGATAAGCTGACCATGATTGCGACCTCACCGCTGGGCCCGACACTCACGACCGAGCGCCTGATCCTGCGGCCACCTGTTCCGGAGGATTTCGAAGACTTCGTCGCCTTCTGCGCCGATCCGGTGGTAACGGAATTTATCGGTGGCGTCATGTCGCGCGCCATTGCCTGGCGCTCCTTGCGCACCATGGCCGGTTCGTGGGCGCTGGACGGCTTTCACATGTTCAGCGTGCTCAACCGGGTGACCGGCGAGTGGATGGGCCGGATCGGACCGCTATATCCCGATGGCTGGCCGGGGCGGGAGGTTGGCTGGGGTCTGATGCGGCCATGGTGGGGACAGGGCTACGCCGCCGAGGCGTCGCTGGCCTGCATGGATTTCGTCTTCGACAGTCTTGGCTGGCGGGACGTCATCCACACCATCGCGCCTAACAATGTCGGATCGCAGGGCGTGGCGCGCAAGCTGGGTTCGGTCAATCGCGGGCCGGGCAAGCTGCCCGATCCCTATGCCGGCCATCCGGTCGAGCTCTGGGGCCAGACGCGCGATGCATGGCAGGTCAATCGCCGTAAACTGCTTTCGCTTCGATCGTCGTAGCCGTGACGGAGATCTCGTCGGGGGGGCAGGCCCACAGGTGTGATGGCCTACCCTGCATTTCGCATGGAAAACTTAGCGCGCCCGTGTTCCCTGTAAAAATCCGTGCCTGATGTCAAAAAGTCATTGACTCGCTTTGGCGCGAATAGTATTTAACCAAAATGTTAATTAACATATCGGTTAAATGGAGGCGAATATGGATGGGCCGCTGACAAACGTCGATGCCTATCTGGCGCAGGTCGATCCAGCCTTCGTTCCGGCGTTATATGATTTGCGCGCTCTGATCCTGACAGTGGCGCCAAAGGCCGAGGAGGGCATCAGCTATGGCGTGCCGAGCTACACATGGAACGGACCACTGGTCGCCTTCGGGGCGGCCAAGAAGCACTGCGCCTTTTATGGCATGAGTCCGAAAGTGCTGGACGGTTTCAAGTCGGAGCTGAAGGGTTTCAGCACCTCGCCCGGAACCATCCGCTTCACACCGGATCGCCGTATTCCGGAGGCTATTGTACGCGCCATTGTCGAGGCGCGGATGGATGAGAATATCGAGATCGCGGCCGCCCGAACTACCCAAAAAATAGCTGCCCGAAAAATGACGAGTCCAAAAAATATGACGAGTAAGGCGTAGATGTCCGAAGATCCCCTGAGCCTGACCCTGAATGCCCTGGCCGACCCGACGCGGCGCGCCATACTGGCGCGGCTTAGCCTGGGTGAAACGACGGTCAACGACCTGGCCGAGCCGTTCGACATGAGCCTGCCGGCCGTGTCGCGACACCTGAAGGTGCTGGAAAAGGCCGGATTGATCTCGCGCTCGCGGACCAAGCAGTGGCGGCCGTGCAAGCTTGAGGCGGAACCGCTGAAACAGGTCGATACCTGGCTGGGTGAGTATCGCAAGATGTGGGAGCAGAGGTTCGACCGGCTGGATGCCTATCTCAAGACTCTGAAGCCGGACGGCGAGGTCCACTGATACTGATGGAGGTGTTGCCATGATGTGGTTGATCAACAGTCAGGTTCTCTGGCGCAAGCTGTGGGAAGCGCGTTTCGACCGTCTGGCGGCCTATCTGAAACACTTGCAGGCCCGGGCCGCTAAAGACAAAAAGGACAAGGAAGGTCATGACTGAGAGCGAAGAGGGTATCAAAATCGTCAATCAGCGCCGGCTGGCCTTTCCGCGCCAGCGCGTCTTCGATGCCTTTGCCGACCCGCAGCAACTGACCCAGTGGTGGGGACCTGTCGGGTTCAGCAACCGCATCGACGAATTCGACTTCCGCGTCGGTGGCGCCCTGCGCCTGACCATGACCAGCGCCAACGGCAACGCCTTCGACAACATCAAGGCCTTTACCGAGATCGAGACGCCGGCGCGGATCGTCATGCACCATATCCAACCGATGCACGACTTTACCCACGCCATGCTGTTTGACGACGCAGATGGTGCGACCGACCTGACCTGGCGGCTGGACTTCGTGCCCGGCCATGCCAGCGAAGAACTGAAGGTGTTTATCACCGCCGCCAATGAACAGAATTTCGACCGTCTGATAGCCTTTCTGGAGGAAAACCCACAATGACCGCCCCCATTTCCGAAGACGAAGTTTTCGCCCTCAACCGCGTGTTCGATGCCTCGCCCGAACTGCTGTGGGCGACGTGGACGCAGGCCGAGCACCTGACTCAGTGGTTCGGCCCGGCGGGCATGGGCCTGGTGGTCAAGACGCTGAACGTGACACCGGGTGGGATATTCCATTACGGCATGCAGGGCCCGATGGGTACTATGTGGGGCAAGTGGGTCTTTCGTGAAGTCCAACAACCCAAAAAGCTGTCCTATGTCGTGTCCTTCTGCAATGAAGCAGGCCAGCCTGTGCGCCATCCGATGGCGCCGCTGTGGCCGCTCGAGGTCCTGGCGGAACAAACCCTGACGGCGGAAGGCGACAAGACGCGCATGGTCAGCCGGTCGTGGCCGATCAATGCCACACCGGAAGAACGCGCCGTGTTCAAGGCCGGTCACGCCAGCATGCAGATGGGTTTTGCCGGTACCCTGGCGCAGCTCGATACCTATCTCGCAAAAATCCGGAAGGCATGACCATGGGTCTGATCATCCTCATCCTGGTCGCGGCGGGTGTTGCCACCCTGTTGATCATTGCGGCAACCAAACCGAACAGCTTCCGCATCGAGCGTCAGGCGACCATTGCCGCGGCGCCCGGCGAAGTATTTGCCCAGGTCGCTGACTTTCACAAGTGGCTGGAATGGTCGCCATGGGAACGTATCGACCCCTCGCTGCAACGCGAATACAGCGGCGCCGAACAGGGTGTCGGCGCGGCCTATGTCTGGAAGGGTACCGGCAAGGCCGGGGCCGGCCGGATGGAGATCAAGGAGGCCGTGCCGGGGTCAAAAATCCTGATCCGTCTCGATTTCATCAAGCCGTTCAAACAGACCAATATGGCCGAGTTCAGCTTCGTTCCGCAAGGCGACGGGACGCTTATTACCTGGGCCATGTACGGACCGCAGCCCTTCATCTCCAAGGTCATGGGCACGTTGTTTAACATGGACGACCTGATCGGCAAGGATTTCAACAGCGGCCTGAACAATCTCAAGGTTCTGGTCGAACCTCACGAAGAACCGGATGCGGGGGCTATCGCAGAAGGAACCCAACCATGAAACGCTTTTTACTGACCACCTGCGCCTTGATGGCCCTGGTCGCCTGTTCCAAACCGGCGCCGCCAGCCGCGGAAACCTCGGCCAGTGCATCCTCATCGTCGACACCGTCAATAGATAAGATTCCGGCCGGCGACTATCACACCGACCCGATGCATTCGAGCCTGGTCTTCACGGTCAATCACCTGGGCTATTCGCATTATACGGCAAAGTTCGTGAAGTTCGCCGCCCAGCTCAAGCTCGATCCGGCGCATCCGGAATTGGCCAGCCTGACAGCCGAGATCGATCCGCTGTCTCTGGAATTGAACGCGCCGCCGGCTGGATTTCACGATGAGCTGATGGGCAAGGGCTTCTTTGAGGCTGCGCAGTTCCCCAAGGCGACCTTTGCCTCGACCAAGGTCGAGTTGACCGGCGCCAATACGGCGAAGGTCACCGGCGACTTCACCCTGCACGGCGTGACCAAACCGGTGACAATGGATGTCACCTTCAATGGCGGCTATCCGGGCATGAGCATGGATCCTCAGGCGCGTATCGGCTTCTCGGCCCATGGCGTCCTGAAGCGCTCCGATTTTGGCATAAGCGCCGGCATCCCGGCGCCGGGCACCAATATGGGTGTCGGCGACGAGGTCGACTTCCGTGTCGAAACCGAAATGCTCGGGCCACCCCTCAAGACCTGAAACTCCACCACAGGGCCAGGATTATGACCTATTCCACACACCACCACGACTTCAAAATAGAGCGTTATGTCGACGCTAGCCCATCCCTGGTCTTCTTTGCCTGGTCGGACGCAGACGCCAAGGCGGCCTGGTTTGCCGGCCCCGAAGGCTGGACTCTCATCGAACGGACATTCGATTTCCGGCCCGGCGGCGAAGAGCGCGTCGCCGGCCGGTTTCCCACCGGCAAGGAGAGCGATTTTCGCTGCCGATACCACGATATCGTGAAGGACCAGCGCATCATCTATGTCTACGACATGTATGTCGACGGCAAGAAGATTTCGGTGTCGCTGAACACGGTCGAGCTCAAGCCGCAGGGCGAAGGCACGCTGATGGTGTTCACCGAGCAACTGGTCCATATCGATGGCTACCCGACGCCGGAAGACCGCGAAGTCGGCAGCCGTTTCCTGGTCAACAATGTTGCGACCTATGTCGAAAGCCTGGCTGTCAAGGCCTGAAAAATCCATCTGAGGAGACCACAATGAAACTGCAATGCTATGTGAATTTCGACGGCAAATGCCGCGAAGCGATGAAGTTCTACGCCGAGACCCTTGGCGGTGAACTCACCTTCCTGCAAACCTTCGGCGAGTCGCCGATGCGTGACATGGTGCCGCCCGACCATCTCGATGCGGTTATGCACGCCACCGTCACGGTCGGCGAGGCCGTAATCATGGGGTCGGATGCGCCGGGCGGGCGCTACAACAAGCCGCAAGGTTTTGCGGTCAGTCTCGGGCTCAGCGACAAGGACCAGGCCCACAAGATTTTCGCCACCCTGGCTGACGGCGGCGCGGTCGATATGGAGATACAGGAAACCTTCTGGGCGGCGGCCTTCGGTATGGTCACCGACAAGTTCGGCATACCGTGGATGATCAACTGCGAAGCCCCCACGGCTTAATATCAAAGGTCATAAGAATGACCGTTGTTATTAAGCTCTTTTAGAGCTCAGGCGCCGCATGGCTCGCGCAAACGTGCGCGGCGGGCGGTCGCCCTTGCCAAGCCGCGATAAGTCATCGTCATCGCGGCTTGGAGTAAGATATCTTTCAATCGACTGAGCTATCCGCCGTCGTTCATTCGCGGCTGCGGCGGAGCCTTGTCCAAATTTTGAGAAACCAAATGACCCGCACCGCCAACGACCATACCTTTGTCATCGAGCGTGAATTCCCCCATCCGCGCAGCCTGCTCTTCCTTGCCTTCAGCAACCAGGCGGCCAAAAGCGCCTGGTTCGGCGACAGCGAAAACTGGACGGTCGAAACCTATGCACTCGACTTCCGTGAAGGTGGAACCGAGACCTACGTCGGACGGCCAGGGCCGGACGGGCCTGAAATCCGCAACGACGTTCTGTATTACCAGATCGTACCCGATGAGCGGATTATCATCAGTTACAGCATGCATGCTGACGGCAAGATGATCACCGTTTCGCTGCAGACCCTGGAATTCAGCGACACCGCTTCGGGCTCCAGGCTGAAGTTGCGCGAACAGATCGTCTTTCTCGACGGTTGCGATCACTTCGACCAGCGCATCGCCGGCACCGAAGGCCTGCTGGACACTTTGGGCAGCTGGCTCGACGCCAACAAGGAGGCTGCGTGATGGCCGACACACATCTGGCGCTCGAGGCGCACGATTCGATCCTGACGCGCCATTTCGACGCGCCCCGCGCCCTGGTATGGCGCGCCTGGACCGATCCGCAGATGCTGCATGCCTGGTGGGGACCGGAAGGCCTGACGACCACAGCAGTGTTGGATTTCCGCCCGGGCGGCGAACTTGCCATGACCATGCATGCGCCGGACGGTACAGACTATCCGATCACCGGTGAGTTCGGCGACATCGTCGAAAACGAACTGCTGGTCATGATCATGCGTGTCGAGCGCCATCCGCCGGAATGGCATGAAATGATCCGCAACGCTTTTGTCGAACTGGGCGGCGTCCCAGAAGCTTATGTCGGTGGTCCGATCCCGACGAAGGTCACGTTTGAGGATGAGGGCTCAGGCACGAAGGTCACCGTGCGCCAGACCTTCCCGCTGGCCCTGGTCCGCGACGCCCATATCAAGCTCGGCAATTACCAAGGTTGGAGCGGCAGCTTCCGCAAGCTGGATGCGGTGCTGGCGGCTTCACAAGCCTGATTGCCAGCGGACGGCAGGCGGACTAGATTGCCCCTGTAATCTGGGGTGAGAACCATGCCGTCCATTACCGGTCCTTTCGAGGTCAAACGCACAGCCCACGACGTCCATGAGGCGGGCTTGGGCCTCCTGGCCCGCCACGCCCTCGATAAGGCCTATCATGGCGATCTGACGGCGACCGGCGTCGGTGAAATGCTGAGCGCCGGTACGTCGACGCCGGGCTCCGCCGGCTATGTGGCGATCGAAAAGGTAACGGGCACCTTAGCCGGCAAATCGGGGTCCTTTTACCTCCAGCACAGCGGCACCCTGACGCGCGGCCAGGGCAGCCTGAGCATCCACGTCATTCCGGATTCGGGAACCGATGCGTTGAGCGGCCTGACGGGGACGATGCAGATCGTGATCGCCGAGGGCGGCAAGCACAGCTACGTCTTCGACTACGCACTGTAGGAGAACTTATGCGGGGGGTGGTTCTTGGGCTTGTGCTGGTGTCGCTGGGTGGTTGTTCGACCCAGGGCGCGGTGACGGCGTGGCACTGGAACCGCTTTTTAAAGACGCCGGGCGACCGGACCCTGGAGCCTGTGCTGGCCGATATCCGCGCCTGCCAGACCAGGCCCTGCCCGCAAAGCGAAAACATGACGGCGGTGATGATCGACGGTCTGACGGCCCATGTGCGCGCCGGCGACGTCCGGGCGGCGCGTTTGGCCATGGCGTCGGTGGGGCTGATCGGCGACAGCGCCGGTGCCGATGGTGACGTGGCGCATAGTTTCGGCCCGATGATCCGCTCGAAACCGGAAGCCTTTCTCGACGCGGCCCTGGTCGAGAACTGTCATCGTGTCGATTATGCGACAACGACGCCAATCGCCATGACCGACAATGATGGGGCGCAATATGACGAATTGGTGGCGCGGCGGACGGCGCTGCTGACGGTCACACAGCCGTATCTGCAGCCTTTGCGCGACGAATATGTGGCGGCGTTGGATGCAGCGATTGTCAAGGCCGACCGGGCCCGCTTCAAGATGCCCGATGGTGTCACAGCGAATGCCGGCTCGGGTGCGGCGATCCTGCCTTAGGTTTCGTGAAATCTCGGCTTTCCGATTAAAATTTGAAGCTTTTTCGCGTTGTGTAAGTCGATTGTGGGCGGCATGATTTTGGCATAAAAATTTGAGACTACAGCTATTTTTTAACGCGGAAAGCGCCGAAAAGTCGGAAAGACTCGGAAAAGGAGCCGGCGGACAAGCTTGTGCCGAAGGGCCGTCATTCCGAGATATTGGCCACTCACGCTGCATGAGGGCGCTTCGCGCGATAGAAGCAATATCCTGAATTTGGCTTCGCCGAACTTCGTTTCTGCGTCTTTCCGACTTTTCGGCGCTTTCCGCGTTGAAAACAACTGTAAAATCAATGCTTTTCGAAAAGGTGTAGCCGAGCGCAGATGAGAATTGGCTGCGGACGGGTCTGAAAAGCCTTCAACTAAAGCCAGCCGTCGCTTTTCAGCGCCTTAAGATAACTGCGACTGACCGGGGCGGTGACGTCGCCTTTCAGCGCCAGGGTGACACGGCCGTCGCGGCGTTTGACCGCGGTCACGGCCTCCTTGGCCACCCACCATGAGCGATGGGTTTGTGAGCCCTCGATACCGTCCAGTTCGCGGATGGCGTCGTACAGGCGCATCAGGATCAGGGTCTCGCCCACAGAGCTGTGAACGCGCAGATAGTGGTCCTCGGCCGACAAGGCGTAGATTTCAGCAGTGCGGAACTTGAAACCGAGGCGCTCGCGCAAGGCACTGCCCGGTTCGGTGATCCGGTCTTCGCGAAACGCATGGCTCTGGGCCGGGGTGCGGTTGATCTGGGTATGGATCAGCGTCATGGCCACCGAGATGATCGCCACCGGCGGAAAATAAGCCGGCAAGCGGGCAAGGTTGGGTGTTTGTCCTGTGAAGAGCGAGGTGACCAGCCAGACCAGCAGGGTAATCGGCGGCATGATGCAGACCAGCATGACCAGACATTCCTGCCAGGTGTTGAAGCGCGTCGAACGGTCGACCAGGGCGCCGATGACCTGGGCGATCAGGGTGCCGCCGATCATCAGGATCAGCCAGTAACCCAGGCGCAGGGCCAGCGGTATGGCAGTCGTACCATTGGCGCCGACCAGGCACAGCAGCACGGCCATGGCGACGGCCGCCAGCTGGGTTCTCAGCAGGGGCTGGCGCAACAGGGCTGGAATGAAGCCGGTCATTGGCGAAGCGCCAGTTGTCGGGGAGGGGTTTTCACGAAGGGTTTGGGTCGTTTCACGCATGGAGGCCGGCACATGGACGAGAGGTGTGTTTCTTATGGGGCATAACCTCCGACAAGGGAAGTAACCATGAACCTCGCCAATGATCTCCTCACAGCTTTTGCCCATCCACATGCTCCGAATCTTGACCTGATTGCCCAGGCACCGCTTGTCATCAGGGTTCACTTGATTGCCGCCCTGTGCGCCTTCACCGTGGCGACGATCCAGATATTCGGACCCAAGGGCACCTTGCCGCATCGCACACTGGGCTGGATCTGGGTGATCTTCATGATGACGGTCGCGGTCTCGAGCTTCTTTATCCAGATGATCAACCCGCACGGCTTCAGCTTTATCCATATCCTGTCGGTCCTGACCCTGATCGGCGTGCCCATGCTGGTTTTGGCGGCAAGGCGTCACGACGTTAAGGCGCACCGTAAGGCGGCGCTCAACCTGTATGTCGGTGCGCTCGTCATCGCCGGGTTTTTTACCTTCCTGCCGGGCCGCCTGATGTGGCAGATATTTTTCGGATAAATAAAAATTGTCGGACAAATGACAGCGATGTCAAAAAGTTACCGCTACCATCTCTTATGAGATCAGGTGAAACGACATTTCGCATTTTGCCATATTATGTCAAATTTCTGTGATTGAGCGGTTGCACACAAGCGCGGTGGTCATTATAAAGCGCTCGTTCGAAGGACGGGCGCGACCGCTCGTTCTGCACGTTTTTGCCCCCGTGGCAGCTTTTCAAGACCGGTTCCATGAACATTCACGAGCATCAAGCCAAGGCCGTCCTCAAGGAGTTCGGCGTCGCCGTTCCGCGCGGCTACCCCGCCTTTTCCCCGCAGGAAGCGGAAAAAGCCGCCAAGACCCTGGCCAAGGAAGCCGGCAGCAAGGTCTTCGTGGTCAAGTCGCAAATCCACGCCGGCGGGCGCGGCAAGGGCCGTTTCGAAGGCCTGGGCCCCGACGCCAAGGGTGGCGTCCGCGTCGTCAAGTCGCCGGAAGACGTCAAGAAGAACGCCGATGAAATGCTGGGCCGCGTCCTGGTCACCATCCAGACAGGCGCCGCCGGCAAGCAGGTCAATCGCCTGTATATCGAAGAAGGCGCCGACATTGCCAAGGAACTGTACCTGTCGCTGCTGGTCGATCGGGTGTCGTCCAAGGTGTCGGTCGTTGCCTCGACCGAAGGCGGAATGAGCATCGAGGACGTTGCCCACGATACGCCGGAAAAGATTCACAGCTTCACCATCGACCCGGCGACAGGCGTGTGGCCGACCCATGCCCGCGCCCTGGCCCAGGCCCTGAACCTGAAAGGCGACCTCGCCAAGCAGGGCGCCAAGCTTCTGTCCCAGCTCTATGCCGCCTTCGTGGCCAAGGACATGGACATGCTGGAAATCAACCCGCTGATCGTCACCGGCGACGACAAGCTGGTGGTGCTGGACGCCAAGTGCTCGTTCGACAGCAACGCCCTGTTCCGTCACCCGGATATGGTCGCCCTGCGCGACGAGACCGAGGAAGACGAGAAGGAAATCGAAGCCTCGAAGTTCGACCTCAGCTACATCGCGCTCGACGGTGAAATCGGCTGCATGGTCAACGGCGCCGGCCTGGCCATGGCCACGCTCGACATCATCAAGCTGTACGGTTCCGAGCCCGCCAACTTCCTCGATGTCGGCGGCGGCGCCACGACCGAAAAGGTCACGGCGGCGTTCAAGATCATCACCTCCGACCCGAAGGTCAAGGGCATACTGGTCAACATCTTCGGCGGCATCATGAAGTGCGACATCATCGCTCAGGGCGTGATCGTAGCCGTCAAGGAAGTCGGGCTTAAGGTGCCGCTGGTCGTGCGTCTCGAAGGCACCAATGTCGAGCTCGGCAAGAAGATTCTCAACGAAAGCGGCCTGAACGTCATCGCCGCCGACGACCTGGCCGATGCGGCCGCCAAAATCGTCAAGGCCGTGAAGGGTTAAGCGTTATGTCAGTTCTCGTCACTTCCGAAACCAAGGTCATCTGCCAGGGCATTACCGGCAGCCAGGGCACCTTCCACTCCGAACAGGCCATCGCCTACGGCACCAAGATGGTCGGCGGCGTTACCCCCGGCAAGGGCGGATCGACCCATATCGGTCTGCCCGTCTATGACACCGTCGCCGAGGCCCGCGAAAAGACCGGCGCCACCGCGACCGCCATCTACGTCCCGCCGCCCTTCGCCGCCGACTCGATCCTGGAAGCGATCGAAGCCGAGATGGAGCTGATTGTCTGCATCACCGAAGGTATCCCGGTGCTGGACATGGTCAAGGTCAAGAAGGCCTTGCAGGGCTCGAAGTCGCGCCTGATCGGGCCGAACTGCCCGGGTGTGCTGACGCCCAACCAGTGCAAAATCGGCATCATGCCCGGCAATATCTTTAGCCCCGGCAGCGTAGGTGTGGTATCACGGTCCGGCACGCTGACCTATGAAGCCGTGTTCCAGACCACAAATGCGGGCCTCGGCCAGACCACGGCCGTCGGTATCGGCGGCGATCCGGTCAAGGGCACCGAATTTATCGACGTGCTGGAGATGTTCCTGGCCGACGACGCTACCAAGTCGATCATCATGATCGGCGAAATTGGCGGCCAGGCTGAAGAAGACGCGGCGCAGTTCCTGCGCGACGAAGCCAAGCGCGGCCGTATCAAGCCGATGGCCGGTTTCATCGCCGGACGCACAGCCCCTCCGGGGCGTCGTATGGGCCATGCCGGCGCCATCATTTCTGGTGGCAAGGGCGGCGCCGAAGACAAGATCGCGGCCATGGAAGCTGCCGGCATTCGTGTCGCGCCTTCCCCGGCGGCGCTGGGTTCGACGCTGCTGAACGTCCTTAAGGGACTGTAAGCAGGTAAGGGGTAGAAATGCCCCGCAATACGGTTGCTTTTCCACGGCATAGCCGTGGCAAGGGCGACTGCCCGCCCGAGCCGTTGCGAGGAGCCTCGCGGCGTTTGAGCGGAAAAGCGTAAGACGTTGAAGGCTTGTGGTGTCGTAGTTGGCCACGAGTCACATAAATGGAAAGGCAGACGGTGTCGTAATTGGCCGTCTGGACGGTACATAAGATGGCGGATGATTCCGGCCGGTTAAACCAGGTCTTTGCGGAGACCTCGTTCCTCTATGGCGCCAATGCGGTGTTCATCGAGATGATGCAGGAGAAGTGGGCGGCTGATCCCACCTCCGTTCCGCCCGAGTGGCGGGCTTTCTTCGATTCCCTGATGGACAGGCCGGAAACGGTCAAGGCCAATGCCGATGCCGGCAGTTGGGCCAATCCGCAGCCTGGTCCGCGTGATGACCTGATCTCCGCCATGGACGGCTTCTGGCCGGCTGTGCAGGCCAAGGTCGAAAAGACCCTGGCGGGCAAGGCCGAGGCCAAGGGCGCGCCGGCGTCGCAGGCCGAATTGCAGGCAGCCTCGCGCGACTCGATCCGCGCTTTGATGCTGATCCGCGCCTTCCGTATCCGCGGTCACCTGCAATCCAATCTCGACCCGTTGGGTATCGAGCAGCCGGGCCAGAACCCGGAACTGACCCCCGAATACTGGGGCTTCGCCGCCGGCGACATGGACCGTCCGATCTTTATCGACGGCGTGCTGGGTCTGGAATCGGCGAGCCTTCGCGAAATCCTGCAGATCGTGCGCCGCACCTACTGCTCGAACATCGGCGTGCAATATATGCACATCGCCGATCCGGCCGAAAAGGCCTGGGTGCAGGAACGTATCGAAGGCCGCGACAAAGAAATCACCTTCACCAAGGAAGGCAAGATCGCCATCCTGAAGAAGCTCATCGAGACCGAGGGTTTCGAGCGCTTCTGTCACCGCCGTTTCCCGGGCACCAAGCGTTTCGGCCTGGACGGCGGCGAGGCCATGATCCCCGCCCTGGAACAGATCATCAAGCGCGGCGGCGCGCTGGGTATCCGCGACATCGTCTTCGGCATGGCCCACCGCGGCCGCCTCAACACCCTGGCCGGCGTCATGGGCAAGCCCTACCGCGCCATCTTCCACGAGTTCCAGGGCGGTTCGACCCTGCCCAGCGACATCGAAGGCTCATCGGACGTCAAATACCATATGGGCGCCTCCTCGGACCGCGCCTTTGACGGCAACAATGTCCACCTGTCGCTGACCGCCAACCCGTCGCACCTCGAAATCGTCAACCCGGTTGTCCTGGGCAAGACGCGCGCCAAGCAGGCGCAACAGAACAAGAACAAGCCCGACGGCACGCCCGATCGCTCCATGGCGCTCGGCCTGCTGATTCATGGTGACGCGGCCTTTGCCGGCCAGGGCGTCGGCATGGAATGCTTCGCCCTGATGGGCCTGAAGGGTTACAAGACCGGCGGCACCATCCACTTCATCATCAACAACCAGATCGGCTTCACGACCAGCCCGCGATTCTCGCGCTCGTCGCCCTATCCGTCCGATGTGGCCCTGATGGCGGCAGCCCCCATCCTGCACTGTAACGGTGACGACCCGGAAGCGGTGGTGTTCTCGGCCAAGATGGCGACCGAGTTCCGCCAGAAATTCGCCAAGGACGTCGTCATCGACATGTTCTGCTATCGGCGCTTCGGCCACAACGAAGGCGATGATCCGACCTTCACCCAGCCGATCATGTACGCCAAGATCAAGGACCATCCGTCGACGCGCGACCTGTATGCGCAGCGGCTGATCAAGGAAGGCGTATGCAGCCAGGCCGAATACGACGGCTGGCTGAAGGACTTCGACACCTTCATGGACGGCGAGTTCGACGCCGGCAAGGCCTACAAGGCAACCAAGGCCGACTGGCTGGATGGCAAGTGGTCGGGCCTGGGCCTGCCCGAGGAAGACGAGCGCCGGGGCACCACGTCGGTGCCGCGCGCCAGGCTGGTCGAACTTGGCACCAAGATCACCACCATCCCCAATGACCTCGACGTCCACAAGACGTTGAAGCGCGTTATCGACGCCCGCCAGCAGATGATTTCGACGGGTGAAAATCTCGACTGGGCGACCGCCGAAAGCCTGGCTTTCGCGTCGCTGCTGGACGAAGGTTTCCCGGTCCGCCTGTCGGGCCAGGACTCGATCCGCGGTACGTTCAGCCAGCGCCACAGCGCCTTTGTCGACCAGACGACCGAGGAACGTTACTTCCCGTTCAATCACCTGCGCGAAGGCCAGGCGATGTACGAAGGTATCGACTCGGCCCTTTCGGAAGAAGCTGTTCTGGGCTTCGAATATGGCTATAGCCTGGCCGAACCCAATACCCTGACCCTGTGGGAAGGCCAGTTCGGCGACTTCGTCAACGGCGCCCAGGTGATCATCGACCAGTTCATCAGCTCGGGCGAACGCAAGTGGCTGCGTATGTCGGGCCTGGTCATGCTGCTGCCTCACGGCTACGAAGGCCAGGGGCCGGAACACTCGTCGGCGCGTCTCGAACGCTTCCTGCAGATGTGCGCCGAAGACAATATGCAGGTCGCCAACTGCTCGACCCCGTCGAACTATTTCCACATCCTGCGCCGCCAGATCCACCGGCCCTTCCGCAAGCCGCTGATCCTGATGACGCCGAAGTCGCTGCTGCGCCACAAGAAGGCTGTCTCGCAACTGAGTGAGATTTCCGAAGGCTCCAGCTTCCACCGCGTCCTGCACGACGATGCTGAGCGCAGGCCCGACGTCGCCGGCTTGAAACTGGTGCCCGACGACAAGATTCGCCGTGTCGTCCTGTGTTCGGGTAAGGTCTATTATGACCTGCTGGAAGATCGCGAAAAGAAGCAGATCAAGGACGTCTACATCATGCGTCTGGAACAGTTCTATCCGTGGCCGATGAAGTCGCTGATGACCGAGCTGGGCCGGTTTGCCAATGCCGAGCTGGTATGGTGCCAGGAAGAGCCGAAGAACATGGGCGGATGGGCGTTTGTCGATCCGTGGCTGGAACTGACGCTCGACCGGCTGAAGATCAAGGCCAAGCGCGCCCGCTATGTCGGACGCCCGGCCTCGGCCTCGACCGCCGCCGGCCAGATGAGCCGCCACCTCAAGGAACTCGAAACTTTCCTGAATGAGGCCTTTGCTTAGGCGAAGGCCCCTTGGCCTTCGTTTTTCGCACCCTCGTTTTCCGCCCTTTTCGCGTATCGCGCCCTAAATCAAAATTCTCTGGAGCCTGACCATGGCTGACATCCTTACTCCCGTCCTGGGAGAATCCGTAACCGAAGCGACCGTTGCCAAGTGGACGAAGAAGTCCGGCGACACCGTCAAAAAGGACGAGACCCTCGTCGAGCTGGAGACCGACAAGGTTTCGCTCGAAGTCGCCTCGCCCGCCGACGGCGTATTGACCATCCTGGTCGGTGAAGGCGAGACTGTAACTCCCGGCACCGTCCTCGGTTCGGTCGGTGGCGCCGGTGCCTCTGTCGCAGCAGCCCCTGCCGCCGCTCAACCTGCCGCCGCGCCGGCCCCGGCAGCTGTTTCCGCCCCGGCGGCGGCTCCTGCTGCGCCGGCTTCCGGCGCCCTGCTCGACGTCAAGACCCCGGTCATGGGCGAAAGCGTCGCCGAAGGCACGATCGGTACCTGGACCAAGAAGGCCGGCGACGCCGTCAAGAAGGATGAGGTCCTGGTCGAGATCGAAACCGACAAGGTGGCCGTCGAGGTCGCCGCTCCGGCCGATGGTGTGCTGGCCGAAATCCTGACGCCCAACGGCGCAACCGTGACGCCGGGCCAGGTCATTGCCCGTATCTCGACCGACGGCAAGGTGGCTGCCCCCGCCCCGGCGACAGCACCTTCAGCGTCACCCGCCGTCGCGCCTGCCGCTGCGCCTGCCGAAAGCGGCAAGCCCCTGTCGCCGGCCGTGCAGCGCATTGTCTCCGAATCCGGTCTCGACCCGAACAAGGTCGATGGCACCGGCAAGGATGGCCGTCTCACCAAGGGTGACGCCCTGGCGGCGCTGTCGGGTGTTGGCACTTCAGTCGCCACGGCTCCTGTCACGCCGGCGGCGGCGCCGCGCGCCATCGGACCGCGCGAAGAGCGGGTCAAGATGACGCGCCTGCGCCAGACGATCGCCCGCCGCCTCAAGGAGTCGCAAAGCACCGCCGCCCAGTTGACGACGTTCAACGAGGTCGACATGTCGACCATCATGAACCTGCGCAATGCCTACAAGGACGCTTTCGAAAAGCGCCACGGCGTCAAGCTGGGCTTTATGAGCTTCTTCGCCAAGGCCGTGGTTGCGGCGCTGAAGGACATTCCGGCGGTCAATGCCGAGATCGACGGCGCCGACATCATCTACAAGAACCACTATGACCTGGGCGTCGCGGTCGGCACCGAAAAAGGCCTGGTCGTGCCGGTCCTGCGCGATGTCGACACACTGTCCCTGGCCGGTATCGAAAAGGGCATCGCCGCCCTGGGCAAGCAGGCCCGTGACGGCACCCTGTCGCTGGACCAGCTGCAGGGCGGCACCTTCACCATCACCAACGGCGGCATCTACGGCTCGCTGATGTCGACACCGATCCTCAACATGCCGCAGGTAGGCATCCTGGGGATGCATGCCATCAAGGATCGCCCGATGGTTGTGAACGGCCAGATCGTTATCCGTCCGATGATGTACCTGGCGCTCAGCTACGACCACCGCATCGTCGACGGCAAGGAAGCGGTTACCTTCCTCGTCCGCGTCAAGGAAGGCCTGGAAGATCCTCAGCGCTTCGTCCTCGACGTCTGATCCGGTTGTCCCAGCCCGATATCAAAAGCCCGCAAGTCATAAGCTTGCGGGCTTTTTTACTATGGCGAACATTTGTCAGATGAATTAGACTATCAAAAATATATAATTCTCAGGGGGCGTTCCGTGAAGTTTTCGAAGATTCTGGCCTGCGTATTGGTGGCGGCCCTGGTGACGCCCTTGGCGACCGGGGGCGTGGCCGACGCGGCAACGCGCAAGCGTGAGCTGAACAATAAGTCCAATTTTACCGCGGCTGATGCGGTCAAGGGCCAGGATTATGTCCGCCAGGCGATGACGACGCCGTTGCTCGACCTGCTTCGCAAGGCCGATGTCAACCATCCAGACAAGATGCTGATCTATGGCCTGGCGCTGGAACTGGGCCGGGAGTCGGTATCGCAACAGATGCCGAAGGACGAGCGCGAGCAGTTGAAGCGCGGCTTCCGCGCCATGCTGGACCTGTACATCAGCAAGAGCGACAAGTTCGATATCACCTTCGACGAGGACGCGATGCTGGACCAGCCGGAGTTCTGGATCTATCTGGCCAAGCACGCCGGCCGCAAGAAGAATACCGAACAGTTCAACCAGAACTTGCCGATCAGCGCTGATCCGGCGCAGGGCACCTCGGCCTTCTTCGTTCCGGACGGCCCGTCGTCGGACAGCGAATTCAACCTGAACCAGGACCTGATCCTGCGGCCTAATGTGGTCAATGCATCGACCAGCTGCGTCGAGTCGGCCTTTGCCTTCGCCCGCATGAAGAAGGCGCAGACGGTCGATATTGCCGAAACCAAGCTGACACCCGAACAGTTCGCGACCGTCCAGGAAAAGACGGTACGCGTCTATCGCCTGTCCTATAGCCAGGGTATTGCGGCATGCGGCGGCAAGGATTTCTTCACCGAGACCGCCGATTTCGCCAGTGGACATCTGGGTCGGCTCGGAGAGTTGAAGGACAATCCGGCAGCCGTGCTGGCGCCGCTGTCCGATCCTACTGCCGAGGATTTGAAGGACAAATAAGGCCAGGTGGGGTCGTTCGATAGAGTAGCCTGCCTTGACACCCCCGGGAAATTTTGACGGCCGACGATCTATCGGTTACCATGGCGTTAACCATTGGAGCAGAATGACTTAGATAGGGTCGTCGTTCTGCTCTAAATGTTTTGAACGCTTCATGTTAAAAAGTGGCGTCCACTTTTTGGCATGAAGCTGAAGCCGAGGGACGGGATTATGAAATATGTGCGCTGGTTTCTGGTGGCGATCGTTGTGGCCTACACGGCCTGGATCGCCTTTCCGGTGGTGAAATCTTTCCTGTTCCCGCCGGCCGGTGAGCCGACCATCGCCAGCCGCACCATGGACAGCAGCGACTATTCCGGCGGCTTCGATGGGCCGGCAGACGTCGGAACGGCCGTGACCATGGATTCGATCCAGGGCGATACCGCCGTAGAAGCCATCCAGACGCATAATACACCCGTGATTGGGCTGTGGGGCGCGGTTATCCTGCTGTATCTGGTTGCTGCCTGGTTGCATGCCAACGGCAACTTGCGCGCCGCCTTTATCTACATACTGGGCTTTATCGCCGACCTCATCCTGACCTACATTACCAACGGCAATAATGGCGGCAGCGTCTACGGCAAGATTGTCGAGGTCCTGTCGGGATGGGATCCGCGCTATGTGCTGACCCTGGTGGCTTTGATGCTCGGATTCCTCATCTATGTTTCGCGCGGCCGTCCTCAGTTGAAGCTCTCGGGCGCATTGACATAGGAGAGCTCAAACGCCGCATGGCTCGCGCAAACGTGCGCGGCGGGCGGTCGCCCTTGCCAGGCTGCGTATCGCAGCTGGAGCGGAGGCAAAGCCAAAAATATGGTGCATTTACCGTAATTGGCTTGACCAAATGGCCATGGGCACCTAACTCACGGGCAGCAAATTATCCTTGAGCGGGAAGGGCTTTCTCATGGCTGACGACCTCAATTTCGACGTGGTGATCATTGGCGGCGGACCGGGCGGTTACAATGCCGCTATCCGCGCCGGCCAGCTGGGGCTGAAGACGGCCATCGTCGAATTGCGCGGCGTGCTGGGCGGGACCTGCCTGAACGTCGGCTGCATGCCGTCAAAGGCCCTGCTGCACGCTTCGGAACTGTTCGAGCAGGCGGGTCACGAGTTCGCCAATATCGGCATCGATGTGCCGGCGCCGAAGCTCAACCTGATCCAGATGATGAAGGCCAAGCAGGACAGCGTCACCGCCCTGACCAAGGGTGTCGAGTTCCTGATGAAGAAGAACAAGGTGACCTATTTCATCGGCCGCGGCACCATCGCCGGCCAGAACCGCGTCACGGTCACCGCCAATGACGGCTCGACCCAGACCCTGGTCACGCGCAACATCGTCATCGCCACGGGCTCCGAACCGACCCCGCTGCCGGGTGTCGATATCGACCAGAAGCAGGTCGTCGACTCTACCGGCGCCCTGTCGCTGTCGGCCGTGCCGAAATCGCTGGTCGTCGTCGGCGCCGGCATTATCGGCCTGGAACTGGGTTCGGTGTGGCGTCGCCTGGGCGCCCAGGTGACGGTGGTCGAATTCCTCGACCGCATCACGCCGGGCATGGATACGGAACTGGCCACGGCCTTCCGGCGTTCGCTGGAAAAGCAGGGCGTCAGCTTCAAGCTGGGCACCAAGGTGACCTCGGCCAAGACCGGCCCGCGCGGTGTCGAACTGACGCTGGAAGCGGCGGCCGGCGGCAATGCCGAGAAGGTCACGGCCGATGTCGTGCTGGTGGCGATCGGCCGCCGTCCCTTCACCAAGGGGCTCGGGCTGGAAGCGGTCGGTGTCACGACCGACGCCCGCGGCTTTATCCCGACCAACCATTTCAAGACGGCCGCACCGGGTGTGTGGGCGATCGGCGACGTCATCCTGGGGCCGATGCTGGCCCACAAGGCCGAGGAAGACGCGGTCGCCTGTATCGAACTGATCGCCGGCAAGGCGGGCCATGTCGACTACAACCTGGTCCCGTCGGTCGTCTATACCTCGCCGGAAGTCGCCTGGGTCGGCCAGACCGAAGAGCAGGTCAAGGCCTCGGGCGTCGCCTACAAGACTGGCAAGTTCCCCTTCATGGCCAACAGCCGCGCCAAGATCAACCACGAGACGGACGGCTTTGTGAAATTCATCGCCGATGCCAAGACCGACAAGGTGCTGGGCGTCCATATGATGGGTCCGCAGGTCGGCGAAATGATCGGCGAGGCCTGCGTTTTGATGGCATTTTCGGGCGCTTCGGAAGACCTGGCGCGCATCTGCCATCCGCACCCGACGCGATCGGAAGCCGTGCGCCAGGCCGCCATGGGCGTCGAAAACTGGATCATGCAGGCTTAACAAAAGCCGCCGGAGTGATACTATGGACAGGCCGGTGCGTGAGCGCCGGCCTGAATCATTGGGGGGAATGCCATGCGTTATGGTGCGCTGTTTGCGGTTCTGAGCTTGGTGGCCGGGGAGGCCCAGGCGGCAAACACTCAGGACAACAAGATCGTAGCGGCGGCGCCCTATGTGACGGCAGCCCTGGTACGGCCGATGCGCGAGCTGTACGATAAGGCCGAACGCCACGACGCCACCGATATGCTGACCATGGGTCTGGCCCTGTTTGCCGGCCGTCAGGCCGATGCCGACGTGACCGAGGACGATATCGCCACCATCGAGGCGCTGGATGCCCGAATTGCCGAGCCAGTGGCGCAATATACCAGCGCCCATCCGGACGACAATCATACGCGGGTCAACTGGCGCAGGAAGCTGAAAGTGACCAAGGCCGAAGGTGAAGCTGTCCAGCGTTATGAAGCAGCCTACCTGGCGGACTATTGGCTGGGTTATGCGTCCAGCCGGACCCATAAGATGCGCATCAACAAATTTGTCCGCCCGACGACCGCCATGATCGACAACCACATGTATTCGGGGGGCGATTCGCTGATGGGCATGGTCAAGGCGCCCGTCCTCGATGCGACTATGATCCGCGTGGCGGCGCATTGCGTCTACGCGGTCCGCAAGGCTGCCGGGCTCGAGGTCCAGCTGCTCAGCGAGCATCCGATGGCCATCCGGCTTTTGCGTGACTATATCACCTATGATGCTGAAACGACGTTGAACCGCGACCTGTCGGAACCGTACGGGGGTGTGACGGGGGCGGCGGCTTGCGGCACACCGGATCAGTTCGATGCCTATGTGGCGCTGGTCAAGGCGCATCCTTGACTTAAGTCTGTGTAATCGATGATATGACTCGGACCGGTTGGAAAAAACGGTTCGATATCATTTGGGGGGAATATCATGCGAAGTCTTTTTGTTGCTGCGGCGCTTATGCTGGTCGCCGTGCCGGCGATCGCCAAGAAGAAAGACGACGCGCCGCCCCCGGTCGACCGGCCGGCGGCCCTGGCCCGGGCGCAGCAGTTTGTGCCCTTGGTCGAACCGGCTTTGACTGCGCCGATGACGGACCTGTATCTAAAGGCTGCAACCGGTGATGGGCGTGACAAATGGGCCTATGCCCTGAGCCTGGTGGCTGGACGAGACAATCTCGACTCGGCGCCGCCGGCGCAAAAGCAGATCTATCTTGACTATACCGGTCGGGTCGCAGCAGCGCGTCAGGCCTATCAGAAAAAACACCCCAGGGCCGATCTGTCGAAGAAATACATGAACGACTGGGTCAAGCCGACGCCGGAAGAGGTCGCCGCGGTGAAACTGGTCAACCTGATCCACGATACGGACTACTGGTTCGGTGCGCTTGACGGGTTGGATGCCGCCGCCGTGGCGCAGAGCCGGCAATGTCTGACCGGGATCAAGGACGCACTCGACGCCGAAGATATGATGCGCCAGATACTGGCCGGATTCGGTGACGTCGCGACAGATTCCGAGAGTGGCGAATCCGTCGACCTCGCTGCCCTGATCAATGGCACGGGTGACGAAGAAGCCGGCGAGCCGGAGCCCAAGGACGACGCAACTCTCGATGAAGAGGCGATCTGTGGCGGCGCCGAGGCCTATGCGCATGTTCGCGTTCTGTTCCAGGCAGTCTATAAGCCGACCCTGCAAATTACCATCACGACCGACAGGAAATAGGGTCGCGCCCGTCAGGGCTCGCGCTTCGGCAAGTCGCGTTCGAAAACGTCTTCGATCTTGCTGTCGAACGCGTCGGCGATGGCGAAGGCCAGTGACAGTGAGGGGTCGAAGTGCCCATTCTCAATCGAGATGATGGAGTTGCGAGACACACCCACCAGCGTCGCCAGCTCCGCCTGGCTCCATCGGCGCTCAGCGCGCAGTACTCTGATCTTGTTTTTCATGAAGACCTGGTCTTGTCTTTCATGAAGATGCCTGCGCGGGGCGTGACTTCCAGAACGTCCAACCAATGCTCACGACGGCCATGCACACAACCCGTGCTATGACGAGTGCCCCGAAGCCGAACGCGAAGGCGAGATATACAAGTTTCGCATCTGGACTCGGCACGCCGGCCCAGCCCGCCACCACAGAGACGATCCATTCACGGCCTGGGGGTACGGTGAGAAGCAGCGCCACCAAAGATGTGCCTATCGAGTCTCCCCAATGGCTCGAAAACCGCGAATTACTTTTTTCCCATTCATCCATCGAACGATCGTGCAAAAGCTGGAGCGCAAGACTTGCCAGGATCGTCAGAATTCCGGCGATCCCGGTGACAAGAAGAAGCAAATCGAGCGGTTGTTGCTTAAGCCAAGGAAACGCGGCGAAAACCACGATGCTGGGCAAGGCGCAAAGCGCCACGAGCAATACATAGAGGCGCGGTCGGGCTTGACGGTGCGTGGACATGCCTGCTTCTCCTGGATGAAGGCGCATGTAAGCGAGAGCGCCCAGTTTGTTTGGCAATATGCAAAGTAAACTTGGCATATTTGATTGTCACTGTCAAGCGCGACCGAGTCCGCCTTGCACAGCCAGCTCGTGTTCAGGCTTCCAGGATCACATACAGGCAGTCCGCCGGCAGCTCGATGACGAGCATTTGACCGTCACGATGTGTTTTGGCGCTGCCGGTCGCCATACCGTTACCATCGAGTGCGGTAGCTTTTGCGAGGGCCGGGTTGGCAAGGCGGATCTGGATATGGCTGTCGGCGATCAGCCATGGTGCGCGGCCGTGGTCGACGATCTCACGGCCGGAGACGTTCTCGCCATCGGCGGTCCAGGTGGCTGGGCGGTCGCTCCACCCGGTCGGACGGGCCTGAGTGCCGATCTGGACCAGGACCTTGCGGCTGGCGCGCAGGGGCAGGCCATCGAGACTGACCACCAGGACAGCGGCATAGAGGTTGGTTGAGACGATATCGCAGTCCGTCAGATGAAAGACACCGTGCTTGCTCAGAAAGCCGGTGACGCCTTGGGCGCGCGGCGTATCGATGGTCGCAATCCCGTCGCCATAATTCCAGGTCAGGGCGCCGCTCAGGTCGGTGACGGTCGTCTTGCTAGCGTCGATATGGGCGCTGAGGTCGGCTACGGTGTCCGGGCCGTCGTCATAGGAGATGCGGACGGGACCGATCAGGAAGGCGAGGGGGGAGAGGGTGTGCTCGCTGTGGTCGGCGACCGTGGGCGGCTGGGCGTCGCGATTGGGGTCGAAGCCGCTTTCTTCGGCGATCAGCGGGACACGGCGATGCCATAGGTCGTCCGGACTGCGATGCTCGGTCACAGCCGGCGTCGTGTTGGGGGCGACATAGCCCAGGCGGTACATCAGGGCAGCGGCCGGAAACTGGCCCAGGATCATCGGAGAATTGGCCGACCATTTGCTGATCGAGGGAAGGTATCCGTTGGCGCTGTGCGGCTGTTCCCACTGGCCTGCTGCACCCAGCGAAAACCAGTAATAGCCATTGACGCCGTTCAGCGATTGGAGGGCCGAGATCAGGAACGGGCCTTCGCTCTCAAAGCCGGTTGGCGGCACCCATAGCGATTCCGTGACCAACATGGTATGGCCGGCGACCTGCTTGATGGCCAGCGGGAACTTGTCGATTTCGGTCAGGGTCGAGACATCGGTAAAGCGGTCGCCGGTCTTGACGGCCCAACCGGACGTGTCGCCGCCATCGTGGTGACCGGTGACGTAGCGGTTGACGGCCAGGACCTCGCCCGGCGTGTAGCCGTAGCGTTCGGCATCGTTCAGCCGGGTCGTATCGGCGGTGCGCCAGTTGCCGGCATTGATCAGGCATTTCACACCGAGGTCTTTGCGCAGGAAATCGACGATATCGGCATTGAAGCGCCGCATGGTCTGTGTGAGGAATTCGGTCACATCGGCCAGACGGCGGGCGCGGTCGCCATCGGCGGGTTCAGGCTGCGTCAGGTCGTAGAGATTAGGCAGGCTGGTGTCGGTTTGGGGCACGCCGTAGCGCGCACTCAGCCAGTCGCCGAACTGGTGTTCCAGCAGGGCGCGATCGGCGCCGGCCAGGCCATTGAGTGTCCAGAACAGCAGCGAGTCTTCGTTCTGGATCTGGAATATGGCGACGGCCGGATCATCCTTCAGGGCGATGCCGGAATAGGGGTTGGTGCGCGTGAACAGTGACGTGATCCACCCCTTATAGGCGGCAATCATAACCGGATCGAAGAACAACAGGGCTGCGGTGGTATCGGCCTTAGGGTCGCGGGGAACGGGCCAGTTGGGAAAGCGGCGCGCGCCCTTATCGTCGTGCAGGTGCTCGAAAAAGGCCCAGTAGGGCGAAATCGTCGTATAGATGCCCTGTTTTTTCATGGCCGCGACGACGTAGAAGACCTGGTCGAGCGAGGTTTCGTTGACATCGTTGAGCTGGGAATCGTTGCGATCGGCCGGAGCCAGATTACCGTGCCAGCGCGCCATATTGACGCCGCGTTTGGCCAGGAAGCGGGCGTGGCGGTCGATCTGGGCGCGATCGCCGTCACCGTTGATGGTGCCGCCCCAGAAACGGATGGCCTCGCCGTCACCGCGGACAAAGCTTTCGCCATCGGGGGCAGCGCGGATAAAGCCGTGGTCGCCGGCTGTGGCTTCGTTGAGATAGCGCAGGTCGAGGCGCGCAGCTGGATCGAAGCTGTCGGCCGGGGGATCGAACACCCACCAGCCCTGGCCGGCCTTGGGGGTGACAGTCTGGGCGCCGACGGGTGCAGCCCCGACTGGCGCGGCGATGGCGGCGTTCGTCAGGGCCAGGAAGGCGCGGCGGGAAAGGGGCATGGTGACGTTTTCTTCAGCGAAGGAGGTTGTCGGTATTATTTCGGTAGCTTTGCATGTCGGTAACGGTCGTTGAAGAAGGTTTGAAACACGAATGGACACGAATGGGCACGAATAAGACGCTTGCTAACGCTGCGCGGCGTACCTAATCGGCTGGTGCTTAATGTTCCTTGTCCTGAACTGCGGCTGGTCATGAAATGCGCTGCGCGCGGCGGCGCATTAGATGCCCCAAGGTTTGAGCAAGACACGACAATGTCGACAAGAAGCCGTCGGCTTTGCCAGCCCGCGCAGCGTTAGCAAGCGTCTTATTCGTGCCCATTCGTGTTCATTCGTGTTTCAAAACTTCTTACGGCATAGTGGAACAGTGAACACGACAAAGCGTCGATCAACCCTTGGGATGGGCTGACGCATAGGCGCTGAGAAGCCGTTCAGCATCAACCTGGGTATATTTTTGGGTCGTCGACAACGATGCGTGACCGAGCAATTCCTGAATCGAGCGCAGATCGGCGCCGGAACCGAGCAGATGGGTGGCGAAGCTATGGCGCAGGGCGTGAGGCGTGGCGCGGTCGGACAGGCCCAGCCGCGAGCGCAGATTCTGGACGCTGGCCTGGACGTGGCGCGGCGACAGGTCGCCGCCGCGTTTGGCGCGGAACAGGCGGTCTTGCGGCTTCAGTGTAAAGGGTTGCTGCTGCTTGTAGGTTTCGACGGCGTCGCGAACGGCGTCGAGCACCGGCAGGCTGCGCATCTTGTTGCCCTTGCCGGTGATACGCAAGCTCTCGCCCAGCGGCGTTTCGCCAACCGTCAGGGACAAAGCTTCGGAAATGCGCAGGCCCAGGCCGTAGAGCAACAGATAGACAGCCTCGTCGCGGGCGTTTTCCCAGTCCTCGCGGTCGCTGTCCATCCGCGTTTCGTTGAGCAGTCCCAGCGCCTGGTCCTCGTTGAGCGGGCGGGGCAGGGTGGCTTTCAGGCGTGGCCCGCGCATCATGGCGACCTGGGCATTGGCCCTGTCGAGGTGCAGGTCGAGATAGACGTGAAAGGATTTGATCGCCGACAGGTGCTGGGCCAGCGACCGCGCCGACAGAGGCGGGTCTTTGGCGCGCATATGGGCCATCCAACCGCGCAAATCGGTCGAAGTTACCTGCGTGATGTCGTCGAGCGTGAGGCTGCTATCCACCTGACCTTGCAAGTGTGCGGCATAATAACGAAAGGCATGGGCGTAGGCTTCGAGCGTGCGCGGCGAACAACGCTTCTGGCTTTTTAACCAGCCAAGCCACGCTACACGCGCATCATCGAGAGTCATGATGGCTCCGTTATCTCTGTCCCCTGACCGCCGGGTGGTCCCCCTCCCCTTTCCTTGCGGATCAGGAAGGCGTGGTGAGAGGGCTTCGCCTCCAAAAACCTTGGGGGGCTTTGGGGAGGGAGACCTCAAGGGCGATAAGCGTTGCCGTTGAAACCATATATAGGAAGACTTTGCGGCAATTTAAGGCCGAAAGGTTACCTTTTTGTTCACCACCCTTCGCCCATGGCTTCGGGTGGCAGGCCACATTGGAGTCAGGTTCTGACGCAGAAGGCGTAAAGAATTGATTCTAATCCAAAACCGGCCAGCGCTCGGCAACTCTTTCGACCACGCGGGCGACAAACGCGACCAGTTCGGCGCCCATTTCAGGTGAGAAGCCGTCGAAATCGGAAGAACCGAAGGCGACCAGGCCAGGACGGCCTTCACGCCATAGGGCGATGCGCAGGACAGCGGCCGACTTGATGCGCTTGACGTCGTCGTCGAACAGGACGCGGCACACGCCTTCAGGACCGAGCAGGCTAAGACCGGTTTCGCCGACAATATAGTCGACGCCGCCGTAGTCGAGCGTCTTCCAGCCCAGCGGCACGGGTGCGGTGTCTTCCAGGGCGACCGAGGCGGCGATAAGGCCGAAGCGGCTGCGCGCTTCATCGTGGAGGCGGCGGGCCAGGTCGGCATGGTTGCGCGCTTCAAGCAGCGACAGAATCATGCCGTGGGTCTGGCTCTGGGCGTCGAAATTGGCCTTGGCGGTCATTTCGAGCTGGCGCCGGACGTCGAAATCCTTCAAGGCGCGGGCTTCGAGGCGGGCGAGGGCGGCCGGGCCGAAATCGATCAGGTGGCGCGACTTGGGCTGCAAGCCAAGGGCATCGAGTAGCGCCGTGTCGCGGGCGATGTCGTCAGCATGCTTAACAAGATGGCGGCGCAGGGCCTGCCAGTTGTCAATATCGAGCGAGGTCACTCCGCCTTCGGTACTCATGCTAATTGCCGGCGTCTCTTTTTTGGTCAGTTGAGCGCACCTTAAGGCCGAAGCGAGCATCTGTGAAGCGCTTTTCCCCCGCTGTTTGTGACAAACCGACGCTTTTCGTGTTAGGGGTTTATGAATGAGTCCGTCCACGCATTCCCTGTCCCTTTTCCGCGAATCCTTAACCATAGTTCCGCCTCAGGCGGTCGCCAAGGTCGTCGTGATGGCGCCGATGGCCGAGGCATTGGACTATATTGTCCCCGACGGCATGGCGCTTAGCCCCGGCGACCACGTCACGGTACCGCTGGGTCACGCCAAGGTGCGCGGTCTGGTCATCGGCATCGTTCAGGACAGCGATATCGACGGGCCGCTGAAGGCCGTGCTGGCGCGGCTGGACGATCCGCCGGTGCCGGAGGCCAGCCTGCATTTCTGGCTGTGGGCGGCCAACTGGACCCTGACTCCCCCCGGTATCTTCCTCGGCGGCTGCGTACGGGCGCTGAAAATTGCCCGCGCCCAGATACGCCAGGGCTATGTCAGGACCGAACAACCACCACAGCGCATGACGAAAGCGCGCGAACGCGTGCTGGAAACCGCCATCCTGCCCATGGCCCTTGGCGAACTGGCCTTTGCCGCCGGCGTGTCGCCCGGCGTGGTGACGGCGCTTGAAAAGGAAGGTGTGCTCGAAAAGGTCGATATGGCCGCCGACGATCGTTTTCCGCAACCCGATCCCGATTTTGCCCCGGCGCGTCTGAGCCCGGGTCAGGACGCGGCGCACCAGTTGCTGCGCATGGAACAGGCGAAGCACGGTTTCGCGCCGGTCCTGCTCGACGGGGTGACCGGATCGGGCAAGACCGAAGTCTACCTCGAAAGCGTCGCCGACGCCTTGCGTGACGATCCGCAAGCCCAGGTCCTGGTCCTGCTACCCGAAATCGCCCTGACCCAGGCGGTCATGGGCCGGTTGCAGGCGCGTTTCGGTTGCGAGGTGGCGCAGTGGCACGCTAACATTTCCAATGGCTCGCGACGGCGGATCTGGGAAGGCGTCGCGACCGGCAAGGTGCGGCTGGTGGTGGGGGCCCGTTCGGCTTTGTTCCTGCCCTATCAGCGGCTCGGCCTGATCGTTGTCGATGAGGAGCACGACAGCTCGTACAAGCAGGAAGACGGCGTGCGCTACCACGCCCGCGACCTGGCCGTGTTTCGCGCCCGGATGGACGTCGCAATGGTTATCCTGGCCTCGGCGACGCCGTCGCTGGAGACCCTGACCAATGCCGACAAGGGGCGTTATCAGTGGATCAGGCTGGAACAGCGCCATGGCTCGGCGGTCATGCCGGAGATGGCGCTGATCGACATGAAGGAACACGCGCCGGACAAGGGCTATTGGCTGTCGGATGTGATGGTCGCCGAGATCGAAGCGACCCTGGAGCGCCAGGAGCAAGTCATGTTGTTCCTCAATCGCCGCGGCTATGCGCCCTTGGTGCTGTGCAAGGCGTGCGGCGAGAAGATGAGCGCGCCCAATACCGATTCCTGGCTGGTCGAACATCGCAGCTCCGGGCGCCTGGTCTGCCACCTGACCGGATTTTCGATGCGCAAGCCGAAGCTGTGCCCACATTGTGGCGCGGTCGACAGCCTGGTCGCGGTCGGTCCTGGGGTCGAGCGCATTCTGGAAGAGGTACAGGCGCGTTTCCCGCAGGCGCGGGCGGAGGTCTTCAGCTCCGACACGGTGCCCGATGCGGCGCGTTCGGCTGACCTGATCCGCCGCATCGAGGACCACGATATCGATATCGTCATCGCCACCCAGGCGGCGGCCAAGGGCCACAACTTCCCTAACTTGACCCTGGTGGGGGTGGTTGACGCCGATTTGGGCCTGAAGGGCGGCGATCTGCGCGCGGCGGAACGCACTTTCCAGCTGTTGCAACAGGCGACGGGACGGGCGGGGCGCAAGCTGAAACCCGGCAAGGCGCTGTTGCAGACCTATAGCCCGGAACATCCTGTCATGCAGGCCCTGGCGCATCAGGATCGCGAAGCCTTCTACATGTATGAAAGCATGAACCGAGAGATCGCGCGGTTCCCGCCATTCGGCCGACTGGCGGCGCTGATCCTGTCGTCGCAGGACCAGAACCTGCTCAACCGGTTTGCCCGCGAACTGGCGCTGTTCATTCCCAATACCGACGGTGTCGACGTCTATGGCCCAGCCGATGCGCCCCTGGCCCTGGTGCGCGGACAATGGCGCAAACGGTTCCTGGTTCGGGCCGACCGCAATCGCGATCTCCAGGCCTTTGTGGCGCACTGGCTGGCGGCGATCAAACGTCCCAATGCCGTGCGGCTGGTCGTCGATATCGACCCGTACAGTTTTCTGTGATATACCAAGCTTTGGTAACGGAGGCCTGTTTTAGGAGAGAACTGGCATGGGCAAGAATACATCGTTCGCTCTGGGCGATCATTTCGCCAGCTTTGTCGACGCTCAGGTGGCGGAAGGGCGCTACAGCTCAGCCAGTGATGTTATTCGCGCCGGCCTGCGTTTGCTGGAGGCCGAAGAGACCAAGCTGAGCGTTCTCCGGGCAGCACTGATCGAGGCGGAAGAGAGTGGGCCGTCTACGCCATTCGATGTCGAGCAATTTCTTGTGGAGATGGAAAGAGACGATACGGCTGAATAAGGGTGGGAAATCTCATTGTCTCATCGGTAGCGCGGCAAGACCTAAAGAAAATATGGCGCTATAGCCGTAAAAATTGGGGCGTGGCCGCCGCCCACGACTATATCCGCAAGTTGAATGCGGAAATGTATCTGCTGGCGGAACGGCCGGACCGAGGTCGAGCCTGCGACGACATTCGTCACGGCTACATCAAGGCCGTCTGCGGGTCACATATGATATTTTATCGCCTGTCGGGTGACGGCATAAATGTCGCCCGAATACTTCACCAAACCATGGATTTTCAGCGCCACCTGTGAGGTGGCTGCGGGTCATGCGGCGATATCGAGGCGCATGCCGACGGTAGGCACGTCTTTCTTGATGTCGTCCTGCATGTCCTGCATGTCTTGCTTAAGCTCTTTCAGCTCCTTCTCGACTTCCTCGAAGGCCTTATCCATATCCTTGTTCGGCTTTTGCATCTTCATCTGGTTGCGGGCCGGAGTGAGCAGCTTGTCTTCGATCGTCTTGACGAATTCGACCAGTTCCTTGACGAACTTCATGCCATCCTCACCGATGGACTGGCGCATGGCGCCGACCACCTCGCCATAGGATACGGTGCCCGTCGGCTTGGCAGTCTCTGTCGGGTCGCCCGAATTGGTCTTCGTCCCGTCGTCCGGGGCGCCGTCTTTCTGGGTTGCGTCCGCATCGGTTTTGGCGCCGTCGGCTTCGGTCGTTTCCGTCCTGGCCTCATCCGTATCATCCTTGGCCGCGTCTTCGCCGTCCTTGGCCTCTTTCTTATCCGAAGTGTCAGCCTGTGCCATGGACGCATCGGCGGTCGCGGCTTCCGGCGGAACAACGCCTGCGGCCGCCGAGGCGCTCATACCCATCTCGTCCTTCATCGCCGCCTTGTATTCCTTGAGCGCAGCCCGCAGTTCCTTGAACACCCCTTTCAGGGCCTTGGCCATTTCCTTCGGATTGCCGGCAAACAGCTTCTTCAGGATTTTCAGCCGCTTGGCGATTTCCTGGAGCTTTTGGCGAATGCGGTTCTTGGTGTCGTTCTTGACCTTGAAGGATGGACTGTCCATCGCCTTTGCGACGTCGGCCTGCAACTCGCGTTTATGCGCGTCGGCCTTTTGCAGCGCCAGGAATTTTTCGTTCGACATGCCGCGGGCCGACCACGGCGTGATCAGCGGTGCACCGGAATTGGTGAGGATGGTACTGTCCATATGCCTTCAGCCTTCTGCTTAGGATGGCAGGAGGCTAGCACGGGCAGGATTAAGGCTTTGCTAGTGCCAAGCCTAGCGCTTGTCCTGTTTGCGTCGGGCGAACATCTGCAGCGCTTCGACAAAGCCGCCAAAGGCCATGGCGGCGTAGATATAGCCCTTGTCGATATGGGCGCCGAAGCCTTCGCCGATCAGCACCATGCCGATCATCAGCAGGAAGCCCAGGGCCAGCATAACGATCGACGGATGGCGGCCGATAAAAGCCGAGATCGGACCCGAGGCGACGAACATCAGGGCGACCGCGATCAGCACCGATACGATCATGATCGGCAGGTGATCGGTCATGCCGACGGCGGTCAGGATACTATCGATCGAGAACACGAGGTCGAGCACCAAGATCTGGATAATCGCCGCGGTAAAGCCCATCGACCGGCCCTGCGGCTTTTTGTCACCCTCGTCGTCCTTATGGTCGGTGGCGTGCTGGATTTCGCTGGTCGCCTTGTAAACCAGGAACAGGCCACCGGCGATCAGGATCAGGTCGCGCCATGAAAAACCGTGATTGAAGGCGTGAAACACCGGGTCTTTCAGTGACGCCAGGCTGGACAGGGTGAACAGGAGCAAGATGCGCATGATCAGCGCGCCGCCCAGGCCCACAGCACGCGCCCGGGCCCGCATGGCTTCAGGAAGCTTGTTGGTCAGGATCGAGATGAAGATCAGATTGTCGATGCCCAGAACGACCTCCATGACCACGAGGGTGATCAGGGCGGCATAGGCGGCCGGATCGACCAGCAGGGCTCCAATGGATTGCATCTGACTTCTGTTCCCGAGTTACATACCCCACGCAGATAAGGCGCGCGAACGGAATCGCAAGGGCGCGGCAATAGGGCGGTTTTGCGGCGGTCTTTGGGTTGCGATGCACCAAGCCCTATGCTAAGTGACGCGCGGCCCGAGGCTGGGGAGGCGCTGCGAACCGCGCCCGTGATCCTGTGCCCGCCTAATTTTAAGACCTTTAACGGACCTCAAAGTGAACGATCAATTTCGAGAAACGGAAGCCGGCGAGCGTTATGCCCGTGCCGCCTTCGACCTCGCCCTGGACACCAAGGCGCTGGACAAGGTGCATGGCGACATGGCGGCGCTGAAGGCGCTGCTGCTGTCGAGCAAGGAGCTGCGGACCTTCGTTTCGTCGCTGGTCTACAAGTCCGACGTCAAGCTTGCCGGCCTGCTGGCCGTCGCCAAGTCGCTGAAGCTGAACGATCTGACGAAGAAGCTGCTGGGTGTCATGGCCGCCAATGGCCGCCTGAACCAGCTGTTTGCCCTCATCACCGCCTTCAACAAGCGCTACGCCGCCCATACCGGTGTCGTCAGCGCCGAGGTCACCTCCGCCGTCGCCCTGACGGATGCGCAGCTGGCGTCGCTGAAAACCACTCTGGCCCAGGCATTGGGTCAAACCGCCGAGATCGCCACCCATGTCGATCCGGCCATCCTGGGCGGACTGAAAGTTCGCGTAGGCTCGCGTCTCTTCGACGCTTCGCTCAAGACCAAACTTGATTCCCTTAAATTCGCCCTTAAGAGAGCGTAACACTCATGGATATTCGCGCTGCCGAAATCTCGGCCATTCTCAAAGCTCAAATTGCTGGTTTCGGTGAAGAAGCCGACGTTTCCGACGTAGGCCAGGTCCTGTCGGTCGGCGACGGTATCGCCCGCGTCTACGGCCTCGACAAGGTCCAGGCCGGTGAAATGGTGCTGTTCCCCAAGGCCGGCGTGAAGGGCATGGCCCTGAACCTGGAAAAGGACAATGTCGGCGTCGTTATCTTCGGTGAAGACCGCGAGATCAAGGAAGGCGACGAAGTCCGCCGCCTCGGCGAAATCGTCGACGTGCCGGTCGGCAAGGGCCTGCTGGGCCGCGTCGTCAACCCGCTGGGTGAGCCGATCGACGGCAAGGGCCCGATCGTTTCCACGGAACGCCGCCGCGTCGACGTCAAGGCGCCGGGCATCATCCCGCGCAAGTCGGTGCACGAGCCCGTGCAGACCGGCATCAAGGCCATCGACACCCTCATCCCCGTCGGCCGCGGCCAGCGCGAACTGATCATCGGTGACCGTCAGACTGGCAAGACCGCTGTCGCCATCGACGCCATTCTGAACCAAAAGGCGATCAACGCCGGCGACGACGAGAAGGCCAAGCTGTACTGCATCTACGTCGCCATCGGCCAGAAGCGCTCGACCGTCGCCCAGATCGTCAAGGCCCTGGAAGAAAACGGCGCCCTGGAATACACCATCGTCGTCGCCGCCACCGCGTCGGAACCGGCGCCGCTGCAATACCTGGCCCCGTTCGGCGGTTGCGCCATGGGTGAATGGTTCCGCGACAATGGCATGCACGCCCTGATCATCTATGACGATCTGTCCAAGCAAGCCGTCGCCTACCGCCAGATGTCGCTGCTGCTGCGCCGTCCGCCGGGCCGCGAAGCCTATCCGGGCGACGTCTTCTACCTTCACTCCCGCCTGCTGGAACGCGCCGCCAAGCTGAACGAAGAAAACGGCTCGGGCTCGCTGACCGCCCTGCCGATCATCGAAACCCAGGCCAACGACGTGTCGGCCTATATCCCGACCAACGTGATCTCGATCACCGACGGCCAGATCTTCCTCGAAACCGACCTGTTCTTCCAGGGCATCCGTCCGGCCGTCAACGTCGGCCTGTCGGTGTCGCGCGTCGGTTCGTCGGCCCAGATCAAGGCGATGAAGCAGGTTGCCGGCGCCATCAAGGGCGACCTGGCCCAGTATCGCGAAATGGCTGCCTTCGCCAAGTTCGGTTCGGACCTCGACGCCGCCACCCAGCGCCTGCTGGCCCGTGGTGCGCGCCTGACCGAACTGCTGAAGCAGCCGCAATATTCGCCGCTGAAGGTCGAAGAGCAGGTCTGCGTGATCTATGCCGGTACCCGTGGCTATCTTGACAAGGTCGGCGTTGCCGACGTCAAGCGCTACGAAAAGGAACTGCTGTCCCTGCTGCGCACGCGTCACGTCGACCTTCTGTCGGCCATCCGCGACCAGAAGGCCCTCTCGGCCGATCTGGAAGACAAGCTGAAGACCGTCGTATCCGATTTCACCGCCAGCTTCGCCTAAGAGCCAGGAAAGAATAACACTCCATGGCTAGCTTGAAAGACATGCGCAATCAGATCGGAAGCGTGAAAGCCACGCAGAAGATCACGAAAGCGATGCAGATGGTGGCGGCGGCCAAGCTGAAGCGTTCCCAGGACCGGGCTGAAAATGCCCGTCCTTACGCCAAGCGCATGGCCGCGGTCATTGCCAACCTGGCAAAGGGTATCACCGGCGATTCCGCGCCCGCCATGTTGGTCGGCAACGGCTCCCAGCACAATCAGCTGGTTGTCGTCGCAGCCGCCGACCGTGGTCTGGCGGGTGGTTTCACCACCGCCATCGTCCGCGCGGCGCGCGACTATATCAACGAGCAGATCGCTGCGGGTCGCAATGTCCGTATCATCACGATCGGCCGCAAGTCGCGTGACCAGTTGAAGCGGTCTTTTGCCGACAAGATCATCGAATCCTACGATATGTCGGGTCACAAGATCCTGACCCTGGAAGCCGTCAAGCCGATCTCCGAAAAGGTCGCTGCCGAGTTCAGCGAAGGTCGCGCCGATGTGGTGACCCTGTTCTATTCGCAGTTCAAGTCGGTGATCAGCCAGGTTCCGACCGCCAAACGCCTGATCCCGGCCGATGTCGATCTCAACGCTGTCGAAGATACCCACGGCGCTGTGTACGAATATGAGCCCAGCGAGGAGGAAATCCTCGAAGTTCTGCTGCCGCGCAACCTGTCGGTTCAGATCCTGGCCTCCCTGCTCGAAAATATGGCGGGTTTCTATGCTTCGCAAATGAGCGCCATGGACAACGCCACGCGTAACGCGGGCGAAATGATCAACGCGCTCACCCTCAAATACAACCGTTCACGTCAGGCCCAGATTACCAAGGAGTTGATCGAAATCATCTCCGGTGCCGAAGCCCTGTAAGGAAACATTATGTCCGCTATTCAAAAAATCACGGTCGCCACCGGGCGCGTTTCGCAGATCATCGGCGCCGTCGTCGACGTCGAGTTCGACGGCGCCCTGCCGGCCATCCTCAACGCGCTGGAAACCACCAACACGGCTTCGGGCACCCGCCTGGTCCTCGAAGTTGCCCAGCATCTCGGTGAAAACACCGTCCGCACCATCGCCATGGACGCCACCGAAGGCCTGGTCCGCGGCCAGCCGGTGAAGGACCTGGGCGCCGCGATCACCGTTCCGGTCGGCCAGGCCACGCTCGGCCGCATCATGAACGTCATCGGCGAGCCGATCGACGAAGCCGGTCCGATCGTCACCGAATTCTACAGCCCGATCCACGCCGACGCCCCGGCCTTTGCCGACCAGGCGACCTCGGCGGAACTGCTGGTCACCGGCATCAAGGTCGTCGACCTGATCTGCCCCTACGCCAAGGGCGGCAAGATCGGCCTGTTCGGCGGCGCCGGCGTCGGCAAGACCGTGACCATCCAGGAACTGATCAACAACATCGCCAAGGCCTACGGCGGCTATTCGGTGTTCGCCGGCGTCGGCGAACGTACCCGCGAAGGCAACGACCTGTATCACGAAATGATCGAGTCGAACGTGAACCAGCACGGCGGTGGCGGCACCTCGCGCTGCACCCTGGTCTACGGCCAGATGAACGAGCCTCCCGGCGCCCGCGCCCGTGTCGCCCTGACCGGCCTGGCCCAGGCCGAATATTTCCGTGACGTCGAAGGCAAGGACGTTCTGTTCTTCGTCGACAATATCTTCCGCTTTACCCAGGCCGGTTCCGAAGTATCCGCCCTGCTGGGCCGTATTCCTTCGGCCGTGGGCTATCAGCCGACCCTGGCCACCGAAATGGGCCGTCTGCAGGAACGCATCACCTCGACCAACAAGGGCTCGATCACCTCGGTTCAGGCCGTGTACGTCCCGGCCGACGACTTGACCGACCCGGCGCCCGCCACCTCGTTCGCCCACCTTGACGCCACGACCGTTCTGTCGCGTTCGATCGCCGAACAGGGCATCTATCCGGCTGTTGACCCGCTCGACTCGACCTCGCGTATCCTCGATCCGCGTATCGTCGGCCAGGAGCACTACGACACTGCCACGCGCGTTCAGGAAATCCTGCAGCAGTACAAGGCGCTGAAGGACATCATCGCCATCCTTGGCATGGACGAACTGTCGGAAGAAGACAAGCTGACGGTCGCCCGCGCCCGCAAGATCTCGCGCTTCATGTCGCAGCCGTTCCACGTCGCCGAAGTGTTCACCGGCACGCCGGGCGTGCTGATGTCGATCGAAGACACCATCAAGGGCTTCAAGGGCATCTGCAACGGTGACTACGACCACCTGCCGGAAGCCGCCTTCTACATGGTCGGTACCATCGAGGACGCCATTGCCAAGGCTGAACGCCTGGCTGGCGAAGGCAAGTAGGATGGCCGATACAGATAAGCTTCACGTCTCTCTGGTTACCCCGGAAGCCGAACTGTACAGCGGTGACGTTGATCAGGTCGTAGCACCGGGTTCCGAAGGCGAGTTCGGCGTCCTGGCGCACCACGCGCCCTTCATGACGACCCTGGCCGAAGGCCCGGTGGTGATCCTGGATGGTGCGACGCGTCGCGTCTTCCAGGTGCGCGGCGGCTTCGCCGACGTCAACGAAGAAGGCATGACCATCCTGGCGGAATTCGCCGAGGAATATGTCGAGACCGTTCACTAAGACGGTTCGACGGTCTGAAATACATCAAGCCCTCCGGTTTCGCGCCGGAGGGCTTTTTCTATGGGCGGCATAGCCGTCGTATAATATTTTGAAATGACAGTAATTTTCATCGCGGAAAGCGCGGAAAAGTCGGAAAGACGCTGAAAAAGAAAAGATGCGGACAAGGGCTTGCCCGAAAGGCATTCATTCCACGATCCTGGCAACTTTCTGTGTAGGAAGGCGCTTCGCGCATTCGCGATCACATCCTGACTTTCCGCGTCTTTCCGACTTTTCTGCGCTTTCCGCGTTGAAAATGACCGTAGACACAGGCTTTACCGGAAAGACGTAGCCGAACTCCGCCTATGCCTTGCTTAGCAGTTCGAAACCGCCGAAGATCAGCCGCTTGCCGTCGAATGGCATTTCCTCGTCCTTCATCTGCATGCGTGGATCGGCCATGACCTTTTCGTTGCCGGCATCGCGGGCGGCGCGGTCGGGCCAGACAACCCAGGAAAAGACCACGGCTTCATCGTCTTCCTTTTTCACCGCCATCGGGAAGGACGTAACCTTGCCATCGGGAACATCGTCGCCCCAGCATTCGACCACCTCGAGCGCGCCGTGGTCTTTCCAGATTTCGGCGGCCTTCTGCGCCATCTTGCGATAGGCTTCTTTGTTGGCGGTTTTTACGGGAATGACAAATCCATCGATATAGGACACGGCACATCTCCTCAGAGCGAGATCCAAAAAGTGGATGCCACTTTTTGGAAAAATTGAGCGGCAAAGTAAAAATTATAGCCAGATGGCGATTCTATCTAAAGCGATCTGGCTATAGAGGTTGATGGCCGAACTTAAGGATGGCGGGCGAGGGGTTTCAATAGGGATCGCCACAGGACCGGACACAAGGCCGTTATCGCCGGCTATACCAGCTTGCTGAACTCAGCGATCACCTGGCGATAGCTGTCGCGCTTGAAGCTGACGACGCGACCGATCACGGAGTCGATATCGCACCATTCCCAGCGCGAAAATTCCTGCTCGTGGTGTGCCATCAGGTCGACTTCGCTGTCCTCACCGACAAAGCGGAAGGCAAACCAGATCTGCTTCTGGCCCCTGAAATTCTTGCCGATCTTCTTTTGCGCCAGGACTTCGGGCGGGAAGTCGTACATCACCCAATCCTTTGTTCGGCCGATCAGCTCGATACTCTTGATGCCGGTCTCTTCCCACAGTTCGCGCCGTGCCGCCGTCTCGAGGTCCTCGCCCTCGTCGACCCCGCCTTGCGGAAACTGCCAGGCATAGTCGCCGCCGATACCGAAGCGGTGGCCGATCCACACCTTGCCGGCCTGATTGAAGACGACAATGCCGACATTGGGCCTGTAACCGGTGGGAACCGGGTTCGGGGGTGTCTCCGTCATTGGCGCATGACGGCCGAGGCCGGCGCCAGCTGGATGCCCTTGGCGTCGAGCGACTGGGTCCAGTGCACGGCCACGGCCAGGGTCACGGGATAGGCGAAGCCGGTGCCCAAAGCGCTGCCGCGGCTCTTGGCGGTAGCTTCCAGGCCGCCCAGCTGGGCATTGATGGCGGTGGCGTTGATCTGGTTGTCGACGATGCGGTCAGCGCTGCCCCGTGCCCAGGCGCCGTTCAGGTTGCGCGCCTGGCCGTCGTCGATAAAGGCGACACCGCGCTGCTTGAGCACGTCCATGAAGGTCTGGGTGCCGGCCTTGTCCTTGAGGAAGGCGGTGCCTTGATAGTTCGACACGGCAAAGAAGCCCGTCGCACGCGACAGGGCCCAGTTGAGGTGCGCCTGCAGGTCGTCTGTCTTGGCATTGGCCATCAGGGTCTGCGGACCCGGATCGTTGTCGGGATAGTTGGACGGCTGCATCGGCACTTCGATGATCACTTCGTGGCCGGCGGCGCGCGCCAGGTCGATCCAGCCCTGCAGGCCCGCCGCGTACGGCACGAAGGACAGGGTGACCTCCGCCGGCAGTTCGTCGATCGCCTGGCGGGTTGTGGCCTGGTTAAGGCCCAATCCGCCGACGATCAGGGCGACATAGGGCCGGCCGTCACTGCGGAAGGGCCGGGCATAGGCCGAGGCCGGCGTCAGGCCGCTGGGCGCGATCATCGGCAGCGGGCCGTTGCTGGTCGTCTGGACGAGACCGGAAATCGGCGCCTGAGTCAGCGGAGTGGCGGGGCTGCGTGCGGCTGTGCCGTTGCCAACGGTGATTTCGCCGCCGGTGTCGGGCAGGGTGATCATGGCCGTGCCCTCGACGGGCTGGCCTGAGCCGTCAAAGGCGTCGACCGAGGCGTCCGAGAACATGCCCAGGCTGTCGAGCGTGAAGGATTGCATGCCGGCCTGGCTGTCGTCGGGCGCGACATTGGACGAAGGCCCGGCCGCCGCCTTGGGCTTATGCAGGTTGACGCGTACGCTGGGTGAACCGGCGTCGGGATCGCCGGCCAGGTAGAAGAAGGCCAGGAGCACGCAGACAAAGGCTGTGCCCGCCGTAGCCGGCGCGACATAGGGCTTTTTGAAGGTTTCGATTGTCTTGTTGATCAGACCGCGCACGTCAAAACCCGCACGTCGGCCAGAGGCCGGGCGGGCAGTAAAACTGGGGAGTTTCGGTTTGGCGAACATCTGGCGTTGATCCGGAAATATGGCCCGGATTGTCGCGCGTCAGGGTTAATAAAGCCTAACGAATGCTGAATGCGGAGCGCAAAAAAGCCTTCCTGCGAAAACAGGAAGGCTTTTGCAGGTCAGGTTTCGCCAGCTTATTTCGAAGCCGGGGCCGAGGAGGAGGAACTGCTGCTTGACGATGATGCGCTACCCGTAACGCCGTCGCCGGCGGCCGGCTTGGTCTTGGCTTCGAAGCGCTTGCTGCCGGTATCGACCAGGTCGCTGTCGGCCAGCTTGGCGCCACGCGGATGGGCGGCGGCCATCTGGGCATTGCCACCGTAGCCCAGCACGTCCAGCGCGCGGGTCAGTTCGAAATCGCCCTTCTTGCTGTCGAAATCGTCCGGCGGCACTTCCTGGACGGCGTGGGCCGAACGGCGGACCTTGCCTTCGTCGGCGTCCAGTGCATTGGCATAGGCAGCTTCGGTATATTGCAGGGCCGAGGTGGCGATATATTTCGCCTGGTCCTTGGACTGCGCCACTTCGAGATCGGGCTCGATACCGGTCTTCTGGATCGAACGGCCCGACGGCGTATAGTAGCGCGCCGTGGTCAGCTTGACCGCGCGGTTCTGGCCCAGGTCGATGACGCTCTGCACCGAGCCCTTGCCGAAGGTGGTCAGGCCGACAATGGTCGCCCGATGCTGGTCCTGCAGGGCGCCGGAGACGATTTCCGCCGCCGAGGCCGTACCGGGATTGGTCAGGACGACCATGGGCAGGCCCTTCAGCAGGTCGCCCTTCTTAGCCTGGTAACGGATGATGTCGTTGGGATCGCGGCCGCGCTGCGACACGATCTCGCCGCCGTTGAGGAACAGGTCGGCGACGCCGACGGACTGCTCAAGCAGGCCGCCCGGATTGTTGCGCAGGTCGAGGACCAGACCCTTCATGTTCGGGTTCTTGGCCATCAGGTCTTCCAGCGCGCTTTTGGTCTCGGCGGCCGTGTTTTGCGAGAAGCTGGCGATGCGCAGATAGCCGTAATCGCCTTCCATGCGCGTCTTGACCGATTTCACGGTGATGACTTCGCGCGTCAGGGTCAGGTCGAACGGATCGTCCTTGCCGGTGCGGACCACGGTGATGGTCAGCTTGGTGCCGGCCTCGCCCTTCATTTTCGAGACGGCGTCATTCAGCGGCAGGCCCAGTATGCTGGTGCCGTCGATGGCGGTAATATAGTCGCCCGACTCGATACCCGCCCGCGAGGCAGGCGTGTCATCCATCGGCGTGATGATCTTGACCGCGCCGTCTTCGCCGGTGACTTCCAGGCCGATACCGCCATAGGAGCCGCGTGTCTTTTCGTTCAGGTCGGTATAGTCGTCGTCGGACAGGAAGTTGGAATGCGGATCAAGGCTGGTCAGCATGCCCTGCAAGGCCGAGGTGATCAGCTTTTTCGAATCGACCTTCACCACATAGTCCTGCTGGACGATGGCCAGGACATCGCCGAACAGCTCCAGCTGCTGGTAGGTATCCGAACGCGGCGAAAATACCGGCTGATTGGCGTAGGCCACAGCGCCGGCGCTCAGACACAAGGCGGCGAAACCGCCGAGATAAAGGTTTTTCATACTGTCCTCAGGTAGGGGCAAAAGCCCCCAGGCAACTGGCAAGGCAACAAGCCTGGTTAACTACATATAAGAGTGTGAGTGTGGCGTAAACGGGGCGCGGCGTCCTGCCTGCAAAATCCCGCCAATTGTGACCGGAATGTCGGAAAACCTAATCTAGATAGGCACGCAGACATAGAAAATCCATATGGAGTTGAGTTTATCTCCCCGCCAACTGGATGATATTGGCCGGGTTGACCGGATCCTCTCCCTTGCGCAGTTCCAGATACAGCACGGTTTTCTTGTCCGACAGGTTGGGCATGCGGCCGATCGGCTCGCCGCGCCCGACCGTCTGGCCCTTGTCGACATAGACCCGGCCGATACCGGTCAGGACGACGTGATAATTATTGCCGACCCCCAAAATTACCACCTGGCCGTAGGATTCGAGCGGCCCGGCATATTCGACCTCGCCCTCTGCCGGCGCGGTTACCTGGGCGCCCGGCTGCGCGGCATAATAGACGCCGCGGCTGAACGGGGCAGCGCCGCCGGCCGCATCGGTCGCTCCGAAATCGCGCACCTTGTTGCCGACCACGGGCTGGCCCAGATGCTGCCGGTCGGTATCGCCGCCCAGCAGTCCGCGCAAGGGCAGGTTGCCGCGCATCCGGTCTTCCCTGGCCTTCATGGCTATGGCATTGGCGTCCATCTTGTCGGCCTGGCCCAGCAGTTGGTCTTCCAGGGCCGTTTTCTGGCGGATCAGGCCCTCGATTTCGCGGCGTTGGCCCGACACCTCGTTTTCCGAAATAAACAGGCCCTCGTTCTGCAACGCGGCCTGGCGGCGCAGATTGACCAATTGGGCGTTCTGTTCGACCAGGACGTGGGTGCGTTTCTGCAATTCGGGCGTAATGGCCTGCATGATAATGACGGCCAGCACGGCGTCATTGGCGCGGCGCGGCGTCAGCATGATGGCCGGCGGCGGGTTGCGCGAATAGATCTGCAGGGCCGACAGCAGCCGGGTTTCACGCCCGCGTTCCGCTGTCAGCCGCCGCGTAATGTCGGCTTCCTGAAGATTGATGGTTTCCAGCCGCGCGCGATAGACGGCGGCGCGCTGCTCCGACCCACCCTGCCGTTTCGAGATGTCGATGATCTGTTGGCGCAGGGCCTCGACCTCAAGTGCGATCTGGCGTGCCGTCTGACGCGTCTGGTCGCTCTTGCGCTCCTCGGCGCGGCGCTGGGCCGCCAGGTTGTCGAGATCGGCCTGGTCCTGGGCCGACAGGGCCTTGACCCGTACCGTGGCGTCGGACTGCATCGCGCCACCCAGGGCGAAGATGGCGAGGCCGGTCAACAACAGGGGATAGGACGAGCGATTCATGACCTCACATGTAATGGCGGAAAGCCGACTTTGCTATACGGTAACGCCGATGCGGAAGCCGCCCCAGTGGCGGCCGTGGACGCGGATCGGCGCCGAGATATCCTTCATCATGATAAACCGACCTTCGCCCATCTGGCGGCGATAGGCCTGGACCAGGGCTGTGCCGTCATTACTGCCGGCGCGCAGACCGACCCGGTCGTTGAAAATGCGGCGGTTGCGGCAATTGGCGGTGTTCCAATCGACCTCGCCCGGCCGCTGGACCTGCGAGAACTTGCGGTTATGGGTTGGCAAAAAGCCCTTGCGATCTACCGCGGCGCAAAAGGCGATACGGCTGTCCGAGCCCAGCACCGCTTCCTGGATATCCGGCAGCAGGCGATCGGTCAGGGTGACGAAGCGCGTCATATGTTGCTGCGGCGTCGTGCCGGCAATGGGCACGTAGGTTTCGTCGAACAAGTCGTTCAGCGCGATCGTGCCGTCGGCCACGGCCTTTTCGAACAGGGCACCGATGCGCGCGGCGGCGTCTTCGGCGGCGGCGATATAGGGGCTGTCGGCGCTTTTCACGCCGGCGCTGTTGGTCGCCTGCATGATCTGTTCGCCGCTCATGGCGACCTTGACCAGACGCTTGCCGCCGTCGAGCAACAGACTGTCGAGCGCCTTGACGTCCTGGACCAGGTGGGTCAGGCCGGCCCGCAGGTCGCCGGACGTTCCCTGAATGGCGTCGGCGCCCTCGCTGACCGTGTGGACGGTATCGCGTACGCGGTCGAAGGCTTCGCTCAGGGACGCCAAGGAGCCTGACTGTTCGTTGCCGTTTTGGCCGGACATGGTGCGCGCCAGGGCGAGGGTTTCGGCGCTGCTCTGAGTCAGGCTGCGGATTTCCACGGTCAGGGCGTTCAGGGTTTGCTGGATCTGGCGCGAGGCCTCACGCGTCTGGTTGGACAGCGCCTTGACCTCCTGGGCCACCACCGCAAAACCACGTCCGGCTTCACCGGCGCGGGCGGCTTCGATCGTGGCATTGAGCGCCAGGAGATTGGTATTGGCGGCGATGGTTTCGATCGACTTGGCGATGGTGCCGACCGAGTCGATCGAGTGCGACAGGGCGGCGATACGCGTGGCGGCACCGTCGGCGCTGCTGACCCAGGCTTCCATGGCGTGCATGGCGCCCTGGACGCGACGGCGAGTCTCTTCGGCAGACTGGTCGATGGCGGTTTCGGCGGCGCGTGCGCCAGCCTTGATCTGGGCGTTCTGGCCGGAAACGATCTCCGCCGCCTGGGCCAGTCGCTCCAGTTCCTTCGCCTGGGCGCCGTGACGGGTAATAACGTCGTCGACGGCGCCGGAAACCGAGACCAGCTCAAGCCCGAGCGTGCCGGCAATCGCTGAAATGCGCGCGATAACGCTAGCGCTATCGACGTTTGCTTCGGTCGGCGTTTCGAAACGGCGCGCGGCTTCACTCATGGGTATTCCTCGTGACGTATTTTGGAGTAACCATGCCATTAAGCAGGTTAAACCCCTGTTAATCATGCCGAGGTGAAGCGGGATGTTGGACGGCGCATTTGCACGGGTGGACGGCTACGCGCCTTGAGCCAAAATTTTGATTTTAAAGCAATTTTCAACGCGGAAAGCGCGGAAAGGGCGAAGAACGCGGAAAGGGAGTCGGCGGGAGACTTTCGCCCGAAGGGCATTATTTTGCGCTTGTGGGCACCGATGCGAAAAGGAAGGCGCTTCGCGCGGGCGTATGATAGCCCTAAATTTCCGCGTTTTCTGCCTTTTCCGCGCTTTCCGCGTTGAAAATTACTGTAAATTCAATATATTACTCATCGGCGCATGCAGTGCGCTGCATTGACCTAATCACGATGATAGGGCAGGCCCGCCAGTATGGTCGTGGCGCGATAAATCTGCTCCGCCAGCATGACGCGGACCAGGGCGTGGGGCCAGGTCTGGGGCCCGAAGGCCAGCGAAAACGCCGCCTGGTCGCGCAAGGTCGGGTCCAGGCCGTCGGCGCCACCGATGACAAAGGTCACCTGGCGTTCGCCGCGATCCTTATAGGTCTCAATCCGTTTGGCGATCTGGCGTGAGGTCAGGGGCTCGCCGCGCTCGTCGCAGGTGACCAGTATGCCGCCGTCGTTTAAGGCACTGCGTATGGCCTCGGCCTCGGCGGCCTTGAGCTGTGGCGAGGTCAGGCTCTTGGCTTTTTTTGCCTCGACCTCGATCAGGTCGACAGGTGAAAGACCAAGCCCGCGACCGGTTTGCGCGGCGCGGGCGAGATAGTCCTTAACGAGCGTGTTTTCCGTGGTCGTGCCCAAACGGCCGACCGCGCAGAGCGTCAGCTTCACGCCTGGATGGTGTGGCCGGTGCCGTCGGGCGACAGGGACCAGATCTTCTCGATATTGTAGAAGGTGCGGACTTCAGGACGGAAGATGTGGACGACGACATCGCCGACGTCGATCAGCACCCAGTCGCAGGCCGGCAGGCCTTCGACCTTGGCCTTGCCATAGCCGGCTTCTTTCAAAGCGCGCAGAATGTGGTCCGCCAGGGCGCCGACGTGGCGGTGCGAACGGCCCGAGGCGATAATCAGGGTATCGGCAACGGAGGATTTGCCCTTGAGATCGATGCAGACAATATCCTGCGCCTTGTCGTCATCAAGACGATCAACGATCAGGGTCTCGAGGGGGGGCAGGTTATCGTCGTGGAGGGCCTGAATGGTATCAGACACAGAGTCCTCTCGCAGAGAGGAAGCGTTCGGTTGCGCACCTTGCGCGGGTTGAAGAGACAGGGTCTGGGTTCCTTTTTGATCCACGATAAACTCAACCCTAGCACAAAAAGGCCTTCGGGTCATCCCTCCATCGTGGAGATCACTTTATTTTTAGGGGTCGGGTGTAACGGAGGCCGCGGTTTGGCGTTGCTTGGCACGGATGGCGCTGGACGAATGGCCATGCAACGGGCCCTTCAGATAGGCCCAGGCCGGCGCGTCGCGATAGGGTAGGGTCGCCGCGGATCGCTCCTTGACGCGGTAGCGGGCGAAGCGTTTGGCGGCGGGCGAAAAGCGGGCATTCATCAGGGCGCCAGGACGCGAGACGATAACCACCGGAACCATATGCATAATTTGCACCCAGCCGCGCCAGCGGTGGAAACCCGCCAGGCTGTCGCCGCCCATGATCCACACGAAGTTGACGCCGGGAAAACGGGCCTTCAGGGCGCGCAGGGTATCGAGCGTATAGGTGGCGCCGATGCGTGTCTCGAAGTCGGAGATGATGTCCCTGGGGCCGATGAAGGGGCGTATTTGCGCGATTCTGGCCGACAGGGGCGCGGTCTCAGTGCGGCTTTTGAGCGGGTTTTGCGGCGAGACCAGCCAGATGATGCGGTCGAGCCCCATCTTGATGCGCGCCGTCTCGGCGACGTGGCGATGGCCTTCGTGCGCCGGATTGAACGAGCCGCCGAACAGGCCGATCTTCATGCCGCGTTCGAGGTGGAAGCCCGGACGCAGGCCGCCACCGCGTACGGATGGATTCATCGGAGCAAGGCCGGCAAACCACATCCCGTTTAATTATCCCATGGATTGTAGGCTGAGGTGGTGACGGGCACGTCGCCGAACGCATCATCGGTCCGGGCAACGCGCCCCTGGATGGTTTCCAGCGCGGCGAACAGCAGCTCGCGTACGCCTTCGCCGGACACGCCGGAAATCATGTAGGGCGCCTGGCCGCTGGCGCGCTTGATCTTGGCCGCCAGCTTCTTGCGCGCGTCGGCGTCCATGGCGTCGACCTTGTTGATGGCGACCAGTTCCGGACGCCCCGCCAGGTCTTCGGCATAGGCCTTGAGTTCGCCACGGATGACCTTATAGGCCTTGACCGGGTCTTCGCCCGTGCCGTCGATCAGGTGAATCAGCACCTTGGTGCGTTCGACGTGGCCGAGGAAGCGCGTGCCGAGACCGGCGCCATCCGAGGCGCCTTCGATTAGGCCCGGAATATCGGCCAGGACGAAACGCTGTTCCGGCCCCAGGTCGATAACGCCGAGATTGGGCACCAGGGTAGTGAAGGGATAGTCGGCGATCTTGGGCTTGGCCGAGCTGGACGCTGCCAGGAAGGTCGACTTGCCGGCATTGGGCAGGCCCAGCAGGCCGGCGTCGGCGATCAGTTTCAGGCGCAGCCAGATCCAGCGTTCTTCGCCGTCCTGGCCGGGCAGGGCAAAGGTCGGGGCCTGGTTGACCGGGCCCTTGAAGCGTGAATTGCCCCAGCCGCCATTGCCGCCCTTGGCCAGTCGGTAACGCTTGCCGACAACATCGAGGTCAACGATCAGGGTTTCCTGGTCTTCCTCCAGCACTTCGGTGCCGACCGGGACCTTGAGCACGATATCTTCGGAATTGGCGCCGTGCATTTGCCGGCCCATGCCATGCGTGCCGGTCTGGGCCTTGAAATGTTGCTGGTAGCGGTAGTCGATCAGGGTGTTGAGGCCTTCGAAGGCTTCGATCCATACATCGCCGCCACGGCCGCCATCGCCGCCGTCGGGTCCGCCATTGGGAATGAACTTCTCACGCCGGAAGGAGACGGCGCCCGCGCCGCCATTACCCGAGCGGATGAAGATCTTGCATTGGTCGAGGAATTTCATAACTTAAAGCGTTTTCGAAAAAGTCGACGCCGATTTTTCGCAAAAAAACGTGTCTTACTAAGGATGATTGTCTTGAATGAAATTGAGCACAAGATCAATGACCTTGTGCTCAGAGGGAGGATAAGAGGGGCTGCGGAGATTAAGTTTGGGCGAATGTGGGGTGTGCTCTCTTACGGTAGGAGTCTATAGCGCTGTAACCCCTCCGCCGCCTTTGGCGCACGGCACGGGCCGTCCCGCTCCCCACGAGTGGGGAGGTGTGTTCTGCGTCTACAGGATACGTATCATATGCAGTGCCAGGTGTTCGCCCGTACGGGCCAGTGAGGTTTCGAAGCTGCGACGGCCCGTATAGAGAAAGTCGGTGGCGATCAGGGCCTGGGCCGAGGCTTCGTTGTCGGCGAAGTGCGCCGCATGGATGACGGCGTGCAACCTGCGCCGCTTGACCCAGCGCAGCAGGCCGTCGATGGCCTCGGCGCCGTAGCCGCGGTTCTGCCAATCCGGCGCGATGAAGACGCTAAGGTTCGGCCCGAAACTGTGCAGGCCGGCCACACGACCGCACGCCGACTTGGTCAGGGAGATAACGCCGATCAGCTGCTCGTCTTCCAACCTGATAGCCCAGTGGACGTGGGGCTCGGCCATCATGTCCGACAGCAGTTTTTCAGCATCCTCGCGACCCAGGGGGTGCGGGATGGCGTGGGTCATGCGGGCCGTCGATTTTTCCGAGAATACCCGCATCAGACCGTCGAGATCATCGCCGCGCAGGGCGTTGAGGCTCAAGCGCGTGGTTTCGACGCTGACCGCGTCCGGACGGGCGGCGCCTTGCAGGTGGGTGGTGTCGGTGCTCATGATCATCACTCGTCTCCTTTGGCCCCTTCGCTTACGTCGTCCTTATCCAGATGACGTAGGAAGAAGCCTAATTTAGGGTCGAACTGTGACAGTGCGACCACATCGGCTTACAGAGCGGGATCACATTTTTGTTTTTTATTCAGCTAAAACAAAATGCAAAGCGGGAGCCCGGTTACCCGGACTCCCGCATCTGATCGGTCCGGATCGGCTTTGAGTAAGCACGATCCGAAGTAAGGATTGCGTGCTTTTATTCGGCCGCTGCGGCCAGGGGAATGATCGACACGTAACAGCGATTATCGCGTTTCGTGGTGAACTTCACCGCGCCGGTGGCTGTCGCAAACAGGGTGTGGTCGCGGCCGAGGCCAACATTGTCACCCGGGAAGAACTTGGTGCCGCGTTGACGGACAAGGATATTGCCCGAAAGAACCTGTTCGCCACCGAAACGCTTTACGCCAAGGCGCTTGGCTTCGGAATCACGACCGTTACGCGACGAACCGCCAGACTTTTTATGTGCCATGGGACTATCTCCTGAATTCTATAATCTTAGGCTTCGCCGGTTTCGGTTTCAGCAGTTTCGGTTTCAGCAGCAGCCTTCTTCGGCGCGGCCTTCTTTTTGGGAGCTTCGGCAGCGACGACCGGTTCGACAACGGGTGTGGCGACGACCTCATGGGCTTCGACCTCGGTCTCGATGGCTTCGGCCAGCGACTTGGTGGCCAGGCCACGGGCGCGGGCGTCGAGCTCGGCCTTGGTGACCAGCGACACGGTGCCTTCCCACTTCGACTCGGTGCCCGCACCGAGGATCGAGGTGACGCGCAGGACGCTTATTTGCTGGCGGTGACCGCGGGTACGGCGATAGCCCTGGCGGCGCGTCTTCTTGAAGATGCGCACCTTGTCGTCCTTGCGGGTTTCGATGAGGGTCGCTTCCACGACCGCACCTTCGACCAGCGGAGCGCCGACAGTGTCGCCGATCATCAGGACTTCGTTGAACTTCACGGCAGCGCCGGGTTCGCCTGCAAGCTTTTCGACCTTGAGCAGGTCGCCGGCGGCGACACGGTATTGCTTACCGCCTGTTTTGATGACCGCGTACATGGTCAGAACCTTTGTCAGGGGCGCAAGCAACCTCAAAAAACGACTTGAGCCTTGCGCGGAAATAACGGAAAACTGCCCCACAGAGCCGTGAGGCCCGGGGCAAGAGGCGGGGACTTATACAGACGAACCCGCAGGAGTCAACGGGTTTTGTCGGCATTTGCGTGATGAAATGGCGGGGGACGGCATGAGCGATGACGACATAGCGCGGCCGGACGGGGCACCCGGATTCTCGCCAAAGGGCGTCTGGTACATTTTGCTGTTCCTGTCGTCCAGCTTCCTGCTGCCGTCTCCGGTTTGCATGGTCCTGTTTACGCCCTTGTTTCCGGTGTTCCTGCTCCTGATGATACTGCCCTTCGTCGTATTCGGATTTGCAATGTCATCAGGCAAGAACGCACCCAAACCGAAAGGTTACAGGTTCAAGCTTGGTGTCTCGATGATCGCGGGGGCTGTCGTCGGGCTTCCGTTCTGGTTCGCCGTGGTGAAATCGATTATCGGCGGCCGCTTTCTGTAAAAATGGGCGGCAGGGTCTTATGCCGACCTTGGTTTCAGCAGCGACAGCATATCCTCCAGGACCATCAGGTCGACCGGCTTGACGAGGTGCAGGTCGAAGCCCGCCGATGCTGTCAGCTTCTTGAATTCTTTTTCGCCGCGTCCCGTCTGGGCGATGATTTTCACCCCCGCCATGTCCGGATTGGCACGCAAGTTGCGGCAGACCTCAAGTCCGTCAAGGCCAGGCATGGCGATATCGAGAAGGATGACGTCCGGCCGGAATTCGGGCGCTATTTCCAGGGCGCTCCGGCCATCGTGGCAGGCGCGCACGTCGTATCCGAACGCCTGGACGGCCTGTTCCAGCATTTCCGCTATGGGGGCATAGTCGTCGACCACCAGGACCTTGAGACGAGGTCGCACCTTATCCGCTGCCGCGGATTCCGATTGTAAATGTGTTGTCATTGCACGCGCGTTTCCACCTGTCCTGCCTTCATAGGCAAGCGTCTATCAAAAAGCCGTAAGGATTTGCAGGCGGCCGTACAAAAAGAGTTGTGACAGGCTTAGGCCGGGTTGCTGGCCAGGGTGGTGGCGACCTTCACCAGCAGGTCGGAATTGGCGTACATGCGCTCATTGGCCAGGCGCAGGGCCTGGGCGATGCGTTCGGGCGGCGCCGGGTGCTTTTCGTCCTTCAACCAGCGTTCGACCGAGCTTTCCGACACGCCGATAGCTTCCGATATCTGCTTGGCCAGGCTCTTGCGCGGGTCGGTCCGCCAGGCCAGGTCGGCGATACGGGCGAATTCGAGCGGGCTCAGGAGTTGCGGACGGTCTTTGGCCGGGGGAGTCATGGTGTCGGGCATGGATGTACTTCTAATATTGTGCATCGCACCATAATCCATTTGGGCGCGGATTTGAAGCCATAAAGTGCGCCCAAAAGCGTATTGGCCCGTTCCCGACTTGATTTTAAGCCCCAAAAGCATACTTAAGCGGTTCGGATCGCTTCCATTATAAAGTAACACCTCAAAGGCCCTGATATGCCAGACACCGCCGCCGTATCGCAAAAGACCCCCGTCACCGTGTTGACCGGCTATCTCGGCGCCGGCAAGACGACCCTTCTGAACCGGATACTGACCGAGAACCACGGCCAGAAATACGCCGTCATCGTCAATGAGTTCGGCGAGATCGGCATCGACAACGACCTGATTGTCGGGGCCGATGAAGAAGTGTTCGAGATGAACAATGGCTGTGTCTGCTGCACGGTGCGCGGCGACCTGATCCGGATTCTGTCGGGCCTTATGAAACGCAAGGGCCGGTTCGATGCCATTATCGTCGAGACCACGGGTCTGGCCGATCCCGGTCCGGTGGCCCAGACCTTCTTCGTCGACGAGGAGATCAAGGCCAAGACCTATCTCGATTCCGTGACGACCCTGGTCGATGCGCGCCACTTCGACCAGGCGCTGAAGGACGGCCGTGAAGCCAAGGAACAGGTAGCGTTCGCGGACCATATCATCCTCAACAAGACCGACCTGGTCAGCCCTGAGAAGCTGGACGAGATCGAGGCGCGCCTGAAGGGTTTGAACCCGCTGGCCACCATCCAGCGCGCCACGCGCTCGGATGTGCCTATCAAGCAGTTGCTGAACCAGCATCGCTTCGACTTGTCGAAGATGGAGTCCGTGGCCAATCATGACGAGCATGGTCCAGATTGCGCGCCTGACTGCGGTCACGATCATGACCACGATCATGGACATCATCACCATGCGCACGACCACGCGCACCACGACCATGACCACGTGCATGACGAGCATTGCGGCCACGAGCATCATGATCACGAGCACGACCATGATCATGCGCATCACGATCATGGCCACAGGCATATCAATCCGATCCATGATGAAGAGATCAAGAGCGTCTCTCTGACCACGGATAAGCCGATCAACGGCGTCAAGTTCACCCAGTGGCTGGACAAGCTGCTGGCCGAACAGGGCCAGGACATCCTGCGCGCCAAGGGTATCCTGAACATTGCCGGCGAGCAGAAGCGCCTCGTCTTCCAGGCTGTGCACATGATCCTCGAAGGTGAATTGCAGCAGCCGTGGAAAGACGGCGAGGCGCGCGTGTCGCGGGCCGTGTTTATCGGCAGGCATCTCGACCAGGCAGCGCTGAAAGCCGGCTTCGAGGCGACGATCGCGGCCTAACGCCTGATGGACGTTCGTTAGCCACCATGAAGCTGGACATAGATTACGGCGGCGGTACACATAACTTCCCATTTGCCTGCTTTGTTTGTCGCAAGTCGTTCAAACGGCCATGGGTCAGTCTTGTCGCACCTTACCGCCTAAAAAGGGCACAGACCGAAACATTCACGCAGTTGGCCAGGCGCTTTGAGCGCAGCTTCAAGCACAAGTGTCCGCAATGCGCGGGGCCAACCCATTTCATGGGACGAGACTTCAAGGCGCCAAAGGTGGCTGACATAAAAGCTTGGGAACGCGTTAATCGCTTTATCCTGTCGGGCAGAACTTATCATCACGGCGTGCCAACGGACGATATCACTTGGCCGCTGCAAAGCCGCTTCAACTAACCCGCCGATGTTTTGTGCCAACGCGGTCGACTTGAGTCTAATGGGGGCACAGCCGCTTCCACGTCAATTTGCCCGAGTCTGCAATTTTCAAACACTTGAAAAGAAAGAAATTTTCCCACAGATTTTCACAGATTGGCACAGATTTTATGTGGTGGACTGCCCGGTCGCATAGCAATCCCATTTTATGCAGTATTGCTGTAGATGTCGGCTAAGCTATTGAAAATCTGTGTTAATCTGTGAAAATCTGTGGGAAAATAATCGAAACGTAGCCTTGTATGCCCATCAGGTATGTTATCGAAATCCCTTCTCGGAGGCCCTCGACGGTAGCCAAACGGTGGGGAGACGGCAGATCAACGTGCCCTTGGTACTAGGCCTGACAAATCCATCTGGCCAAATTCGCGCTCCGTCCCTATAAGCCCGCCATGACCTACGCCTATCACAAATCGCTCGACGCCTATGTCGTCGCCGCCCTGTTCGACTCGCTGGATGAACCCATTGTCGCCTTGGGCGACGGCCGTGTCGTCTTTCCCGATCTCGAAGCCGACTTCAACGCTCACCCCAACGGCGCCGTATTGTGCGCCGCCATCCATCCGACTGGCCTGGGAATCGTCACCGGCGGCGATGACGGTCGCGTGGTGTGGACCACCAAGGATTCCGGCCCGATCGAGCTGGCCAGTCACAAAGGCGCGTGGATCGACAGCCTGGCCGTGGCGCCGGAAGGCCAGACCATCGCCTATGCCGCGTCGAAAAAAGCCTATGTCCTGGATTTGCTGAGCAAGCAGCAACGGGTCTTCACCCACGAACACAGCGTGTCGGGTCTGGCCTTCGATCCGAAGGGCCGCAAGCTGTACTGCTCCACCTATAACGGAGTCGTTGTCTGGTTTGCCCGCATCGCCGAGCAGAAGCCGCAGAAGCTGTTCTGGGCCGGATCGCATACCGCGGTCGCGGTCGCACCGTCGGGTGATTTCGTCATCACCGCCATGCAGGAAAACGCCCTGCACGGCTGGCGTACGAAAGACAGCAAGGACATGCGCATGGGCGGCTATCCGGCCAAGATCAAGTCGCTCGATTTCTTCGCCAAGGGCAAGTTGCTGGCCACCTCCGGCGCCAATGGTGCTGTGGTGTGGCCGTTCCTGCGTGCCAACGGGCCAATGGGCGAAGAAGCCTCCGAGATCAACCCGGCAGAGGGCGCCATGGTGACGGTGGTGTCGGGGGCGGTTGAGGAGACTCTGCTGGCCGCCGGACTGGATGACGGCCGGGTGTGGCTGGCCGAGCTGCAGTCGACCAACATTGAATGGATCAAGCGCGAAAAGGGCTCGGCCATCACCGCCCTTTCCATGTCCAACGACGCCACCCGCATTGTATTTGGCGATGAGGAAGGTTTCGTCTATATATACGAGGCTGGTGAACAGTAACGCTTTGGGGGCGCCTGTATGAGTGACGTCAAGGATGAGGGCGAAGATGGGGCGCAAGGCCTGTCGCCGGACATCATGTACGATAAGACGGGTGACGCCAGCACTGGCGATTCCAGGCCAGAGCACGGCAAGAATACTCACGCTTTTTCGTCGCCGCCGGACGATGAGCCGGCGCCGGATTTCACGCCGGAACCTGAGCCTGAGCCCGAGATCGAGACCCTGAGCGAGCCCATGGACGTGCCGCCGGTGGCGCCTGCACCGCGGGACAAGCTGCATCCCATATTGCGCTGGGCCTTGTACGTCATTGTCGGCTTTTTCCTCTTCTCCGTCCTGTCGGTCGCTGTCCACCGTTTTGTGCCGGTGCCGATTACCTTCCTGATGGTTGAACGCCTGACCGAGGGCGAGGGCATCGATCACCACTGGGTCGGAGCCAACAGGATCAGTGATAACCTCAAAGCGGCCGTTATCGCCGCCGAGGACGCCAAGTTCTGCACCCATTCCGGTTTTGACGTCGAAGCCATCGAGAAGGCGCAAAAGTACAACGCCCATCACAAGAAGAAGCGTGGCGCCTCGACCATCTCGCAGCAGACGGCGAAGAACGTCTTCCTTTGGCCGTCGCGTTCGTGGATCCGCAAGGGCTTCGAGGTCTATTACACCTTCCTGATCGAGCATATGTGGCCCAAGGAGCGTATCCTTCAGGTCTATCTCAACAGCGTCGAGTGGGCGCCGGGCGTCTATGGCGCGGAGTCGGCATCGCAATATTGGTTCGGGCATAGTGCGGCGACCCTGAGCAAGGCTGAGGCGGCAAAGCTGGCCGCCATCCTGCCCAATCCGCGCAAATGGAAGGCGGCGAAGTCGGGCCGCTACGTCCAGTCGCGCTCGGGTCATATCCAGGCGGCGGCGCGACAGGTGCGCGATTTCGGCTTCGATGTCTGCGCCGTGGATTAGGGTGTCCATGGGCGGGTTCTTGCTGGCATGGGACAGGATGGGGTTCGACGGTGTCTTGGCAATGCTGTTGGCATTGGCAGGACTGGCTCTCGGCGCGAGAAGCTTGTTGCGGTTGGTGACCGGTGGCCCGCGTAACCGGGTCGAGAACAGTTCGCCTCGCCTGTATGATCGCGCTTACTATGTGATGGATCTTGTATTGGTTATCGCTTGGACCGGACTGGCGGCGCTTTTCGTTGTCGCCAAGTTCACCTTCGATATCAGCGATCTGGCCTTCGCCATGTTTTTGGCCGCTTTCATATGGGCGATGATGGGGATAAAGCGTCTCGCGCGTAGTGAGATGATGGCCGAGGCGACACGCTATTATCGCAGCTTCGGATCTTTCCGCGAGCGGATGATCCACCGCTTTCAGCCCGATTATCCGTATGAAATACCGCGAAAAATCTTTGCCGGCCTGCTATTGCTGATTGCCGTAGCCGGCCTTGTCATCGGCACGCGTTCCGTACCACGGGCGATAAGCCTGGTTCCCGGTCGTGTTGTCGAAGTGATACAGATGTTGACCGCGTCGACTGACGGGCGGGTTTCACCTTTAACTTGACGCTTTCCGTGAAATGGCCTTCCCTGCCGGCTGGTTAACAGACTGGGAGGTTGTGCCATGAAGCGTTGGATGATGTCGGCGGCCGCGATGGCCCTGCTGTGCGGGTGCGCCACTACTTCGTCGACGACGGGACCTGTGGCCGTTGTCACGCCGCCTGCCGAGACGCCCGCCATACCGCCGCCCGTCGTCGAGCCTGCCGGACCGACGCCGGCCGAAGCCAAGGCCTATGTCGAGGACGCCGAAAAGAAGCTGGCCGCGCTGAGCGAATACGACAACCGCGTCCAGTGGGTGCGGTCGACCTTTATCAATGTCGATACGGAGTGGCTACAAACCAAGGCCGATGCGGCGTTGAACGAGGCGACCGTGCAACTGGCCATGGGGGCGGCGAAATTCAACAATGTCGACGCCGATCCGGTGACGCGGCGCAAGTTGAACCTTTTGCGGGTGTCGCAAGTCCTGCCGGCGGCCGACAAGCCAGGTGCGGCCGAGGCCCTGGCCCAGGTGGCGACGCGGATCGATTCGACCTATTCGACCGGGAAATTCACCTACAAGGGTAAGGTCTATAATCTGGACGACGCGTCCAACGTCATGGCGTCGTCGCGCGATCCGGCGACCTTGCGCGCCATGTGGGAAGGCTGGATGAGTACGGCCCAGCCGATGAAGGGCGACTATGCGCAGCTGGCGAAGCTGTCGAACGAGGGGGCGCAGGGTCTGGGCTTTGCCGATACGGGCGCTTTGTGGCGGTCGGGTTACGACATGCCGCCGGACGCCTTTGCCGGCGAGACTGACCGGCTATGGACGCAGGTCCAGCCCTTCTACAAGAATTTGCATTGTTATGTCCGGCGCAAGCTGAACGACAAATACGGCGACAGCGTCCAGCCGAAGTTCGGGCCGATCCGCGCTGATTTGCTGGGCAATATGTGGGCCCAGGACTGGTCCAACATCTACGACGTTGTGGCGCCGAAGGGCATCAAGTCGAGTTACAGCCTGGACAAGCTGCTGGTTCAGAAGAAGTATGACGCCGTGAAGATGGTCCATACCGGTGAGAACTTCTACACCTCGCTGGGTCTGCAGGCCTTGCCGGCGACCTTCTGGGAGCGGTCGCAAATAACCCGGCCGCGCGATCGCGAAGTGGTGTGCCATGCCTCGGCGTGGGACGTCGACAATATGCAGGATCTGCGCATCAAGACCTGCCTGCAGCCCAATGGTGAAGACTTTTATACGGTCCACCACGAGTTGGGGCACAACTATTACCAGCGTGCCTATCAGGACCAGCCGTATCTGTTCAAGAACGGCGCCAATGACGGCTTCCACGAAGCGATCGGCGATTTTGTCGGCCTGTCGTCGGTGACGCCGACCTATCTCAACCAGATCGGTTTGCTGGCCAAGGTGCCGGATGAGTCCGAGGATATTCCGTACCTGCTGAAGATGGCCTTGCAGAAGGTGGCCTTCCTGCCGTTCTCGGTTATGGTCGACCGCTGGCGCTGGGAAGTGTTCTCCGGCAAGATCACCGAGGCTGAGTATAATCAGCGCTGGTGGCAGCTGATCAACCAGTATCAGGGGCTGAGCGCGCCGGGGGTTAGGCCATCGAACGCCTTCGATCCTGGCGGCAAGTATCACGTGGCGGCCAGCGTGCCCTATACGCGGTATTTCCTGGCTGACATCCTGCAGTTCCAGTTCCAGCGTGCGGCGTGTCAGCAGGCGAACTGGCAAGGTCCGTTGCATCGTTGTTCGGTCTATGGCGAGCGGGCGGTCGGTGAGAAGCTGAACCAGATGCTGGAGATGGGCCAGTCGAAACCGTGGCCGGACGCTTTGCAGGCGTTCACCGGCCAGCGTGAGATGGATGCGACGGCGATCATCGATTATTTCGCGCCGCTGAACGCGTGGTTGATTGAGCAGAACGCAGGGCAGAAGTGCGGTTGGGACATCTGATAGTTTCGGGGTTTGGGGCCTGAGGCCCCAAGCCTTCCTCTTCCTTTTCTTCCTCTCCGCCCTTGAGGGCGAGAGGAAGAAAAGGATAAGACAAGAGCTGGGGTCGCAATGAACGTTTTTTGGCCCCAGACCCCGATACGATTCAGGTGCACCATGCCCACTGCCGCCCCCATCCTGCGCCTTCACGCCGCCTACCGCGATGACATCGCCGACCTGGTCACCCGCCGCCCCGTACCCAATCGCGGGCTGGAGAACATCGGCGCCTTCCTGTTCCTCAACCACCACGGTCCGCAGGTCTATCCGCCGAACAATCGCGGCCTGCCGTTCGGCCCGCATCCCCATCGCGGCTTCGAAACCGTCACCTTTATCCTCGACGGCGATCTCGCCCATCGCGATTCGGCCGGACACGAGAGCATTATCTCCGCCGGCGGGGTCCAGTGGATGACGGCTGGCAGCGGCCTGGTCCATGCCGAAATCTCACCCGAGACTTTCAAACGAACCGGCGGACCGCTGGAGATTCTACAGTTGTGGGTCAATCTGCCGGCGCGGCTGAAAATGACCACACCACGCTACATCGGCGTCCAGCGCGACCAGATCCCGGTCGTTGCCGGTGAAGGCGTCGCAGTCCATGTTGTTTCCGGCGAATGGCATGGTGTGACGGGGGCGATCCCGTCCCTGACCGGTGTGTTTATGACCACACTGGACCTGAAACCCGGCGGACGGATCAGCTTCGACGGCCTGACCGGGCGCGATGTCTTCTGCTACGTCGTTAGTGGCGATATCGCGATCAACGGTGTCGATGTGCCCAAATGGAATCTGGTCGAGTTCAGCGCCGGCGACCTGGTCGATATCGAAGCTGTCAGTGAGAGCATCATGCTGTTCGGTCATGCCGAGCCGATCAACGAGCCCATCGTGGCGCATGGTCCGTTTGTGATGAACACGGCCCAGGAAATCCACCAGGCCTATGCCGATTATCAGGCTGGGAAGTTCGGGTAATATTAAAAGAATTTTTGCCGCGAAAAGCGCGAAAATATCAGGCTAAAATTATGCGCCCAAAGGGCAATCATTTGCGAGCCGCGTACACGATGTGAAGGCGCTTCGCGCAGGATTTTCAGCTGTACCCTTTCGCGCTTTTCGCGTTTTTCGCGGCAAAAATCTTTACGACCCGACCATATCGTCCGCCAGAGGCTCACCCCGCGCCAGATCGCGCGACGCCGGCTTACCCAGCACATCCCACAATCTCACAGGCGGCAAGCCCAATCCCGGGCGGATCGAGCGCACATTCTGCTTGGTCAGCAACTCACCCTTGCGAACATCTTCGACGACATACAGCGACCGCCGGAAGGTCTTCGAACCACGCTCAGAGCCCAGGGTATCGTAATGCACCCGGCCCAGGGCGCGCCAGGCGTCCTTGCAGTCCTGGGTCAGAGCTTTGAACTCGGCCGGCTCCAGCGAGAAGCCCGAATCCGGCCCACCATCCGCCCGCGCCAGGGTAAAATGCTTTTCGATCACGCATCCGCCCAGCGCCACCGAAGCCACCGAAGCCGCCGTGCCGAAGGTATGGTCGCTGAGACCCGACGGACATTCGAATTTGCGCCCCAGGTCGGGCACGGTTCGCACATTGGCGTCGTTGATATTGGCCGGATACTCGCTGACACAATGCAGCAGGATGATCTCGCCGGTACCGTATTTGCGCGCTGTGGCCGCGGCCGCGGCGATCTCGGCGTCATTGGCCATGCCGGTCGACATGATCAGCGGCTTGCCCTTCGAGGCGGCATAGGCGACCAGCGGCAGGTCGATCAGCTCGAACGAGGCGATCTTGAACGCTGGCGCGCCCAGGCCGTCCAGCAGGTCGACCGCCGTGTCGTCGAACGGGGACGAGAACATGGTCACCCCTCGTTTGGCCGCACGATCGAATAGGGCCGGGTGCCAGTCCCACGGCGTGTGGGCCTCGTTATAGAGGTCGTACAGCGAATAGCCGTCCCACAGTCCGCCCTTGAGCTGGAATTCCGGCCGGTCGGATTTCAGCGTAATGGTGTCGGCCGTATAGGTCTGCAGCTTGATGGCGTCGCAACCGGTTTCAGCGGCGGCATCGATCATGGTCAGGGCGCGGTCGAGGCTTCCGTTATGGTTCCCCGACAGCTCGCAGATAATGTAGGGCTCGTGGCCCGCGCCGATCTTGCGGCCGGCAATGGTGACTTCGTAGTCGCTCATGAGGTCAGGACCTCCTGCAAGGCGTGGATAACCCGTGCCGGATCGTCATCGGCCATATCGGCGTATAACGGCAGGGACAGGGTCGATTGATAGAATTGATCCGCACCCGGAAGATTGCGTTGCCCCAGGGCGTGGGTCTGCCAGTAGGGCTGGCGATGAACGGGAATATAGTGGACCTGGGTGCCGATCCCGCGTTCGCGCAGGCCCTGCATGACATGGCCGCGCGTTTGGCCAATGGCGGCGAAGTCGATCGTCACGGCGAATAGGTGAAACACCGGTTCAGTGTCCGGCGCCGGCGGTGTCCAGCGGACCGGTAGATTGGTCGCTGCCAGGGCCTTTTGATATTCCGCAACCAGTCGCGCACGCCTGGCCGCGAACAGATCCAGGCGCTTAAGCTGTGACAGACCCAGCGCGCAATTCAGGTCGGGCAGGCGATAGTTGAATCCCAGGCACTGCTGCTCATAGACCCACGGTCCGCTGTCGCCCTCGCCGTCATAGTGCAGGCCGACCATCCGGGCCGGATCGCGCTCGATGCCGTGACTGCGCAACATACGCAGACGTTTGGCCAGGACAGGGTCCTTGGTGGTGATCGCGCCGCCTTCAGCCGTCGTCAGGGTCTTCACCGGGTGGAAGGAAAAGCAGGCCATGTCGGAGATCGTACATGAACCGATCTTGCCTTGCGGCCCGCTGCCGCCCACCGCATGGCAGGCGTCTTCGAGCACAAAGGCGCCGTGCTCGCCGCAGACATCGGCCATATGGTGCAGATCGACGGGGCGGCCGGCATAGTGGACCGGTACGACGCCGGCAAAGCGATAGCCGTGATAGTCGCGGGCTATGACCGCGAGCGCCGCGTTGAAGCTGTCATCGGTGATCAGGCCGGTCAGCGGATCGACATCGGCAAACACCACCTGGGCGCCGCAATAGGCAACGCAATTGGCCGAGGCGGTAAAGGTGATGGACGGCACCACGACGACGCATTTCGGCGTCAGTTCTTCGGTCAATATGGCGAGATGCAGGGCGGCCGTGCCGTTTGAGACGACGACGGCTTCCTTTGCGCCGACGGTTTCAGCCAGGGCGGTTTCGAACTTTTCGACCAGCGGGCCGGTCGTCAGGAAATCGGACTTCAACGCCTCGACCACGGCCGAGATGTCGGACTCATCGATCGACTGGCGGCCGTAGGGCAGAAAACCGGGAGACGCTGCGCTCATTCGATATAGGCCTTCATCATGCCCTTGATGCCCTCGGCATCCAGCCGTTCTTCGTTGATATCCGAGGCATAGTAGAAGTCTTCGGCGACGCGTTTGATGCCCCGCACCTTGGAGAAGGATTTGCGGCTGTATTCGACGAATTCCGGTTCGATGACGTAGCGGTCGTCGAGTTCATAGGTCGATCGGGCGTCATCGGCCGAGATCATCATTTCGTGCAGCTTCTCGCCCGGGCGGATGCCGATAACCGTGTGGGTAGCGGTGGGCGCCATGGCCAGGGCCAGGTCGGTGACCAGGGTGGCAGGGATCTTGGGCACGAAAATTTCGCCGCCCTGGGTCAGTTCCATGCACGACAGGACAAAGGCCACGCCCTGTTCCAGAGAAATCCAGAACCGCGTCATGCGCGGGTCGGTGATCGGCAGGTCCTTGGCGCCCTGGGAAAGCAGGCGTTTGAAATAGGGGACGACCGAGCCGCGCGAGCCGACGACATTGCCGTAGCGCACAACGCAGAAACGCGTGCCGATATCGCCCGACAGGTTGTTGGCGGCGACGAAGATCTTGTCCGAGCACAGCTTGGTCGCGCCATACAGGTTGATGGGAGAGCAGGCCTTGTCGGTGCTGAGGGCGACGACGCGGTGGACGCGATTGTGCAGGCAGGCCCAGACGACGTTTTCGGCGCCGTTGACATTGGTCGAGATGCACTCCGACGGATTGTATTCGGCCGCCGGTACCTGTTTCAGCGCGGCGGCATGGATGACGATATCGACGCCGCGGAAGGCCAGTTCCAGACGGGCGCGGTCGCGGACGTCACCCAAAAAGAAACGCATCCGCGACATCTTTTCCGGCGGAAAGGTCTCTTCGAGGTCGCAGCGCATTTCGTACTGCTTCAGCTCGTCGCGTGACAGGATGATGACCTTTTTCGGGTCGTACTGCGACAGCAGGGTATGGACCATCTTGCGGCCGAACGAGCCGGTGCCGCCGGTGATCAGCACCACCTTGCCCTTGACGGGATCGATCTGGGGCGAGAAGTCGCGATACGAAGTGATGGTCATGGCGGCCTGCGGGTCAAGCCTCATGCCCAAACATGCCGATTAACAATCCGCGCACGTGTGGGGTGAGGCGTTCTGAAGAGAATCCGCCGCATGTTGCCGGGTCGCGCTTAAGTTGGCGTTAACGATAGGCGGAACATGCCATCACGTCCGGACCAGGCGTCGGCGTTGCATGATGTCGCGCAGGGCCTGGGGGATGAGGAACCAGGGCTCGATGAAATAACGCTCGAACAGGCGTTTCGGATCGGCGACGAAGCGGACCAGCCACTCGATGCCCAGCCGGCCGGTCCAGCGCGGCGGGGTATATTGCACGCCGGCTTCATAGTCGAAAGCGGCGCCGACGGGCAGGATGACGCACGGCGGCAGGCGGTGGCGGTTGGCGAGGATCCACGCTTCCTGGCGCGGCATGCCCATGCCGACGAACAGAATATTCGGGCGGCTGGCGTTGATGTCGTCGACCAGGGCATCGTTGTCGGGGCCGTTCATGTCGAAGAAACCGCTGTGGACGTCGACGTGGACGCCGGGATAGCGTTTCTGGATGGCGGCCTGGGAGGCGGCATTGTGTTCCGGGGCGCCACCGACGTGATACACCTTCCAGCCTTCGGCCTGGGCGCGGGCCCAGAAGGTTTCGCGGTAATCGAGATAGGTAACGCGGTGGTCGCGCGAGACGGCGTGGCCCATCAGCTTGCCCCAGGCGATCATCGGGGTCGAGTCGATCTCGATCAGGTCGGCCTGAGCGTAGAAGGCGCGCATGTCAGGGCGGCGCTGGAACAGGTACAGGCTGTGGAGATTGTGGTTGGCCACGACGGCGCCTTTACCGGCGGAGAGGGCGTCGGCGGCGAAGTCGAGCATCTGGGCCGGCGTGACGACGTCGACGTCGGCGCCCAAAAGCGAAAGGCGGCAGGGTGTGTCCATGCCGCCAATCTAGGGGGATACTGTTGGGATTCGGTGAGCAGAACTAGTTAACGGGGCGTGGGGTTGTGACCCCACATCTATTCTATTTCTTTTCTTCGCTCTCGCCCCTTGGGGCGAAGACGAAGAAAAGAAGAGGAAGAGCTGGGGCCGCAGGCCCCAGACCCCATACCTATTACTGCTCGATCGGCCGCAGCGTAATTTCCACGCGGCGATTGTGCGCGCGGCCTTCCGCCGTATTGTTGTCGGCGATCGGCTGGGACTCACCCGCGCCGGCGACATACATACGCTCGGCCTTGACCTTCTGGCCGTACAGATAGTCGGCCACCGCATGGGCGCGACGTTCCGACAGGTCCATATTGTAGGCATCCGAACCCTGGCTGTCAGCGTGACCGATCACGTCGATATAGGTCGACGGATACTGGTTCAGGATGGTCGCCACGTCGTTCAGAACCGGCATGAAGTTGGCGTTCAGGTCCGCGGAGGCCGAGGCAAAGGTCACATCGCCCGGCATGGACAGGATGATGTTGTCGCCGCTGCGCGTAATATAGACATTGCGGCCTTCCAGTTGCGCGCGCAGGTCCTTGTTCTGGCGGTCCATATAGGCGCCGACGCCGGCTCCGGCCAAGGCGCCGATACCCGCGCCCAGGACAGCGTTCTTGCGCGCCTGGTCGCCCTTCTTGTTCGACAGGGCGCCGACAGCGGCCCCCACGCCTGCGCCGATCAGGGCGCCGGTCTTGGTGTTGGAATGCGTCTTCACACCGTTCGACGTGTCGATCGTGTCGCAGCCAGCGACAATGAGAGCAGCGCCGGTGAGGAGGAGGAGAATTTTACGCATCGTGTTCGTTTCCTTATATGAAAGCCGTATTTTTCCTGAACCGGAGGATCGGCCAATACCCTCCCGTTTCCACGAGATTCGTAATCGGCACAATCACAATTCCAGCCGGAATTTATCAGAATTCAGTAAGTGTCGGACGCACCACGCGGTGTAACCGAAGTGTTCCGCCGTCCACTTCCTGATACGCAACTACTAAGCTCCCGCAACTGAACGCAGGATGAAGGCGTTGTTAAGGCAAAGTCCTCCCCACTCGTGGGGAGCGGGTGACCCGTGCCGAGGCTCGCGCAGCGAGACGGTGGGGTTGCTTGCAAAGCCCACTGCCATTGCGCAGCTTGCAAAGCCCACGATCAGCTCGCCTTTTGGTGACACCGCCACACGGTATGAGTTTCGGGGTCCATCGTCATGACGCTTTGCGACAGGCCGCGTACCTTGGCCAGGTTTTCCGCCAGGGCTGCAGTGGCGCCGGCATTATCGCGCAGGGAACAGCGCAACGAGCCCAGGGCCGTCTTCTGCGCCAGATAGGTCTTGTAGACCTCTGGATCGAGCCGATAGTCGCTGCTCTGGAAGGTCGTGCCATCGGCCGACAACTCGATCCGGGCGATGACTGGCGTGCTTTCATTGGTCGCGTAGCGCACCAGGCTGCCATTGCTTTGACGTTCGTAAGGTGTGCGGCCGCTGACGCAGGCATGAACGGCGTCGAACTCGAAATCGATCGGACCGGCGCCCTGCAACATGGCTGAGGACGCGCCCTTGTCGACCACACAGGCCATGTGGACGCTGCCCAGGCTGACGGCGGCCGCGGGAGTTTTGGTTGGCGACAGGCGTTTATAGATATCGCGGTCCTTGATCAGGAAGGCGATAACGACCGCGGCGACAGCGAGGCCAAGCAGCATCCAGCCCCACGGAATCGGGTGCTTCACCGCTTTTTTGGGCGTCTTTTCAGCCTTTATTGGCTTTGCCCTTTCAGGCTTGGCGACTTTGGTCTTATCGGGCACGGTCTCGGCGGAATAGGCCGTCGGCGCGTCCCATTCCTTATGGTGGCTGTCGGCGCGGTGACGCATTTCACGACGGACAATCAGCCCGATCAGGATCAGCACCAGGGCCGACAGAACGACCATGGCCGCCAGTTGCAGACGTTCCATGACGGCGCGGTCGCCTTCAGCTTTTTTCTGTTCGTCCAGTCGCACCTGCTGGGCCTGTGACGCTGCGGCCAGGGCCCGGGTCAGGGCGTCGTCCTTGACGATTTCGTCCTCGGTCTTGGCGTAGCACGGCCCGGTCGAGACCAGAGGTTGGACGCCTGTCGAGGCCAGGAAGGTGTTCAGCGCCGAAACGTGGGTGGCGACGAACTGGCCGGCGGCGACATCGAGGTCACCCCCCGCTGACACGGTCGAGGGCGCCGTCCAGGTATTGATGCCGACCACCTGGCCGCATTCGTCGAGCAGGGGACCGCCGGAATTGCCGTGATTGATCGGTGCCGTGTGGAACAGGGTGTCGACGCGGCTGCCGTCGGGATTGGTGCTGGCAAACAGGGCAATCGAGCCCTGGGTGACATAGGCGTCGGCTGGCTCCAGAAGCGCCGTGCCGGACCGGTTGAGCAGGTGGTCGGTGACGTCAGGGTAACCCATGGCCACGACGCGTTCGTTCTTGTACGGCGTCAGGTGCAGCCGCAGCGGCGCGATCTTCAGCCCTTTGGCCTGCAATAGCGCCAGGTCGCCTTCGATCCACGGCTTGACCAGCTGAACCTGCTGGTAACCGGCGCCGGAATCCTTGTGCGGCACGATATAGATGTCGGCGGAGGAGGCTTCGGGTGGGACTTCGACGACGTGATAGTTGGTGACGATATAGCCAGGGGCGACGACGAAACCGGAGCCCATGCCGACCGTATCCAGCGGCGCGCCGCCGAAACCGCGATAGACAACCAGGACACGGACGACGGACTGTTCCGAGGTCTTCAGCGCTTTGGTCGAGTTGACGGGCTGCAGGTCGGGATCGATGCTGAGCGATTGGCCGGCCGTGGCTGAGGTGTTTTGGGCTTTGAGGGGAGTGGAGCCTCCGCCGGCCAGGCACATGAGCGCGACGGCGCCAGCAAGAACCGTGCCTTTGAGAACGCTGAAACCGCCTGATCTGGAAAGCAACGCAAGAACCCTGTGAATGACGGTGCACAATTTTGTGATAAGGGTTAATACCTGCTTTTCCGGCAAAATGCATCACCTGATTATGGCTGTGATCACGCCCCTGGCCAGTCTTTATCAGTCTTGAGATAATCTGGCGGTTGCGGCGAACTGTCCGCTTGCGTAGGATGCCTTGTACGCTTAAGGTTTCTCGCCGAATATTTATGAACTGATCAGGTTTTCAGCCCATGCCCGACACAGCCACTGTATCCGCCATCCCGCCTGTTCCCCTGGCTCTGTACGACCAGGATTTCGAGGCCTTTTCCGCCAGGCTGGGCGCAGCGTTTGAGCGCTACGGTTTCGCTGTTCTCGGCGATCACGGCATCGACCCGGCCTTGCTGGCGCGGGTCGACGCGGCGACCAAGGCCTTCTTCGCCTTGCCGGAGGAGGTGAAGTACAAATATCACCGCAAGGGGCAGGGCGGGGCGCGCGGTTATACGCCGTTCGGGGTCGAGACGGCCAAGGGCTATTCGGCGCACGACCTGAAGGAATTTTATCATGTCGGCCGGGACCTGCCGGCGGGTCATCCGTATCGCGATCATATGGCCGATAATATCTGGCCGGACGAGGTGCGCGATTTCCACGACAGCACCTACGAACTGTATACGGCGCTGGACAATCTCGGAAAGAAAGTGCTGCGGGCGATTGCGGTCTATCTGGGCCTGGACAAGGAGTTTTTCACGCCGCTGGTTCGCGATGGCAATAGTGTGTTGCGCCTGCTGCATTATCCGCCGGTCAATCGTCCGGGGGAAAGCGTGCGGGCGGGGGCGCATGGCGATATCAATGTGATTACGCTGTTGCTGGGGGCGGAAGAGCCGGGATTGCAGTTGCTGGATCGCGACGGCAAGTGGTTGCCGATCACGCCACCGGAAAACTGCATCGTGTGCAATATCGGCGATATGCTGTCGCGCTTGACCAATGGGGTATTGCCGTCGACCATGCACCGGGTGGTCAATCCGGCGGAGGCGCGCAAGGATTTCGCGCGCTATTCGACGCCGTTCTTCCTGCATTTCGAAAGCCCGTATGTGATCCGGACCTTGCCGAACTGTATTTCGGAAGAGCGTCCGGATCAGTTCCCGGAGCCGATTACGGCGCATGAGTTTTTGATGCAGCGTATACGTGAGATCAAGCTGGCGTAAGGCCTGGGGTTTGGGGTCCGCGACCCCAAGGCTTTATCTTTTCCTTTCTTCGCTCTCGCCCCTTGGGGCGAAGACGAAGAAAGGAAGAGGAAGAGCTGGGGCCTCAGGCCCCAGACCCCGGAACTTGCGCCGGCGTTATCCCCGTTTCCGCCAGCCACGCTTCAAATGCCTTCCGGCGATGCCGGCTCAGTGGCAAACTCAAGCCTGTCGTCAGATGCACCCGTCCGGCGTCATAATCCTTCAACGACCGGCCGGCGATCCAATGCGAACGATGGATCTGAAACCCACCGCCCAGCACCTCGGTTGCCTCGCCCAACGCCATCAAAATCAGCGCCTCGCCCCGCGTCGTATAGACCCGCAGATAATGATCCTCCGCCGACAGGGCTAGGACGCCGGCTCCCTTCAGTGCGAACGGTAACTTCTCGGCTAAAGGGAAATCGGGCCGCGGCGCGACGGCTTCCGGAGCCGCCTGGACCAGTTGCTGGTTACGCACCAGGGCGGCGGTCAGAACGATGGCCCGGATCAACAGGGTCAACAGCAGATTTTGCCATACCAGGTCGCCGAAATGGACATAGGGCAAGGCCCCTGGCCCGAACACGCGCAGCGAACCATAGATAATCCCGGCTTCCGGTACACATAGCGCGATATCGAGGGCTAAGGCCGCCCACAATGGTAACAGGCCGGCGAAGAACTGCCGCGCCAACAGGTACGACCCTTCCAGCACCAATGTCCCGATAACCGTGAAACACAAGCCGAAATGCAGGCAACGCGACAGCAGGTCCATGCCGGTATAGCTTCCGAACGGTCCCAGCAAGCCCACCACGAAACCGGCCGCCGGCAGCGCGGCGATATAACGCCACGGCCGGTGTGGCGCGTAACTGAAACGCAGAAGATCCATTGGCGAAACCTGGCGACCGGTGGCGAAACAAGCCACCCATACCGGCGGGCCGACATGTAAGCAAGGCGGGTCAACTCAACCTCGTCCTTCCTACCCATGGAGCCCAACCGTGCTAGCCAAACTCGTTAAACACGTCCTGACCACGACCGCCGTCATTTTCGGCCTGGTGATCACGGTCGCCGCCGGTGTCCTGATCTTCACCGCGCCCAAAGCCCCGCCGCTGATCGCCGCCGTCGAAGTCGCCAATGACCCGTTCGCCAAATACGCCCGCGAACTGGGCCCCTACAGCTACTTTACGGCGCGCGACGGCACAAAACTGGCCTACCGCAACTACCCCGGCAAACCCGGCAGTGGTGTTGCGATCCTGGTCCATGGCTCCTCCGGCACGGCCCTGGCCGTTCACGGCCTGGCCAAGGCCTATGCAGCGCGCGGCGTCACCGTCTATGCCGTCGACCTGCGTGGTCACGGCATGAGCCCGGGTCCGAACGGACGCCTTGGCGATGTCGCCTATCGCGGTCAGTACGAAGACGACCTCGACGATCTGGTCCAGCTTATCAAGCGCGAACATCCCGGCGAAAAGCGTCTGCTGGTCGGTCACTCCATGGGCGGCGCCATCATCCTGCGCACAGCGTCCGGTCGCTATGCCGGCAATTTCGACGGCTACCTGGCCCTGTCGCCCTTCATTGCGCCCGGCACGGCCATGGATCGCCCGTCGGAAGGCGGATGGACGATCGTCAGTGTTCCGCGCATCGTTGTCCTGACCATCCTCGATCGGTTCGGCATCACGGCCTTCGATCACCTGAATGTCCTGGCCATGGCGGTTCCGGTCAATGACAACCAGCGCCCGCGCTTCTACAGCCACGCCCTCTTGGCCTCGGCCAATCTGCCGCGCGACTGGAAACCGGCCGTCGCGTCGATCCATCAGCCGGCGCGCATCCTGATCGGTGCCGATGACGAACTGTTCTTCGCCAACGCCTACCCCAGCGAAATCGGCGCCGTCAATCCGGCGATCAAGGTGACGGTCGTACCGGGCCTGGGCCATATGTCGATGATGTTCGACGATCGCGCCCTTACATTGGAAGCCGATACTGGTGTGGAGATGCTGAAATAAAGCCCGCCTGTTCGCCCATCTGTTCGGACGTGGCCGGCTGTGATAAAGGCCGGCCCCATGAACGCCCTGCAAACCGCTCTCTTCTGGCTCGACTACGCCGCCGTCGCCGTGTTCGCCGCCACCGGAGCCCTGGCAGCGGCGCGGCGCAAGCATGACATCATCACCTTTGCCTTCTTCGCCGCCATTACCGGCGTCGGCGGCGGTACCCTGCGCGATTTATTGATCGGTGCCCCTGTCTTCTGGGTCCAGCGACCGGGTTATCTGGTCGTCTGTCTGGCCGCCGCGGTCATCGTGTGGAGCCTGGGCAAACGCGGTTGGCGATTCCGTGCCCTGCTGTGGCTCGATGCCCTGGGCCTGGCCGCCTATGCCGTAGTGGGAACGGCCAAGGCGCTCAGCCTGGGCGTCCATCCTGTGTCGTCGGTGGTGATGGGCGTGCTGACCACAGCGTTTGGTGGCGTGATTCGCGACGTCCTGGCGGGCGAACCCAACATGCTGCTGCGCCGCGAAATCTACATCACCGCGGCGCTGCTGGGGGCGATCGTCTTTGTCGTCTGTCAGGGCTTCGGCCTGGCCTTCTGGCCATCGGGTCTGTTAGGATTCGCCGCCGCCTTTATCCTGCGCGCCGTGGCCATCCGCTACGATCTCAGCCTGCCGGGATTTCCGGGACAAGCCGACGAAGATTAGGACAAAGGTTCTTCAATCGTGTTGTATCGGCGACTATGTCTGATCTTCTTCGCTCGTCCGTTTTCCGGAGCTATCGGATTCAGAGATTTATCAAGCGTTTGATAAGAAAGAATTTTGCCCACAGATTTTCACAGATTAGCACAGATTGTCAGCATTTGAATTCCCGCTGCCAGCGCAGTGACCCTGGTCTTTTTTGGGAAGCCGCTATCGCGGCCAAGTGCATGGGCAATCTGTGCTAATCTGTGAAAATCTGTGGGCAAACCTGCAAAAAAGTGACCCGGCAATGACTGCTCGACGCGTTCTCGAAGCGCCATTCGCAGCTCAAACCGGATCGTCGAGCGACTTGGCCAGCGGCGTGAACAGCTTCGGCCCCTGGGGTGTCATATACCAGCAGTCTTCGAGACGAACGCCGAATTCGCCCGGAATATAGAGGCCGGGTTCGTCCGAAAAACACATGCCGGCCTGCAGTGGTGTCTGGTCGGAATGCACCAGATACGGCGATTCATGGCCGTCCATCCCGATGCCGTGGCCCGTACGGTGCGACAGGCCGGGCAGGTGATAGCCTGGACCCCAGCCTTCCTTTTCATAAAAGGCGCGAACCGCGTCGTCGATCCGCCCGACCGGCAGGTTGAGTGCCGCGGTTTCGAGCGCGATCTCCTGGCCGCGCTTGACCGTCTCCCACACCTTGCGTTGTTTGGCGGACGGTTGGCCGAAGATCCAGGTGCGCGAGATGTCCGATTGATAACCATGGACCGAGCAGCCGCAGTCCATCAGGATGATCGAGCCTTCGCGCACCGTCTGGGCCTGGTGCGAGCCGTGCGGATAGGCGCTGGCTTCGTTGAGCAGGGCCATCGAGAAATCGGGCTCGCCGCCGAACGCCTGGGTGGCCTTGTCCATCAGTGCAGAAAGATCGCTACCCGACATACCAACCGTGACGCCGGCATGGACGCGGCGGTAGGCAGCCAAGGTGATGTCGCTGGCCGTCTGCATCAAAGCCAGCTCGGCGGAGGACTTGATCTGGCGGCAGGCATTGACCAGGCCCTGGCCCGACACGACGTCGAATCCGACGCCCGACGCACGCAGGGCATCGAGAATAAAGGCGCGGATCGTTGGCTCATAGGCAATCCGGCCACTCGTCAGCTTGCGGTCCTTCAGGGCTTGCACCATCAGGGCTTCTGGGTTTTCGTGCTCATCCCACGTCCGCACCTCCGCCTCGATCTGCAGGGTTTCACGGACGGAGGGCTCTTCGAAGGCCGGCGTGATGATGATCGCAGCACCATCGGCCGGGATCAAGGCCGCGGTCACGCGTTCCGAACGCCACCACTGGATGCCGGTAAAATAGTCGAGCGACGATCCGCTCTCGACCAGGAAGGCGGCGATCTTCTGCGCCTGCATCAGACCCTGCAGTTTGAGACCACGCGTCTTGCGCTCATCGGCGCTGATGGGTTTGGCGTTGCGGGCCAGGTTATCATCGGGCAGGACCGGCGTGGTCGCGTTGGCAGGTATGGCGATCAAGCTTGCCGCCACACCCGACAGGATGGATCGCCTGGAGATCATGATCGCGCCCCTTTGCTTGCAACGGAAACCAAGTCTTGGACCGGCGGGGTGGCGAGGTCAAGGGGTGCGGGATTTTCATGTAAGCGTTTACATGGGCTGCCGGGAGCGCTAAGACGGTCGGCAAAACAGGAGGAAACCATGTCCAGGACAGCGTTCATAATTGCGGCCCTACTGGCGGCCGGTGCGGGGACAGCGCAGGCCGAGACGCGGCACACCTATGCCAATCCGATCGACATCGATTATCGCTATAATTTCGAGCAGATGAACGAGGGCATCTCGTACCGCACGGGCGCCGATCCGGTGATCGTCCTGCACAAGGGGACCTACTACCTGTTCGAGACCCTGGCTGATGGTTACTGGCGGTCGGACAACCTGATCGACTGGACCTTTGTTGCGCCGTCCCGTTGGCCGTTCAACAGCATTGTGGCGCCGGCGGTGATTTCGGACGGTGAACAGCTGATCATCATGCCATCCAGCATGAAGCCCCAGGCTTTATTGTCGACCAGCGATCCGGATTCGGGCAAGCTCGACTTCTATACGCGTCTGACGCCGTCCCTGCCCAACAGCGCCTGGGACGGCCAGGCGCCGACCGGCGACCAGATTCCGTCAGGGCCGTGGGACCCTGGCCTGTTCAAGGACAATGACGGCAAGTGGTTCCTGTATTGGGACTCGTCGAATGTCTATCCGATCTACGGCATCGAGCTCGATCCGGCGAAGAAGCTGGCCTATAAGGGCAAGCCAGTGGCGCTGTTCAAGCTCGACCCCAAACAGCACGGTTGGGAACGCTTCGGCCAGGACCACTGCGAATGCCTGCCCAACGGCACCCATATCGACCCCTTCATGGAAGGGGCGTGGATGAACAAGGTCGGCGGCAAATATTATCTGCAATATGGTGCTCCGGGTACGGAATATAACGCCTATAGCAACGGCACCTATGTTTCGGACAGTCCTATGGGGCCTTTCACCTATGCCGATTACAACCCGGTCGCCTATAAGCCGGGTGGCTTTGTCGAAGGCGCCGGGCACGGATCGACCTTTGCCGATCGCTACGGCAACTACTGGAACACCGGCACGCCATGGATCGGCTACAACTGGACCTTCGAGCGGCGGATCGATTTGCTGCCGGCGAAGTTCTACGACGATGGCCAGATGGCGGTGTCGTCGCGCTTCGGCGATTTTCCGCACTACATGCCCACCGCGAAGATCGAGGACCCGGAAGCGCTGTTTACCGGCTGGATGCTGCTGTCGTACCGCAAGCCGATGACGGCCTCGTCGGTGCAGGGTGAGTTTACCGCCGCAAATGCCGCCGATGAAAATCCGCGTACCTTCTGGCTGGCCGGCAGTGCGGCGCCGGGCGAGACCCTGAGCGTCGATCTCGGCGCGGTGAAAACCGTGCGCGCGGTCCAGGTCAATTATGCCGACTACAAATCCGGCCTGTTTGCCGATTCGCCTGACATCTACACCGAATTCAAGCTGGAAAGCTCGCTGGACGGCAAGGCCTGGACCCCGCTTGCCGACACCGGAGCCGAGCGCCGCGACCGGCCCAATGCCTATGTCGAGCTGTCCGCGCCGGTGAAGGCGCGTTACGTGCGCTACGTCCACGGTCATATCGGCGCGCCGAATCTCGCGATTAGCGACCTGCGGGTGTTTGGTTCAGCCGATGGTGCGGCACCGGCCAAACCTGTCGGCGTGACGGCGGTGCGCAATGCCGATGCCCGCGACGCTCATATTGCCTGGAAGCCAGTCAAGGGCGCCGTTGGCTACAATGTCCTGTGGGGGATCAAGCCTGACCGCCTGACCCTGACCTATCAACTGTTCGAGGAGGATAGTGGTCGCCAGCACGGTCATGCTCTGGACCTGAAGGCTTTGAATGTCGGCGTCGGCTACTATGTCGCGGTTGAGGCGTTCAATGAATCGGGCGTGTCGACCCTGAGCGACGTGGTGATACTGCCATGACCTCGCTCTCTGTCACGGAAATCGAGTCGTTTGAGGTTGACTAAGGGTGGCATAGCCGTCGCGTACCATTTGGAAATTACAGTCATTTTTCAACGCGGAAAGCGCGGAAAAGGCGGACTAGGCGCGGAAATCTTGGTTACGCCGTCGTCCGCGCGAAGCGCTTTCTTTTCATGATCGCTGACGCAGGCTTGGCATAAGGCCCTTCGGGCAAGACTCTGTACACTTACTTCTTTATTTCCGCGCCTTGTCGGTCTTTTCCGCGCTTTCCGCGTTGAAAATTACTGTAAAATCAGTGACTTCTGCAATCCGGTAGCCGAACGCCTGCAAAGCCCCAATCCGTCAGGCGGCCTTGGTCTTGGCGGGAGCGTACAAAATCGTAAAATGATCGCAGGCCGTTTCCGGCCTGGCGCTAAACTTACCTGCCCTTTAAAACCTTATAGGCCAGCTCTGCGACTTCCCAGTCTTCGGGTGTGTCGATATCGACGACCTGGGTGCGCGGCAGGATAACCGGCGCGGAGATGGGTGAAAAGGCGATCTCGCCACCCGTCCAGGCATCGGCCCAGCCCCAGTAGAATTGCGCCGCGTCATGATAGGCTGACTCCAGATCCTGCGAGCGTTTGCTGAGATTTTCCGGCCAGAACATTTCGATCGAATCGTTCTCTGTTCGGCGGAAAGCGCGCTGGATCGGAAAGGCATAGGAGGTGACCGAAAAAGCGAAGCGCCGGCCGGGTTGCTGCAGCTTGTCCCAGCCTTCGCACAGACGGGCGGGGTCGAGCAGAGGCGCGGTAGCATAGATACAACACACGGCGTCGTAGGGCGTACCCTGATCGCGGAACCAGTTGATGGCGTGGACAACGACCTCGCCAGTACCGGCATAGTCGTTGGCCAATTCCGGCGGACGCATGAAGGGCGTCGTGGCGCCGTGATCGCGGGCGACCTGGGCGATCTCTTCGTCGTCAGTCGAGACGATGACGTCGTCGAACTGACCGCTGTCGAGCGCCGCCTGGATCGAATAGGCGATCATCGGCTTGCCGTAGAAGGGCTTGATATTCTTGCGCGGGATGCGTTTGGAACCGCCGCGCGCCGGAATGACCGCAAGCTTCTTCATTTAAGAAACAGCCGGTTGATATAGGGATCGTAGTGCGGCGCGCGGTCTACTAGCGGCGCTTTCGGCGACAGCGGTGACGGGTAGAGATTATATTCGACCGACAACAGCAGGCGTGGTTTTGCCGTCGGCAACAGACCCTTATGAAAGCCGTAGACGTCTTCGAGGAACCAGGTGCCGGCGGGGGCCGCCAGGGTCAGGACATCCACGGCGCCGAAGGTCTCGACAATGGCGGCGTCCGTCTGCGCCTTGCCGGTTTCGAGCCGGCGGTCGCGGTGCGAACCGCGGACGTAACAGTGCGGTCCGGACTCCATATCGATGTCGGTCAGGTAATAGAAGGCCTTGAAGCTGCGCGCACAGTCGTAGTCGCGATGGAAACGTTGCACGCCCTTGGCCGTGTCGCGGCCGGGATAGGACCAGGCGCAGCCGATATTGTCGATGGTCGGCTTGCAGCCAAGATAGGCCTCGGCGACCGCCAGAACGTCGGGCGCATTCATCAACGCGACCATGCCGGGCGCGTTCAACACTTCTTCCCAGTGATAGTAGCCGATATTGGTCTCTTCCGACGCCGGCTGGTCCCATGGGAAGGTGCCGAGATGGCCGCGCCATGGGTCGTGACACGGTGTTGCCTTAAAATAGTCGAGCAGGCCGTTCAGCACGGGTGCAGACAGGGGCGGCTGATAGGCGGTTACGCCATCGGTGCGCAACTGTGTGACCATGTCGCGCGCCGCCTGTGACAGGGTCAGGTCGGTTGTCTTGGGCGAGAAGGCGGCCAGCGTCTTCGTAAACGCGTCGCGCTGGCCGAGGTTAAGCAACGGCAGCAGGTCATAGGCCGGATTGCGCGCATCGGCGCGGGCGCGCTCGATAAAGCGCTGGAAGGACGGAACGCGCGTCTTCAGGCGTTCGCGCAGACTCATCAGAGGCCGACCAGGGCCGCCAGGTCGTTGAGCGTCTTGGCGTCTTTTAGCTGTTCGCCGTCGACGATCTGGTTGAGATCGGAATCGACCATGGCGACGAAGGTAATGACCGACAGGCTGTCCCAGTTGCCCACTTCGGCAATCTTCTCGTCGCCGGTCAGGCCGGCGGGATCGGCTTCGAGTATGTCCGCCACGGCGGCGAAAAAGGCGGGTTTGTCCATGGTGTTTCCTTTGCACGCATCAGGCGTGTATTGCGGTTAATCAAATCGCGATTCCGTCAATATTCCCTTAAAACCTTGCTGCCACCTTGACGCATCTGCGTGATCGGCGAATCACGTCAAGATGGTAGCGCGTTCTGGGATTGAGATCATGACCGAAGCGGTTCTTTCCGGCATTGCTGTCCGCGGCGTCCGCGCCTGCGTGCCCGCCGCCACGCGTACGCTGGAAGAGGAAAACCTGATCCCCGACGCGGTGGAACGCGAACGCCTGATGGGCTCGATCGGTGTGCGCTCACGCCATATCGCCCGCGCCGACATCCTCACCTCTGACCTGTGTCAAAAGGCAGCCGATGGGTTGCTTGATGAGCTGGGTTGGGCGCGCGACAGCATCGATGTGCTGATCATGGTGACGCAGAGCGCCGACTTCGTCATTCCGGCCACGGCCTGCGCTTTGCAGGCGCGGCTGGGTTTGGGATCGTGCCTCGCCTTCGATATCAATCTCGGCTGTTCGGGCTATGCCTACGGCCTGTGGACGGCAGCGTCGTTGATGAAAACGCTGAAGATCGATGGCCGGCCGCCGCGGGCCCTGGTCCTGGCCGGCGATGTCTCGACGTCGAAGCTGTTGGAGGGCGATCGCAGCACCATTCCGCTGTTTGGTGACGCCGGTTCGGCGACCGCGCTGGAACTCGATGCGGCGGCGAAGGACATGTACGGCGTGTTCGGCACGGATGGATCGGGCGCGCAGCACATTATGGTCGAGGCCGGGGCGCTGAAACATCCGCTGCTGCCGCCGAAGGAGCCGCATGCGCCGGACCGGGCCGAGGAACTGTATCGCAAGTCACGTCTGCACCTGAACGGCACCGAGGTGTTCAATTTCACCCTGAAAAACGTTCCACCTCTGGTTAAGGCCATTTTCGAAACCGCGTCCGCGACGATCGACGATATCGACTATGTCCTGTTCCACCAGGCCAATGTCTTCATGCTCAACCATCTGCGCAAGAAGTCTGGCCTGCCCGAGGACAAGGTGCCGATCGCCATGGAAACCTACGGCAATACGTCCTCGGCCTCCATCCCTCTGACCATCGCGGCCAAGCTCAGTGATGCCTTCGACGCGCCGAAGGAACTGGTCGTCATGGGTTTCGGCGTCGGCTGGTCGTGGAGCGCCGTCAAGCTGACGGTCGGCCCCATGCCGGCGCCACAGGTCGTGGAACTGGCGTGATGGATACGGGCGATCATCTGCTTACCTCCTATCAGGCCAGGCTGGGCAAGATTCCCGCCGACCATTACTGGCGCGACGACGTCTTGGCCGCCGAAATAGAACAGGTGTTCAAACCTTCGTGGCTGTGTGTCGGCTTTGTCGAGGATCTGAAAAACCACCAGGATTTCGTAACGGCGCAGATCGGGCCACACAGCATCGTGGTGCAGAATTTCAACGGCGAACTACGCGCCTTTCGCAATGTCTGCTCGCACCGCTTCTCGCGGATCCAGTGCGAAAAGTCGGGCAATCGCGTGCTGCAATGTCCCTATCACGGCTGGACCTACGACGCCGGCGGCAAGCCGATCGGCATCCCGCTCAACAAGCAGAGTTTCGGATTCAATGAGGCCGACAAGCAGGCCCTGGCCCTGCAGAGCTACGCCCTGGAAACGGTCGGGCATTTCGTCTTTGTCCGCATGGCGGCCGAGGGGCCGGATCTGAAGACCTTTCTCGGTTCGTTTTACGATGACCTGGCCCACGTATCCGAAGTCTGTCCCGACCGCTTCGAGCAGGCCTCGTACGATTGGGCGGCCAACTGGAAACTCGGCATGGACAATGCCGCAGAAGGCTATCATGTGCCATTGGTCCACGCCGAAAGCTTTGGCCTGATCCTGTCGATCGATCTGGCGATTTCAACCGATGCCGACCACAGCCGATACACCGGAAACCTCAAGGAACGCTCGTTGAAATGGTGGGACCAGGTCGCGAAATCGATCAAGCTCGAGCCGTCGACCATCTATCCGCAATACGGCAATTTTCTGATCTTCCCCAATATCGTCGTAACCTTTTCCTACGGTGCCTTTCTGACCTTCCAGACCTTCGATCCGACGGGGCCTGATAAGCTGCGGATCAACTCGACTTCATGGCTGGCGAAGAACAATGGTCGAGCGGCGCGCGATATGGTGGTCGACAGCCTGAAGAGTTTTGCCGCCCAGGTGCGTAACGAGGACGCCGCCATCTGCGCCATAGCGCAACAAGGGACGCGTGAGATGACGTCGCGGCCACCTTTGCTGGGAGAGTTGGAAGGCCGTATCGCGCATTTTCAGAACGCCTATGCGCGGCAGATGGGACTGGGAAGCGATACATGAGTATGCCCGCTTTCAACCCCATGTCCCTGGCCGGTAGGACCATTCTGGTGACCGGCGCTACCTCCGGTATCGGCAAGGCCACGGCGGTCTATCTCTCACGGTTGGGTGCCAGGGTCGTCGCGTCCGGCCGCAACCAGGAACGGCTGGACGAAGTGCTGTCCCTGCTCGAAGGTGAGGGCCATTCGGGCCGGATTTTCGATCTGGCGCAACTGGAACAGATCGTGCCGTGGCTGAAAGCTCTGTGTACGGAAGTCGGGCCACTCAACGGTATCGCCCACTGCGCTGGCGTCCAGGCCACCAAGCCGATTCAAGCGATCAACGCCCAGTTTGTAACGGATGTTCTAACGCAAAATCTCGGTGCGGCACTCATGCTGGCGCAAGGGTTTCGGTTGAGAGCCTGTCATGCCAGCCCGGCCTCGCTGGTCTATGTCTCATCGTCCGCAGCTTTGAAAACAGCACCCGGCAATGTTGTCTATGCCGCGTCCAAGGGCGGTATTATTTCCGCCGTCAAGGGGCTGGGGGTAGAACTGGTGCGCGACGGTGTGCGGGTCAATGCGGTAGCGCCGGCCATGGTTGACACACCCATGTCGGACCAGTTTCGTACCATCCTGTCGGAAGAGAATTTCAAGCGGGTTGTCGACATGCATCCGCTGGGCCTCGGTCATCCCGACGACGTCGCGGCAGCTATTGCCTTTCTGCTGGCTGATACCTCGCGGTGGATTACCGGGTCGATCCTGTGCGTCGACGGAGGCTTCCTGGCATGACCCCCGCTGCTCAGGTCATGGCGCCCGTGAGACCGTCGCGGCGGATTTCGATTTCGCAAGCCACACATAGCCACGGCCATTTCTCCTATCTCGAACTGGGTGATCCCGCCAACCCCGCGGTCATGCTCATTCATGGCTTCGGGGCCGACCTGTTGACGTGGCAGCTGTGCCTGGTGCCCCTGGCCCAGCACTACCGGGTGATCGCGGTTGACCTGCCCGGTCATGGCCGTACCACGGCCGACGTCGGGGCGGCGGACCTGGCCTTCATGACGGGATGGCTGGACGAAGTCTTCGATCGTCTGGGCATGGCCGACGGTCATATTGTAGGCCACTCGATGGGCGCCAAGATCGCGCTGGGGTTTGCTCTTGCCCATCCGCATCGCGTCGCCAGCCTGGCCTTGATTGCACCGGCCGGACTGGGCGGTGAGTTCCATCACAACGCGCTGGACGCTTTCCTGGCGGCGCCGGACGAGGTCAATGCCGGTGTATTGGCGGCGCATCTGCTGGGACCGAGCGGCGACAGTCTTCGCACCTCCCTGGCTGTGTCGCTATATACGGCCGCGGGAGACGACGACCGGCGAGACGCCATGCACAAGCTGTTGGGCCAGGCGAAGGCCTACGGTCTGGCCTTGTCGCCGGAAGGTTTCGACTGGTCGAAGATCCGCGTGCCGGTCAAGCTGATGTGGGGCGATCACGACCGACTGATCCCGATGCCGAAAGACCGCTATCTGCCACCGGTCCAGATTATCGCGGGGGCGGGCCATCTGCCCCATATGGAGGCCTCCGGCGTCGTGGTGGCCGCACTGAAGGAATTCTTGCCGTGAGCACCCTGGACCTGATCCGCACCGAACTGACGCAAATCCTCAGCGACAAGGGCGCCGAGACCGGTGAGATCGCCGCCGATACCGTCTTGCTGAGCGGGCCGCTGGATATCGATAGCCTCGACCTGGCGACGCTGGTTGTCGTGCTGGAGGAGAAGACGGGCAAGACGCCGTTCGCCAACGGCTTCGTTCTGTTCCACACGGCCGGCGAGCTGGCGGCCCTGTTCGGTGATTAGGCCTGGCTTCGAACTTATCGAGGACGACCGGATCGTCAGCGACCTGACGCCGTCCGGTAACGCGGTGGTCGATGTGGCCATGTCAGGTACAGAAGGCGTCATACGCGCAATCCAGGGCGCCGGTACGTACCTGATGCGCGATGCGTCGGCGCCGCCACCAAACGACAATCCTGATGGCAAGATATGGCTGCAGACCTCGGGCACGACAGGTCTGCCGAAATGGGTCGGCCACGATCTCGCCGCCCTGACTGCGAAGATCCGCGCCGGTGAAGGCGAGCAGGCGCGCTGGCTGCTCACCTTCAATCCGGGGAGCTATGCCGGGCTGCAGGTCATTCTCTCGGCCGTGATTGGTGGTCACGTGCTGGTCGCGCCAGCCTATGGCGCCGATGTCACCGAAATGGCAGCACAGGCCGTCGCACAGGGTGTTACGCATATCTCGGGGACGCCGACCTTCTGGCGGGCCTTTCTGATGGCACTGGGCGATCGCCCGTTAGACCTGAAGGCGGTTACGCTGGGCGGGGAGGCGGCCGACCAGGCGATCCTGACGGCTCTGCGTACGCGGTTCCCCGATGCCCATCTGCGCCATATCTACGCCACGACCGAGGCTGGCACCATCCTGACCGTCAGTGATGGCCTGGCGGGCTTTCCCACCCGCCTTCTTGGCGACGATCTGGCCATAACCGATGATACCTTGCGGGTGTGCGGGCGAGATACCGGCGATGTCGTCGAGGTGATCGATGATCGCGTACTGTTTCGCGGCCGGCGCGACGCCATGGTCAATATCGGCGGGGTCAAGGTCTATCCCGAGACCGTCGAGGCCCACCTGCTGGGCCTGCCATTCATCCAGGAAGTCCGGGTGACGCCGAAGCCCAATCCGATCACGGGTCATATCCTGACGGCGGACATACTTCTGAAACCTTTTTGCGCTGACCTGTCGGGTGGCGTCGAGGCGCAAATCAGGGCACATCTGGCCCTGTTGCCACGCGCCGCACGGCCAGCGTCGCTGCGCTTTGTCGATCACATCGCGGTCGGCGCCACGGGCAAGAAACTGAGGACTTAATATGGCGACGGGCCACAGCGCATCGGCGGGCAAATGGGTAATGGTCAGCGGCGTCAGTCGTGGCCTGGGCCTGGCTCTGGTTCGCGATCTGCTGGCCCAGGGGTACGCCGTGGCCGGCTGCAGCACGACACACAATGACGATCTGGCCGCCCTGACCGCGGTGCATGACGGCCGCTTCTTCTGGCAATCGGTCGACATGGGCGATACGGCGGCGATTGAGGCCTTTGTGACGGCCGCTGTGGCGGCCTTTCCGGAGCTGCGGCTGTGGGGCGTTGTCAACAATGCCGGCATGTCGGTCGAGGGCATTTTGTCGACCCTGCCAGTCAGCGATATCGAACGCGTTTTGCAGGTCAATCTGACCGGCGCCATCTGCCTGGCGCGGGCAGCGCTGCGCCAGATGATGAAGTCGCGCAAGTCAGGCCGTGTACTGAACATCTCCTCGATCACCGGTCTGCGCGGCTATACGGGCCTCACGGCCTACGCTGCGTCGAAAGCCGGCATGGACGGCTTCAGCCGCGCCCTGGCCCGCGAGGTCGGTCGGTTGGGGATCACGGTCAATTCGATCGCGCCCGGCTATATGAAGACGGCGCTGTCGGAGGGGCTGGACGACCGGCAACTGGATCAGATCGTCCGCCGCACGCCCCTTGGCCGGCTGTGCGAACTGACCGACATCGTTCATCTCGTGCGCTTTATGCTGTCGGATGAGGCGGGTTTTATCACCGGCCAGACCCTGGTCGTCGACGGCGGTCTGACCTCATGACGGCCTTCTCCTGCCCTCCCCTGCGCCTTGTCGGCGTGGTCACCGCCCTGCCGCAGACCGTGGTCGAGAACGACAGCCTGTCCGAAGCCTTCGGCGCCGAGACGATGAAAAAGATTATCGCGGCGACGGGAATCGAGCGCCGACCGGTCAGCGCGGCCCATACAGTCAGCGATCTGGGCGTGGCGGCGGCGCAGGTGCTGCTGGAGCGCACCGGCTGGACGGCGAACAGCATCGGCCTGTTGATCGTCGTCACCCAGACGCCGGACTATCCCCTGCCATCGACAGCAGCGGTGATGCAGAACCGCCTGGGCCTGGGTCATGGTACTGTGGCGTTCGATGTGTCGCTCGGCTGTTCAGGCTATGTCTACGGTTTGTCGATCGCAGCCAGCCTGATGCAGACGGCGGGTATAAAACGTGCCCTGCTGGTCGCCGGCGACATGACCACACGCATGATCACCGATGATAATCGTGCCCTGGCGCCGTTATTTGGCGATGCCGTGGCGGTGACGGCGCTGGAAATGTCCGAAGACGGAGGATTGGCTTTTGATCTGGGCACCGATGGTTCGGGGGCGCCGTATCTGATCTCGAAAACCGGTGGTCTGGCCCAGCCGGGCAAGGCCGAGCTGTTTATGGACGGCACCCAGGTCATGGCGTTTTCGCTGAAACAGGTGGCGCCGTCGATCACTCGCGCCCTGGCCGTGGCGGAGCTGGCGATCGAAGACGTCGATCACGTCATCCTGCACCAGGCCAATGCCATGATGCTGAAGACCCTGGGCCACAAGATCAAGGCGCGCGACGACCAGATGGTCTACGCCGTCAAGGATTTTGGCAATACCTCCTCGACCTCGATACCGCTGGCCATCTGCGATCACCTGAGTCGCAAGCCGGTCGAGGGCGAGCAAACCTTTCTGCTGTGCGGATTTGGCGTTGGCTGGTCGTGGTCGACGGCCCTGTGGCGGACCCAGGCGCCGGCGGTGCATGAGATTATCCGGGTGCCATAGAATGGATTTATCTGCGCGAGCCTTTCGGCATTCGGGTGATGTTTTGCTCCGCCACCTGTCCTATGTCCTTCGGATATCCGGTTGTGATTGTATAGACAGTCCTCCACCGCCTGCGGGGGAGGTGGCGCGAAGCTCCGGAGGGGGGCATTCTACGTCTTCAACGAACACCACAGGCTATCGACAAACGCACAGGCCTTGGGTCAAGCTTGAAGTGTTGTTCAAAAGGTCCCCCCTCCGCCGCCTTCGGCGGCACCTCCCCCGCAAGCGGTGGAGGACTGTATTTATTTGGTCCAACTCAACGAAACGCCTCGATCAGATAGTCATGGCGGGGGTAGGCATTCTGTTGTTGGGGCAATTACCCGAAGCCAGCCAGATCATTCCTACATGACAGGCCGATTGTTCATTCGCACTGAAGCGTCGACGCAGACCGGCATGGGGCATTTCATGCGCTGTTTTGCCGTGGCGGAAACGGCGGTTGCGCGGAATATCCCGGTGCATTTTCTGGTCAGCCACCTGGATGCGGCCGTGACCGAGCGCTGTTTACCGGGCATGACGATCGATGCGGTTGGTGATTTCGGTCCGGATGTCGAAGGCATGAAGCGCGTAATCCTGCCCGACGACTGGCTGCTGATCGACAGCTACAAGGCTACCGCCGGCTACATCGCTGAGCTGCATGGCGTAACGCGGGTAGCCGTGCTCGACGATCTCGTTGAACTGGATCGCTTCGACTGCGACCTGCTGATCAATCCGGCTATGGCGGCGTCGTTTGAGGTCTATGGCCCAAGAACGGCCGCCCGGATGCTGCTGGGGCCGGATTATGCTCTGATCCGGCGCGAATTCCGCGAACCGGGCGCGCCGCTGATGACCGGGCCATCGGTCGCCGTCATGTTCGGCGGCAGCGATCCGACGGGCCTGACGCCGGAGGTCGCCCGGCGGCTGCACGACGCCCTGCCCGATGTCGCCATCAAGGTGATTATCGGACCGGCCAGCCAGCAATTATCCCATCTGGAAATACTTGCTGAGCATCTGCCGCGCCTGCACCTTTTCTGGTCGCCGGACGACGTTGGCCGCGTTCTTGCCTGTTCGGATCTTGTCGTAACCGCTGCCGGCGGCAGTGTCGGTGAAGTGGCCGCCATGGGTCTGCCGGCCCTGGTGCTGGTGGTTTATGATAATCAAAAGGCGGCGCTGACGGCATGCCCTTTTCCGGTGATCGATATGCGTACGGGCTTGCCCGACGATCTGGCCGCGCGCGTTGCCGATCTGCTGGCGGATGATGATCGGCGTCATCTCATCGCGACACGGGCGCATGAGATTGTCGATGGCCGTGGTGTTGGACGGATTTTGGAGGCCATGGGCTATGTTTAAATTTCTCGCCTATCGCCGGCCGACGGTCGAAGACGCCAGGCTTCTGCTCGATTGGCGGACGGCGCCGCATATCACCAAATATATGCTGACCGACGTGCCCTACGATATCGCGCGGCAGGAGGCGTGGATCGCACGTACCAATGCGCGTGACGATTACCAGCACGCCATCGTGCAGATCGAGGGCCGCGATGTTGGCTATGCTTCTGTGACGGTTACTGACCGGGTGTCGCAGATTGGCGAACTGGGCGTCTATATCGGCGATCCCGACGCGCCGAAGGAACTGACCATCTACAATTTTGTCGGCACCCTGAACCATGCGTTTTTCACCATGGGCCTGCACAAGGTGGTCAATCACGTCGTCGACTGGAACGAGCGGACGATCCGGCTGCAGCAGTTTAACGGCTATCGGCATGTCGGGGTGCTGAAGGATCATACCCTGAAGGACGGCGTGCGCCACGACCTGCATATCTTCGAGCAAAAGGCCTCGGAGTGGGCCGAGTTTCGCAAAAAATTTCGTGATGGGCGTAACTGGGACGGTCAGGAGACAGTATATAGAGGCTAACCGGTTGATCGTCGGTGGTAGTATCTTCTGACGAACGCCCCGCCCACCGCCCTCGGCGGTCCCCCCTCCCATGAATAGGGAGGGCAAAGTGAAGAAAGCCCTCGCCATGACCAAGTCCGCCCTCGGTTTTGACCTCACACCCCCGACTGCCGATCAGCTAAAGGATCTGGCTGCGCGGCTCGATCCGGAGGCGCGGCGTATCCTGCTCAATCATGGCACCGAGGCGCCCTTCTGCGGTAAATTCGACGAATACGAGGATGAGGGCACCTATGTGTGCAATCTGTGCGCCCTGCCTCTGTTCGACAGCCGCGCCAAGTTCCATTCCGGCTCGGGCTGGCCCAGCTTCTACCAGGGCATAGACCCGGACCATATCCGCAATATCCGCGATACGTCGCACGGCATGGTGCGCATCGAGATCCGCTGTGCACGCTGCGACTCGCATCTGGGACACGTGTTCAATGACGGCCCGCGCCCAACGGGCCTGCGTTACTGCATGAATTCGGTGGCCATGGACTTTGTGCCGGACGGCGAGGCGCTGCCGGATCGGCTGGACCGTGGTGCCCCGGAAGGTGAAGTCCTTAAGACAGGTTGACGGCTTTAAGCACCGCAGCGAAGGTCTTTTCATCGGTCCGTTTCAGCGCCAGCAGATCTTCGACCAGGCGAGCCTGACGTGTCTTCTGGGCATCGTGCTTGGCTTCGTCGATGCGCGCCTTGAGCTCGGCCAGGTCCTTGACGCATTTCGCGTTGGTCAGGTCAGGATTGCTCTTTTCGGCTTCCTTGACCAGCAGCTCGACCACCTCCATCATCCGGCCGATCTGGCGGCCGTAGGAGTCCTGGGCGACGATGCGGCGTTCGGTGTCGGGCGCGGAGGAATTGTTTTCATTCACCGTGAACAGCGACCAGCCCGGCAGAATAGGCTGATTGAGGTTGGCCGGCGCGGACACGGGCCACGACGGCGAGTCGAGCCAGGGAAAAAACAGGGACATGGGAATCTCCAATGCGGGGAGGCGGGAGCGTTGCCGTTATACTGGAGATTGCAGGTGTTGATAACAGCAAAAAGGCGGCCCCGTCTGGAGCCGCCTTTTCAGAGCCTTATATCGCTGTGAAACCTATAGCGGGAATTGATAGGCCGTTTTTACGATCGTGTAGAATTCCTTGGCATAGGCGCCCTGTTCGCGCGGGCCATAGCTGGAGCCTTTGCGGCCGCCAAACGGCACGTGGTAGTCGACGCCGGCGGTCGGCAGGTTCACCATGACCATGCCCGACTGGATGCGGCGCTTGAAGGTCTCGGCCGATTTCAGCGACTTGGTGCAGATGCCGGCCGACAGGCCGAATTCGGTGTCGTTGGCGACCTTGATGGCTTCTTCCAGATCCTTGACGCGGATGACCGAAGCGACGGGCCCGAAGACTTCGTCCTTGTTGATCGCCATATCGACCGTCGTCTTGTCGATCAGGGTCGGGGCGTAATAGTAGCCCGGCGTGCCGAACGTCAGGTCTTCGCCGCCGGCGACGACCGTGCCGCCTTCGGCCTTGGCCTTGGCGACCGCGTCACGCGCGATGTCGAGTTGTTCCTGTGAGGCGATCGGGCCCATCTGGACGCCGTCGGCGCGCGAATCGCCGACCTTGATCGCCTTGGTGGCTTCGGCCAGGGCGGCGACAAAGGTATCGGCGATGCCTTCGGTGACGATGATGCGCGACGACGCCGTGCAGCGGTGGCCCGACGAGAAGAAGGACGAGTTGAGCACCGAATTGACGGCGTTGTTCAGATCGGCGTCGTCGAGCACGACAACCGGGTTCTTGCCGCCCATTTCGCACTGGACGCGCTTGCCCTTGGCGACGGCCTGGTCACGAACGCGCGTGCCGGTCGGCACCGAGCCGGTGAAGGAGATGGCGTCGCAGCCGTCGATCATCAGCGGGCCGGCGACCGAACCGCGGGCGAAGACGACGTTCAGCACGCCCTTGGGCAGGCCGGCGCGGTTGAGGATGTCGGCCAGTTCCCAGGCGCAGCCCGGGGTCAGTTCGGCGGGCTTGCAGACGACCGTGTTGCCGAAGGCAATGGCCGGGGCCATCTTCCACGCCGGGATGGCGATGGGGAAGTTCCACGGACAGATCAGGCCGATGACGCCGACCGGTTCGCGGGTGATTTCGACCTTGACGCCGGGACGGACCGAATCGAGCACTTCACCGTGGGCGCGTAGCGCCTCACCGGCGAAATATTTGAAGATGTGGCCGGCGCGGGTGACTTCGCCGATACCTTCCGGCAGGGTCTTGCCCTCTTCGCGCGACAGCAGGGCACCCAGTTCGGCCTTGCGGGCCAGGATTTCGGTGCCGGCATTGTCGAGCACGTCGAAGCGCTGCTGCGGCGTCGAATACTGCCAGGTTTCGAAGGCTTCACGGGCGGCGGCGATGGCGGCCTTGACCTCCGGCTCGCCGGCGGTCGAATAGACGCCGATAATGTCATTGGTGTCGGAGGGGTTGATGTCGTTGAAGGTCTTCTCCGTGACGACCCATTCACCGTTAATCAGGCTACCTTTTACCGACATATCGTTCTCCTCGAGATTGTGTGGCATTGGAATTTGCGGCGTGTATAGGCCACAGTGTTAGCGTTAACAAGACGCATTTGCTGGTGACTATATAGTCAGACAAATGCCTGACGCCAACCCCGGATGAGCCTAGAAAGCGGTTTTTATTGAAACTTTGGGAAATGCCTTTTGAGGTGCATTGATTTCATAGACTGCTAAAGCGCATGGGTCGCCGCGTTTGCGGCCCTGTTTAGTGCAAGGTTCTTCCCATGGCTATCCCGTTCATCGACCTCGGCGTCCAACGCGAGCGTATTGGCGCGAAAATCGAGGAGGGTGTGCTGAAGGTGATCAAGCACGGCGCCTACATCATGGGCCCGGAAGTCAAGACCTTCGAAGCCAATATGGCCGCCTTTGCCGGTTCAAAACACTGCCTGTCGTGTGCCAACGGCACCGACGCCATCGAACTGATCCTGCTGGGCCTGGGTATCGGCAAGGGCGATGCCGTCTTCGTGCCGGCCTTCACCTTTGTCGCCACGGCCGAAGTGGCGCCGATGACCGGCGCCGAACCGGTTTTTGTCGATATCCTCGGCGACACCTACAATATCGATCCGGCCAAGCTGGATGCCGCCATCTCCCACGTGGCGGCGGAAGGCCGTCTCAAGCCGGCTGCCATCATCGCCGTCGACCTGTTCGGCCAGCCCGCCGACTATCCGGCCCTGGCTGAGGTAGCGCGCAAGCACAGCCTGCCTCTGATCTGTGACTCGGCCCAGGGCTTCGGCTGCACAATCAATGACAAGCAGCCGCTGGAATGGTGCGTGGCGACGGCGACCAGCTTCTATCCCGCCAAGCCCCTGGGCTGCTATGGCGACGGCGGTGCGGTGGTGACCAATGATGACGCCTTGATGGAGCGGATGATCTCGTTCCGCGTTCACGGCGGTGCGACGCCGACCGATGTCGCGACGATGCAGTTCGACCATGAAGCCAAGTATCTCAACGTCCGCGTCGGCATGAATTCGCGCCTGGACACCATCCAGGCGGCGGTGCTGATCGAGAAGCTGGAGATTTTCGGCGAGGAGATCGAACTGCGCCAGGCGGTGGCGAAGCGTTACAATGCACTGCTGGACGGCAAGGTCATGAGCGTGCCTTTTGTCAGGGACGGGTTCGTCTCGACCTGGGCGCAATATACTATCGAGCACGAGAACCGCGACGGGCTGCAGGCCCACCTGCGCAACATGGGCGTGCCGTCGGCCGTCTATTATCCGATCCCGCTGCATCAACAGCCCGGCTATTCCATGTTCACGGCCGGCGGTTGCGACCTGGGCGTATCCGAAGCCAAGTCGAAGACGGTCATCTCATTGCCGTTCAGCCCCTATATCGATGAGGCGACCCAGGACGAGATCGTCAAGGCCGTGACATCTTTTAACGGCTAGGCTGCGGATGGCCGCATCGGTCAGCCCATCCAGGGTCCTCCGGGCGGGCCCCAGTTCCACGACGGCATCGGTGCGTCTGAACTAACAGTCGCACTGCCGTCCTGGGAATTTATTCGGGCCAGTCTTGTCCCCCATTCCAGGTAACCAACAAATGCGGCCCGGAACTCAGGGTCGTCTGGCAGTCCGACTTCGTCTGCGGTATCGAGCATTAAGGCAATCCACGCGCGCCGCTGTGCCTCCGTCAGATGTCTGTTGAAATGGTGCGCAATCATGCCGGCGTGGGAACCACCCAGGTCCGAATAGCTCGTGGGCCCGCCGAAAACCTCGGTGATGAAGGCAGCGACGTGCCGCGCGTGGTCCGGGTTCATGCCGGCAAATACCGGTGCCAGGACAGGATTTAGTGGAACCTTGGCATAAAAGGATTCTGTCAGCTTTTCGAAGGCCGGCAATCCACCCGCCCAATCCGCCAATGTCGGAACGCCTTCGGTCATGTCTCTCTCTCTTCACGGTCCATGTTCGGTACATGGCGACGATCGCTGGTTTTTGCCAGCCTGGTCACATTATTCCAGCCAGGCTGACTTGAGAGGCTCGCACGGACGACGATGACAAAAAGCGGCTCTTTCCATTGCGCGGAGGTAGGTCGTTCACGGATTATGACATTCGATTGCCGGATTTTATCTTTGCGTCGGAAAATTTCCGAAAAATTGTGATGGCACGCGAAAAGTTTGCCTTTTCAAGTGGCTAATGTCCTGTTATGGACGAATTATGCGTCACATTTCGCGTCTGCACACCGGAGCCCGTTCCGGCGGTGGCTGCGTCATGCAATGCTCTGATATCGATGATTTGGCCGGGATAAGAAATTTATGGCGTTTGCTCTGATCAGTGCCGCAGTCAGTTCACAGGTCGCCGTAGCGACCGCTGTTACGGCGCCTGTAACGACGACGGCCGGTGCAGCGCCGCACCTGCTGGCCCATCAGGCGACCCTGGCCCTCAATTCCGGCGACACGGCGTGGATGATCGTCGCCACCGCCCTGGTCCTGTTCATGACCCTGCCCGGCCTGGCGCTGTTCTATGGTGGCATGGTGCGCAAGAAGAACCTGCTGGCCACCCTGGCGCAATCGGTCGCGGTCACCGTTATTGCCACAGTGATCTGGATCGCCGTCGGCTACACCCTGGCCTTCGGTATTGGCCCTAATCCGGGATGGAATGCCGTGCTCGGCAGTTTTGATTCCGTCATGCTCAACGGCGTCAACCACAACACGGCCTATTCCGCTGCCAAGGGCCTGCCGGAGTTTCTCTGGGTCGCTTACCAGATGACCTTCGCCATTATTACGCCGGCTCTGATTGCCGGTTCGATCGCCGAGCGGATGAAGTTTTCGGCCTTCATCCTCTTTACCGCCCTGTGGAGCCTGCTGGTCTATGCACCTGTCTGTCACTGGGTGTGGGGCGGCGGCTGGCTGGGCGCCTTGGGCGTGCTCGACTTCGCCGGCGGCTCGGTCGTCCACGTCAATTCCGGTGTCGCCGGCCTGGTCGCTGCCCTGGTGCTGGGCAAGCGCAAGGGGTTCGGTCGCGACAACATGGCGCCGCATAATCTCGGCTACACCATGGTCGGCGCCTCCATGCTGCTGGTCGGCTGGATCGGTTTCAACGCCGGTTCGGAATGGGCTGCGGATTCCCTGGCCTCGGTCGCCATGCTCAACACTATCGCCGCCACCATGACGGGCGCCATCGGCTGGCTGGTTCCGGAATGGATCGAGCGCAAGCGTCCGACCCTGCTGGGCATGGTTTCCGGCATGGTGGTCGGCCTGGTCGCCATCACGCCGGCGGCCGGTTTCGTCGGCCCGGGTAGCGCCATGGCCATCGGCATCATCGCCGGCCCGATCTGTTACATCGCCTCGACCTATGTCAAGAACATGTTCAAGTACGACGACAGTCTGGACGCCTTCGGCGTGCACGGCGTCGGCGGCTTTACCGGTGCGGTCCTGACAGCGGTCTTCGTCGACAAGACGATCAATACCGGCGATGCGGCAGCCCATGCCACCGTACTCAAACAGCTGATCGGCCTCGCCGCCGTTATCACATGGAGCGCGGTCGTAACCTTCGCGATCCTGATGGTCTGCAAATACACAACAGGCCTGCGTGTGACAGAGGAGGAGGAGATTGAAGGCCTCGATATGTCGCAGCACGGGGAGACACTGCACGGATGATCTAAAGACATCGGTGCCGCTTCATCCCCCTCGCGCTGCGAAAGCCAGCCGAGGGGGTTTGCATGTCAGGGCTTCGTCTGTATGGCAGAAATATTGCAATGCAGCGAAGGGTATGATTTGGTCGGGACGGTGTGCCAAAAGGCCACGAATGGGTAAAAACTTTCGCCTTAGGGCGTTTTGGCAGGTTTTTTGCCTCTTTCGGGCATATTTCCTGCCGCAAATCTGGTATCACGCGATACCACTACGGCATTTATGTCATAGACCGGAAAAAACGGCGGGACATGATGACGAACGTAACAATTTTTCCTTTCCCCGCCGGGGTTTTTCCGCTTTAAGCCCCGGCGGCTGTCACAGTCCGCTAATACAGCATAGTTAAAGGGTACGACGATGGATACGAACCGCTTTGTGGTTGAAGTCAAAAAAGGTCCGGCGAAGTCCGACGCGACAACACGCGTCGCTAACTTCAATGAGATCTATGCCGACTTCAAACCGACACATGCGTCGCATCAGGCATCGCGTTGCGCGCAGTGCGGCGTACCCTTTTGTCAGCATGGCTGTCCTCTGTCGAACAACATCCCCGACTGGCTGCGCCTGACCGCCGAAGGCCGTCCGCAGGAAGCCTGGGAACTGTCGGCCGCGACCTCGACCCTGCCGGAAATCTGCGGCCGCATCTGTCCGCAGGATCGCCTGTGTGAAGGTTCGTGCGTGCTGGAACAGTCGGGCTGGGAAAACGTCACCATCGGTTCGGTGGAACGCTATCTGTCCGACATGGCCTTTGATGAGGGCTGGATCGAGCCGATCGTCCCGGACGTCGAACGCGTCCAGAGCATCGGCATTATCGGTTCGGGCCCGGCCGGCATCGCCGCCGCCGACCGTCTGCGCAACCTGGGTTACCAGGTCACCATCTACGACCGCCACGACCGCGCCGGCGGCCTGCTGGTCTATGGCATTCCGTCCTTCAAGCTTGAAAAGCACGTCGTCGCCCGCCGCACCGATCGCCTGGCGGCGTCCAAGGTCGAATTCGTGCTCAACTGCGATATCGGCAACGACATCACCTTCGAAGAGCTGCGCGGCAAGCATGACGCCATATTGGTTGCCACCGGCGTCTACAAGGCGCGCCGCCTGACGGCACCAGGCTGCGGCTCGAAGGGCGTGGTGCCGGCGCTCGATTATCTCATCACCGCCAACAAGGTCAGCTTCGGTGACGACATCGCCGATTTTACCTCGGGCCGCCTTAATGCCGAGGGCAAGACCGTCGTCGTCATCGGCGGCGGTGACACGGCCATGGACTGCGTGCGCACGGCCACCCGCCAGGGCGCCAAGTCGGTGACCTGCGTTTATCGCCGCGACCGCGCCAACATGCCGGGCTCCGACCGCGAAGTCTCCAACGCCGAGGAAGAAGGCGTGCGCTTCGAATGGCTGAGCGCGCCCAAGGCCGTTCTGGGTGATGCCGAGCACGTGACGGGTCTGCGTATCCAGCGCATGCGCCTGACCACGCCCGACGCGCAAGGCCGCCAGGGCATCGAGGACATTCACGGCAACGAGGCCGACCTGCCTGCCGACCTGATCATCGAGGCCCTCGGCTTCGAACCGGAAAACATGCCGGTCATGTTCAATGAGCCCGCGCTCGAAGTCACCCGTTGGGGCACCATCAAGACCATGGCCGGCGAATTCGCCACCACGGTCGACGGTGTCTATGCCGCCGGCGATATCGTCCGGGGTGCGTCCCTGGTCGTCTGGGCGGTGCGCGAAGGCCAGGACGCCGCGCGCGATATCCATCATTATTTACAAGTTCAGTTGCTGGCGGAGGCCGCGGAATAGTCATGACCTCTTTCGACTCGTACAAGCATTACCAGGAAACCCGTCAGCGTCTGATCGACGGGCACGCCTATGATCCGGAATCGGAAATCTCGGCCTGCGGCGTCGGTGTTGTCTGCGCCATCGATGGCGCACCGCGCCGCGACGTCGTCGAACTGGCCGTCAAGGCGCTGAAAGCCCTGTTCCACCGCGGAGCGGTCGACGCCGACGGTAAGTCGGGCGACGGCGCCGGCATCATGATCAATGTGCCGCAGGATTTCTTCCGCGAGCAGGTCCGCAATATCGGCCACCACCCCAAGCCGGGCCCCGTTCTGGTCGGCCAGGTCTTCCTGCCGCGTTCCGACATCGGCGCCCAGGAAGCGGCCCGGACCATCGTCGAATCGGAAATCTTGCGTTCGGGCTTTTACCTCTATGGCTGGCGCCAGCCGCCGGTCGATGTGACGCAACTGGGCAGCCGCGCCATGAGCACGCGCCCGGAAATCGAACAGATCATGATGGCCGCGCCGGAAGGTCTGAGCGGCGAAGCGCTGGAACGCGCCATGTTCCTGTGCCGCCGCCGCATTGAAAAGCGCGTCGATGAGGCCAATCTCGACTGCTACCTCTGTTCCTTCTCGGCCCGCACCCTGATCTACAAGGGCATGTTCCGCGCCGAGCTGGTCGATGACTTCTATCTCGACCTGAAGGACCCGCGTTTCATTTCGTCGGTCGCCATCTTCCACCAGCGCTTCTCGACCAACACCTTCCCGGAATGGCGCCTGGCCCAGCCCTTCCGCATGCTGGCGCACAACGGTGAAATCAACACCCTGCGTGGCAACGTCAACTGGATGAAGTCGCACGAGATCCGCATGGCGGCGGCGACCTTCGGCGGCGAAGCCTCGGACGTCAAGCCGGTGATCCAGCCGCGCGGCTCCGACTCGGCGGCCCTCGACAATGTCTTCGAACTGCTGGTCCGCGCCGGCCGCTCGGCGCCGATGACCAAGGCCCTGCTGATCCCCGAAGCCGTGGCCAATAACGCTACTGTCTCAGCCGCCCACAAGGCGCTGTACGCCTATTGTAACGCCGTCATGGAGCCGTGGGATGGCCCGGCGGCGGTCTGCGCCACCGACGGCCGCTGGGTTGTCGCCGGCAAGGACCGCAACGGCCTGCGTCCGCTGCGCGTCGCCGAAACGCGTGACGGCCTGCTGATCGTCGGTTCCGAAGCCGGCATGACCGGCGTATCGGAAGACCGCATTCTGCGCCGCCTGCATATCGCCCCCGGCCGCATGATCGGCGTCGACCTCGAAGAAGGCCGTTTCTATTCCGAGAACGACCTGATCGAGGCCCTGGCGCAAAAGCACAACTACCAGGGCTGGCTCGAAAACATGATCGAGCTGGAGCCGCTGATCGCGCCCGGTCCGGAGCCACGCACCTATCACGGCGAGGAACTGCGCCGCCGTCAGATCGCGGCCGGCTTCACCCACGAAGACCTCGACACCGTCCTCGACGCCATGGTCAAGGACGGCAAGGAAGCCATCGGTTCGATGGGCGATGACACGCCCCTGGCCGTACTTTCGGAACAGTGGCGTCCCCTGGCGCATTTTTTCCGCCAGAACTTCGCCCAGGTCACCAATCCGCCGATCGACCCCTTGCGGGAATCGCAGGGCATGTCTTTGCGCACCCGCTTCAAGAACCTCGGCAATATCCTGGCCGAAGACGAGGCCCAGACCGACGTCTTCGTGCTGGAAAGCCCGTTCCTGACGACGCTGATGTACGAGCGGATGATCACCTTCGATACCGCCGGCAAGGTGGCGAAGCTCGACTGCACCTTCGATGCCGCCGATGTGGGCAAGGGTGGCCTGAAAACACGTCTCGAAGCGCTGCGTGACGAAGCCGTCAGGGCCGTCTCCGAAGACAAGAGCAGCATGATCGTCCTGACCGACGAGACCCTGGGGGCAGACCGTCTCGGCGTGCCGATGATCCTGGCCGCCGCAGCTGTCCATTCGCGCCTTGTGCAAAAGGGCCTGCGCTCGTTCGTCTCGCTCATCGTCCGCTCATCCGAGACCATGGACCCGCACGCCTTTGCCGTGCTGGTTGGTGTCGGCGCGACGGCAATCAACCCCTATCTGTCGCTGGAACTGCTGCAGGAACGCCTGGCCCAGGGCCGTTACCAGGGTCTGGACGAGCACAAGGCCTTCCTCAACTACAAGAAGTCGATCGAGCTGGGTCTGATGAAGATCCTGGCCAAGAAGGGCATTTCGGTCATTTCGTCCTATCGTGGCGGTTATGAATTCGAGGCGCTTGGCCTGTCGCGCGCCCTGGTCGCCGAATACTTCCCGGGCGTGACGTCGCGCATTTCGGGCATTGGCCTGTCGGGCATCGAGCAAAAGCTGGCCGAGCTGCACGCCAAGGCCTTCGCCAGCAAGAAGCCGGTCGTCGACATCGGCGGCTTCTACAAGATGCGCGCGGCCGGTGAGACCCACTATTATCAGCCCAAGCTGATCCACCTTTTGCAGGACGCAACGACGCGCAAGGACTACGAGACCTTCAAGCGCTATTCCGAGCTGGTCCACAAGATGTCGAAGACGCATCCGACGGCGCCGCGCGACCTGCTGAACTGGCAGAAGAAGTACCCCGAGATCGCCATCGAGGAAGTCGAAAGCGTCAACGAGATCCGCAAGCGTTTCGTCACGCCGGGCATGTCGCTGGGCGCGCTCAGCCCCGAAGCCCATGAGACGCTGAACATCGCGATGAACCGCATCGGCGCCCGCTCGGTGTCGGGTGAAGGCGGCGAGGATCCGGAACGCTATAACCGCCGCGCCAACGGCGACAATCCGAACTCGGCGATCAAGCAGGTCGCGTCGGGCCGCTTCGGCGTGACGGCGGAATATCTCAACAACTGCCGCGAAATCGAGATCAAGGTGGCCCAGGGCGCCAAGCCCGGCGAAGGCGGGCAATTGCCCGGCTTCAAGGTCACCGAATTCATCGCCCGCATGCGTCACTCGACGCCGGGTGTCGGCCTGATCTCGCCGCCGCCGCACCACGACATCTATTCGATCGAAGACCTGGCCCAGCTGATCTACGACCTGAAGCAGATCAACCCGACCGCCCGCGTCACCGTGAAACTGGTGTCGCAGTCGGGCATCGGCGCTGTCGCTGCCGGTGTAGCCAAGGCCAAGGCCGACGCCATCCTGGTCTCCGGCCACGTTGGCGGGACCGGCGCTTCGCCCCTGTCGTCGATCAAGTTCGCCGGCCTGCCGTTCGAACTGGGTCTGTCGGAAGCCCACCAGGTGCTGACGCTCAACAACCTGCGCGGCCAGATTCGCCTGCGGGCCGACGGCGGCATGCGGACGGGACGCGATATCGTGGTCGCCGCCATGCTGGGCGCCGAAGAGTTCGGTATCGGCACGGCGTCGCTGATCGCCATGGGCTGCCTGCTGGTCCGCCAATGCCAGTCCAACACCTGCCCGGTGGGAGTCTGCGTCCAGGATGAACGCCTGCGCGCCAAGTTCACCGGCACGCCGGACAAGGTGATCAACCTGTTCACCTTTATCGCCGAGGAAGTGCGCGAAATCCTGGCATCCCTTGGCCTGCGCTCGCTGCAAGAAGCCGTCGGCCGCACCGACATGCTGCACCAGATGTCGCGCGGCGGGTTACACCTAGACGATCTCGACCTCAATCCGCTGCTGGTCAAGGTCGAGATGGATCCGACGGCGCCGATCACCGCACCCGACGAACGCAACGTCGTCGCCGATACGCTGGACGCCCAGATCATCAAGGATGCTGCCTTCCTGCTCGATCGCGGCGAAAAGATGCAGCTCGACTACGAGGTGCGCAACACCATGCGCGCCGTCGGTACGCGGACGTCGAGCGCTTTGGTCCAACGCTTCAAGGATACGCTGGACGAAGGTCACCTGACCCTGCAACTGCGCGGCTCGGCGGGCCAGTCCTTGGGCGCCTTTGCCGTCAAGGGGCTGTTCATCAACCTGATCGGCGAGGCCAATGACTATGTCGGCAAGGGCCTGTCTGGCGCCACCATCGTGGTGCGGCCCAAGGTGTGGCACGAGCATCAGGCCCTGGCCGGCAATACACTTTTGTACGGCGCAACCTCGGGCCAGCTGTATATTGCCGGTTCGGTCGGTGAGCGTTTTGCGGTCCGTAACTCGGGCGCCGCGGCGGTTGTCGAAGGCGTTGGCGCCCACGGCTGCGAATATATGACCGGCGGTACGGTGGTCATTCTGGGCAAGGTTGGCATGAACTTCGCCGCCGGCATGACCGGTGGGGTTGCCTATATCTACGACCCGGACAGCACGCTGGCCAGCCATGTCAACCATGAGGGCGTGACCTTGCGCTCCGTGCCGGACACGTCGGTCGCCCGGCTGCGCTCGCTGATCGTGGCGCATCTGGAGAAGACCCTGTCACCGCGCGCCCAGGCCATTCTCGATGACTGGGAACATTCGCTGGGAGCCTTTGTCGAGGTCATGCCGAACGAGATCCTGGCCATCCAGCAAAAGCTGCAAGCCAGAAGCGCATAAGGAAAAGGCGGTCCCGATCGGGCCGCCTTTTTCGTCGTTTGGGCGTGTAATGTCGGCTGAGTTCGGCTACATTTTTTGTGTAACTCTTGATTTTACAGTAATTTTCACCGCGGAAAGCGCGGAAAAGTCGGAAAGACGCCGAAATTCAGGATGTGATTTCTGATGCGCGTAGCGCTTTCCCGTTGGGTGAATACCACCATCTCGGATGAGAGCCCTGCGGGCGATTTGCTCCCCAACGGCTATATTTCGATGGTCGCCGCAACAGGTGCGAATAATGTTTCGCGCGGTTGTCGCAACGCCCCGAATTTCGGCGACTTTCCGACTTTTCTGCGCTTTCCGCGTTGAAAATTACCGTAGATTCAGACGTTTGGCGCGAAATGTGTAGCAGCGCTCATTCAAATCGAGCGCATATTTCCGTCGGCACATAAATTAATTGTTCACCTTTTGTTCCAAAAATGCTATGACGTTTATTCAATTAAAAAGAGGGCGGTCATGGAAAAGGGGGATTTACTTTATCGCGACGAAACTTACGCGATCCGTGGTGCAATCTTCGAAGTCAGTCGGGAAATGGGTACCGGCTTTCTTGAGGGTGTCTACCAGGAATGTCTGGCACGGGAATTCAGCCGCGCGGGTATCGGGTTTATCGAACACCCGGAACTGTCATTGATCTACAAGGGTGAACGCTTGGAGACCATCTACAAGCCTGACTTCATCTGCTTCGGGAAAATAGTCGTCGAACTCAAAGTTGCTGAAATGCTCAACGACGATGCCAAAAATCAGGTCTTGAATTACCTCAAGGCGACCAAGCTACAACTTGGTTTGCTGGTCAATTTTGGCGAATATCCCAAGGCGCGAATTGAGCGATTTGTTCGTCAATATTAGTCGTTTGTAGCGATGCGGCTCGGTTTGTGGATTTTACCGGTCCAAATTTTTTACTTATTCAATAATCTCCGGCTTGACATTAGGTTAGCGTCAAACACGGGAGAGGCGATATGCGGCAGTGGGCGATACTAGCCGTAATGGCAGGGCTGATGGCCACCACACCGGGTCAGGCAAGGGTAACCGAAAAGCTGGCGGCGCTGAAACCCGGAGCCGTGGTTCTGTTCCAGGGCGATTCGATCACCGAGGGCGGGCGGTGGCCCGGTGACGACCAAAATCATATCATGGGCCAGGACTATGCCTATATGCTGGCCGGCGAGATCGGCCTGACCTATCCCGAACGCCATATCGCCTTTCTCAATCGCGGCGTCAGCGGCAATACCGCCATCGACCTCGAAAAACGCTGGCAGGCCGATACACTGGACCTGCATCCCGATGTACTCAGCCTGATGGTCGGGGTCAACGATACCTTTTACAGCTCGGGCGAAACGGTCGACGCCTACGAGGCCGCCTACGACAGCCTGATCGCGCAGACCCTGAAACAGGATCCCGGGATCAAAATCGTGCTGGGGGAATCCTTTATCCTGCCTGTGCGCAGCTATGCCGAAAACTACGAGTCCAAACGGGCTGATCTGAAAAAGCGCCAGGACGTGGCGGCGCGGCTAGCCGCCAAATACCATTTGCCACTTATCCCCTATCAGGCCGTGTTCGACGAGGCTGCCAAGCTGGCGCCGGCCGATACCTGGTCGTGGGACGGCGTGCACCCGACCTATGCCGGTCATGCCCTGATGGCCGAAGCCTGGCTGAAGACAGTCGAGGAGGCCTGGCCGCAATAGCGCCGGGTACTATTGAATTCGTATGCATACGGTCACGCAGGGTTATTGCTGCGGCCCCCTGATGTTACCCTGATCACAAAATAGACAAGGTCAGGGACAATCAGGATGGATGGGGGGCTGGACAGCCTGCCGAAGGTCATACGGCGCGTTGGCGCCGATGCCCATTCCTTTGCCCAGACCTTTGCCGGGATTGTCACCGCCGAACAGCCGGTAGTTATATCAGGCCTGTTCGACCATTGGCCGGCCCTGGCCGCCGGCCAGACGCCCCGGACCATGAATACCTATCTCAAGGCCATGGATCGCGGCGCCCAGACCACGGTCATGGAAGCGCCTTTTTCGAGCGGAGGCCGGTATGTCTACGGCTCGGACCTGCGCGAATTCAACTTCACCAAACGCAGCCGCGGCATCAGCGAAACCCTGGATCAGATCGAGCGCAATCTCGCGCGTCCCGAGGCGCCCTTTACCGCCATCCAGATGCTGCCCTTGACGAGCCACCTGCCGGCCTTTGTCGCGGATAACACCATCGCCATGATTCCACCGCAGATCACGCCACGGCTATGGATCGGCGGACCGCTGAAAACCCAGACCCACAATGATCGCGACCACAACCTGGCCTGTGTCGTCGCCGGCCGCCGGCGCTTTCTGTTGTTCCCGCCCGATCAGGTCAATAACCTCTATGTCGGGCCGCTTGACAATCCGCCGCCCCTGTCGCTGGTCGATCCCGAACAGCCGGATTATGACCGCTTCCCCAGGTTCCGCGAGGCCATGGCCCGGGCGGTCGTGGCGCATCTCGAACCTGGCGATGCCCTGTTTATGCCCAAATACTGGTGGCACCACGTCACCTCACTCGACCCGTACAATGCCATGGTCAACTATTGGTGGGGTGACAACGCCAGTGGACTGGATGGGGCCAATGACGCTTTCCAGACCGCCCTGCTGGCGCTTGGGCAGTTGCCGCCCGGCGAAAGCGCCTATTGGAAGGCAATGTTCGACGCCTATGTCTTCAAGACCCAGGGCGACGCCACCGCCCATATACCTGACGGCATGAAAGGCGTCCTGGGCCCGATGAACCGCGCCATGCGCGACCGGTTGAAGCGCGAACTGCGCCAGGCCTATCTGCGGTCATGACCGCCTTTGCGCTCAATCGCGAGATACGCATCCAGCTTCGGCGGATTGGCCATGAGGCCCAGCCCCTGTTGGTGATCGACAATGTCCTGGCCGACCCGCAGGCCATGATCGCGGCCGCGCAGGCTGGCGGTTTTTATGTCCCCGGACACACAAAATATCCCGGCCTCAATGCGCCCCTGCCCGAGGCCTACTACCAGACCGTGGTGACCGGCCTGCGTGGCGCCATCGAGGCGGCGTTCGGCCTGCCCCGCGACGCCTGGATCAAGTTTTTCGGCTTCTTCGCTTTGGCGACCACGCCGGCTGATCAGGCCCAGCCGATCCAGAAGATCCCGCACTATGATTCGCTGGATGCCGGGCGTCTGGCCATGGTCCATTATCTGTGCCGTGGCGATTTCGGCGGCACGGGCTTTTTCCGCCATAAGGCGACGGGCTTCGAATCCGTCGATGCGAGCCGTGAAGCGGCCTATGTTGCGGCTGCGAGCGCCGAGATCGAACATGCGCCGGGCAGCTTGACCGACTATGCCGGCGACGGGATGGCGTATTATGACCTGGCCGGGCAGGCGGAAGCCGTGTTTGACCGGCTGATCCTGTATCGCACCCATGTGTTGCATTCCGCACTTTTAAAGGGCGCTGCCCTGAGCCCAAACCCTGCCGCCGGACGCTTGACAGCCAACGGATTCATCGAGGTGACGCCAGCGCCGAAATGATCCGTAGACGGCCTGTTATGGGGCTGACAAAAAGACGCATAAAGCGCGACGATGTTGCAAATATGCAAATCGGCGTGAAAATATTCACTGGCGAAAAATTGAGTCCATTCCATGCAAGCACTTATCCTGTATGCTAAAAACGTGGCTGCATAATATGACGCACATAATATTATGCATGACATGGTGAAATGATGTGTGTCATAAGAATGAATGTCGAAGGCTTTTCGCAGATGCACAGTTTTTGATGACGAAAAAACCCGCGCGGCAATGACGCGGGAAGGTGGCCCTAGGGCTGCCGGATAAGAAGGGGTTGCCGCCAGGTGCGTCGAGGTCTTTGGGGCTTCGCCGCTGCGTCGGTGCGGCATGTGACCCTGCCAGTGTTGGGAAACGCGTGTCCGGGTACATCCGAGGATGAGGTTTTGCGTGTCCGTCACAGCGGCGCGCCGAATGGTCCCCGTCTGTGCCCGCTTTGCAGCAGCACGGGTCTTCATGACGGAGGCTCAAGGGAGAAAAAAATGAAAAAACATAGAACGGGCCAAGGGTCAGTTGCGGGTCTCAAGGGGCTTAAGGCGGGGGTTTCCATCGTGGCCCTGGCGGCCATAGGTCTCACCGGCATGGGCCTTGCTGGAGCCGTCTGCGCCCAGGATACGGCACAAAATCAGACCATGGCGGGCGCGCCGGCGGCCGATGACGCCCAGGAGGTCGTGGTCGTGGGCGTCCGCCGCGCGCTCAAGACCGCTCAGCAGATCAAGAAGGACGCCGACACAAATGTCGACTCCATCACCGCTACCGACATCGGCGCCTTTCCGGACAAGTCGGTCGCCGAAGCCCTGCAACGCGTCCCCGGCATCACGGTCGGCCGCCTGCAGTCCAGCGACGACAGCTCGCACTTTTCGGGCGAGCCATCCCAGGTCCTGATCCGCGGCCTGACCTTCGTCCGCACCGAATTCAACGGCCGCGACTCGTTCTCGGCCGACGCCGCGCGCGGCCTGAACTTCAACGACATATCGCCGGAACTGATGGCCGGTGTCGACAGCTACAAGAACGCCACGGCGGAAATGATCGAAGGCGGCATTGCCGGCTCGGTCAACCTGCGCACCCGCGTGCCGTTCGATTCCAAGGGCCAGCTTATCTCTATCTCGGCCAAGGCCAATTACGGCGACCGTTCGGACAAGACGACCTACGAATACTCGGGCATCTACTCCAACCGTTGGAGTACCGATGCCGGTGAATTCGGCTTCCTGGCCGACTACGCCAATTCGCACGTCCTGACCCAGACCGAAGCCGTTCACATGCTGCGTATCGGCACCCTGTGCACGTCCGGTTTCGGCTCGGCTTCGGCGCCGACGGTCAGTGCCGACGGCTCGATTCCGTGCGCCGCCAACCCCTACGGGGGCACCGGCTGGCTGTATATGCCGTCGGGCGTCAATTACAGCCAGGTCGTCTATGACCGGTCGCGTCACGGGTCGGCCCTGGCCTTCCAGTACCAGAACAACGACCATACCGTCCTGTTCACGGCGCAATACAACGACAGCTACTATCGCAACGCCTGGCTGGAACGCAGCGCCAATGTCGGCCTGTTCGGCCTGTGGGCGGCGCCCGCCTTCGCGCCACAGACCTCCGCCTTCATCGCTCCCGCCACTGGCACGCCGGCCCTGGCGTTCGGCGCCGACGGCATGCTCGATTCCGGCGACCTGACCCAGCCGCTCGACGACTGGGGCTTCGGCACCCAGGCGCATATCGACCACGGTTCCGCCGTTCCGGGCAAGCCCTTCGTCAACTACTGTGGTGAAGAGCCGGATCACACGGTCACCACCTGCGCCACTAACCGTGAAGGTGTCTATCTCGAAAACCAGGCGCGCAACTTCAACCACTCGGAAGGCACCAAAGACTTTTCGATGAACCTGAAGTGGGACGTCAACGATCATCTGAAGACCAATTTCGACCTCCAGTATATCGAGGCCGAGACCAGCAACTACGACATACTGGTCGCCAACGACACGCTGGCCAATGTCGGCTATAAGACCAATGATGACGGCACGCCGATGATCACCCTGCTGCCGGGCTCGAACGTCAACTACGCCGCCGGCGGCATCTCCAATCCGCACAACTACTTCCTGCACTTCATCCAGGATCACTACGAAAACAACGACGCCAACGAACTGGCTCTGCGGGCGGATGCACAGTACGCCTTCGAAGACATCGGTTGGCTCGACTCGCTGAAGGTGGGCGTGCGCTACGCAGACCGTGAGCAAAATGTGCGCTACACCAAGTACAACTGGTCGCCGGTTGCCGCCAACTGGGGCTGTAACGGCCCGGGCTTCAACATCGACAACACCACGCCGGCCGCCTATCCGGCCTGCCACGGCGGCACCTTCCAGGGTTACGGCGCCGGCATCTGGGAAACCGCCAGCCTGGGCAAGTTCTTCGACGGCGACTTCTATCCCAATGGCAACACGGTCTTCCTCAGCCGTGAAACCCTGGCGGATCACGACGGCGCCATCGCGGCGCTGAACGGGGCCAAGACCAATTCGCCCTTCCTGTGGACGCCTCTGTGCAACCGCACCGACGCCGACGTGGTCGACAAGTGCTACGTTCCGTCGGAAATGCTCGACGTGACGGAAAAGACCACCGCGGCCTATTTCATGCTGAAGTTCGGCGGCCCGGACAAGACGATCTTCGGCGGCGTTACCCTGCAGGGCAATGTCGGCGTACGTTACGTCCAGACCGAGAACACCAGCCATGGCGGCGTCTCCTTCCCGTCGGACACGGCCTGGTACACCTCGCAGTTCACCGATGTCGGCACCGGCAAGACCTACGCCACGGCCGCCGACAAATGCGCCCACGCGCCGCTCAACGGTGGTTCGGTCACCAATATTATCTGTTGGCTGACCCCCGACCTGCTGGCCTTCAGCAATGCCGCCGGTTCGGCCAATGACCTGAGCAAGAAGCACGAGCACTTCCTGCCCAGCCTGAACCTGCGCTTCGGCCTCGACGACCACCAGTTCATCCGCTTCGGCGCCTCGCGCGCTCTGTCGCGGCCGGACTTCGGTCAGTTGCGCAACTATACGGCCATCCATGCTCCGGCCATCTCGACCACGGCGGATTCGTCCTACGTCATCTGGACCGATCCCAATGGTCCGCATACCGCGGCGAACGTGAAGGGCTACAACTTCGTTTTCACAGCCGACTCCGGCTATGGCGGCCTGTCGCCGATCACCGCCGACCAGTTCGACCTGAGTTACGAAAACTACTTCAGCTCGACCAGCTCCTTCACGATCGACATGTTCTACAAGAAGCTGAACGGCAGCATCGAATTCGGTAACTTCCTGCGATCGTTCACGAACAACGGCGCGACCGAGAACGTCCGCATCCGTGGCCCGCAAAACGGCGACGGTGGCGGGACGCTCAAGGGTTTCGAAGTGGCCTATCAGTCCTTCTTCGACTTCCTGCCCTCGCCGTTTGATGGCCTGGGTCTCCAGGCCAACTACACCCATACCAGCCAGTCGGGCATCAACAACTCGAACCTGGCCAACCAGCCCGGGTACGCGGCCGGCGGCACGATCGCCTTCGGTGGCGGTCTGGAAACGGACGGCGCGGTCATAGATTCGCACCGTTTGGCCGGGATATCGGACGATAGCTACAACCTGGTCGTCCTGTACGAAAAGGGCAAGATCGGGGCGCGTCTGGCCTATAGCTGGCGCTCGGCCTTCCTGGCCAACAACCTCGACTGCTGTATCGGCCTGCCGATCTGGCAGAAGGCTTCGGGCTTCCTCGACGGGTCGTTCCGTTACGCGCTCAGCGACAATGTCGAACTGTCGCTGGATGCGTCCAACATGCTGGGTACGACGACCGTCATGCAGCAGCAGGTGTTTGGGGATTCCAAACAAACTCCGGGCGCCGCCGCTGTAACGATCGACTCCGACTGGATCAAGAGCGATCGCCGCTACCAGATCGGCGTGCGTTTCAAGTACTAGGTTCTTCCCGGACTGTTGCGCCGTCGTCTTCGGGTGGCGGCGCAGCTTTTTTGTATAATCATGAACACTGTAGTTATTATTGGCGGCGGTTATGCCGCGTGGACGGCCGCCCTTGTGTTTGGGCGCATGGGGGTGCGCGTGACCCTGGTCGCCGGCGATGACCCGGGCGTGCCGGAAGCCTATCTGCGCCCCGGCTTTGCGAGCTATTTACGCGATCTCGGCGTGGACACAGGCGGGCCTGGAACCGTCCTGGGTACGACATTTGAGGGTTGGGGGCCGGGCAGGTCCTATTTTCAGCCTTTTGGACCGTTCGGCGACGATATGGACGGTATCGGATTTCATCATTACTGGCTGCGCCTGCTGGCCAGCGGCGGCCATCCCGACTTCGGACGCTATAGTCCCGAGACCCTGGTCTCGCGAGAGGTGCCGCAGACGGACTGCGAACCCGTTGACCTCATCGCTGCCCTGAAGCCGGCGGCGGGTCCTGTCGGCTATCATGCGGCGCGTATACAGCACGTCCATCGTGATGCCGAGACGGGAGAGGTTGCGGGTCTGCACCTCGCCAACGGCGCGCGGATCGAGGGCCAGCTCTATATCGACGCGTCGAGCGACAGCCGGCTGATTGGCGAGGTCACAGGCGACGCCTATGAGGACTGGCGCCGCTGGCTACCCTGCGATCGGGTCACGGTCATACCGGGTGAGGCGTCATCCCGCGTCACGATCACCACCGAGGCGGCCGGCTGGCGATGGCGCGGGCCGCTGGGCCAGGGCAGGGTCTTCGACAGCCGGTGGGCCGAAATGGCGGGCGCGATTGCGGCCAGACCGGGCCATAGGTCGCGTTTCTGGTCGGGCAATGTCGTGGCCATAGGCCCGGCGGCCGGGTTTATCGAGCCTCTGGACGGGGCGGGGACGGAACTGCTTCGGGTGGGACTGACGCGGCTGGCGGAGGTTGCACCCTTTGCCAGCCTCCATCCGAGTGTGATCAACCGCCACAACGCCGATATGCGCGCCGAATTCGTCGCCTGGCGCGACTTTGCCGTGGCGCGCAATGCCTTGGTGGCGCGCCAGGACACGGCGTTCTGGCAGGACCGGCGCCAGGTCGAACTGCCGGCCAGTCTGGGCGCACGGCTCGACATGTTTGCCCGCGCCGGCCACATCCATGTGCCGCATACCGAGCCTTTTAAGGAAGCCGACTGGTTCGCCCTGTTCGCCGGCCAGGGTTTCCTGTCGCGCAGTTGGCACCCCATCGCTGACAACGTAACGGAGGATGAACTTAAGCTGCGCATGGCCCAAATACTGACCAACATAAGGACCCAGGTTCTGGACCGTGTGCGGACCATGGCGGAGACTGTTGCATGAAGCGCATCCGCAATATCGTCATTGTCGGCGGCGGCACGGCCGGCTGGATGACCGCCGCCATGCTGGCCAAGAGCCTGGGCACGGAACTCTACACGATCACCCTGGTCGAATCCGAGGAGATCGGTACGGTTGGGGTCGGCGAGGCGACCATTCCGCCGATCCTGATGTTCAATCAGGTCCTGGGGCTCGATGAAGACGAATTCCTGCGCGAGACCAGGGCGACCTATAAGCTGGGCATCGAATTCGTCGACTGGAAACGCAAGGGCGAGCGCTATTTCCATCCGTTCGGAGCTTTTGCGCCCGAAGAGCCGCGCTTTCTGCACAGCTGGCTGCGCTGGGCCAGCTTAAGCGGCGATACGGACTTCGGCGCGTTCAATCTGGAGACCGTGGCGGCGCGCCACAACCGTTTTGAGCGCGGCAAGCTGAACTATGCCTTCCAGTTCGATGCCGGCCTGTATGCCGCTTATCTGCGGCGCTATTCGGAGGCGCGCGGGGTCACGCGGGTCGAGGGCATGGTCGAGGCGGTCGATCAGGACGCTGTCAGCGGCTTTGTCACCGCTGTGCGGCTGAAGACCGGTCCGGTGGTCGCCGGTGACCTGTTTGTCGACTGCTCGGGCTTTCGCGGCCTGCTGATCGAGCAGACCCTAAAGGCCGGTTATGTCGACTGGTCGCACTGGCTGCCGCGCAACCGCGCCGTCGCTGTACCTTCTTTGCCGCGCTCAAGCGCCGCGCGGGCTCCTCGCAACGGCTCGGGCGGCCAGTCGGCCTTGCCGGAGGGCGGGCCCTCTGGAGATGAAAGTCCAGCAGGACCAATCACGCCCTATACGCGGTCGACCTCACGCGATGCCGGCTGGCAATGGCGCATCCCGCTGCAACACCGCGTCGGCAATGGCTATGTCTTCTGCAGCGACTATGTCTCGGAAGATGAAGCGACGGCCACGGTGATGGGCAACTTGGATGGCACGGTGCTGAAAGACCCGAAGGTGCTGCGCTTCGTCACCGGCCACCGCTTGAAGGTTTGGGAGAAAAACGTTGTGGCGATCGGCCTGGCCAGCGGCTTTCTGGAACCGTTGGAATCGACCTCGATCCACCTGACCCAGATGGGGATTACGCGGCTGGTGACCTTGTTCCCACGCAACGGTTTCGTGCCCAGCCTGGTCGGGCGCTATAACCGCGACATGCTGGACGATTATGAAAACGTCCGCGACTTCCTGATCGCCCATTACAAGGTAACAGAACGCGACGACACACCGTTTTGGCACCGCTGCCGGGATATGGCTGTGCCGGACAGCCTGGTCGAGCGCATGGACATCTTCCGTGATACGGGACATGTCGCGTTGCGGGCCGGAGAACTGTTCCGCGAAGCCAGCTGGTTTGCCGTCCTGGCCGGGCAGGGCATGATGCCGGCGCGCTGGCACATGGCGGCGGAGATGGAGTCCGAGGCTGAGTTGACACGGCGGATGACGGCATTGCGAGCGCGTTACGCCGGCCAGGTGGCGGGGCTGAGCGACCACCGGGCGTTTGTCGAACGTGCCATCAGACGTCAACAACTTACCTATTGAACTATGAGTCGATGTAGCTAGGGTGGCATTAAAGCAAAATTGCCGCAGTGCGCGGATGAGAGTTGATTGCGTTTTTTTGCGAGGGGGAGAATCCAAGTGGCCACTATACTTCATGACAACGGCGTGACCGATGTAGTGTCTAACAGTACTTCGCGTTATAGCAACGCAGCATTCGCGACCTTGACGGACGGCAGCTACGTCCTCCTGTGGGAAGGTTATGGTGCCAGCGATAGCTATGGGGTTTACGCGCAGCGCTATAGCACGGATGGCAATGCTGTCAGCGATGTATTCCGGGTCAATACGACAGTTGGTGGGGACCAGGACCACGCCTTGATTTCTGCTTTGGCCGACGGTGGATTCATTGTGACCTGGGTTAGCCCGCAAGGAGGGACAAGCACCGAGATCGTAAGTCAGCGTTACGACGCCCACAATCTGCCGGTTGGCGGGGAAATCCGTGTCAATACCTATATGACCGACAACCAAAACCATCCCGCAGTCACCGGTTTGAGCGACGGCGGCTATGTTGTTACCTGGGCGAGCTTTGGCCAGGACGGTGACCGGTACGGCGTTTACGCCCAACGCTATGACGCCGCCGGTCATACTGTAGGCGTAGAATCGCTTGTCAACACATATACAATCTTGTCGCAATATCTTCCCTTAGTCAGCGCGCTAAATGATGGTGGTTATGTAATTGCCTGGGAAGGCCGCAGCGAAGATGGTGATGAGTATGGCCTCTATGCTCAGCGATTTGACGAACTGGGCGCGGCTGTCGGCAGCGAGGTTCACGTCAACACGGAGACGGAGGGATTCCAACTTCTGACGAGTACGACGACCCTCAACGATGGCAGTTATGTCATTCTTTGGTATGGTGCCGGCTCGGCTGACGATCTGGGTGTTTATTTCCAACGCTATAGCGCGGTGGGCACCGCGATTGGCGGCCAAACGCTGGTCAACAATGCAACCCTGGGCGCTCAAACCTTTTCCTTGGTGCGTGGCCTGAGTGATGGCGGGTTTGTCGTCGTTTATCAAGACAGCGCTGTCGATTACGAACTCGCTTTGTCCAGATTGTATGTCCAGCGCTACGATGCGTCTGGACAGGTCATCGGCGACGCGCATGTCGTTGGTGACATCGACGACGATATAGAGGGACTTGACGTTGGAGAATTGCCGGACGGTGGCTTTGTGGTCGGATGGTCGGTCACCAAGTCGCCCGATCAGTTCCACGTCTACCAGCACGTATTCGCGGCTGTCGACGCCAACGACACCACCGATCACCTGATCTACGGTACGGGTGCAGACGACATGATTACGGCTACAACAGGCCGTGACTGGACTTATGGCGGCAACGGCCATGACAGGCTCGAAGGCCTTAGCGGTAATGACTGGCTGGACGGTGGCGTCGGCAACGATACCCTGGCTGGCGGGTTCGGCAACGATACCCTGGCTGGCGGGATCGGTAACGATGCCTACGTGATCGACTCGGCCGGTGACGTGGCAGTTGAAAATGTCAATGAAGGCATGGATACTGTCGAGAGCAGTATCAACTGGACCTTGGGCGCCAATCTTGAAAACCTGACTCTGGCGGGAGCAGCGGTCAATGGCAGCGGCAATGGCGCCGATAACATCCTGACCGGCAACGATCTGGCTAATGTCCTGCGCGGCTATGGCGGTAATGACAGCCTGATCGGTGGCTTGGGACAGGACACGCTATTCGGCGGCACGGGCAACGACAGCTACTGGGTCGAGGTCGGCGATCAGATACGCGAAGGCGCGGGTGAAGGCGCGGATGTGGTCTATGCCAGCACGTCAGTCCAGCTGTCCACCGGACAGGAAATAGAGAGCCTGATCCTCACGGGGACGGGTGACACCTGGGCCACTGGCAATGCGTTTGACAACGCTTTGATTGGCAATACTGGCAATAATCGCCTTAAAGGCGGCCAGGGCGCCGATACTTTGACCGGCGGTGACGGCAATGACACCTACTATGTCGACAGCTTGGGTGACAGCGCGGTCGAAGCCAATGGTGAAGGCAATGATCAGGTAATTGCTTCGGTTACCTGGACCCTGCTGGACAATTTCGAGTCGCTGTACCTGTCAGGCGCGGACCCCATCAATGGCATCGGCAACGCATCCGCCAATACGGTCACTGGCAATGCCGGCAACAACGCCCTGTATGGTCTGGACGGCAATGATTCTCTCTTTGGCAGCACCGGTGACGACACCATGGTCGGCGGCACGGGCGACGACCGCTACTATGTCGACAGCCTGGGCGACAGCGTGATCGAACAAAGCGCCGAAGGCAAAGACCAAGTACGCGCCTACATCACCTACACCCTGCTAGACAATTTCGAGTCGCTGTACCTGTCAGGCACGGAAGCCATCGGCGGCACCGGCAACGCGGCGGCCAATACCCTCACCGGCAATACCGCCAACAATGTCCTGTATGGTCTGGACGGCAATGATTCTCTCAGTGGCAGCGCCGGTGACGACACCATGGTCGGCGGCACGGGCGACGACCGCTACTATGTCGATAGCCTGGGCGACAGCGTCACCGAAGGCAACAACCAGGGCAACGACACAGTGCTGTCTTCGGTCACCTTCGCCCTGACCAACGCCCAGTCAATCGAGACCCTGACCCTGACCGGCACGGCCCATATCAATGCCAGCGGCAACACCCTCGCCAATGTGCTGAACGGCAATTCCGGCAACAATATCCTCAATGGCGGTTCAGGCGCCGACACCATGGCGGGTGGGGCAGGCCACGACATCTATATCGTCGAAAACATCGGCGATGTGGTCATCGAAGGGCTCAACCAAGGTACCGATACGGTCCAGTCGGCCATCACCTATGTCCTGGGTGACAATATCGAGAACCTGACTCTGGCCGGCAATGCGGCCATCGACGGCACGGGCAACGCCCTGGCCAATACTATCTACGGCAATGCTGGCGTCAACTTCCTCATCGGTGGCGGTGGCGCGGACAAGCTCTACGGCCGCGGCGGCAACGATACCTATATCGTCGACAATGCTAGTATGGGCATCTCCGAACTGCTGGCCGGTGTCGACGCGGGCGGGATCGATGAGGTACGCTCTTCAGTCTCCTATTCGCTGAAAGACTATTTCGAGGACCTGATCCTGACGGGTACAGGCAATATCAACGGCGTCGGCAACGGGCTAAGCAATCACCTTACCGGTGCCTCCGGCAACAACCTGCTGACCGGCGCTGGCGGCAATGACACTCTGCTGGGTGGCCTGGGCGCGGATCAGTTCGTCTTTGGCGCAGGCTCCGGGATCGACCAGATCCTCGACTTCAGCGCTGCACAGAACGACCGGATCAATGTCCATGCCCTGGCCCATGGCGTCGTAAATGGCGCCGGCATCGTCTTCACCCAGGTCGGTCTCGACACCGTCATCACACTGGGCAGCGGCAACAGCATCACCGTGCTCAATACCGTGATGGCGGATGTTAGCAGCCATATGGTGTGGTAAGAGAGACGACACCGGCCGTTATAGTGACACGGATGAAGGCCTTGCGGGCACGTTACGCCGGTTACTCGACGACGGCCGCCAACTGGGCGATTGCTGTTCCCCAGCCCTCCTGAAAGCCCATCTCGTCGTGCTTTTGTGCGTCGGTAGGGTTCTTGTGCAGGACGCGTGACGCGTAGCGGGTACCGCTGCCTTCGGCGTCGAAGGTGATAATCGCGGTCAGGGCCAGCCAGGGTTCGGCCGGCTGCCAGCCCTCGGTCAGGACCGTCGTGAAGACCAGGCGTGCTTCGTGCACGATCTCGAGAAAACAGCCGTCGACATGCGGCTGGAAGGCGCCTTCGCCCTCGCGCATGCGCGTCACGAAGCCGCCGCCCGGACGCATATCCAGCTTGATCACCTGGCATTCGATAGGATGCGGTATCCACCATTTCGCGAGATGCTCGGGTGTGCTCCAGGCTTTCCACACGACGGCCGGCGGCGCCTTGATAAAGCGCGAAATGGTCAGTTCGGAGGTTTCAATCGGCATCGTCCAGGCTCCTGGGCATAAGGGTTTCGACATAGTCGGCCAGCCGGTCCGTTCGGCCCTGCCAGATGGCGACCTGCTCGGACAGCCACGATTCGGCCGCTGCCAGGGTCTCGCTATTGACCCGACATGTGCGAACACGCCCGACTTTTTCGGAGGTAATCAGACCGTCCTCTTCGAGGATCCGCAGGTGCTTCATAAACGACGGCAGGCCCATGGCGAAGGGCCGCGCCAGTTCCTTGACCGGCGCCGGTCCCCGACTCAGGCGGCTGACCACAGCCCGCCGCGTTGGATCGGCGAGGGCGTGGAAGGCAGCATCGAGCGAGGTTTGATAGTTCTCCATATGGAAAACTATATTTGATAGTTCTCCGTTTGGCAAACTAATTTGGAAGCAAGATTTGACCACGAACCACACGAACCGACACGAACATTCAGGATGTGATTGAGGCGTCGGCATGACTTGTATATTGCCCCGCGTCTGGCACAGTCTGGCGGCGATCCGGCCCGAAGACGGCAACACCCTGTGCGACGTCTTCTTCCAGAGCGCCTGGGCCCTGCCTTGAGGAGACAGCATGACCATCCTGCGCGCGGAACGGATCGACATTACGCGGCTTGAGGTCGACACGATCGTCAATGCCGCCAATTCGTCGCTGCTCGGCGGCGGCGGGGTCGACGGCGCCATCCATCGCGCCGCCGGGCCGGAACTGCTCCATGAATGCCGCTTGCTGGGCGGCTGCACGACGGGCGATGCGAAGATTACCAAAGGGTACAGGTTGGCGGCGCGGCATGTCATCCATACCGTTGGACCGGTGTGGCGCGGCGGGGATGCGGGTGAACCCGAACTGCTGGCGTCCTGCTATCGCCGGTCATTGGAGGTGGCGCGGGACAATGGCCTGGTGAGCATCGCCTTTCCGGCGATCAGCACGGGTATTTTCGGCTATCCGATCGAGGCGGCGACCGAGATAGCGGTCATGACGGTACGGGCCAACCTCTATGACGGGTTGGATGAGGTGGTCTTCGCCTGTTTTTCCGATACCGATCTGGAGGTCTATGAGCGCTATCTTGGTTACGGCAGTCAGTGAATTGTCACGTCGCCGACATGAGCGCTCGCGGCGGGGACCGACTTGCGTGTCAGGGCGGTTTGAATGAGGCCGATCAGGGTTGCGTCCAGATCATCAGGCTTCGCCACCCTGACGGACTGCCTGTAGTACCGCGCCACATCGTAGCCTATCCCGATCGCAGCCAGGGAGAGGTCACTGGAGGCCTCCAGATGCGCCACGACCCGGAGGAGATGGCGGTCGAGTATGCCGGCGTCGTTAGCCCGAAAGGTCGAATGTTCCGCGGGTGCGCCATCGGAAACGACGATCAGGATCTTGCGTGTCTTCGGCAGGGCACGCAGGCGTCCGGCCGCCCATTCCAGCGCCTCGCCATCGACATTTTCCTTCAACAAGCCGGGATGCAGCATGGCTTTGAAGCTCCAGCCACCCATAGATTGCCGACGGTCGTCGACGTGGCGATAGACGATATGAAGCAGGTCGCATAAGCGACCGGGATTTGGCGGTTTACCCGCTCTTTGCCATTTTTGCCGCGACTTGCCGCCATCCCAGGTCGCGGTCGTGAAACCGAGAAGCTCGACCGTACAACCCAGTTGACCGAGAAAGTCCTGCGCAATGTCGAGCGCAGCCGCTGTCATGACCATATGGTGGCCGCGCATCGAGCCCGACTGGTCGAACAGAATGACAACCGCAGTATCGGCAAGCGCCGCCGTACTGAGGTTGCGGCGGATATCGGCGGAGGCGTCAATAGCCGTCAGCGCGCCCTTCAGCCGCCAGCCTTCGAGTGCGGCCTGAAACTTTTTCCAATCGAGATCATAGGCATAGTCGTATTCAACCGGAACTGGATCGAGATAGCGATCGAGCTCGGATGAATCGATGATCCGGTCGAACTCACGGGTGAAAACCTTGTAAGGCGGCGGGTTTTTCAGGGCAGGTACTCGCTTGGGCGCTGGCGGGCGTCTTCGTTCAGGCTCCGCAAATATCTCGCGCATAACAGGCTGCGGGCGTCGGAACAGGCCGGCCAGAAAGGACATGAGAAAACGCATTACGGGCAGCTTACAATCAAAGATGTCGCCTTGCCAAGAGCTCTCGCACCGGGTGACAAACGCTGTAACTTGCCACCAGCGGCCGCATGTGTCACCCCTTTACGGAATGAAGAAACGTAGCGGGAGGCAGCGATGAAACTCTGGGCAGGTCTTCTGACCCTATGGGCCATGTGGTGCTTTTCCACAGCGGCCCATGCCGCCGAACCGGCGCGTTTTGCCCTGATCATCAACCAGGTCCACTACGAAAGCCTGACCCCCTTGCCCGATACCGACGGTGAGGCGAAGAGCGTCGGGGATTCGCTGAAAAAGATCGGTTTCGACGTCACCCTGGCGCGCGATGCTAACCTGACCGGGCTGCAGACGGCGTTGAAGGATTTTCGCCGCAAGCTGGCCGCGTCGCCGGGCGCCATCGGCTTCATCTACTACACCGGTCACGGCATGGCCGATCCGACCGACGAGAAGGGCGACAACTACCTGCTGGGGATCGATGCCGACGTGAAGATCGTCGCCGACCTGCCGGCGTCGGGGATCAAGCTCGGCGACCTGGTCACCCAGATGTCGCGCACCGATGCCTCGGCCGTGATCATCGTGGTCGATGCCTGCCGCAATACGCCGAGCCTGGGCAAGGCGGCCACCAAAGGGCTGGTCGCCGTGGCCGCGGAACCCAATACCCTGGTCGCCTATTCGACCGACCTGGGTGACATTGCCAGCGTCGGCGTCTATGCGCCCGTGCTGTCGCGCGAACTGGTCAAGCCGGGTCTCAGCGTCACCCAGGTGTTCGACGCGGTGCAGATCGAGGTGTCGAAGCAGACCGGCCGCAAGCAGCGCCCATGGTCCAATAACCGCATCTATGACGTGATCTGTCTGGCAGGCTGCACGATCAATGTCGCGCCCACCGTGGTCAACCAGCCCGAGACGGTCGAGCAGACCTTCTGGGCCTCGGCCAAGGATTGCGGCGACTATCGCGCCTATCTGAAAAAATATCCCAGTGGCGACTTTGCCGACCTGGCCAATTCACGGCTGGCCGCGCCCCTGTGCAATATTTCGAACAAGCCTGTCTCCTGGGACCCGGGCCTGAGTGCGCCCGTCAAGGCCGGCGCCGTGGCCCTGTGCGATCTCAAGGCAGGCGCGCAGTATGATGACGATCGCCTGGCGTCCAACGGCTTTGCCGATTTCATCACGATCAATTCCGCCGATGCCGTCAATGCATGTCAAACGGCGCTGAACAACGATCCGGACAATCGCCACCTTATGGTCAATCTGGGGCGGGCCTATCTGGCCGGGTCCAGTTTCGACATGGCGACCGGCCTGTTCAAGCGCGCCGCCGATCTGGGCAGCGGCGAGGGCATGTTCGAGATGGGCGTCATGGCCAACAAAGGCGGCCAGGACCCGAGCGGCGACGCGACGGCGCGACAATGGTTCCGCAAGGCGGCCGACGCCGGCAATGTCGAAGGCACCAGCAACCTGGCAGCCTTGCTGGCCGCTGGGCGTGGCGGCTCGGCCGATCTGACCGAAGCCCTGACGCTGTACGGTAGATCGGCGCAGCGCGGCGAGCCCTTCGCCATGACAGGGCTGGGGACCATGTACTTCTACGGCCAGGGAACGACGCAGAACTATTCCGCGGCGTTACAGTGGTTCAAGGCGGCGGCCGACCGAGGCTATGCGCCGGCCATGACGACCCTGGGCTATATGTACGAGAACGGGACCGGCGTGGCGAAGGACTATAGTGCCGCGCGCACCCTTTACGAACAGGCGACCGCGCTTAACAATGTCGACGCCATGGCCTCGCTGGGGACGCTGTATTACAACGGTACCGGCGTGACGCGCGATCTTGTGACGGCGCGGCGCTATTTCGACGCCGCGGCGCAACGGGGCAATGTCGGCGCCATGGCCAGTGTGGGATTTATGAACCAGAATGGTTTGGGTGGCAGTCTGGACCTCAACACGGCGCGCTACTGGTATCAGCAGGCATCGCAGATGGGGAACGCCTGGGCGACCGAACAGTTGAAAACCCTTCCGGCGGGGTGAGGTCTCTCACGGCTCGAAGCGCACCGTGTGGGCGCGGTAGTTAAGCGTAACCTTGTAATGCTCCAGGAAATGGACGCCGAGCGCTGCCTGCGACTTCAAGGGCGCGGTGCCGAAGGTCGAATAGACCGTCTGCGGCATGGCCACCACAAACTCGCCCACCGTCAGGTCCGGCGCCTGGCCGATCAGCACCGACTGGGCGCCGGCATAGCCGTAACCTGTATGCGGCGTCGCCTGGTCCAGCCACGCCTGCAGCCCGGAAGATCGCGCGCCTGCCGGCGTGATCAGCAGTTCATAGGCGCCGCCGGAATCGATCAGGGCCGTCATCCGCCGGCCACCCACCGTGACCGGAATGCTCGGTATATCGTTGTCGAAACGGAACGGAATGTCGCAGGTGCAGGCCCGCGACGACGCGGCAAAGCGGATTTCCCGGCGCGGATAGTCGATGACCAGGATGCGGTCTTTCAGGAAGCTGTAGCCCAATACGCCGGCCAGCTGTTGACCGTCGGGCCCGATCATGCCGCTCAGCCGGGCGGCGGAGAAATCGGCGTGTGAGCGGTTCGATCCACCGGCGGCAATGTCGGCCTTTGTGGTGAAGAACAGGACCTTTTGTGTCCCGAAACCGGTGCCCGAGCCGGCACCGGGTTTGAGCGGCAGGTCCAGGCTTTTGGCATAGTCGAGATCGAGCACGGAGGGCGAGGTGCCGTCGTCGAGGCCCATCCAGCGCGGGGTCGCACCGTTGATCGACACCTGGACATAGGTCATGCCGTCGTGAAAGGCCGAGGGCAGGACGATATCGGCGGGAGGTGCGGCCACGGCCGTGCCGGCGGTCAATGCGCCAAAGGCGAGTGCGGTCATCAGACGGAAAATCAACATGGCGCCACTGTGGGCAGCGCTTTGGGCGAAAATCGGGCCGGGAAGCGTTGAGCCGATGCTATTTCCGGTCGTCTTATGTTAAGCAGCCATATGAGTGTTGCTTTTACCAAGGACGAAGACCACGAATCCCAGGCGGCGCACCTGCCCGATCGTCCGGTCTCATCGCATCCCAATCTTGTCACGCCGCAGGGCCTGGCCCAGCTTGAGGCGGCCTTTGCCGCCGCCAAGGCCGCCTGGTCGGCGGCGCAGGTGTCGGGTGAGGTCAGCGGCGACCGCACGGCCATGGCGCGAGCGACGCGCGACCTGCGCTACTATACCCAGCGCCTGGGGTCGGCCCAGCGGATCGAACCCGTGACCGCGCCGGACAAGGTGGTCTTCGGCTGTGTCGTGACGATCGAGCGCGAAGATGGTCGGCGCCAGACCTTTCGTATTGTCGGCGAGGATGAGGCTGATCCGACGGCGGGCAGTGTCAGCTATGTTTCGCCCCTGGCCCAGGCGCTGCTCGGCAAGGCGGTGGACGACGAAGCCCAGGTGGCGGGCGCTGAGGTCGCGATCGTCGCCATCGCATGCCACCCTTCAAGGCGCAGGTGATTCCCCTGGCAGTGGGGAAGCGCTTGACAGTTGCGATGCCGCGGTTATGACATCCGGGTACAGACCCTTTGTCATTTGCGCGTAGTCGGACACGCGACACGAGAGCCGGAGCGGATGTCCACAAGCGCCTACATGATCGCCCACTGCGACGACGACTATCTGTCCCAGGCCATCGACTCCGTTATCGATCATGTCGATGAACTGATCTTTGTCGATGGCGCCTATGAATGGGTTGCGCCCTTCCTGCCCGATGTTGGCATCGATCCGGAGCGGTCATGGCCGTCTACGCACGACATCCTGCGCCGTTACGGCAAGAAGATCCGCTATTTTTCCGGCCTGTGGCGCGACGAACTGCACAAACGCGAATTCGGTTTTGCCCAGTGCCGCGGCGACGTCATTATCCGCATCGACGCCGACGAAATCTTCACCATCGATGCGGCGGCGCTGCGCGAATTCCGGCGCGGCCGCCAGACCGTTGCCGATATGGAATTTCCGTACATGGTGACGGAAGACCTGCAGCGCCTGGAGGCCGGCCACACGGAAACGCCGCGCCAGGTGTGCATGTTCAAGCGCAAGGCGTTCAAGCGGCCGCTCGATCATTGCGGCTATCTGTGGCTGGTCCTGACCGATGAAGAGCGCGAGCGTTGCAAGCCGGCGGACTGGAAGCAGCTGTTTCACCGTCCGGTGTCGCGCACAGCGCACATCACCGCCTTGCGCACGCCGCGCACCTCCGTCAACCGGGCCAGGTTCTACATATTGCAGCATATCCGGGCGACCGGCCTGGTGCCGTTCGGCATTGAGGTCGAGGACCACCTGACGGGCGACGAGCGCATCCGCCGGGTGCTCGATTATCTCGGCGCGGAAGATTTCGCCGGCTATCTCGAAGGCAATGATATCGTCAGCGGTTTCGCCCACATGACCGGCTTTGTGCTGGCGCCCTATGACCTGGCCGAGCCGGCGAAGTCTGTGGTCCGGGCGGCGGTGGCGCGCCATGGCGAAGCTCTGGCGGAACGGCTGAAGGTCCATGAGCGGCCGTGTGTCATGGCGAGCAACATGCCGGCCCTGCTGAATATATCCGCCGTTCTTGATTCGTCGGTGCGTGGCATCAACCTGACCTTTGGCGATGAGGTGGTGGCGGCGTCGGGCCACCTGTCCTTCTTGCTGGCGGATAACGACACCGCCGAAGCGCGCCGCCTGCGCGCCTTTCACACCCATGCCGAAGGTTGCAAGGTCCATTGCACGTTCGAGCCTGTGACCGATACCGACGTGCTGCAGAGTTGCATGGTGCTGCTGACGCAGGCGGCGCCCGATCGCAAGGTGACGCGCCTGGTCGACATAGAAGTTCTGCGCGCCTGACCCTGTAGACAGGCGTGACAATCGGTTCGAGCAGTCCTATAGTGTTACCATCTCCTGTTCCAGGCTGTAATTTATTGCAGCCTGGCAAGGGCGCCAAAAGGCGCTTCATGGCTGCCGCCGCCGCCGATGCGGCGAGCCCAGCAGCGTTTGAGCAAAAAAATGGAATCGATCAATGGCCGAAGATGCCTTGCTTATCGATGTTAGCGGTAACCGAAAGGTCAGGTTGACGATGACGCGGTCGCGTCATCGTCCTGCGCCTTCGGTCAGTTATCCGTGTCGGTCGATCGACGATCTCAGCTTTGCCATTGATGATTTTCTGGCGAAACAGGGCGAGGTCGACCTGGAAGGCGCGGCGGTTTCGGCGTGCGGCTGGGAGCAGGATGGCGAACTGGCCATGCCGAACGATCCGTTCCGCGTGAAGCGCGACTGGCTGCGCGAAGTCCTGCATATCCGGCGGCTGAACATCGTCAATGACTGTGTATGTATTGCCATGGCGGTGCCGCTGTTGAGCGCCGCCGAGACGCTGCAGATCTGCGGCGGGCACGGCGACGACACCCAGCCCAGGCTGTTGATCGGCGCCAGTTTCGGATTGGGGACATCGCTGATCGTGACCGACGACCTGAGCGGCACGACCGTCCTGCCCAGCGAGGGCGGGCACACCGACTTGCCGGCAGTGACGGCGCGCGAGACCGCGGTGCTGGAGGTCATGAAGGCGAAGTTTGGCCGCGTATCGCGTGAACGCGCCGTATCGCTTCAGGGCCTGCCGGAAATCTGGCGCTGCCTGGGCGTGCTGGACGGGTTGGCGCCCGCGGAGGTGACGGCCGAGGCCGTTGTGGACCTCGCGCGGGCCGGCGATCCAAGGGCTGTGGAGACAGTCACGCTATGCACGGCCTGGCTGGCGGCGACGGCGTCGGATGCGGCGCTGATGACCGGGGCGCGCGGGGGAATCTATCTGGCCGGCAGCCTGATCCGGCTGCTGCACGATGTGATGGACCGGGCACTCTTTACCGAACGCTTCCACGCCAAGGGTCGGCTGTATGCCTATGTGTCGGATATACCGGTCCATATCGTCATGGCGCAGGAACCGGAGATGCTGGGGCTGAGCACGCTGTTCGGGTAAGGCCAGCCGCATCGACCGGCTGGCCGTCGTATATGTCTTAGCCGGGCATGAGCGCCAGGGCCGCCTCGGCGTCAACGACCTGGGCGAAGTCGGCCGCCAGAAGACCCAGGGAAACGTCGAAAATTTGCCGTGCCGACAGCCCGGCGTGGGGCAGGCCGAAGCCCAGGACCGCCTCACGCACGACCGTCACCTGAAAGCCGAGATCGGACGCGGCACGCACGGTTGAGGTGACGCAGAAACCGGCCACCGCTCCGGTGACGATCAGCCGCTCGATGCCTTTGTGGCGCAGATGCGCCTCCAGCCCGGTCGTGGCAAAAGCGGAAGAACTGGTCTTGATGAAGACGGCTTCGCCAGCCTGCTCGCGGTCGCAGGGCAGGGGCGGAAAACCTGGTGCCGAAGGATGAAACGGCGAGTCCGGATCTGCCTCGCTGTGGCGGACATGAATGACGGGTACACCGGCCCGCCGCGCCTGTTCGGCCAGACGCTCGATAACCGCGCCGGCGTCACCATGGATGTGGTCGTAGCCCGCATCGATACGGAGTTGCATGTCGACCTGCATATCGATGATCAGCAGCGCGGTCTGGCTCATGGGGGCGTGTTCTCCTTGGGCAAAGCCTTATTGCATCTTTAGACCGGCTTTTTTACGGGTACGCACGCTTTTTTTAAGGAGGCAGGCCATGGCCGATACACTTACCCAAACCCTGATCCCCGCCGCCGATCTGGCGCGCGACAATGTCGTCCGGATCAAGAACGAAAGCCCCGAATATCGCGCCGCGCGGACGGCCTTGTTGGCTGAGGAAATCGAGCTGCGGCGGCATCTGGAACGGGTCGCCGCCCAGCGCCGCGCCCTGCCGCCCGGTGGCCCGGTCGAAGGTGACTACCGTTTCGAGGGCGAGGGCGGGCCGGTCGATTTCGCCGGACTGTTCGGTGATAAGCAGACCCTGGTGGTTTACAGTTTCATGTTCGGCCCGCAACGCGAGCGGCCGTGCCCGATGTGCGTCAATCTGCTGGGGCCGCTGGACGCCAATGCTGCCGATATCGAGCAGAAGGTGGCGTTGGCGGTGATCGCACGCTCGCCGATTGCGAAGCTGCTGGCGTGGAAGCGCGAGCGCGGATGGAAGCATCTGCGGCTCTACAGCGACCTGAATGATGCCTATTCGCGCGACTATTTCGGCCTGTTGCCCGATGGATCGGAAGTGCCGGCCTATAATGTGTTTACGCGGCGCGACGGGACGATCCGCCATTTCTGGTCTGGCGAGATGACCGGCCCGACGGCCGATCCGGGCCAGGACCCGCGCGGCGCGCCGGACTTTGCCCCGCTGTGGAATGTGCTGGACACCACGCCGGACGGACGTGGCGCGGACTGGTACCCGAAGCTGGACTATTGAGGGTCGCTTCAGGCTGCGAAGGTGAAGCGGCGATCAGGCATCAGGTTTAACGCGGATACCGGCGATCAGCAACCACAGGCAGGTGCCCAGTTCACCTAAAGAACCGGGAATGACCATGAGGTAGGGCAGAGCGGTCGCCGCATAGGCGGGAACGAGCAGCGGCGCAAACATATTGATCAGATAGCCGGCGCAGCCCAGCAAGAGCAAAATCCCGAAAAAGCGCGGCACGGCGCCGGACTTGAGGATCAGCCATCCCAGCGGCAGCAGCCACAGGCCCCAGAAGATCGAGGCCGTGGCTTCGGCCAGGTGGTGGGCGGTGAGGTGGTCCATGACCTGTGCCGCCAGTGGGCCGGTGGCGCTGTCCAGCAGGGTCAGGATGTTGAGATAGTGCTGAATGGACACAAAGGCCATGCTGACGCCCGCGGCGGCGAATACGACCATCAAACCTGCCCATATCCGGCCGAAGGATTCGAGCAGCGCGTACAGGATGACCGGCAGGACGAGGAACAGGAGGCTGCTGACGATGCCGCTGAGGATACCGAACCGGAACAGCATTTCTGATGACTGGAGGCGAGCCAGCGTCGCTTCGGGATCGTCCATGACAAAGAGCCGCGACGGGACATAGAGCAGGTTGAAGGCGCCGGTCAGGGAGGCCGCAAGATAAAGCAGGCCGGCAAGCCGTGCGGTGGGTTTTAGCGGTAAGGTCATGGTCAGTTTCGTTCCTGTTTCTGCCTGGCCATTGGATCAGATGCGGACGGCGACGTCGTCCGAACCGGCTGGACCGGGCAAAAAAAGCGAAACGAAACGGGTAATTTCTCCGCTACGAGGGGGAAGGCGCAGTAAGAGCGGCCTGGGCTCTGGCCTGGCGGCGGAAAGCGCTGGGCGCCATGCCGGCCTGGGCCTTGAACGCGGCATTGAAGGTCGAGCGCGAATTGAAGCCGACATCATAGGCGATATTGACGATCGAATCGTCAGTGTCGGTCAGGCGTTGCCGGGCCTCTGCGACGCGATGCCTGTTAATGTATTCGAAGAAATTCGCACCAATCTTTCGGCTGAAGGTTTGTGACAGGTGGTCTTCGGAGATGCGCAGGCGATCGGACAGGCGGCGCAGGGAGAGGTTGGGGTCGGTGTACAGCCGGGTGTGCTGCATGGCGTGCGCCAGCCGGTCCTCGATCTCGCACAGGCGGTCTTCGGTGAGCAGCGAGCGGGCGTATCTGGTCTTGTCGTCGGACGGAGGTTCCGACGGTACGGTATCGAGCACAGGCCGTTGCACGAGGCCGAAAAAGGCGATCAAGCCTATCCAACCGAGGTCGAAACAGGCGGTGAGGACGGGGTACCAGGCCGGCCGGCTACCCTGGATGCCCCAGATTTCGCCCAGGCTGTACCAGGCCCAGCCGCCGGCCAGGATGAAGAGCGCCCAGCGTATCCAGGCGAGGGATTTGTCCTCGATATTGGAGAACAGGTCGCGCAATCGCGAAACGTGGTTCCGGACCAGACGATAGGCGGCTGCGAGGTAGACGAGCGACACAGCCAGGAAGGCCAGAAATGTGAGCTTACAGGCCATGAACGCCCAGTCGCGCAGTTCGGGGTCGGGATAGTGGAGCGAGATGAGGCCGGCCTTCTGCTCGCTCGACAGAAAGAAGAAGCGCGACATAATAAGGAAGATGAGCGCCGGCCCGGACAGGGCCCAGGCGTCGCTGCGGCGCAGCGGCTGGGGCGATGCGGCGGTCATCGATCGCACATAGACGTAAAAGACAGGCCCGAGCATGGTCTTGAACGGAAACACAAGGCCGGCCAACTGCGGCACGGCGATGTAACCGCCGGTGAGATAGACCAGCCAATCCGCCTTGACGAGCGCGCAAAGGCCAAGGAAAGCGACGAGGTACAGGGTCTGATCGCGGCGCCCGACCCGTTGAACCAGCAGCAAACCGATGGCGAACAGGGTCGCGGCCAGGGTCATCGCCACGGCAATCATCTCGACGAACTGGCCGTTGGTCATTCGCGTGCAACCTGACAGTCACCGGCAGGATCGTGCCCTGCCCGCCATTGAGACGGGCGGCAGACTTTACCGCCACCCGGAGTTACGATTCGATTTACCAGATAATATGACTCAGGAAGGCCGAGTTTGTTGCCGTGGTGTTGAGAACGGCAATCGTGTTTCCGCCTCCCAGTGTAATGAGCGCGGACGTTCCGCTCTGCGTTATGGTTACGCCGCCGCCGTTGACAACGCCGTTGGTGTAGGCGTGGATGTCGATGGTTTCGCCTCCGCTTCCGCCGAAGTCATTGATCGTGTCGGCGCCGCTGCCGAGGTTGAAGATGAAGCTGTCGATACCGCTGCCGCCAATCAGGATATCCGACCCACCACCGCCATTCAGTATGTCATTGGCGGAGCCGCCGTTCAGGACATTGTTACCCGCATTGCCGGTCAAGGTGTTGGCCAGGCTGTTGCCGGTGGCGTCGATATTGCCGCTGTCGAGCAGGATGATATTATCGATATACTGCGCGCCGGCGCTGTAGCTGACCGAGCTGTTGACCACGTCCGTCCCGCCGCCGCTGGCTTCGATAGCCAGGTCGCCGGCATCGTCGATATAGTAGATATCGTCGCCGAGGCCGCCGGTCATGGCGTCGGCGCCGCTTCCCCCATCGAGGATATTGTTGCCGGTATTGCCGGTCAGGACGTTGGCCAGGCTGTTGCCGGTGGCGTTGATATTGCCGCCGATATCGAGCAGGGTGATATTATCGATATATTGCGCGCCGGGGCCGTAGCTGACCGTGCTGTTGACCAGATCCGTGCCGCCGCCACTGACTTCGACGGCCGAGTCGCCGGCATCGTCGACATAGTAGGTGTCATTGCCGAGGTCGCCGGTCATGATGTCGGCGCCGGTTCCCCCGTCGAGGACATTATGGCTGGCATTGCCGGTCAGGGCGTTGACCAGGTTGTTGCCGGTGGCATTGGTGGCAGTGCCGGTCAGAAGCAGGTTTTCGACATTGGCCGTCAGAACATAGGACACGGTCGAGGACACGGTGTCGGCGCCGGTGCCAGAATCGACCACGATGTCGCCGGCATCGTCGACATAGAACAGATCGTTGCCGGTACTGCCGGTCATGGTGTCGGCGCCGAGACCGCCGGTGATAATATCGTCGCCGGTATTGCCGACCAGCGAATCGTTACCGTCGCCTCCGTACAGGGTGTCATTGCCGGCTCCGCCGTCGAGTATATTGGCGCCAATATTGCCGGTCAGGATGTTGGCCAGGGCGTTGCCGGTAGAGTTGATATTGCCGCCCACGTCAAGCAGAGTGATGTTTTCGACATAGGCGCTGCCGGGATTGTAGGTGACCGAAGTCTTGACCAGGTCGGTACCGGAAACATTGGTTTCGCTGACGACATCGCCGGCATCGTCGATGACATAGGTATCGCTGCCTACGCCGCCTGTCATGGTATCGGCGCCGGCGCCGCCATCGAAGGCATTGTTGCCGGCATTACCAATGAGAGCGTTGGCCAGGCTGTTGCCGGTAGCATTGATATCGGCGGTGCCGCCAAGGGTCAGGTTTTCGATCTCGGCGGACAGGGCATAGCTGGCCGTGGCGGTGACCAGGTCCAGGCCGTTGCCGGCCGTCTCGACGATCATGTCGCTGGCGTCGTCGACGACGTAGCTGTCATTTCCGGCGCCGCCGGCCATTGTGTCTATGCCCGCACCGCCGTTGAGCGTGTTGTTGCCGCCATTGCCGGTTAAGGCATTGGCCAGGCTGTTGCCGGTGCCGCTGATATTGGCGGCGCCGCTGAGGATCAGGTTTTCGACCTCGGCGGACAGAGTATAGCTGGCCGTGGCGGTGACCAGATCCAGTCCGTTGCCGGCCGTCTCGACAATCATGTCGCTGGTGCTGTCGACGATGTAGCTGTCATTGCCGGCTCCGCCGGTCATTGTGTCGTTGCCTGTGCCGCCGTCGAGGGTGTTGTTGCCGGTATTGCCGGTCAGGCTGTTGGCCAGGCCGTTGCCGGTGCCGCTGATATCGGCTGTGCCGCTGAGGACCAGGTTTTCGACGTCGGCGGCCAGGGTGTAGGTGGCGAGCGATGATGAAACGGTGTCGTTGCCCATGGTCGCGAGTTCGCTGACAATATCACCGGCGTTGTCGACCACGTAGCTGTCATTGCCTGCCCCGCCGGTCATGGTATCGGCGCCGACATCGCCGTTGAGGGTATTGTTACCGGCATTACCCGTCAGGCTGTTGGCCAGGCCGTTGCCGGTGCCGTTGATATCAGCTGTTCCGCTGAGGATCAGGGTTTCGACCTCGGTGGCCAGGGTGTAGGTGCTGAGCGACGATGAAACGGTGTCGTTGCCCATAGCGGCGATCTCGATGACGATATCGCCGGCATTGTCGACAATGTAGCTGTCGTTGCCGGTGCCGCCGGCCATGCTGTCGCTGCCCAGACCGCCGTCGATCGAGTCGTTGCCATCGACGGCATTGATCGTGTCGTTGCCGTCGAGACCGCTCAGGGCATTGTTGCCGCCGTTGCCGGTCAGGTTGTTGGCCAGGCTGTTGCCGGTGCCGCTGATATCGGCGGCGCCGCTGAGGGTCAGGTTTTCGACGTCGGCGGTGAGGATATAGGAGATCGACGCGCTGACCGAGTCGGTGCCCTGGCCTGCAAGTTCGCCGACAACGTCCCCGGCGTCATCGATGAAGTAAATATCGTTGCCGAGGCCGCCGACGAGGCTGTCGGCGCCGCTACTGCCGTCAAGTAAGTCATTGCCGTCGCCGGCGTTGATGGTGTCATTGCCGCCGTAACCGCTGAGGCCGTTGGCGGTGGCATTGCCGGTCAGGACGTTGTTCAGGCCATTGCCTCGGCCGTTGGCGACCGTACCCGCCAGGACCAGGTTTTCGACTTCGCCCGCCAGGATATATTCGGTGACCCATGACACAACTGTGTCATTGCCCTGCGATCCAAGTTCGACGACGAGGTCGCTGATCATGTCGACGATGTAGCCGTCATTTCCGGCGCCGCCGGTCATTGTGTCGCTGCCTGCGCCGCCGTCGAGGGTGTTGTTGCCAATATTGCCGGTCAGGTTGTTGGCCAGGCCGTTGCCGGTGCCGCTGATATCGGCAGTACCGCTGAGAATCAGGTTTTCGACCTCGGTGGCCAGGGTGTAGGTGGCGAGCGACGACGATACAGTGTCGTTGCCCATGGCCGCGAGTTCGCCGACGATATCTCCAACATTGTCGATGATGTAGCTGTCATTGCCGGCGCCACCGGTCATTGTGTCGCTTCCTGCGCCGCCGTCGAGGGTGTTGTTGCCGCCGTTGCCGGTTAAGGCATTGGCCAGGATGTTGCCGGTGGCGTTGATATTGGCGGCGCCATTCAGGGTCAGGTTTTCGATGTCGGCAGACAGCGTGTAGCTGGCCGTGGCGGTGACCAGGTCCAGGCCATTGCCGGCCGCCTCGACGATCGTGTCGCTGCTGTTGTCGACGATGTAGCTGTCATTACCGGCGCCACCTGTCATTGTGTCTACGCCCGCGCCGCCGTCGAGAGTATTGTTGCCACCGTTGCCGGTCAGGCCGTTGGCCAGGCTGTTGCCGGTGCCGCTGATGTCGGCGGGGCCGCTGAGAGTCAGGTTTTCGACGTCGGCGGTGAGGATATAGGAGATCGACGCGTTGACGGAGTCGGTGCCCTGGCCTGCAAGTTCGCCGACAACATCGCCGGCGTCATCGATGAAGTAAATATCGTTGCCGAGGCCGCCGACGAGGCTGTCGGCGCCGCTACTGCCGTCAAGTAAGTCATTTCCGTCGCCGGCGTTGATGGTGTCATTGCCGCCGTAACCGCTGAGGCCGTTGGCGGTGGCATTGCCGGTCAGGACGTTGTTCAGGCCATTGCCTCGGCCGTTGGCGACCGTACCCGCCAGGACCAGGTTTTCGACTTCGCCCGCCAGGATATATTCGGTGATCCATGACACAACTGTGTCGTTGCCCTGCGATCCAAGTTCGATGACGAGCTCGCTGATCATGTCGACGATGTAGCTGTCATTGCCTGCGCCGCCGGTCATGGTATCGGCGCCGACATCGCCGTTGAGGGTATTGTTACCGGCATTGCCCGTCAGGCTGTTGGCTAGGCCGTTGCCGGTGCCGCTGATATCGGCAGTACCGCTGAGGATCAGGTTCTCGACGTCGGCGGCCAGGATATAGGTGGCGAGCGATGACGAGACGGTGTCGTTGCCCATGGCCGCGAGTTCGCCGACGATATCTCCAACATTGTCGATGATGTAGCTGTCATTGCCGGCGCCACCGGTCATTGTGTCGCTTCCTGCGCCGCCGTCGAGGGTGTTGTTGCCAATATTGCCTGTCAGGTTGTTGGCCAGGCCGTTGCCAGTGCCGCTGATATTGGCAGTGCCGCTGAGGATCAGATTCTCGACCTCGGCGGTCAGGACATAGGTGGCGAGCGATGATGAAGCGGTGTCGTTGCCCATGGCCGCGAATTCGCTAACTATATCCCCGGCATTGTCGACAAAGTAGATGTCGTTGCCGAGACCGCCGGTCATGGTATCGGCGCCGGCGCCTCCGTCCAGAGTATCATTGCCGTCCAGCGCGGTCAGGCTGTTGGCCGCAGTGTTGCCGATCAGCCAATTGTCGGCCGCGTTGCCAGTGCCGTCAATGGCGCCTGCGCCGGTCAGGGTCAGGTTCTCGAAATTTGCGGCCAGAGCGTAGGTTACGGATGACGAAACCTGATCCGTGCCTTCGCCGGCCAGTTCGGTGATCGTGTCTGTTGTCGTGTCGAGGACAAAGGTGTCGTTGCCCGCGCCGCCGTTCAGGGTGTCGATGCCTGCGCCGCCTTCAAGGCGGTTATTGCCGCTGTTGCCGGTCAGGACGTTGGCGAGACCATTGCCGGTAGCGTCGATAGCCGCGGCTCCGGCCAGGGTGAGGTTTTCAACATCGGCAGCAAGAATCCAGGTAACGGACGACTGAATCAGGTCCGTGCCGGCGCCGCTGGCCTCGATGATGGCGTCACCTATGTTGTCGATGATGTAGGTGTCGTTGCCGAGGCCGCCGGTCAGAGTGTTGAGGCCGCTGTTGCCTGTGATCAAGTTATCGAGATCGTTGCCTGTACCGTTGATATTATTGGTGCCGGTCAGAGTCAGGCCTTCGAGCGTTGCCGTCAGGGCATAGGTCACCGCAGCCAGGACCAGGTCGCTGCCCTGGCCGGTGATTTCCGTAACGACGTCGCCGGCATTGTCGACCGTGAAGGTGTCGTTGCCGAGGCCGCCGGTCAGGGTATCGGCGCCTATCCCGCCGTCGAGCGAGTCGTTACCGTCGAGGCCGATAAGGGTGTTATTGGCCGAGTTACCGGTGATGCTGTTATCGAGTTCGTTTCCGGTACCACTTATTGGTAAGTCATAATAATTTTCCACCAGAATCAAATTCTCGACATAGGAGCCAAGAGTCCAGTCTATAAAGGTTCGAACCGTGTCGATGCCTTCATTATTCGCCTCAATAGCACGGTCGCTGATATGATCGACCAGGTAAAGGTCATCGCCTACACCTCCGTACAGGTAGTCAAAGCCCTTGTCGCCATCCAGGGTGTCGTTTCCGGCGTAGCCATAGAGGTCATTCCACCCGTTATTGCCAGACATGTAATTGTTCAGGGCGTTGCCCCGGCCATCGGCATTGTAGTCTCCCCAAAGCGAGAGATTTTCAACATTAGCACCCAGGTCATGGGAAAATAGAGTATTTACCCAGTCATTGCCTTCATCGGCATACTCGGTGACGATATCTCCCTGGTTTCCGAGATAATAGAAATCGGTGCCGGGGCCGCCAATCAAAACGTTGTAGCTCAGATCGGTCATTCGCTCAGCGTCCGTTGAACCAAGGCCGTTGCTCCACAGACCGTCACTGCCGTCACCTCCATTCAAGGTATCATGTCCGCCCCCCCCGATGAGCCCGTTTGACAGTTGATTTCCAATCATGAAGTCGTTGCCCGAGCCGCTAAAAGCCTCCTCGATCAGCGCGCGCGTGTCACCGTTATAAAGCAGAGCGTTGGCTATATTGCCCGGGGCTGGTGTCACACCGCTCTCGTACGGTCGGGTATCCGCCAGTTGCGTGGCACTGAAGGTCGACCAACCACCCGGCCGGAGGTCGACGGTCACGCTGGTTGTAAAATTTGTGAAATCATAGATGTCGTAACCGCCGCCGTCCCAAATGGTCCGAAATACGACGTTACCACTGGGCGCGCCTTGGGGTATATATACGCCAAACCGGCCGCCTTCCCTGATAGACATCTCGCCAGTCAGGGCGTCGAATATATATTCGGTTGGGCCCCCGTGGCTGTCGAAATTGGCACCGTAAAGATACTGCAGGGCAGCGATATCGTCCTGCATATAGCTTTGGGGTTGGTTGATGTGGTCGCCTTCGTAGGTGATGACATTGCCGGGATCCGAACGATAGGTCATCAGCGACCAGGCCCATCCATCATGGGCCGCAGGCAAAGCGGCCGAGCCTCCGGACGAGGTAAGGTCTTCGTGACCGTGCTTCAACCCGAGGGCATGACCGATCTCGTGCATGATTGTCGCCATACCCCAGTTACCGAACTGCGGGTTGGTGTAGTCGGTCTCGCCCGTCGTCGTGCCGAACCAGACATCTCCGGATGCCGTGTTCCCGGTGGGCAGGAAGGTGAAGGCGACCTCGTGGCCGGCAGTCGTGGAGGCATCCTGTGAGAAGCGTAGATTGGCATGCGTGGTGGCGGTTTCGGTGATCTCGGTAAAGGTCAGTCCGGTCAAGCTGGCGATCATGGCCAGGACATTGCGGACCGCCGTCTGTTGCGTGGCATTAAACACCAAATGGGTGGACGTCACGTCATTGTAGCTGCCACTGTAGACGCTGTCAGTGTAGAAACTGCCGCTGGTCGGGAAGCTGTAGGTCAGGTTGGTACTGGTCCACTTAAAACCGGAAAGAAGGCCATCCAAATCCGGATTGCCGCTGAACACCACGCCGGCACCACCCGGTATGGGGGTAGAGGAAATCGTCGTCGTCTGACCCGCGGTGGCTGCGTGACCAATCGGGGCCGAAGCGCCCGAACCCGAATCCGTCACCCTGGACGTTGGCACACTGCGCCAGGCGGGCGTCATATGGGCGGCGGTCAGCTCCGGCGCGGCGAGCAACGTAACGGCGTGAAAACTCAAACTTTTGGCATACATATACGCCGCCGGCGCGACACCAAGGTTTTCGGTTGTAAAGGTGGAGTCGATGGAAAATTTACGCATAAAGCCCCCGGCGTGCGTTTGATGATTGTGCTGACTGGAAAAATGCGCAGCTTCGCGCGCCCCCGGGTAATAGCTTTGCACGTCCTGAGTGTTTTGCAAAGAACAAATCGGAGACACTGCATTGTAATCGTGTGGGAATTTTCCGTTTATTGGTGGCTGCGTGCGGGCTAACACACAGTTCGCTTCATCGCCATGCGTGCCAACATTTACGGACTATCTCATATCGAAATTTCACTGAGCAGCCCTTTGCCGCGAAGGACTTTTGACATGAAGTCAAATCCCGTCCCCCCCGTAGATCGGGCGGTGGATGCCGCATTCGACCTTTTCCGACTCCGACCAGCGGCCCGAGCGGGCGTCGGCGCCCTGTTCGACCGGCTTTGTGCAGGTAAAGCAGCCGATCGACGGAAAGCCCTGTTCGACCAACGGATGCGGCGGCAGGTCGTGGGCGGCCGCATAGGCCGCGACGTCGGCGGCGTTCCAGGTGGCCAGGGGGTTGACCTTATAGTGCCGACCGTCGAACTCGACGATCGGCAGATGGGCCCGCGTGGCGCTCTGGTGACGCTTGCGACCCGAAATCCACGCGCCATAGCCCTGCATGGCGCGGTTTAGCGGCCGGACCTTGCGCAGGTCGCAGCACTGATCCGGATTGGTCTTCCACAGGGTGTTTTTCGCGTCCTCGACGGCGGCCTCTTCCGGGCTGGCCTTGAGGTTGATGATGTTGCTCAGGCCCAGCTTGGCCGCCAGCTCATCGCGATATTGCAGGGTCTGGAAGAAGTGGCGATCGGTGTCGAGGAACAGGACCGGAAAGGCCGGATCGATCTCGGACACCATATGCAGCAGCACCGCCGAATCCGCGCCGAAGCTGGACGACAGGACGATGTCGCCGAAGAATTCGTTGCGGATGACGTCGCGCAGGATGTCCTGCGCGTTCATGCCTTCATAGCGCTCGCTCAGGTCGCGGGCGCGTTGCGAGCCTTCGCTGGGCGCATGGGTCAGGTTGTCGATCAGGACGGTCATGTGGCGTCTTTCACGCGTGGTGTCTTTCAGGCTTGGCGGCGGGCCCAGGCGGGGCTTTGGCTGTCGGCCGCGCCCTGGTAGACAGTGTCAAAGCGCAGGGCGGCTGACTGGATGGCCTGGGCAGGGTCCTTGTCCTTGACGAGGAATTCGTCGAAGCCACAGCGCAGCATGTAGAACAGCTGGTCGCGCAGGACGTCGCCGACGGCGCGGACAATGCCGGTGAACCCTAAGTCTTCGCGCAGTATGCGGGCGGTAGAATAGCCACGGCCGTCGCGGAAGCCCGGGAAGGCGACCTCGATCAGGGTGATCTTTTCCAGGAAGGGCTCGAGCAGGCGGACATCGTCGCCGGGCTTGATGCGGACGCCGTAATGGCCGTTGCGGCCGTCGAGTTCGGCAAGCGCGCGATCGAAGCCCAGCACATAAGGCCCGTCTTCGGTCGTGGTGTCGTCGTCGGCCAGCAGGGTCCAGCCGTCGGGAATGACGTCGCCGTCGCGCGTGACCAGGGTGGGCTCGAAAGAAGAGTTAGGCTGGCTCATGCAGGGCCTCCGCAAAGGTGTCGCGCCCGAGACGCTCCAGGGTATCGATAAAGCGCTCGCTGTCGCTGGTCCGCAGTTCCAGATAGAGCCGGACAACGCGCTCGATGGCGGCGGGGACGGCTTCGGCCGGCAGGCCCTTGCCGGTAATGACACCCAAGGCGGCGCTTTCGTCGGCGCGTCCGCCCAGCAGGATCTGGTAGAATTCGATACCCTGCTTGTCGACGCCGAGGATGCCGATATGACCGACATGGTGGTGACCGCAGGCATTGATGCAGCCCGATATCTTGATCTGCAGGTCGCCGATCTGGTCGGTCAGCTGGGCGTCCTCGAAGCGCTGGGAAATGTCCTGTGCCAGGGGGATGGAGCGGGCATTGGCCAGAGAGCAATAGTCGAGACCCGGACAGACGATCATGTCGGTGATCTTGCCGCCATTGGCCGTCGACAGGTTGACCGCGTCGAGGCGGCTGTACAACGTGTACAGGTCGGCCTTGGCGACGTGCGGCAGGATGATGTTCTGTTCGTGCGAAACGCGCAGTTCGCTGTAGCCATAGGCGTCGGCGACCTCCGCCATCACGTCCATCTGTTCGGATGAGGCGTCGCCGGGCGGCAGGCCGACCGGCTTCAGCGAGATGGTCACCGAGACGTGGTCGTCGCGCTTGTGGGCGTGGGTATTGTTCCTGACCCAGCGGGCAAAGGCGGCGTCAGCCGTTTTGGCGCGTTCGAAGGCGACGCGGTCGAAAGTGCCGGCCTTGAATTCAGGATCAGGGAAGAAGCTGCGGATGCGGTTGATCTCGGCGATCGGGGCGTCGACCTTCGCCTGGTCGAGGCGCTCCCATTCTTCTTCGACCTGCCGCTTATATTCCTCCGGCCCCAGGGCGGCGACCAGGATCTTGATCCGCGCCTTGTAGATGTTGTCGCGGCGGCCATAACGGTTATAGACGCGCAGGCAGGCCTCGAGATAGCTGAGCAGTTGTTCGCCGGGCAGACCGGTGCGGATGCAATGGCCGAGCGAGGGCGTACGGCCCATGCCGCCGCCGACATAGACGTCGAAGCCTTCGGGCTTCAGATGCAGGCCGATATCGTGGACTCGGATGGCGGCGCGGTCCTTCGTGGCGCCGGTGATGGCGATCTTGAACTTGCGTGGCAGGAAGGTGAATTCCGGGTGGTTGCTCGACCACTGGCGGATAACCTCGGCCCACGGGCGCGGGTCGTCATGTTCGTCGAAGGCGGCGCCGGCGAACTGGTCGGTCGTGGTGTTGCGGATGCAGTTGCCCGAGGTCTGCAGGGCGTGCATCTCGACCTCGGCGAGTTCTTCCAGGATCTTCGGCGCGTCGGCCAGCTTGATCCAGTTGAACTGCAGGTTCTGGCGCGTGGTGAAGTGGCCGAAATCGCGGTCATAGGTGCGGGCGATATGGGCCAGGCGACGCATCTGCTGCGACGACAGCACGCCATAGGGCACGGCGATGCGCAGCATATAGGCGTGTAGTTGCAGGTACAGGCCGTTCATCAGGCGCAGCGGCTTGAACTGATCCTCGGTGATCTCACCGGTCAGGCGGCGGGCGACCTGGTCGCTGAATTCCTTGACCCGGTCGCGGACGAAGGCATGGTCGAATTGGTCGTAGACGTACATCTTGGCTCTTAGCTCTCGAAGATATCGGCGCGGCCATGGGCCTGTGAAATGGCATCGGCGGTCTGGCCGATGGTTGGGCCGTTGGCGCGAACGAATTCGCGCACATGCTCGCGCTGGACCGGCGTGCCGTTCGGATTGAGCGGGATCAGATAGGGCGCCACGACAACAGTCTCGCGGCCCTTCCATTCCAGCAGAAGAGCGTCAGCACGATCGTCGTCGAGCTGGACGGCTTTAGCGCCGTCCTCGGTCCAGCCGTCCTGGCCGAACCATAACGTAATGCCATCGGTCAACCGGTTGGCGGTGAGCAGTTTCATAGGTCTACCTTTACGGCGGCTTCGATCAGGCGGTCGGCAGCATAGAGGCCGGCGACTTCGCCGATGATCAGCAGGGCAGGCCCCGCGGGTGGGTTGTTGGCGATGGTGGCTTCCAGCGTCCCCAGGGTGGCGGGGATGCGGCGTTCATTGGCGCGGGTGCCGTTTTCGATGATCAGCACCGGCGTATCAGGCAGGCGGCCGTGACGCGTCAGCTTGGTGGCGATCTCGCTGGCCGTGGCGACGCCCATATAGACGACCAGGGTGTGATGCGGCGCCGACAGGGCGGACCAGTCGAGCATCAGCGGATTGCCGTGGTCGCCTTCTTTCGAATGGCCGGTAATGAAGGTGACGCTTTGGGCGTGGTCACGATGGGTCAGGGGCACGCCGGCGGTAGCGGCGCAACCCAGCGCCGCGGTAATGCCCGGTGTGACGTGAACCTCGATGCCGGCTTCGCGCAGGGCTTCGACCTCTTCGCCGCCGCGGCCGAAGACGAAGGGATCGCCGCCCTTTAGACGCACGACACGCTTGCCGAGGCGCGCCTGTTCGACCAGCAGCTCGTGGATCTGGTCCTGCGGCACCGAATGGTTGGAGCGTGCCTTGCCGACATAGAAGCGTTCGGAGTCGCGACGAGCCAGGTCCATGATGGCGTCGCCGACCAGGCGGTCATAGACAATGACATCGGCCTCGCCGAGCAGGCGCAGGGCTTTCAGCGTCAGCAATTCAGGATCGCCAGGGCCGGCACCGACCAGGTGGACGACACCCGTACGCGGACCTTGATTGAGGTTGAGCGCGGCCGTGACCGCGTCCTCGATCTTGCCGGAACGCGCCAGTTCGACGGCGGAAGACTTCAGGATGTCTTCCCAGGCGCGGCGGCGGTCGTCGACATTGGGGTAGAGATCGCGCAGGCGCGGGCTGAGACGTTCGGCGAATTCGGCCACCTGGGCATCGGACGGCGGAATGGCGGCCTCGATCTTGGTGCGGGTCTCGCGCGCCAGCACGGGTGCGACCCCGCCGGTAGCGACGCCGATGCTCAAGGCGCCGCGATCAATGATGGCCGGGAAATGAAAATCGCTGAGGTCGGGATAGTCGACAACGTTCAGCGGCGCACGCGCTTGACGCGCCAGGGTGGCGCCCTGTTCGGCCAGGGCACGATCTTCGAAGGCAACGACAATCAGGGCTGCGTCGGCGAGGTCTGCGGGCTCCGGCCAGCGGACATGGACGGTGGCCTGGGCTTCGATACGGGTAGGTTCTGTCGGTGTGAAAACAATGAGTTCCGCCGGGGTGCGGGCCAGGAGCGATACCTTGCGCACAAGCCATGCGCCAGCGCCGATCAATACGACGCGGCGACCTTGCAACGGCCAGGAAAGGGGCAGGGCATTCATCAGACTTCACTCGGACAGGCGCTTTTCCGTAGTGTCTAGATAGGATTTCGTCGGTCAGAATGAAAGCGATGGTTTGTAGCGGGTGGATTTAGGCGCACTAATGAAGGCAATAGTGACGCCTCATGTTTATCCAAAAAGTGGCAACCACTTTTTGGCATGAGGCTTAATGATGCGCCCCATCCCAGTGGGTAACCTTCAGTGCATCCGGGTCGATATCGGTGACACAGCGGAGATTAATCGCCACCATGGCCGATCCGTCGGATTTCTTGCCTTCCGAGAATGGCGCGATGCCGCAGGTATTGCAGAAATGGTGCGACAGGACGTGCTTATTGAAGGTGTAGGTCGACAGCGCGTTGCGGTCGGTCTTCAGGTTGAAGTCGTCAGCCGGGACAAAGGCGAGCAGGCTGCCGCGCCGCCGGCACATGGAACAGTTGCAGGCCATTCCCTCGCTGAAGTCGCCCTCGACCTCGAAAGCGATCTTGTCGCAGTGGCAGCTGCCCATATGTAGCATGCGAATCTCCCTTTGACCGGGAGGTTAGGTTTGGCGCTGTAAGGAAACAATGTGTGGGGCCGCGTGCTGCGTACCACGTCAGGCGAGCCGCCGCCGGATGCCCTCGAGGCCCCAGGCCATGACCTTGTCATGGTTCCACGCAAAGACCGGACGCAGAATGGGCGACATCAGGCGCATCCACGGTTTGGTGACCTTGACGATCCAGTCGTAGCGGACATGGGTGACGCCGTCGCGTTCCGACAGCGTCCAGCGGCCGAGACCGTCCAGTTCGCCAAAGGCTTCGCCCTCGATCAGGGTCATGGGCTCGACCCGGATGGTGCGCATGTCGAAGCTCAACTCATAGGGCAGGGCGGTACGCCAGGTCATGCGGCGGACGGCGCCGATGCCGTTGCTGTCGCCTGGCTGGATAAGTTCGACCGATTTGACGGCGCGCCACCATTGCGGCAGGTCCTCGACCTTGATCAGGAGGTCCCAAACGCGGCCGAGCGGCGCGTCCAGCTGCCAGTGTGTGATGAGATGAAAATCCTGTGCGGACATGAATGCCTCCCGAAACGGCTTGTTTACAGTTCGACATGTATTTTGGATCACCTGCAACGACAGATTGACCCCTTATGATTTGAGCCGTAATATGACGGTTACAAGACTATAAAAAGCGGGCGGATACTACCATGCGCGCAGACACCATACAGATCGAGGTCAGACCGACGGAACACTATATCCACATCCTTCTCAAGGGTGTGGTCGATACGGAAGAGCTTGTGCGTCGGCTGACCCGGACCTATGCCGCCCTTCCCGATCCGTGGCTCTACGATCAGTTGCATGATGTCCGTGCCCTGATCAATGTCTTTACCCACAAGAACTTTCTCGCCATTTCGCAGATGTGGGACGATATCGCGGCCAATTACCGCAAACTGCGCTTCGCCGTTGTGACCACCGATCCGTTTCGCCTTGAACGGACGCGCGTATTTGCACCCCAATACCAGAATATGGAGACCCTTGCCTTTCCGACGGTCGAACTGGCGGCACAATGGCTGGCCAGTGACGCGTCCGGGCCCATGGTTCTGACGGCGTCGACGGGTCAATAGCCGGGTCGTTCTGTCGCATGCAGCGCGGCTTGCGGATTTCGCGGCGGGCCCTCATTTACGGGTCAGCGGAGTAGCCACCCTTGACCTCACACACCACCCCACAAACTTCGACCGGTGCCCTTGCGGCGCGCCAGAAGATTCGTGACGACGCGGCGGCTATCGGCATCGATGAAGCTTTCATTTCGCGCCTGGTGGAGGAATTCTATGACCGGGTACGCCGGCATGAGCGGCTGGGACCTATGTTCGACGGCGTTGTGACCGACTGGCCGGAGCATCTCGACAAGCTGAAAGCCTTCTGGGCGTCGGTGGCGCTGAATGCAGGGACCTATTCCGGCCGGCCCATGCAGGCGCATATGCGTGTGCCGGCGATCGAACCGGCGCATTTCGGCGAGTGGCTGTATCTGTTCGAGCAGACCCTGCGCGACCTGGCGCCCGACGAGGCGGCGGTCGACTATTTCATGGTACGGGCCAGCCGGATCGGCGAAAGCTTCAAACTTGGGCTGTTTTATCGTCCGTGATCTCGTCGGTTATGACCTTGAACTCGACCAGGGTGGCCGGACCGAATTGGGTCGAGATCGCGACGTCTGTGGCGTCGCGGCCGACGGCCATCAGGATGCGGCCGATACGTGGATGATTGTGGCGGGCATCGGCCGTGTACCAATGGCCGCCGAGATAGACTTCGAACCAGCCTGAAAAATCCATCTCACCCTCGACGGGGACACCGATATCGCCGAGATAGCCCGTGCAGTAGCGCGCGGGGATATTCATGCAGCGACACAGGGTCAGGGCCAGGTGGGCAAAGTCGCGGCAGACACCAACCTGCTGAGTATAGCCCTCGAAGGCGCTGCGCGTGCGGTCGGCCAACTGGTAGTCGAAGCGGATACGGTTGTGGGCGAAGTCGAGAATGGCCTGGACGCGTGGCCAGCCCGGCGCCGTCTTGCCAAACAGGTTCCAGGCGATATCGGACAGCTTGTCGGTTTCGCAGTAGCGCGACCCCAGCAGGAAGACGAGCACATCGTCGGGCAGGTCGCGGATATCGTGCTGGACAGCGTCGAACGGCACATGGTCGGGGACGCCGTCGTCATAGATATCGAACTGGGTCGCGATGGTGGTCCGGCCGGCCGGCGCGGTGATCCGGGTACAGATATTGCCGAAGCTGTCGGCATAGTCCCAGGCCTGGACGCTATTTGAAAAGGTCAGGGTTTGCGGTGTCAGCAGGTCCTGCCGCCGTGAGCGATGGATGTTGAGACATAACAGCATCGGTGTCGGCTGCGGGCAATCGAAGGTGAGGGAGTAGCCGGCCCGGATTTGCATGTAGGTCCTTAGGTATAGGTGGTTGGGGGGGCGGTTTCGACCGATGTGACATTAACCTGAACGGTCATGCCTAAAGAGTCGATGCGGGAGCCTGTATGGCTGCCCCATAAAGGAACAGCCTGGTGCGGATCGCGTGTGACGCCGACGCGGATCAGGTCGCGATTGCCGATAATGCCGTTGGTCGGGTCGAATTCGAGCCAGCCGGCGCCCGGTACGAAGACCTGGACCCAGGCATGGGTGGCGCCGCCGCCCTGCCACATTTCGCCGTCGCGCAGGGGGGAATAGATATAGCCGGTGACGAAGCGGGCGGCGAGGCCCAGCGAGCGCGCTGCTTCCATCATCAGCAGGGCAAAGTCGCGGCAGGTACCGCTTTTCGAATACAACGTCATCTCGGGCGTCTGCGTGCCGGGGCTGGTGCGGCCGATATATTTGAACTCCTGCTTGACCGCATGGGTCATGGTCTCCAGCATCCTGCCCGTATCGGTCGGACCAGCCGCTTGCGTAAAGCGGCGCGCCCAGGTTTGGGTGACGTCGTCGGGATACTGGCGCCGGATGGACGGCAACAGGTCGGGCAGGTCCTCCTGGTCATAGTCGAAGGGCCAGGTCTGGGCGTCCTGATCGGCGCGGAAATGCGGCCCCAACTGCGGCGTATGGTCGAGGGTGATGTTGGTCTCGAAGCGCAGGAAGTCGGATTCAGTGTCGAAATCAGCGACAGCGACGCAGTTGCCGAACGCGTCGTGAATCCAGAACAGGTCGGACGGGACGGGCAGGATGATCAGTGACGATTCGAGCAGGTGCTGGTCGTAGCTGTCGCGTGGCCGGAACATCAGGCGGTGCTGGCCGAAGCCGACGGGACGGCGATAGCTGTAGGTGGTTACATGGTGTACGCGCAGGATCGTCATTCCGCATCCCTTACCATGGTTCGGCCCAGACGAAACCAAAGATACGGAACCTAAGAAGCCCAGCGTCAGCGAAACGTTGTTTTCGTCTGGGCAAATGCAAATTATATAGTATACGAATTTAGGGTCGGGTATTGCGGCCGGATTTGCGGGAGGTCAGTCGTGACAGGTTTCATGTCCAGGCGCGGGAGTCTGGCGGGGTTGGTGGCCTTGTCGCTGTTCGGCGCCGGCAGTTTGCGGGCGCAGACCAATCCACTGCTGCCTGACGACGACACCCAGGTCGTAACGGTGACAAAGACCGGCAGTCTCAGGGATTTTGCCGCCGCGGCCGGTTATGACGGGGCGTCGCCGGCGAATATCGCCTTCGTCGTGCCGACCGATACCGTCATCATGGGTCTCTCCGGCGGCCGGTCGGGACTCGATACCGGTAAATGGCCCGACGGGTCGCGTCTGTGGCTGACCATCGACGGCAATGTCTTTGGCGGGGGCGGTAACGGCGGCGATGGCGGTGAAGTGCCTGGACCGAGCGAAGGCGGCAAGGGGGGCGCGGGTGTCTATGTCCAGGCGCCGATCACCATCGTCATCACGGCCAACGGTTCGCTGAAGGGCGGCGGCGGGGGAGGCGGCGGTGGGCCGGGGGGCGGTACCGGTGGAAGTGGCGGCGGTGGCGGCTTCCCGAACGGTCTGCCCGGTGAAGCGGGTAGCGGCACGGCGGTTGCCGATTCCTTTGCCCGCTTCAGCGAGCGGGGACGTAATGGCACGCCGGGTGGTGGTGGCACCGGTGGCGCGACGGGCAACCCTGGGGGCAATGGCGGAAATGCTGGCTTGCCGGGTGAGAACGCTGGCCGCATCGGCGGCGCGGCGGGCAATGCCGTACAAAAGAACGGAAATGCGGTCGTGGTGCTGAACTATGGGCAGATCTATGGCGAGATTTTTTAGCAAAAGCGCCTCTCCGTCGCTGACGAAGAAGCGCTGTTAGGTAACGGGGTGTGGGGTCTGCGACCCCACGTCTTCCCTTCTTTTATTTGACCCCCAGCTTCTTTTGCAGGTCGCTGCTCGACGTCGTATATTGGAAGCGCAGCTTGCGGTCCGGGTGGACATAGGCGTGGGCCTTTTGCGCCATCAGGGCGGCTTCGTGGAAGCCCGACAGGATCAGCTTCAGCTTGCCGGGATACCAGTTGATATCGCCGATAGCGAAGATGCCCGGGGTCGAGGTCTCGAACTTTTCCGTATCCACGGGGATCAGGTTTTCGTGCAGGTTGAGGCCGAATTCGGCCACCGGACCCAGCTTCATGGTCAGGCCGAAGAAGGGCAGGAAGGCGTCGGCCGGCAGGTAGGATTCCTTGCCCTCGGAATCTTCGATATGGACGGATTCAAGGTTGCGGCCGGTTTCGCCTTTCAGCGCTACGGCCTGGGCGATGACCAGGTCCATCTCACCGGCGGCGACCAGTTCGCGCATCTTGGCGACCGAATGCGGCGCGGCGCGGAAGTCGTCGCGGCGATGGATCAGGGTCACGCGCTTGGCGATGGGTTGCAGGTTCAGCGTCCAGTCGAGCGCCGAATCGCCGCCGCCGGAAATGACGATCGTCTTGTCGCGGAAGGCTTCCATCTTGCGCACGGCATAGTGGACGCCGAGGCCGGCGCCAATGTTCTCGAAGCCGTCAATGCCGGGAATGGGCGGCTTTTTCGGCTGGAACGACCCGCCGCCAGCGGCGATAACGATCGCCTTGGCGCGGATGACCGTCTTCTGGTCGGTGGTTAACTCCCAAAGACCGGCGTCGGGCTCGTCCTCACCGATCTTGCGGATGGCGACGGCCATTTCGCCGAGATGGTACTTGGCGCCGAAGGGAGCGATCTGTTCCAGCAGGCGATGGGTCAGGTCCTGGCCTGAAATGATCGGCCAGGCCGGGATGTCGTAGATCGGCTTTTCGGGATAGAGCTCGGCGCACTGGCCGCCGACCTTGTCGAGAATGTCGACCAGATGGCATTTGATATCGAGCAGTCCCAGTTCGAAGACGCTGAACAGGCCGACGGGGCCGGCGCCGATCACGACCACATCCGTCGTCCAGGTTTCGCCGGCTTCCAGCGACTCGACGTGGTGTAGTGGGTTGGCATCTTGGGTCATTATTTGTCTCCGGATAGTTTTCTTAAACCGAGAACCGTTATAGAAGGGCGCTCGCACTGGTTCAGGTTAGGTTGGGTTATGTCTCGTGATCGTTTGCCGCCTCTGTCGGCGCTTCGGGTTTTCGAAGCGGCCGCGCGGCACGAAAGTTTCAAGCAGGCGGCGGAAGAGCTGTTCGTCACGCCCGGCGCGGTGTCGCAGCAGATCCGTCTTCTGGAAGAACATGTCGGCGTCGAGCTGTTCGTGCGCGACGGCCGGCGTGTGGTGCTGTCCGATGCCGGTAAGGCGTCGGCCCAGATCCTGAAGGAAGCCTTCGAAAAAATGTTCGAGGCGACGCGGCTGATGAAGTCCGGCACCCAGAAGGGCCGCGTCACCGTGTCCGCCGCGCCCAGCTTCGCCGCCAAGTGGCTGATGCCGCGGCTGTATGAGTTTAGCGCCGCTAACGAAGACATCGACGTCTGGGTCAGCGCCGACATGGCGCCGGTCGACTTCGCCGTATCGGACATTGATCTGGCTGTTCGCTATGGCAACGGCCATTATAACGGGCTGCATGTCGAGCACCTGCTGACCGAAGCCGTTGTGCCGGTGTGCTCGCCTTTGTTGTTCGAAGCCGCGCCGATGCGCAAGCCGGGCGACCTGGCGCACCACGTGCTTCTGCACGATGTCGGCGCCGAAACCGATCCGTCCTGCCCCGACTGGGCCATGTGGCTGAAGGCCCATGGCGTCGAAGGCGTCGATGCGACGCGCGGGCCGCGCTTCAACCAGAGCTCCATGGTCATCGAGGCGGCGGTGGCCGGTCGCGGTGTCGCCCTGGCCAAGCGCACGATTGCCGAGGCGGATTTGCAGGCCGGCCGTTTGCAGGTGCTGTTCGACGAGAAGGACAAGCCGCTCGACTATGGATATTTCCTGGTCTGGCCGCAGTCGCGCGACCCCAGTGCGGCGCAGCTGCGCTTCATGGACTGGCTGCGCGGACAGGCCAGGGCCAGCGTTGAGGCTGCACCGGGCGACGTTGCGGAACGTCCAGTTTTTGCGGCTCAGGATATTTAGCAACTGAACGCTGGCGTATGTTGGGCCGTCGGAAGCCCCCCCACCGTCACGGCTTACGCGCTGAAGAAGCGCGAGCGCCGCGCCACCTCCCCCGCTCGGCGGGGGAGTATATGAAAGTAAAGACTGATACCGCCCCGTGTTGGCTGCCGCCGTGGCCGGGGCGGGGGACCGCCCAAGACATTGCGTAGCGTAGCGCAGCTTTGGCGAAGGGTGTGCCTGCCGGCGAGGCTGGTGGGGGCCTTCCCGTCGTTCCGTTACACACTCAGGCAGAGCCAATACATGTGCGTCCCCTAGCCGCGTGGCGGCGGAGTATAACGAAGGTCGCGCTCGCTGATGTTGGCGAAGCAAATACACGATCAGGCAACAGCCTCCGGCGCGGGGTACCACGGTGGGGTCGGCAGGTTCTTTTCCGCCAAAAAGGCCGGGTTGAAAATCTTCGAGGCGTAACGGTTGCCGTAGTCGCACAGCACGGTGACGATGGTCTTGCCGGGACCCAGGTCCTTCGCCATCTTCATGGCCGCGACGACGTTCAGCGCCGACGAGGTGCCAAGGCACAGGCCTTCCTCCTCGATCATCTTGTAGAGCACGGGCAGCCATTCCTCATCCGCCACGCGATAGGAACGGTCGATGGTGACGCCTTCCAGATTGGCGGTGATGCGGCCCTGGCCGATGCCTTCGGTGATCGAGGAGCCCTCCGACTTCAGTTCGCCGGTGGTGTAGTAGCTGTACAGCGCCGCACCGTAGGGGTCGGCCAGGCCGATCTGGATGTCGGGGTTCTGAGCTTTGAAATAGAGGCTCAGGCCGCCCAGCGTCCCGCCCGAACCGACGGCGCAGATAAAGGCGTCGAGCTTGCCACCCGGAATCTCGGCGATCTGGGCCAGGATCTCCGGGCCCGTGCCGTCGATATGCGCCTGACGGTTGGCGACATTATCGAACTGGTTGGCCCACACGGCGCCCAGTTCCTGCGCCAGGGTGCCGGAATAGCGGACATAGTTGCCGGGATTGGCATAGGGCAGGGCGTCGACCTCGATCAACTGGGCGCCCAGCTGGCGAATGGCGTCCTTCTTTTCCTGGGCCTGGGTGCGTGGAATGACGATGACGCACTTGTAGCCCAGCGCATTGGCGACCATGGCCAGGCCGATGCCGGTATTGCCAGCCGTCCCCTCGACAATGGTGCCGCCGGGCTTGAGATTGCCCTTGGCCTCGTGGTCGCGGATGATCCACAGGGCGGCGCGATCCTTGATCGACTGGCCCGGATTGAGGAATTCGGCCTTGCCGTAGATCTCGCAGCCCGTCGCATCGGAAGCGCCCTTCAGGCGGATCAGCGGTGTATTGCCGATCAGATTGACGACGGAAGAGACGGTTTTGGCCATGACAGCATTCCCTTATAAGGTCGCGTTTGCTATCAAATATGGCTTCGCAACCCAAGCGATGGATTCTAATGGCGCGATTTAGCGCATCTCGCCCCAAAAACAACCACATCGTCTTTTTATTATCGGCTGGTTAGGTTGGGCGATCTGTGAGGAGAGGGTTATGGTGGTTGTCGGAATCGTTGCGGGGGTACTCGGTGCCTTTGCCCTGGGTGTCGTGGTCTATGCCGCCGTACGCAGCAAGGCCTCGGGCAGCAGCCTGTGGGATGAGGTCAGCGGCCTGGGGTTCGACGTTTTCTTCGGCTTTGTGACCTCGTGGCTGGGCGGCGGTATCGCCCGCCGGATTATCGCCCGCAAGGTGCGCGCCTGATTAAATAAGGGCCGCCGCCGCATCGTACCTTTATCGGCAGAAGGCTATGGTTAATTTTTAACCTGTTCGGGAAAAATTACCATGCACGATTTCCAAACCATCCATGTCGAAGGCCTGTTGTTGATGCTGATTGTCGGCATTGTCGCCGGCTGGCTGGCCCATCTTATCGCCGGCGGACGTGGCAGCCTGGTCGGCAACCTGATCGTCGGCCTGCTGGGCTCCGTGGTCGGCGGCTTTCTGGCCAACTATTTCGGCATCGCCTTTTACGGTATCGGCGGCGCTATTATCGTCTCGACCATCGGCGCACTTCTTCTGCTCGCCGTATTCGGTCTGGTGCGACGCAACGCCTAAGTGGAAAGCAAGGCCCGGGTAACGCCACCCGGACTTTGATAATTGCTCTGAAACAACCTCGACCTATTGTGTGCGCTTCGCTATAGCCACCGGGTCGAGGTTTTTTTCGGAGTCGCAGGCTGCATGGCCGTTTTCACACCCGTTTCGGATGACGATGCCCGTGCCTATCTCGGCGCCTACGATATCGGTGAGCTGATCCACCTCGAAGGCATCGAGGAGGGCGTTTCCAACACAAATTTCAAGGTCGAGACGACGACGGGGCTCTATGCCCTGACCCTGTTCGAGGCAGCGACGCCTGAAGACGGCCTGCCGTGGTTCATGGACTATACCCTGTATCTCGATCGCCAGGGCTATCCGGCGCCGGGCCCGGCCTTGAAACGCGACGGGTCATCGTTGGGCAAGATCAATGGCAAGTCCTGCGCCCTGATCAAGTGGCTGCCCGGTCGCTGGCCGCGCAACCCGGATGTGCGTCACGCTGCCTCGGCCGGGGAATATCTGGCGCGACTGCATCTGGTAGGCGGTGATTTCGCGCAAGTCCGCCCAAACAGCATGGGCATTGCCGCCTGGCCGGGGCTGATCGAACGTTGCGAGCCCAAGGCCAGCGCCTCGGTGCGGGCAGAAGCTATCCTTGATGATTTCCGCGCCGAACTGGCGTTTCTGCGGAGCAAGTGGCCCTCCAACCTACCCAGGGGCGCTATCCATGCCGACTATTTCACCGACAATGTGCTGATGAACGAAGACGGTCAGGTCACCGGCGTCATCGACTACTATTATGCCTGCACCGACTTTTACGCCTATGATCTGGCCGTGGCGCTCAATGCCTGGGGTTTTACGCCCGGAGGCCAGGCCATGCCGGCAATGATCAAGGCCTTCGCCAGGGCCTATCACGCGGTGCGGCCACTATCCGATGGCGAGATCGCCGCCCTGCCGCTATTCGCGCGCGGTTCGGCGGTACGATTCACACTGACGCGGCTGTACGACCTGTTGAACCACGATCCGTCATGGGTGGTGAAGCCCAAGGACCCGGAAGCCTTTTACCGCCGGCTCGACTATCACCGCGATGTGGTGTCGGGCTCGGACTATTTCTGAAAACGTGTAGCGTTAGTCAAAGAATTTAGCCACGGATGTCACGGATGATGCGCTAAGCGCATCTACACGGATGTTCCGGGCAACTGGGCCTTCGATGCGGGGCGGCTTCGGTCTGTCAAGCGCTGCGCGCTATCGCGACATGACCGCTGAGGTAGGATGTGAACATGAAATCCGTGTCGCATCTTCCTGCGATCCGTGACATCCGTGGCTAAAACCCTTTCTTGACCCGTTACTGGGCGAAGGCCTTGACGGCCGCCAGCGCCTGGGCGTGGTCGTTGGGGATGGCAGTGATGGTTTCCTTCAGGCCGTACAGCTTCTGGATGGCTTCGGGGACCTCCGGAGCAAAGCCCAGGGCCCGGGTTACGAAATCCGGGAACTTGGCCGGATGAGCGGTGGCCAGGGCGATCTGCGGACCGGAGCCCTTGCGCTTGAGCGCTGCGCCGACCGCCACCGCGGTATGCGGGCAGATGACCTTGTTCCAATGCTTCCAGGCATAGGAGATGGTGGCCTTTGTCTCGCCCTCGGAAATGGTCGAGGCCGAGACCTGGATCAGGCAGGCGGCCTGAAGCTCGCCGGCCAGGCGGACCTCACCGCGCGAGGCGAAAGTGTCGAAAAAGGCCCTTGTGCCGGCGGCGTTGCGACCCGAAGCTTCGAACAGCAGGCGTTCGAAGTTCGACGGCGCCTGGACGTCCATGCTGACGCTGGCCGTTTCCACGGCCTGGCGGCGGACATATTTGCCGTCATTCAGCGCCTGGCTAAGCGCGTCATTGTTGTTCACGGCGGCGTGCAGCGGTCCGATATTGCCGCCGATGCGTCGCGCCACCCAACCCGCGAAGGCGTCACCAAAATTGCCGGTCGGTACGACAAAGGCCGGGCGTTCGGCGCCCGAGGTGGCACTGGCGGCGAGATAATAGGGCACCTGGCCCAGCAGTCGGCCCCAGTTGATCGAATTGACCGACGAGATCAGCCCCTGTTCCTTCAGAGACGGTTCACCCAGCAGGGACTTGACGATGCGTTGGCAGTCGTCGAAATCGCCTTCGACGCCGATATTGAGGATGTTATCGGCCTCGACCGTGGTCATCTGCAGGCGCTGGACCGGCGAGACGCGGCCGAGCGGATGGAAGACCACCAGACGCACGCGCTTCGAACCGGCAAAGGCGCGGACGGCGGCCGCACCCGTATCGCCCGAGGTGGCGGTGACCAGGGTCAGGCGCTCGCCCGTTTGCGCCAGGGCAGCGTCGGTCAGCGGGGCCATCATCTGCATGGCCATGTCTTTGAAGGCGAGCGTCGGGCCGTGATACAGTTCGAGCAGCCAGAGATTATCCTCCAACTGGGTCAGCGGTGTATGACCGTCTCGCAGAAAGGCTGCCTTGGTTTTTTCGGCGGCCGCAGCCACGGCCTCAGCCCCAAGGACGTCGACGCCGAACAGGTTGAGCAGCTTCGAGGTCAGGTCGCCGTAGTCGCCGGCCGCCGCCGTCGCGAGATTAAAATCGGGGCTCGGATAGGTGGCCGGCACGTACAGTCCGCCGTCCGGCGCCAGTCCGTCCAGCAGGGCGCCGGCGAAGCTCTTGTCTCCGGAAAATCCACGCGTACCGATGTAGTTCATTTTGTTACCATTTTTGAGCTCATTTCTGAGCGATGTGTTGCGGCTTGCCCGATATCGGCTTATCCGCTAAATGCCCGCGAGTTGTGTTGCGCGCCCTAACATTTTCAGACCCTGAGATAAAGACCCCGATGAGCGACCGCGCGACTATTTCCGCCCTTCCCAACATGCTGTTGCCCGATGTTCTGATGACCGCGAAGCGCATCACCATCAAGGTCGGGTCCAGCCTGATCATCGATCCGGTCACGGGGATTGCCAATTCTGCCTGGATGGCCGGACTGGCCGCCGATATCGCCGCGCTGAGAGCGCAGGGCAAGGCGGTCATGCTGGTGACGTCGGGGGCGGTGGGCCTGGGGCGGCGTTATCTCGGCCTCACCCGGACCAGGCTGAAGCTGAACGAGAAACAAGCCGCCGCCGCCGCCGGTCAACCCCGGCTGATGAGCGCCTGGGAAGACGCTTTCCACACGGCGGGCCTGAAAACGGCGCAGGTCCTGCTGACGCGCGAGGATACCGAAAAGCGGCGGCGCTGGTTGAACGCGCGGGCGACGATCGAAACCCTGTTCGACCTCGGCTGCGTGCCGATCGTCAATGAAAATGATACCGTGGTGACCGAGGAAATCCGTTATGGCGACAACGATCGCCTGGCGGCACGGGCGGCGCAACTGGTGCGTTGCGAGGCCTTGGTCCTGCTGTCGGATATCGATGGCCTCTATACGGATGATCCGCGCCGCGACCCCAAGGCCCAGCATATCCCCGTGGTCGAGCGGCTGGATGCCCGCATCGAGGCCATGGCGGGCGGCGCCAATGCCCAGGCAGGAGTCGGCACGGGTGGCATGGCGACCAAGATCGCAGCGGCCAGGATCGCTGGTTCCGCCGGATGCGCGACCCTGATCGCCTATGGCCTGGTCAACCGGCCCCTGTCCTCCTTGAGCGGGCCGCAGGCGGCGAAATATACCCTGATCAAGCCTCAGGCGTCGCTGGGTGCGGCCTATAAAGCGTGGATCGCCGGGACGGTGGTGCCGGCCGGCAGGCTGATGCTGGATGAGGGCGCCGTGCGGGCGCTGCATAACGGGAAATCTCTGCTGCCGTCGGGGATTGTCGAGGTCATGGGCAGTTTCGAAAAGGGCGATACGGTGTCGATCACCTCGCCGGCCGGTATCGAGGTAGCGCGCGGCATCGTCAGCTACAATGCCGAGGATATCCGCCAGATTCGCGGCAGAATCAGCAAGGATATCGAGTCCCTTTTGGGCTATACGATGGGGGATGAGGTGATCCATCGCGACGACATGGTTCTGGTGTGAAAACGCGCCCTGGCGGTCTGCAAACCGTCATCTCGTTGCGATACGGTGCTCACGTACTTGAGTACGCTCCGCTCCGTTTCTCACGAGCTAACGATTTTGGCTTCGCCGAACGTTGTTTCGACTCACCATGCCGCGTTTTCGGCCGGAGTTTTCGTAAGAGGAGGTCGATCCCGCGACTTCAACGCCAATTTTGAACACGTTAGATTGTGCCAGGCCGGCTAAGTTTACCGCCAGAAGATGATGATTTCGGCTGAAACGGTCGCCTTTTTTCGCGGGTGCGCTATATAGCGCTTGTAAGACAAGGATATCGTTATGGACGACCAGAGCCGCGCCAATTCGCTGGACCAACTGATGACAGCCATGGCCGTTCGCGCCAAAGCCGGCGCCGAAGCCCTGCGCCTGGCCGGGCCGGACGTGCGCACACGTGCGATTCTCGAAGCAGCCAAGGCCATACGTCTCCGCCAGGCCCAGATCCTAGCCGCCAATGACCAGGATCAGGCCGCGGCGCGCGATAAGGGTCTGACCGAGGCGATGATCGAACGGCTGATCCTTAATCCGGCCCGTGTCGAGGCCATGGCCAAGGGCCTGGAAGAGGTAGCTGCGCTGCCCGATCCGGTTGGACGCGAACTGGCACGCTGGACGCGGCCCAACGGTCTCGACATCGCCCGGGTGTCGACGCCGATCGGCGTCATAGCCATCATCTATGAATCGCGCCCCAATGTGACCGCCGACGCGGCCGCCCTGTGCATCCGCTCGTCCAATGCCGCCATTCTGCGCACCGGCTCCGAAGCGCTCAACTCGGCCCTGGCCATCTATGCCGCCTTCGAGGACGGCTTTCGGGCGGCCGGCCTGCCCGATACCTGCGTCCAACTGGTCCCGACCTCGGATCGTGATGCGGTCGGCCTGATCCTGGGTGGCCTGGGTGGCGCCATCAACCTGATTATTCCGCGCGGCGGCCGTTCTCTCGTTGCCCGCGTCCAGGCCGAGGCGCGTGCTCCCGTCCTGGCGCATCTCGAAGGGCTGAACCACACCTATGTCCACAGCGCTGCAGATCCGGACAAGGCCGTCGCCGTGACGCTGAATGCCAAGATGCGCCGCGTTTCGGTGTGTGGGGCTACCGAGACCCTGCTGATCGACCAGGCCGTGGCGCAGGCTCTGCTGCCGAAAATTGCCGCGGCCCTGGAAGCCAAGGGTTGCGAACTGCGGGGCGATGATGCCGCGCGCGCCATCCATCCCATGAAGGCCGCATCCGAGGACGACTGGCGGACCGAATATCTGCTGCCGATCCTGGCCGTGAAGGTCGTGGCGGGACTGGACGACGCCATTGCCCATATCAAGACCTACGGTTCAGGCCATACCGAGGCCATCATCACCGAGGACGCGCAGGCCGCCGAAACCTTCCTCAACGAAGTCGATTCGGCGATCGTCATCTGGAACGCCTCGACGCAATATGCCGACGGCGGTGAATTTGGTCTGGGCGCCGAGATCGGCATTTCGACCGATCGCCTCCACGCCCGCGGCCCGGTCGGGGCGGAGCAACTGACGACGTTCAAATATATCGTACGCGGTGACGGCCAAACCCGGCCGTAAAGTTGATTTTAGACCGCAGATTTCGCAGATTTACGCAGATTTTTCGGAGTCTGTTTCTGAGATTGGGGGGCAAGCCGTGACGGGGCAAAACGATCCGCAGACCTTTGCAGTCATTGGCGCTGCTATGGAAGTTCATCGCGCCTTGGGGCGCGGTTTTGTCGAATCCGTGTATCGCGAGGCACTGGCTTTCGAATTCACTGCGCTGAATATTCCTTATCAAAAGGAGGTCCCCCTCGGCGTGCACTACAAGGGCGCCAAATTACCATGCACGTTCAGAATGGATTTCCTCTGTTTTGGAGATCTTATTCTGGAACTCAAGGTTATTCAGAAACTTTCGCCGGTCGAAGATGCGCAGGTGATAAATTACCTTAGGGCATCCGGATTTCAGAGGGCCTTGCTTCTCAATTTCGGGTCGCCGAGTCTGCAACATAAGCGCTTTGTGTTTTCCAAAAATGATATTGATCAGATTGGTAACTGAAAAATCTGCGTCAATCAGCGAAATCTGCGGTTCAAAATCTTCTTTAACAAGTTTTGCGAGCAGTCATGTAACTGTCGTGAAAACGCTTTAATAGCGCCGTTCCTTTTGGCTATATTTACGTGGTTGAGGTTTAGTACCTGAATGGACAAGCGGCGATCGGTTTGGGATGTGGTCCCCATGGGCAGCGTCATCGGCATGGTGATCCTGATCGCCATTGCATGGGCGCCTATCCTGCGGCCTTTTCTTATCTATGCCGCCCTGCTGGTCATCGCCTACACCATGTACAAATATGTGGTGATCATTGGCGACGCCGAAAGCCGTATCAAGGCGCTGAAGGCACCGGAAAAGCAGGTCAAGGTCCAGCCCCAGGGCCCGAGTTTCCAGGAAGTCCTGCGCGCCATTCCCGATCCGGTCCTGATCATCGGCGGCATTGAGCCCGACGATATTGCCGGCCGTTGGATCGTCTTTGCTAATACCGCGGCGCGGACGATGTTTCGCATGGAAAATGAAGGCGGACTTCTGGTCAGCACGATCCGTAACCCCGAAGTGTTGGAATGCGTCGACGAAGCCCTGTTCGGCGGTATCAGCGCCCAGACCGGCTTCGACATGGCGGGCGGCGCCCGCGACCAGATCTGGCGTGCCTATTCCTGCCCGCTGCCGTTCGAAGGCATGGAACGCCTGGCGCTCCTGACCCTGCGCGACGAAACCGATGCCCGACGTATGGAACGCATGCGCGCCGACTTCCTGGCCAATGCCTCACACGAACTGCGCACGCCTCTGGCCAGCCTGACCGGCTTTATCGAGACCCTGCGTGGACCGGCACGCGACGACGCCAAGGCGCGCGAAAAGTTCCTCGATATCATGGCCACCCAGGCCGACCGCATGGGCCGGCTGATCCAGGACCTGCTGTCACTGAGCCGGATCGAACTCAACGAACACGTACCACCATCGGGAGAGGCCGACCTGACCCTGGCCGTGCGCGACGTGGTCGATGGCGTCAGCCTGATCGCCGGCAGCAAGGACGTGACCATTGCCGTCACCGCGCCCAAGCCCGGTCTGTATCCGATTATCGGCGACCGCGACCAGATCCTGCAGGTGGTGCAGAACCTGGTCGACAATGCCCTGAAATACGCCCCGCGTGGCTCGAAACTGTCCGTCGACATCCGCTATGATCTGGAGCTGGAACAGGCCATGGCCGGCACGGGCACTTCGGGATCGCGGCTGGTCCTTTTGCGTCCGGACCGCAATGTCCATGACTTCTACGCCCAGGTGACGGTCCGCGACAACGGGCCGGGGATTCGTCGCGAATTCCTGCCGCGCCTGGCCGAGCGCTTCTATCGCGTCGAAGGTCAGAAGAGCGGCGACCGGCTGGGGACAGGCCTTGGCCTTGCCATCGTCAAGCATATCGTCAACCGTCACCGCGGTGGTCTGGTGGTCGAAAGCCGGAGCGCGCCCACAATCGGTGGCGACGACGTTCTGGAACGCGCCCCGGCTGGCAAGGTCGCCGCGCTGCCCGTTACCGAGCCCGAAACCTTCACATCTTTCAGCGTCTGTTTCCCGCAAAGGCACGCCTATGGCATTGGCGACGAGACGCCGCGTCTGATCGTTTCCGATGTGCGTTCAACTCGAGATGCGGGTTAAGCGCGAAATTCCAACAGTTTACGTTATTTATGACAGCAATTGGCCGCATCGCGCCCGCGGATTATAAAACTGTCACAAAATTCCCCTAAAGGGCCTGTAAAATCTTGGTTACACTTAGGTCGTAGTCTGCGAATCACAGCGGGCAACAGCCTCATGAGGCATCAGGATTGAAGGATTTCGCAGGTGGCCAATTTCAAGATGAACACGCATATCGTCAAGACCTACGGTGAAGAGCTCGATCAGCTGAGCGCAGAGGTCGTCTTGATGGGCGGTCTGGCCGAGGCCCAGGTGGCTGACGCAGTCGAAGCCGTGGCGCGCCGTGATGTCGGCCTGGCCCAGAGCGTCGTCCAGCGCGACCACAAGCTCGACGAACTGGAAAAGGACGTTGAGCGCAAGTGCATTCGCCTTATCGCCCTGCGTCAACCCATGGCCGCCGACCTGCGCAAGACGGTGGCCGCCATGAAGCTGGCAACGTCGCTGGAACGGACGGGTGACCTGGCCAAAAACATCGCCAAACGCGCCATGGTCATTTCCGAGGCCGAGCCGCTGACCCCGCTGACACGGTCGATCGAGCGCATGGGCAAGCTGGTCTCGTCGCGCCTGCGCGACGTCCTGGACGCCTACAAGTCGAGCAAGATCGAACTGGCCCAGAACGTCTGGTCGTCCGACACCGAGGTTGACGAGCATTACAACGCACTGTTCCGTGAACTGCTGACCTACATGATGGGCGACCCGCGCACCATCTCGGCCTGCACCCACCTGCTGTTCATGGCCAAGAACCTGGAACGGATTGGCGACCACGCCACCAACATGGCCGAACATATCCATTACGAACTGACGGGCGAGGATTATGTCGAAGACCGCCCCAAGGGTAACACACTAAGTTCCATCGACTGATCAGGATCCCATGAAGCCCTATATCATCATTGCCGAGGACGAGGACGCGCTGTCGACCCTCCTCCACTACAATCTCGAAAAAGAGGGCTATGAGACCGCCTTGGCCGCCGATGGCGACGAGGCGCTGATGATGATCAAGGAGCGCCAGCCCGACCTGCTGGTCTGCGACTGGATGATGCCCAAGGTGTCGGGTATCGAGGTCTGCCGCCGTCTTCGCGCCCAGGCGCCGACGCGCAATCTGCCGATCGTCATGCTGACCGCGCGCTCGGAAGAAAGCGACCGCATCCGTGGGCTCGATACCGGCGCCGATGACTATGTCGTCAAGCCCTTCTCCATGATCGAGCTGATGGCGCGCATCCGCGCCGTCCTGCGCCGTATTCGTCCGGGCCTGTCCGAGGACCGCGTCGAGTTCGGTGAAATCAGCGTCGACCGCCTGTCGCATCGGGTGCAGCGCTCCGGCCGCGATATTCATCTCGGGCCGACGGAATACAAGCTGCTCGACCACTTCATGCAGTATCCCAAGCGGGTGTTCAGCCGCGAGCAGTTGCTGGATGCCGTGTGGGGCAATGACGTCTATGTCGAGGCGCGCACCGTCGACGTCCACATCGGTCGCCTGCGCAAGGCGCTGAACATCGAAACCGAATTCGACCCGATACGCACTGTCCGTTCCGCCGGCTACTCCCTCGACCTCAGCTGAGGCGCGCTGTCGGGCTGCAAATGGCGCCTTCCTGCGCGCCCTTGCTCGTGTACTCAAGTACACGTCGCGGCAGGTGCTCGTAAGTCATCCATTTTCGCCGCAACATCACGCCTCAGCGGCCGGCGCTGGCCTAGTTCGGAAGATTACGGCTTCGGCCAGCTGGAAATCCGGCGCATGAGCAGTCCGCAGCCGTAGAGTACCACTCCGGTCAGCAGCAGGCAGACGATGCGCACGCCGGTCGGGGCGGCGGCTGCGTCGTAGAGCAGCGCCTTGCCGGCAGCCAGGCCCAGAACGACCATGGCCGACTTGGCCATGACCTCGTCGCGGCGGGCAAAGGCCAGCACGATGACCGCCACCGCATACATCAGCCAGCACGCCGACACGGCCAGTGAGCCTATCGTCGCGCCCAGGCGATAACAGGCCAGCACGGCCAGCAGATGCGTCACGCCCAGCACGGCATAGGTCCAGGCGTCGTCCGTCTTCAGCGCGCGGTTCGAGCGCAGGATCATCACCCACAGGCAGCCAAGTGTCGCAAAGGCGGCCGCCAGTCGGTTGGCATCGCCACCGACCGCCAGCTCATACAAGGTCGCCAGATATTCGATGGCCAGGATCAGCAGAAGGGCGACCAGCGGAATGACATAGGCGCCTGTTGCCTTGGGCGCCAGATCGCGCAGCGGTGTAAAGCTGATAGTCAGCAGGATGACGGGAACCAGCCACGGGTGGGCCTCACCCGGCAAGATCTGCAAATACAGGGCATGGACAAGGGCCAGGGTCATGAAGATCAGGACCAGCGAGCGGCTGGCCGGACTGTCGGCCATGTGCTTGCGCGCGGTGACATACAGCAGGCCCAGCAGCGCTGCACAGGCCAGCACCACCCATGGCGCCAGTTGCGGCTGGATACGATCGAGGAACAGATATTCCAGGGCGTAGAAGCCCAGCAGAACGGGCAGGGCGGCCCAGGCCTCGGTTTCGCTCAGTGGCGTTTGGTTCTGCACCGTATATAGCCAGGTGCCGACCGCGAAGACCAGGAAATGCAGGCCCAGCAGGCCGGCAACCAGGCCGTCCTGATGCAGGTTCTGGCCCATATAGCCTGTGATGAATAGCGCCAGATAGGCCGAGATCAGGGTCATGGTCCGCGTGCGCAGCCAGATCGAAATTACGGCGAAGGCGGTCGAACAGCACAGCAGATAGGTCAGGGTGAAGACCGCGTCGCCCGTATAGAGCAAAGCCAGTGGCGACAGATAGGATCCCACGGCCGCCGTGATGACATAGATGTCGTGGCGCATCCGGGTGTAGAGCCAGATACAGAGAATCGACACGACACTGACCGCGGCAATCCCGGTGTCGAACGAGACCAGATGGTAGAAGCTGTGCGCTGCATAGGTCGTCAGATACAGGATGATAATCCCGCCGGCCGGCAGCAGGCTGGCATATTCCTGATCCGTCTTGCGCAGCGCGAAGCCGGCACCGATCAGGCTGAGCCCCAGCAGGGCGGCCAGGGCGATCTGGCGCGGCGGGGTCAGCCAGCCAGATTCGATCGTCAGCTTGATGATGAAGCCCGCCGCGACGACAAAACAGATAATGGCCATGACGCCCAGCCAGTTGCCGGGCCGGCGTTCCGGCACATCCGGTGCCGTATAGGACGCAGCGACGGACTCGCGCGGGGGTGAGGGCCGGGCTGTCGTCTCGGCATGGGACGGAGGTGCGGGCGTGTCGCGCGGCGGGACCGCCGTCGTCTGGGGCGCTTCCGCCGCCGCCGGGCCAGCCTCCGGCCGACGCAGTTTGAGCAGCACCTCAACGCGTTTCAGCCGATCGTTCAGCCTGTGCAGTGCATAGTCGATTTCTTGCGGCGTCATGCGCTCCCCCGATAGTGGCAAGCCCTAAGCAAACGCAGCTTTTGTTTGAGAAAGCCTTAAGCGGGAGCATGGCCCCGACCGGATTGCGCTTCAGAGCCCGACCAGGAACGTCTTCGAGCAGTATTCGCAGGTGATATGCACCTTGCCGTCGCCTTCGAGCATTTCTCTCTGCTCTTCCTCCGAAAAGGACTGGACCAGGCCCTCGACGCGCTCCTGCGAACAGCGGCACAGCTTGTGGACCTGCTTCAGGGCGCTCAAGCGCACGCCGTCTTCATGGAACAGCCGGTACAGCAACCGGTCGGCCGTCAGTTCAAAGTCGGTCAATTCCTCTTCGCCCAGGGTCTCGAACAAGGCGCGGATATGGTTGAACGAGTCCTTCGTGTCGCCGCGCGTCTCGTCGCCGGCGATCGCCTGGATCATAGCCCCGGCCGCGCGCCATGTGCGGCCGGCGGCCGAGGGCTCTTCCGTGACGGCCAGCTTGATCTGGGTCGGTACCTGTTCCGACTGGGCGAAATAGTGCTCGGCGCACAGGGACAGGCTCTCGCCTTCGATCGGCGTGATGCCCTGATAGCGTTCGGCATGATCGTCCGGGTCGAGCGTCATGATAAAGGTGCCCTTGCCCAGCAGGGTCTGGGCGCCCAGGCTCAGGAACTTGCCTTCGTTTTCGAGGACCAGGGCGTTCAGTTCGTCGGGATCGAAACGGCAAAAGCCGCGCAGCCCGCCACGCGTGTCGTAGTCCGCGACGACATAACGCACCACGCCCGAACCCTGGGCCTGCAGGATCAGCCGGCCTTCGAACTTCAGCGACGCCCCAACGAGAGTCGCCAGCACGCAGGCTTCGCCCAGCAAATTGGCGATGACATCGGGATAGTCATGAGCGCGGAGAATATCGTTCAGGGTATCGCCCAGCCGGACAAGCCGCCCATGAACGGGATGCGTTTCGATGACGAAACGGGCGGAATAGTCACTGTTGGGGTCTTGGCTATCGGACATGAAATCGTGATGTGTGTACGGGTTTTGTTGCAGTTAAAACCAAATTGGCAGGCTTTTCGACAGTTTTAAAGACAATATGCCGCGCCCGCCACAATAAATGACGAAGGCGGTTGTGCGTAAGAGATATTTATCTTATCTGCGGCGCAATTGTTCGGGCCAGGCGGACCCGTCGTTTTCGCCAGGCTCCCCCATATGGGCGTGACTGTCATGAATGCAAGCTTTTCCCCGCCGAACCTCGCCACTCTGGTTCTGGACTTCGACTCGACCTTTACCTGTGTCGAAGCGCTGGACGTCCTGGCGGCGCAGCTAGCCGAGGCCGATCCGGCGCGGGCCGCCGATCTGGCCCATATCAAGACCCTGACCGACCAGGCCATGTCGGGCGACATCGGCTTTGCCGACGCCCTGCAGCGCCGAATTGAACTGCTGCGGCCGACGCGCGACGATATCGCTGCCCTGGCCGAGACCCTGAAGGGCAAGGTTAGCGCCTCGATCGCGCGTAACCGGGCGATCTTTGCGGAACACGCCGGCAAGTTCCGCATCATCTCGGGCGGCTTCCACGACTTTATCGACCCGGTGGTCGCCGACTACGGTATCGACGCACAATATGTCCTGGCCAACCGCCTGATCTATGACGATGCCGGCGTCGCCATTGGTGTCGACCTGACCAATCCGCTCAGCCAGGACGGTGGCAAGATCGTCGCCCTGGCCGGTCTCAGCCTAGCCGGCGATATCGCCATGGTCGGCGACGGCTGGACGGACTACGAAGTCTTCAAGGGCGGCGCCGCCGAACGCTTCTACGCCTTCACAGAAAACGTCGCCCGCCCGAAGGTCGTCGCGGCCACGCAAGGCTGCGAAGCGACCCATATCGCCGCCTCGTTCGACGAAGTGTTGCACGCCGAAGGCTATCAGGGACGCTATTCCTTCCCGCGCTCCAAGATGAAGGTCCTGCTGCTCGAAAACGTCCACCCCGAGGCGGTGCGCCATTTCCGCGAAGAAGGCTATGACGTCTCGACCGTCAAGGGCGCGCTCGACGAAGACGATCTGATCGCCGCCATCCAGGGCGTGCATATCCTGGGCATCCGCTCCAAGACCAATGTCACGGCCAAGGTGCTCGAGCATGCCGACAAGCTGATGGCGGTCGGGGCCTTTTGCATCGGCACCAACCAGATCGACTTGAAAGCCTGCTCGCAAAAGGGTGTCGCCGTCTTCAATGCGCCCTATTCCAATACGCGTTCGGTCGTCGAAATGGTCATGGGCCTGACCGTCATGCTGACGCGCAAGATCTTCGACAAGTCCGAAGGCATGCATGTCGGCAAGTGGGACAAGTCGGCCACAGGTTCGCATGAGGTCCGCGGCAAGACCCTGGGCATTATCGGCTACGGCGCCATCGGTTCGCAACTGTCGATCCTGGCCGAGGCCTTCGGCATGCGCGTTATCTATCACGACCTGGCGGAAAAACTGTCGCTGGGCAATGCCAAGCGTTACCGCTCGCTCGACGCCCTGCTGGCCGAGGCCGACGTCGTGTCGTTGCATGTCGACGGCCGGCGCGAGAACAGCAATATCTTCGGTGCGGCGCAATTTGCCCGCATGAAGGACGGCGCGCTGTTCATCAACCTGTCGCGCGGCCACGTCGTCGATATCGACGCGCTGGCGGCCGTCCTCACCTCCGGCAAGATCTATGGCGCTGCCATCGACGTCTTCCCGGAAGAGCCGCGGACCAATGACGATCCGTTCGCCTCGCCGCTGATGGGGCTGAAAAATACCATCCTGTCGCCTCATATCGGCGGCTCGACCGAAGAGGCCCAGGAAGCCATCGCCGAATTTGCTTCGGAACGCCTGCTGAACTTCCTCAACCGCGGCGACACGACCTTCTCGGTCAATATGCCGCACGTCCAGTTGTCGGAAGTCGAAGGCCGTCATCGCTTCCTGCACCTGCACCGCAACGTGCCGGGCGTGCTGGCCGCCATCAACCAGATCATGGCCAAGTACGACCTCAACGTCCTGGCGCAGCACCTGAAGACCAATGAGACCCTGGGCTATGTGATTGTCGATGTCGACCGCGGCTATCCCAAGGAAGCGCTGGAAGACTTGAAGGGTGTTAATGGCACCCTGAAGTTCAGATCCTTGACCTAAGCCCAAGCCGCCGGGGCGGGCTGCAAACCGTCATCTGGCTGCGATACGGTGCTCACGTACTTGAGTACGCTCCGCTCCGTGTCTCGCCAGTTAACGCTTTTCGCCGCACCCCGACGACTTGGGGGCCGGTGGGCAATATTTTCAACGAAGATATTTCGTCCGCTTCAGCGGCGCTCGAAAACCTAAGGTTCATCGAAGCCGTATTTTGCAGCAATCTCATTGAGCGGCCTGTAGGTCAGACGACCTTCGGCCTTAGCCTTCACCGTCGCCTCAATCTGCTGCCGTGCCCATATGTCGTAGGCAACGGTGTCGGCAGTGTCAGTGGGAAGCGGCTGGACAGCTTTTTTCATGTCGCGATACTAACATAATTTCTAGCAGATCGCCAAGCTCAGCAAATCAATCGAAATACAGCACGTCATCGTCGGGTGCTTCCGGCGGCGTCTCGGCCTTGGGCGCTGTCAGTTTCAGCCAGGCGTCATAGACTGGTTGCGGTACCTTGACCGGCCTCGGCTCACCCGGCTTCAGCGACAGAACCAGCGAAAATTTCAGACCCATCCGGTTGGGCATTGACCACGCGGCCGTACCGCAGCGCACCGTATTCTGGTCGAGGTCGATCAGCCAGATTTCCGCCGTCAGGTCGCCCATGGCGCCAAACGACACCCGCGCACCCGAAGCCGACTGGTCCATGATGCGGCAGGGGACGATCTCCTTCGTCGCCAGGAACAGCATGGCGCCACGATCGTCGCAGGCAAACCGCGGCTCCGCACGCCGGTCGGCATACTGATCCGGCATGATGATTTCGGCTTTTCCCGAAGGTTGCGGTAACGAAGACATGGCGAATGGCTCAATCAAATACGATATTTTTCTGGAACGCGTGGCTTTCTCAATATGTCACTACAGCCTAACGATTCAAACTGTACCCCCGCTTGGTTTATAAAGGGTTTGCAAGGTATTCTAATAACCTGGGTTCTCAATCGCAACGCAAAGCCTTATGCCTCTTGACTTTGCCAGAACTTGTGGGCATATGGCCGTCTTCGCACCCGCGAAACAATTTTACGCGCCACCACTCGGCGCACCGTCTGGCCGCGTGAGGTATGCTCGTCACCGAGTACATACCGCCAGCTACTCAAGGCGACCCACTATGGGTGGCCTGCCTGAAAACCTTTCGAAGTCCGTACACGCGCTTGCTTCGTTCCCACCCGGCCTGTGACATCACAGGCGCGGGCGCGGACCGTTTTGCATGTCTCGTATGGCGTGTCTCAGGTCCGTGCCCTTCATTTTTGAAAGCACGCTACGTGACCAAAACCTTTTCCGGTACCTTTGCTGACCTGGGCCTGTCGCCCACCCTGCTGCTGACGCTCGAGCGCGAAGGCTACCATACACCTACTCCCATCCAGGCCCAGGCCATACCCAGCCTGCTGAAAGGCCACGACCTGCTGGGTATCGCCCAGACCGGCACAGGCAAGACCGCCGCCTTTGCCCTGCCGATCATCCAGCACCTCCTGTCGAACCGCAAGTTGCCGTCGCCCAAGATGGTGCGCACGCTGATCCTGTCGCCGACGCGCGAACTGGCGTCGCAGATCGCCGAGAGCTTCAAGACCTATTCCAAGGGCATGGGCCTGCAGATCGCGACCATCTACGGCGGCGTCAAGTACGGCCCGCAATATAAGGCCCTGCTGGGTGGCCTCGATATCCTGGTCGCCACCCCCGGCCGCCTGATCGACCATATCGAACAAAAGACCGTCGACCTGTCCGCCGTCGAATATTTCGTCCTCGACGAAGCCGACCAGATGCTGGACCTTGGCTTCGTCAAGCCGATCCGCCAGGTCGCTTCGCGCATGAAGGGCAAGCGTCAGAACCTGTTCTTTTCGGCCACCATGCCGAAGGAAATCGGCATTCTGGCTTCGGAACTGCTGACCGACCCCAAGAAGGTCGAAATCACGCCGGAAGCGACGACCGCCGAACGTGTCGAACAGAGCGTCATCTTCGTCGAAGCCCTGCGCAAGCGTGCCCTGCTGAGTGAAATGTACGTCGAGGACGCCCTGGCGCGCACCTTGGTCTTCACGCGGACCAAGCGCGCCGCCGACCGCGTCGCCGCCTATCTCCAAGCCGGTGGCGTCGAGTGCGCCGCCATCCATGGTGACAAGAACCAGTCGCAGCGTGAACGCGCCCTGCAGGCCTTCAAGGCCGGCAAGCTGCGCGCCCTGGTCGCCACCGACATCGCCGCCCGCGGCATCGACGTCGACAATATCAGCCACGTCATCAATTACGAGCTGCCGAACGTGCCGGAAGCCTATGTCCACCGCATTGGCCGTACGGCGCGCGCCGGCAAGTCGGGCATCTCGATCACCCTGTGCTCGGATGATGAACGCAAGTTCCTCAAGGACATCGAACGCGTGACGCGCCAGCGCATCCCGTCGTTCGACCGCCGCAAGGACCAGGCGCTGAAGCTGCTCGACGAAGCCATCCTGGCCTCGGGCGTGACCGAAAAGCCGACCACGCCCGACCGTCTGCCGGAACATCGCAAGAAGGGCGATCCGAAGCCTGGCAAGGGCTGGCGCTCCAGCGAACGCGGCGAAGGCGAGGCGCGCCACAGCGATCCGGATGCGGAAAACGTGCACAAGCGCAGCCGCAATCGCTCGGGTTCGGGTGGCAAGGGACCAGGCGGCAAGACTTTCGGCGACCGCAAGCCGTTTAACGCTGAACCGCGCGTCGATCGCTACGATCCGATGGCCGTTGAACGTCCGGCCGCCGCTGCCGGCGCTCCCGCCGCGGCCAAGAAGCCTTTCAAGAAGGCCTGGGATAAGGACGCTCCGCGCGGTCCGAAGCCCGAGTTCCGCGGTGAGAAGCGAGATTTCGCGCCGCGTGGCGAAGGTCGTCCCGACACACGTGGCCCCAAGCCGGAGTTTCGCGGTGAACGCACCGATGCTCGCGGTCCCAAGCCCGAGCATCGCGCCGAACGCCCGGACAGCCGTGGCCCGAAGCCCGAATATCGTGGCGATGCGCGCGGCCCTAAGCCGGCCAATCGCGGTCCGAAGACCGGCGGCTTCAAGGGCAACACCAATCCAGCGCACTACTCCGAAGCCCCCAAGGCCCGGACCGAAGGCGCACAGTTCAAGCGCCGCGGTCGCGCGTAAGTCCGAGAAGTCCTAAGAATAGCCTCCGGCGGCAAGGGTGCAAGCACCCTTGACCCGGAGGCTTTTTATATGAATTCATCAGGAAATTTCACAGTTGTGTGATGACGCCTTTATCCGTTACAAGGTGTAACACCTCTGTGCGGGAGTAGGCATGAACTTCAAGGCTGGCGGGACCCTACTGCGACGTGCCGGTGCTGTACTGACAGCCCTCTGCCTTGTCACGGCAGCAACCCTGCCCCTGACGGCCTGTACACCCAAGGTGCGTGCCGACAACGACCCGAAAGCCATGGTCGAGCGCACAATTGATGATCATTCCTTTGCCAGGCCCCAGGAAGCCCGCGTCAGTCACGTCGATCTCGACCTGACCGCCGACTTCACCAAGAAGATCCTAAAAGGTACGGCTGCCCTGACCTTGGAGACGGAAGCCAACGCCAAGCAGGTCATCCTCGATACCCGCGCCCTCGATATCCAGCAGGTCACGGACGCCTCCGGGGCACCGCTGAAATATACCCTCGGCCAGGGTGACGCCATGATGGGCCGGCCGCTGACTATCGAACTGCCCCAGGGCGCCCAGAAGGTCATCGTCCATTACCAGACCACACCCCAGGGCACAGCCCTGCAATGGCTCGACCCGTCCCAGACCGCCGGCAAGCAGAAGCCCTTCCTGTTCAGCCAGGGCGAAGAAATCCATACCCGGACCTGGATTCCGACCCAGGATTCTCCCTCCATCCGCCAGACCTTTTCGGCGCGTATAGTCGTACCGTCCGACCTGGTCGCGATCATGGCCGCCAAACAGCTGACGCCCGATGGCGAAGCCGTCCCGGGCCATAGCTCGCAACACGCCTTCCGGTTCGAGATGGACCAGCCCATCGCGCCCTATCTGATGGCGATTGCCATCGGCGATATCGGCTTCAAGGCCGAAGGCACCCGTACCGGCGTCTTTGCTGAAAAGGTCATGCTGGACAAGGCCGCCTACGAGTTCGCCGACATGCAGTCGATGCTCGATGCCGCCGAAAAGCTGTACGGACCGTACAAGTGGGGCCGTTACGACGTGCTGGTCCTGCCACCCAGCTTCCCCTATGGCGGCATGGAAAACCCGACCCTGACCTTTGCCACGCCGACCGTCATCGCCGGCGACCGCTCGCTTGTGTCGCTGATCGCCCACGAACTGGCCCACAGCTGGTCGGGTAATCTGGTCACCAATGCCACCTGGGAAGACTTCTGGCTCAACGAAGGTTTTACGGTCTATTTCGAAAACCGCATCATGGAGCAGGTCTACGGCAAGGACGACGCCGACATGCTCAAGGTGCTGGGCTATCAGGATCTGCAATCGACCCTGACCGACCTCAACGCCACTCGGCCCGATTTCACGCGCCTGCATCCGGACCTGAAAGGCGTCAACCCCGACGACTACTTTTCGGATATCCCTTATGAAAAAGGTGCAGCCTTCCTGCGCATGCTGGAGGCCCATTTCGGGCGCAAGAAGCTCGACGCTTATCTCAAAGACTATTTCAAGCGCTACGCCTTCCAGAGCATGACGACCGACGCCTTTGTCGAGGATCTGCGCAGCCACCTGCTGCACAACGACACCGAGCTGGAAAAGCAGTTGAAGATTCACCAGTGGCTGTACGAACCCGGCCTGCCCGACAATGTCGTGGTGCCGACCTCACCCCTGCTCGACAAGGTGACGGCCCAGGCCCAGGCCTTTGGCGCCGGTGGCGACGTGAAATCCCTGGACGTGACCGACTTTGGCACCTCGCAATGGGTCAATCTGTTGCGTCAGCTGCCGGACAGCCTGACTGTCGACCAGATGGCGATGCTCGATGCCCAGTTCAACTTCACCCGCAGCCACAATTCGGAAATCCTGTTCGAATGGCTGCAACTGTCGATCAAGCACCACTATCTGCCGGCCATGCCGGCGATTGAGGAATTCCTCACCGGCCAGGGGCGCAACAAATATTGTACGCCGCTGTACAAGAGCCTGATGAAACAGGACTGGGGTGTCGAGATGGCGCAACGCATCTACGCCAAGGCCCGCCCTGGGTATCACGACTTCACGCGCTTCAATGTCGACAAGGTCGTAACGCCCAAGGCGTAATGCTGGTGCGTCTTCAATACTGTTGGCCTGCCGATGGCATTGACTACCGCGTAATATTTTGAATTTACTGCAATTTTCAACGCGGAAAGCGCGGAAAAGTCGGATAAACGCGGAAAAAAAAGCAGACGAAAAAGCTCTTGCCCAAAGCTCTTGCCCGAAGGGCGCTCGTTCCATTCAAGTAAAGCGCTTCGCGCGGTAGAAGCAAAAACCGAAAATTTCTGCGTCTTTCCGACTTTTCCGCGCTTTCCGCGTTGAAAAATACTGTAAAATCAGTGCTCACACAAAAGGTGTTGCCGAACGCTGATTAAAGCCGCCACCTCAACGCCGGACGTCGAAGCTGCCTTCGCTGAGGAAATCGACCAGGTCCTCGTGGGTAGCCAGGCTGATATCGCCGGGCAGGGCGTGTTTCAGGCAGCCGCAGGCGATACCGTAATCCAGCGCCGCACCATCGTCGTCACCGCGTAAAATGCCGTGCAGAACCCCGCTGGCAAAGGCGTCGCCGCCGCCGATACGGTCGATAATGCCCGTCAGGTCGTAGGTTCGCGTTTCCATCGACTGGCTGCGCGTGAACATCTGGCCCGACAGCCGGTTATGGTCGGCGCTGACCTGGGTCCGACAGGTGCTGACCAGGCGTTCGAGATAGGGAAACCGCGCAAAGGCATGATCGGCGGCGGCCCGTTCGCGCGCCACGCTGCCGGCGTCGCCTTCGAAGGTCTCACCGCTGATCAGCTCGATATCGCGATAACCGCCGAAGATCAGGTCGGCCTGGGCCATCAGCTGGCCGATCAACCCCGGGGCGCCCTCGCCCGCATCGCCCGCCCAGGTTTCCCACAGCTTGGGGCGGTAGTTGCAGTCGAACGAGACCTTGATACCGCGCTCCCGCGCCGTTTCCATGGCCTTGAGCGCTGCCGCAAAGCACGACTTGCCCAAGGCCGCCGTCACGCCCGAGACATGCAGCCACGAGGCGCCCTTGAGCAGACGCGGCCAGTTGAAGCGTGAAAAACGCGCCTGGGCAAAGGCCGAGGCGGCGCGGTCATAGATGATGTCGGCGCGGCGGTGGATGGCACCGGGCGTCAGAAAATACAGCCCCATGCGTCCTGGTCCCGTTGCGACGGCATTGACGTCGACACCCCAACGCCGCAACTCCTGGACTGCGCCTTGACCCAGGGCATTATCCGGCACGACGCTGACCATGCGCGCGGGGTGGCCGAGACGTTGCAGGGCCATGGCGACATTGGCCTCAGCCCCGCCGATAAACGGTTCCAGGGTGGGCAGGATAAACAACGGGTGTCCGCCCGTCGCCGTCAGGCGGATCAGCAATTCTCCGAAACAGACGACGGGCGAGCTCATTAGCGGATAACCCGGGCGCCCTTGCCCTTCATGACCGCTTCGACCTCTTCCTTGCGCACCATCGAGGTGTCGCCGGGCGTCGTCATGGCCAGCGCCCCGTGGGCCGCGCCGTATTCGACGGCCGCCTGCGGGCCCTTGCCTTCGAGGAAGCCATAGGCCAGGCCCGAGGCAAAGCCGTCACCGCCGCCGACCCGGTCGTAGATTTCCAGGTTCTCGCGCATCATCGAAGCGTAGAACTCGCCGCCGGCATACAGGATGGCCGACCAGTCGTTGATCGACGCCGTCTTGGCGTTGCGCAGGGTCGTTGCGGCGACCTTGAAGTTGGGGAATTCCTTGACCGCCGTTTCGATCATCTTCTTGAAATTGCCGGGGTCGATGGCGCTGATATGCTCGTCCAGCCCCTCGACCTCAAAGCCGAGGCAGGCGGTGAAGTCTTCCTCATTGCCGATCATAACGTCGACATATTTGGCGATGTGACGGTTGATCTTCTGCGCGCCCGGCTTGCCGCCCTGCGACTTCCACAGGCTGGCGCGATAGTTCAGGTCGTAGGAAACGATGGTGCCGTATTTGCGGGCGATTTCCACAGCTTCGATGACGGCTTCCGACGTATTGGGCGCCAGGGCGGCGAAGATGCCGCCGGTGTGGAACCAGCGCACACCTTCCTCACCGAACAGCTTTTCCCAGTTCACTTCGCCGGGGCGGATCTGCGAGGCGGCGGTGTGGCCGCGGTCTGAACAGCCGAGCGCCGGGCGTACGCCGAAGCCCTTTTCGGTGAAGTTCAGCCCGACGCGGGTGTTGCGGCCCAGGCCGTCGAACTCGCGCCAGATCAGGTGCGACGTGTCGACCCCGCCTTGCATGATGTGGTCCTCGACCAGCCAGCCCAGGTCATTGACCGGCAGGGCCGTGACGGCCGTGGCGCGCTTGCCCCAGCACTTCTTCATGGCGCGGGCTACATTGTATTCGCCGCCGCCTTCCCAGACATTGAAGGTCCGGGCGTTGCGCACGCGGCCGAAGCCTGGATCGAAGCGCAGCATCACTTCGCCGAAGGACGCGCAGTCCCATTTGGTTTCAGCTTCGCTGCGGATAGTGAGTATATTGTCGACCATTATGCCTTGCCCCTGACGCGTTTGATGAGTTGCACGGTCTCGCGGACCTTGTTTTCGATGCCCTTATAGTCGCCGGCATCCAGCAATTCCTTGGTGATCAGCTTGGAGCCCATACCGGCGGCGACGATACCGGCGCCGAACCAGGCCTTGACCGACGCTTCGTCGGGATCGACCCCGCCCGTTGGCATGATACGCGTCCACGGCATTGGACCCAGGACCGACTTGACGAATTCCGGGCCGCCGACCTGGGTGCCCGGAAAGACCTTGACGATCTCGCAACCCAGTTCCTCGGCATAGGAAATTTCCGAGGCCGAGCCGCAGCCGGGCGAATAGGGGATCTTGCGCCGGTTGCACACCTTGGCGACGTCGGCGTTCAGTATGGGACCGACGACGAACTTGGCGCCATTGGCGATGTAGATCCCGGCGGTCGGCGCATCGACGATCGAGCCGACGCCCATGATGACGCTGGGGTCATGCTTGTCGAAATGGCGGGTGACGTCGAGAAAGGTATAACTGGCGAAGTCGCCGCGATTGGTGAATTCGATGCACTTGGCGCCACCGGCCGAGCAGGCTTCGATCACCTTGATGCAGATCTCGGGATCCTTGTGATAAAAGACCGGGATGACACCCTGATCCATAAGGGCGGCCAGAACCGCCATTCTATCTTTGATCATTTTCGTTGAACCTGTTTTTTCCTGGGACGCTGGCGTTTTATAGAGTCACGACCGCCGGGTCGAGAAATTTTGCCTGAGCAAACCGATATTTGTGCGAATTCCGGCCTCGCGCAAGCCAATTTTGCCACCGGTGTCATTATGTGCGCAAGAGCGAGCACAGATTGCCGCCTATGCCGCGCTTAAGCTCGAAAAACGTAGCTGCCAAGCGAGTGTAAATGGTTCGCGTAGTGACGGCACGTCTTCAGTTGTGGAATTTTGGATCACGAAAAGCTCGAAAAGCAGAAAAGCACGAATGGAGTGGGCTGATCCTATATCGCCCGAAGGGCATTCAATAGAGCTCGTGACCTCAGCCGCAAAATGTAGGCGCTTTGCGCGGGAGAATTTTCAACCCTGATATTCGTGCTTTTCTGCTTTTCGAGCTTTTCGTGATCCAAAATTCCACTGTCGAAGATGTGCATCCACTGAGTCGCGCGAACGGCTTCATGTGGCTGTCAGTATGGCCTGGTCAAAGGTTTCTCGCTCGACTTGGGAGTCATCAAAAAAACAACAATAAAAAAGGCGCCGGATTGCTCCGGCGCCAGGTATCACAGAGGAGGTAAAAGCTTAAGCTATATCAATACTTATAGCGGACGCCGGCATAGATCTGGCGGCCCGAGGTTGCGTAGTCGAGCAGCACGTCCTGGCCGGTATTGCCCTGGATCGTATTGTACTGGTCGTTACGATCGTCGGCCTGGTCGGTCAGGTTGATGCCTTCAAGCGTCAGGGTGAAGTGCGAGTTCAGCTTATAGGTGAACTGGGCGTCGATGTTCTTGGTGGCGTTCTTGCCCTGGAAGTCGGCGCCCGAGCCGGGCAGGATGATCGAGATGTAAGGCGCACGGTAGGCATAGGAAACACGGGCCGCGAAGGCGTCGTTTTCATAGTACAGTGTGGCGTTCAGCGATTCCGGCGACAGGTTGAGCAGGTTGGCCTTGCGGTAGGTCACCGTGGTCGCGGTCGAGGCAACGACGTAGTTGATCTGCGATTCGACGTGGGTGTAGTTGATGATACCGCCGAAGTGCTTGAGTGGGCCCGGCAGGAAGGTGAACGGCTTCTGCAGGCTGATTTCATAGCCTTTCAGCATACCGCCCGGGGTGTTGATCGGCTGGGTGACGGTGACGTCATCCGTGGCCGTGACGCCCAGGGCCGCCGTGTCGAGACCGGTGTCTCCCCACGTCTTCTTGATGACCTGGTTCTGGATGTAGGACGTGATGTCCTTCTGGAACAGGCTGACCGTGTAGAGGCTGTCCTTATCGGGATAGTATTCGAAGCTCAGGTCCAGGGTATTGGCGCGAACCGGATCGAGGAACGGATTGCCCAGGCTCAGCGTGTTGTTGCCGGGCGTGGTGGAGATGGAGCCGCCGGGCGACAGGCTGACCAGGGTCGGACGCGCCATGGTCTTCGAGGCCGCAAAGCGGACGAACAGGTTCTTGACCGGCTCGACCATGACGTTCAGGGCCGGCAGCGTATCCTTGTACTTGCGGTGGATCGTCGTCGGGATGAGCGTCGTGCCCTTGCCAATGATGCCCGTCGTCGTCTGTTCGGTCGACACGTAGCGAACGCCCAGATTGCCGCGGAAGGTCAGGCCCATCAATTCATGTTCGAAATCGCCCTGGATGTAGCTGGACGTATCGATTTCGTGCGCATCACGGTTGTTGGCGCGCGACGAACCGTTCTGCGTATTGACCGTAAAGGTGCCGTAGCTGTTGGTGCAGCGGCAGTCGAAGTGCGTCGTGTCGCGGATGGCGTCGAGATTGGGGATCAGGTAGGTATTGCCGGCGACCGTGACGGTCTGGGAATACTGCGCCAGATTGGTGCTGAGCAGGGTGTTGAGGCCGGCCGAATAGTTGTTGTTGGAGGCTTCGTCACGGGTCAGCGGGTTGAAGGTATAGCGGCCGAATTCGACGCTGGTGAAGTCGTAGGACTTGCGCGAACCGCCGAACTTGAAGGTCAGCGAGTCGGTGGCGTCATAGACGAAGTCGACCTTGGCCGTGTTGAAGCGGTTTTCGACACTTTGCGGACGGATACGGATCAGGCTGGCGTCGCCCAGGGCCGAGCCGGCGGCCGGTTGCGTATTGGCATTGGCCGTGACGTTCGGCGTATAGCTCCAGTAACCGGCCTGGTCGATGGTGAAGCCGTTCTTGGTGCCATAGTTGAAGACCGGCGCGCGCGAGTTGGTGTAGTCGTAGGAATAGCCCTGAACGTCATAGGCGTCGAAGGTAAAGGTGGTCTGTTCAGGGTTGTCCTGCAGCGAGGTCGAGCCGCCGATCAGGGCCTTCATGCTCAGCTTGTCACCGAAGCGTTGATCCCAGGTGATGGTCGCCTGCTTGAAGGTGGTCAGCAGTTCGTCGAAGCGGTGTTCCGAACGGATATCGACATTGTTGAACGAACCCTTGACGATGTTCTGCTCGCTGTCGATCGTATAGTCGTAGATGCTGGTCTGGGGCGTGCCCTGGCCGGCACGGCTGAAGCTGATGGCTTCAATTTCATATTCTTCGCGGTTGGCGCCGTAAGTGGCGTACATACCGTCCAGGCTGATGGTGGTGTTGGGGTTCGGACGCATCTGGAACGACGCGGTCATGCCCAGGCGCTTCTGATCGGTGATCATGCGCGAATAACGCGGAATACGCGGGTGCAGGGCGTCGGTAATCTTCTGAGCGTCGCTGCCGGGCGTCAGGGCCGGGCAGGCCGCTGCCGAGTTACAAGCCGGGATGGCGATGAAGGGGCCGGCAGCGCCCGTGGTGCTGTAGTTCTTGAAGCGGAAGCCCGAAGACGCGCCCGGAGACACGGTATCGAAGCTGCCGCGGCCGTTTTCCCAGCGGCCGGTATTGGGGCCTTCTTCCTGGGCGAGGCGCTCACCGTAGGCGACCGAGAACAGGGCACCCAGGCGGCCATCGGCCCAGCGGTTCGAGATCAGGAAGGTGCCACGCGGGCTGTTGTCGCGCGACAGGTCGTTGTAGCCGATCTGGCCCGACGCCGCCATGGTGAAGCCCTTGTAGTCGAAGGGGCGGGCGGTCTGCATATCGATGGTGGCGCCCAGGCTGCCTTCTTCGATCTCGGCGGCCAGCGACTTGCGCACGGTCAGCGAGTTGAACAGGTCCGAGGCGAAGATGTTGAAGTCGAAGCCGCGGCTACGGTTTGCGCCGCCGGAATTGTCCTTGCCGCCGGCCGTGGCCAGGGCTTCCAGTCCGTTCAGGCGGACGCGGGTGAATTCCGAATTGAGGCCGCGAACGGTGATCGAGCGGCCTTCGCCGCCGTCACGGTCGATGGCGACGCCGGGAATGCGCTGCAGGCTTTCAGCCAGGTTCAGATCGGGAAAGGCCGCGATGTCTTCGGACTTGATGACATCGACGATCATGTTTTCTTTTTTCTTGGCGCTGATCGAGCTTTGCAGCGAGCCGCGGAAGCCCGTGACGACGACGACGGTGGTGTCGTCGGTCGTGCCGGCCGCCGGTGCGGTATCCTGGGCCATGGCCGGCAGCGCAAAGGCACCCGCGCCGATGGCGACGGCGGTTAATGAAACTCCGAGACGCAGGAATGTTTTGGACGCAACTTTAGCGTTGGCGGTTGTGGTCATGTGGTTGTACTCCCCGTTTTGCCACCGCTTTAGTGCGGTTGATCTTTGGCGGTTTTAATGACACCGGTGTCACAAGGCGGTATGCCCAGGCGGCTCCGAATGATGTCCAAAGTAAGACATAGATTTTCTGAGGTGACAAGGCGTGGTTCCGTCAAAAATGACACCGGTGGCATTCCGGTGATCCTTTCGCTGGGCCCTGCGTTATTTTTGCAACTTTTGTTGAAGGCGCGGTTAACCAAGCTCGCTGTTTTGCGGGGTTGCGGCGGCCGTGGCGAGTTTTAGCACCACCTCGTCGTGAGGGCCGGAATAGGTGACGATCGAGCGGCTGCCGGCGTAGATCTCATGAATGCCGGTGGTGGCGCCGGAAGATATCAGCTGACCTTTTGTCAGAGGCTTGCCGCGCGCCGCCAGGTGACCGGCCAGCCAGGCTATAGCCTTCAGCGGACCGCCGGGCATGGTGAACAGGCCGCCTTCGCCCACGACCTGACCGTCGATCTCGGTCTTGGCGGTGAAGGCCTTGAGATGGTCTGCGTTCAGCGCGGCCGGCGCGGTGTCGGAATCGAACTCCGCCAGCCGTGCGCCCAGGATCAAGCCGAAATTGTTGCCGAAGTCTGACGCGGTCACGGCGGGTCCCAGTGTGTTGATCGTCGGCAGGGGTGAGCCGGCCATCTCGATCCCGGCGAAGACGGCGTCGATCAGGCGCAGGGCCTCTTCTTCGCTATATTCGGTCTTGTCCGGATCGGCATCGTGATCGATACGAAAGACATATTCGGCTTCGACAGCGGCAAAGCCGCCGGTATAGACCGGCACGGTGACCTCCTCGCCGTCATACAGCTTCAGGGTCGGGGCAAAGATCGGCCCGGCCAGGCGTTCGGTGCCGTGGACCGGCTGGAATTCCGGCTTCAGGCGGCCAATCTTCCAGCCGATGATGGGCCGGTTCCACAGGGCGATAGCGCGATCCTGGATGGCATAGGACTGGTCCAGGGTCTGTGGCACCTCGCCGGGATAGCCGGGGAGGGCCATGCCCGTCTTGCGGGCGGTGACAAAGCGCTGCGCTATGGTCTCAATATCCATTCTGTAGTCCTTCACTTAGGGCCATCATCAGGGCGCCGACGCCCTTGGGGTCGTTGGGCGTAATCTTTTCCGACAGGTAATAGGCGTAGCTGCCGTCGCGATAAGGGATATTGCCCAATCCGGCAACACCGCAAATACCGTCCAGCGCATGGGCGGTCAGAAACCGTGCGCATACCGCTTGCAACGCCGTGTAGCCTGCCCGTCCGGCGTCGGGGTGGACAACGCCCAGCCGCGCCGCCTTCATCAGGGCGTAGGCGATCATCAGCGACGCCGAAGCCTCTTCATAATTGCCGTCGCGCGATCCCTGGTCCAGCACCTGGTACCACAGGCCGCTGGGCGAGCGCACGGCCAGCAGGGCCGTCAGGCTGCCACGCAGCAGGCGGGCCAGTTCATCGCGCGGCATCACGTCATGGGCATCGGCCAGGGCCATGACCCACCAGCCCATGGCGCGGCCCCAGAAACAGGGTGAGCAGCCGGTCACGGGATCGGCCCAGCGCTCGGTCTTCGACTCGTCCCAGCCGTGGTACGACAGGCCCGTGGTGGCGTCCTTCATGTGCAGGTCGGCATTGAGGAACTGGCGCACCATGTCGCCGACCAGGTTGGGATTGCTGGTGACGCGGGCAAACTGCGCCTGGAACGGCTGCGCCATATACAGTCCGTCGAGCCATACCTGCCACGGATAGATCTGCTTGTGCCAGTAATTGCCGCTGTGGGTGCGCGGATGGCTTTCCAGTTGCGACCATTGCACGTCCATGGCGCGGCGGTAGCGGTCGTCGCCGGTCAGTTCCCACAGCGGCAGCAGCACCTTACCGGCATGAACGCCGTCGATATTATATTCGTCGGGACGGAAGCTGGCGATAGCGCCTGCCGGGCTGACGCGCGCCGACACCTCGGTCGTGACGAAGTCGAGCAGGGCATTGTCGCCCAAAGCCGTATAGAGATCGAGCGCGCCCTTCCAGATCATGCCGTCTTCGTAGTTCCAGAAATCGCGATAAGGCATCCAGGCGCGCAGATAGGCCGTAAGGTACGTGGCGGCATCGCCAAACGGTACCAGGGCATTGATCGCCGAGGCTTCCAGGGTAAAACTGCGCTGCAGGGGAGCGGCGACAACATCGGTGGGGATTTTCGGCAGGACGATCATGATACATTCTCCAGCCGCACGCGATCACCCGACTGACCTTCGATATCGAGATCCTTCAGGCGGATATGGCGGGCATTGCAGATATAGACACCCATCCGGGCGACGGGCGTAATCGAGGCCGCCATGTCGGGCGCCTCAGCCGTGGCCTCCGGATCGAAACGGGCCGAGAGGCGGTCGATTTCGATGCCGTCGATCGGCATTTCCGGCAGGCCCAGCAGATAGACGGCGGCGTGGCGCACGCCGGTGCAGCGGATGTTGGTCAGGTGAAACCCGCCCAGGGAAGGCGTGCCGTCATCGACTGGCCGGGCATGGCGGTCGGCGACATAGTCGGTCTTGCCGTCGGAATCGGCCCAGTAGAAGCTGTTAATGACAAAGGGCGTGCCGACGTCCGTCATGACGATATTGTCGAAGCGGGCATTGCGGATAATGGCATCCTTGCCGCGTCCGCGCCGCGTCTTGATGCGCACGCCGCGGTCCGTGCCGGTAAAAAGACAGCTGGACACCGTTACGTCCGAGATGCCGGCGGCCATTTCCGATCCGAGAACGACACCGCCATGGCCCTTTTCCATCCAGCAATTGCTGATGTTCACACGGCGTGTCGGTCGCAGCGCCTTCTTCGCCATGGCGATCTTGCCGGATTTTAGGGCGATACAGTCATCGCCGACCGTGAAATGGATGCCGGCGATCCGGACATCTTGCGAGCTTTCCGGGTTGCAGCCGTCGGTATTGGGGCTGTCGGCCGGGGCGGAAATATTGAGATTGGCCACCGTCACCTGTTGGCAATGCAGCGGATGCAGGTTCCACGACGGGCTGTTGGCCAGGGAAAAGCCTTCGAAGACCAGGTTTTGGCTGTCGACGGCGAAGATCAGGCGCGGCCGCCAACTGCCATAGGGTTGCTTCGGGTGCGCCCACCAGGTGTCCTTGCCGGCGCGGCCGTCGATCAGGCCCTCGCCGAAGATGGTTACGTCCGTGGCCGACAGGATGTTGAGCAGGGCGGCGTGACAGCCCTTGGGCTCGCCTTCCCAGGATCCGAGCCACGCGGTTTCGCGACCATCGGGGTCATAGAGGCTGCCCGGCAGGATAGGCCATTGCGCAATGTCGCGCAGGCCGAGAAGTTGCCCGGAAATTTCAAGATGGCTACGGCTTTTCAGGAACAGCGGCCCGCTGGCATAGCTGCCGGTCAGGCGAACTACGGCATGGTCCGGACAAGCCGACAACGCCGCCTGCAGGGCGCGGGTGTCGTCCGTGACGCCATCGGCTTTTGCGCCGAAATCTTCCGGCTTGAGGATGACGCTGATCTTGGCTGTGCGGGCCTTCAGGGTCTTGCCGGCGGCAGTAATTTTGTAGGCTGTGTCGGGCTTGAGACCGCGCAGGGTGACGACATTGCGCTTTGTGGTCATGGCGTGGGCGCCATCGACCAGGATATCGCGCGTTGTGTCGCTCTCGAAACAACTGCCGTCGGTGATCTCGACGGTCAAGCCAAACGGCGTGGTACAGATGAGGATCAGAGACATGGCAGCCCCGGGATGCTTTCGCTGATCGAAGGATTTATCCGCAGGTTTTTTGCGATTTCCAGGCGCTGACAGCTACGTGAAGACGTTCGTTCAACGCAGTGACGGCACGTCGTCGGCTGTGGAATTTTTGGCCACGAAAAGCACGAAAAAACGAAAAGCACGAAGGGGGCAGCACTAAAAACTATTCCGCCCGAAGGGCAATCGATCACGATGCGGCCTGCTCGAATTAAGGCGCTTTCCCCTTCGCTAAAGCTTCGGGGAACAGGTCGCGCGGGTCTATCCGCAAGTCCTGTTCGTGCTTTTCGTTTTTTCGTGCTTTTCGTGGCCAAAAATTCCACTGTAGACGACGTGCCGTCATGGCGTTGCACGAACCAACGGGACGGACGGAGGGGTGACAAACCCATGGCGAATATGACCATCACCGGACCACCCGCTGAAGAATGCCATTGATGTCGTCATACAGCCGGCGGCCGGCCTCCTTTTCCGTCAGGCGGCCATAGCCCTGCATCTCGAAGATGTCCTGAAAGCCGTCGCGGACACGCGGATGCTCGAACCACGGGCTTTCCGTCACGTGAATCGGCAAGGTGGCGATCTGCTCCTCGCTCTGCTGTTTCAGGCCGGTCAGCTCGCCGTCGGCGGCCAGGACCTTGCGCGCCGCGGCCGATACCGGAATGCCGCGCTTCAGGCCCATGGCGCGCACGCCCTCAGGGTCGTTCATCAGGAAGTTCAGCAGTAGCGCCGTTTCTTCCGGATGTTTCGTCAGGCGGTTGATCGAGAACATCATCGCCGGGCGGTACAGCAGCCCGGCATCGCTGGCGCCGGCGCGCATCGGATAGGGTGCCAGGACCATCTGCTGCCCCGGTTTCAGCGTATCGACATATTTGTCGATGGCCGAGTTCCACTGATAGGCGCCGGCGAATTCGCCGTTGATCCACGGCCGCATTTCCTGCTGGGCGACATTGCCGAACGAGGCACGATAGCGGGCATTGGCCAGGCTGTGCTTGCGAACCATCTCGGCGTATAGCCAGGCCATTTCGGCCATGTCGTCGGGGGTACAGTTCAGCTGCTTTGCCGTGTCGTCAACCAGGGGCTTGCCGGTCTTCTGCACGACATAGGCCCGGGTCAGGCCGGCCAGGTCCTGAAAGGTCATGTCGATCGGGTAATAGGCCGGACCCAGCCGGTCGCGCATGGCCAGGCCCGAGGCGACCAGCCCTTCCCAGGTCGTGGGCACATCGAGACCCGCCCTGTCGAAGGTGGTCTTGTTGACATAGAACAGGCGCGCCGCATTGGACACTGACAGGGCGTCGCGGCGGCCGTGGCTGTCGCCCATGCTTAAGGAGCGCGCATCGTACTGCGAAAAATCGATGATGTCGGACATCTGGTTGAGGTCGAAAAACCCCGTGCCGTCGCGCGAAAACAGCGCCTGCCAATACCAGTTGATCTGCATCAGGTCGGGGGCGGTATTGCCGGCGATCTGGGTCGTCAGCCGTTCGAGATGGCCGATAAAGCCGGTATACTCGCCCTTGACCTCTATATGCGGATAGCGCGTCATAAAGGCCTCGAGCGCGGCCAAGGTCGCCTTGTGCGCCGACGAACCACCCCACCAGCTCATGCGCAAGCGGACAATGGCATTCTTGCGTCCGGGCTTGGTGTCCGCCGGTCCGCAACTGGAAAGCCCGCAACCGGAAAGAGCCGCGGCACCAAGTCCGGTTAGAATTTTCCGACGGCCGATCATCCCTTGACAGCCCCGGACGTAATGCCTTCGACAAAGTATTTCTGGGCGGCGAAAAACAGGATCAGCGACGGTGCCAGCGCAATGGTCGACATGGCCAGGATCTCGTTCCAGTTGGTCGCCTCGGTGACGTCGATCGACATCTTGAGCGCCAGGGAGACGGGATATTTTTCGACACTGGACAGGTAGATCAGCGGCTGGACGAAGTCGTTCATGCTCCACATGAATTGGAACAGGGCGACCGAGATGATGGCCGGCAGGATGACCGGACAGACCACCAGGGTCAGGACCTGGAAGGAATTGCAACCGTCCATGACTGCGGCTTCCTCCATGTCACGCGGCAGGGTGCGCATGAACTGGATAATCAGGAAGACAAAGAAACCTTCTACCGCGAAGGCCTGGGGGACATAGAGCGGGAAATAGGTGTCGAGCCAGCCGAATTGGCGGAACATCAGATATTGCGGGATCAACAGGACGCTCTTGGGCAGCAATACGGTCGCCATCAGCAGTCCGAAGAGCCATTTCCGGCCCGGAATGGCGAAGCGCGCAAAGCCATAGGCGACAATGACCGACGAGATGACGGTGACGATCACCTTGGGGATGACGATCTCCATCGTGTTGATCAGATAGTGGCCGAAACTGTATTCGGTCGAGGTCTTCCAGCCGCTTTTGAAGCCGTCCGCCGTCGGATGGGCCGGGATAAAGCCGATGCTGGAAAAGATATCGTGATTGTTCTTGAAGGCCGAGCCGATCATCCACAGCAGGGGATACAGCATCAGGAAGCCGATGACGATCAGCACGCCGTAACGCGTGACGTTGGTGATCAGCGGCAGGTGGCGGCGCCAGGACGGAGTTGTTGACGGGGATGTCATTGCTCATCCTCCGTGCGGTTCTCGGCGTAGAAGACCCAGCGCTTCTGCAGGCGGAAGGCCAGGCCGGTAAAGACAGCGATAATGACGAACAGCACCCACGACAGAGCGCTGGAATAGCCGACATTGAAATATTTGAAGGCTTCTTCATAGACCATCAGCGGCAGGAAGTAGCTCGACTTCATCGGACCCCCGCCCGTGATGATGTAGGGGCCGTTAAACTCCTGGAAGGCCTGGACGATCTGCATGATCAGGTTGAAGAAGATGACCGGAGTCAGCAGGGGCAGGGTGATCAAGGCGAATTGCTGCCAGCGCGGGGCGCCGTCAAGATCGGCGGCTTCGTAGAGGTCCTGCGGAATAGCCTTCAGTCCGGCCAGGAAGACGACCATGGCTGAGCCGAATTCCCACAGGCGCAGCAGGACGATGGAGAACATGGCCGTACCGGGTTCGCCCAGCCAGTTGACGCCGCCGAAGCCCAGCTGGTGCAAAAACTGGTTGATCAGGCCGTCGCCGGCGAAGACGAAGCGCCAGACCACGGCGACCGCGACACTGCCGCCCAGGATCGACGGCAGGTAGAAGGCGGTGCGGAAAAAACCGATGCCGCGCAGCTTGTAGTTCAGCACCACGGCGATAAGCAGGGCGAAGGCCAGCTTCAGCGGCACCGTAATGAAGACATAGAGAAAGGTCATGGCCAGCGACTTGTGGAAGGTCGCATCGCCCGCCATGGCCACGTAGTTATGCAGGCCGGTGAAATGGGCGGCTCCGAGCTGGTCCTGGAGCTGGGCGTCGGTCAGGCTGAGCACGAAAGAGGCGACGAACGGAAACGCCGTAAAGGCCAGGAAGCCGATGACGAAGGGCAGGACATAAAGCGATCCGGTCAGCCGATTGCCATACATGGCTCAGGCCTTTCCTGCCGGGATGCGACCAAGCGTTACACCCTGCGTGTCGAACAGATGGGTGCGTGTCGGATCGATGCGCAGGTGGACCTCCTGGTGGATGATCAGTTCGACCTCGCCGTCCAGCTTGACGATCAATGGGGGCGCATCAACCTCCTTCAGGGCGATATAGGCGAAGGTTTCGCCGCCCATGCGCTCGATCAGCGAGACATAACCCCAAAGATCGCCTTTTCGATCGGCCTCAGGTGTCATCAGGCTGAGCCCTTCGGGGCGAATGCCCAGGCTGGCGTCGCTGTTCAGTATTGTGGTTACGCCGAGACGTGGTAAGGTGATCCGGCCCTGGGATGTCGTAACGGTGACGCTGTCGGCCGTGGCGCCGGCGATCTTCACCGGCAGGATATTCATGCGCGGCGAGCCGATAAAGGTAGCGACAAACAGGTTGGCCGGATTGCGGTACAGCTCCATGGGCGCACCGGCTTGCTCGATGCGGCCGGCATTGAGCACGACGATCTTGTCGGCCAGGGTCATGGCCTCGACCTGGTCGTGGGTGACATAGATCGACGTGGCGCCCAGCTTGGCATGCAGGCGGGCGATCTCGATACGCATCTGCCCGCGCAGGGCGGCGTCGAGATTGGACAAGGGCTCATCGAACAGGAAGACGTCGGGTTCGCGGACCATGGCGCGGCCGATGGCGACGCGCTGTCGCTGTCCGCCCGACAGGGCCTTGGGGTGGCGATGCAGCAGGGCGTCGAGTTGCAGTATCTCGGCGACCTCGCGCACCCGCGCCTTGACCTGGATGGCGGGCACGCCTTTGATCTTCAGGGCGAAACCGATATTGTCCTCGACCGTCATGTGCGGATACAGGGCATAGGACTGGAACACCATGGCCACGCCGCGTTTCGACGGATGGGCGTGGGTGACGTCCTGGCCGGCTATGGTAATGGTGCCGGAGGAGGGCGTTTCCAGCCCGGCGATCAGGCGCAGAAGCGTGGACTTGCCGCACCCGGACGGGCCGACGAATACGACCAGATCCCCTTTGCCGATGTCGAGCGAAACGCCCTTGATGACATCCGTACGGCCGTTTCGGCCCTGGCCACCATGACCCTGGCCAAACGACTTGGTGATCTGGTCCAGGATGACGCTGGACGTGTACAACTGGTTCCCCGTTTTGCTCTATGCGGAATTCTGACGATCCCTTATTTCGTCGTATAGGAAACCGGTGTCATTTTCAACGCGACCAGAGAAGATTGTGCGAAAATAGGCGATAATATTTACGTCAACGGCGGCTGCCGGCAATCTGGACAGTCCATAATGCGCAGCGCATAGTGGTATTCCCATAAGTCTATTCTCAGGAGAACAGTACCATGGTCAGTGCACCCATTTTTGTTCCCAGCCATATTACCACCTATGGCGCGGCCCATACCATCGTCAGCCTGGCGCCGGTGCTGCTGGGACTTTACCTGTTCCTGGTCAAGGGGACGATCGACCTGAAAAACCCGCTGGGCAAGGCCTATTGGGCCACCGCGATGATCGGTACCCTCACAGGTCTGTTCATCTTCCACCATGGCGGTTTCGGACCGCCGCACGCGGTCACCATTTTCATGGCGGTTATTCTGTTGATCGCCGCTGTCGCACGCTGGCTGCCGTTTTCGCACAAGGTCGAGGTGATCTGCCTGTCGCTGAGCTATTTCTTCCTGTGGTTCTTCACCACGACCGAAACCCTGACGCGTTTTCCGGCGGCCAAGCCGTTCGCTCCGTCGCCTGAAGCGATAGAACTGGCGCCGGTGCGTGTGGTCTTGCTGCTGATCCTGGTGGCCGGCATCTGGCTGCAATTGCGCAAACCCAAGGCGGCTGCAGCCTGAGGTTCAAAAATACTTACGGTACCGACAGGCTCAGCATCGGGGCATTTTCGAAACGGAAACCGCGGCCAGCCAGTATGACCGGATCCTGGCCCTGCGCGGCCGTCAGTTCGGCCTCGCTCATGCCGCGCACAATGCCGAGACCATGGGCTCCGGCGCCGTCCGCCACCGGACCGATGGCCACGACCAGCCCCTTCGAGACAAAATCCGCCCAGTAGCGGCTGTGCGCCTGCATGTCGGCCATTTCCTCCGCGGTGGCGTCGAACGGAAAGGTGGGACGCGGCGCCAGCAGGCGCATGACGAAGACCGGCTGTTGAGCGGCCTCGTGCGGCGCCAGCCAGCCGTCGAGCCAGCCCAGTACGCGCTCCCAGCCATTAGCATGACCGGCGCAGGATTCGGCGTGATCGCCGAAGCCGCTGTGGCGTACCGTGACCCGGGTACCGCCGTCGATCGACCTGAGATTATAGCTGACCTGGCTTTCGAAGCTTTCCCAGTCGGGCTTCCACGTCAGGTCGAGGCGATGTGGCGGCTGGACAAGTGTGTAGACACCGCCGACGCTGAACGCGCTGCCATCCTGGCCGACGCCGCTGCTCCGCCATTCGCCGCCTTCGCGCAGGTCGGCAGTCATGGCTGTCGTCCGGTACAGGTCGTCCGAGCCCCACCATTGCGGCAATTGGGCCGGGTCGGTCAGGGCGGCAAAGACACGCTCGATCGGCGCCTTGATATCGACGGTGGCCAGGACAAGGCCGGCCTGGACATCGGCGATGGCGCGGGCGGATGGTTCAGGCATCGGGGTTTGTCTCCATATACTGTTTCAAGGCATCGAGATGACCTTGCCAGAAGCGGCGATAGGTCAGGATCCAGTGATCGATCGGCCTGAGCGTGGCTGGCTTAAGCCGGTAGATGCGTTCGCGTCCCTGGCGGGTTTCCGTCACCACACCGGATTCGCGCAGGATACGCAGATGTTTGGAAATGGCCGGACGTGAAACCGGAAAGGCTTCGGCCAGGCTATTGACGGGCCTGGGGCCGTCGCGCAGGGCGTCGATAAGCGCCCGCCGCGTTGGATCGGCAATGGCGCGGAAGACGTCGACCGCGTCCTCTTCGACCACCTTTTTCATCGCCGCCGTCATGCCAACCTCAAAAATACGTAACTATATGGTTACGTATTAACACAGGAACGTACGGACGTCGCCAAAAAATTAGCCTTGATCCCATAAGCCCGTTACGAAAGATTAAGTTCTCAATTCCGTCAGATGAACTTAACCTGCCGGTCCGGCAACAAGGGCAGGGCGTGATATGACTTCGCGACGCAGATTACTGGTTGGACTGCTGGCAGCGACCGGCGCTGGATCGTCCCTCCGCCTGACCCCGGCCCTGGCTCAATCCTCGCCGGCGGCGATGAAGACGCAGGATTTTGCCTTCGTCTCGGTCGGCAACCGGCTCTCCGGATTCATCGACCTTCCCGCCGATGGGGCGCCGCACGCCGTGATCGTGATCATCCACGGCTACGGCGAGACGGACGTAGCCGGCCGAACCTCGTATTACGACCTGCGCAGCCACTTTACCGCCCAGGGAATCGCCACCGTGATCTGGGACAAACCCGGGTGTGGCAAGAGCGAGGGCAGGTTCGACATCAACCAGTCCGTGGACAGCAGCGCCGGGGAGGTGCTGGATGCTATCCGGCAATTGCGTGAAAGCCAGGTGCCTGGTGCGCAAACCGTCGGGCTCTGGGGCATCAGTCGGGCGGGCTGGATCGCGCCCTTGGCCATCACGCAGGATTCTGGCCTGGACCCCGCCATTGCTTTCTGGATTTCGGTAAGTGGTACGGATGACAAGGAAAATTTCCCGTATCTGTTGGAGTCCAATCTGCGTATCGAGGGCAGGACGGAACCGGAGGTCCAGCGTCTGGTCGGTGAGTGGCGGCGGGGCTTCGCGATCATCAGCCAGGGCGGGACGTTCCAGGACTACCTGGCGGCAACGCAAAACCTGTGGCGCGATCCCTTCATGATCTATCTCACCGGCGGTTCGGGCGCTGATGAAGCGTCATTTCACAGTGACCAGGCCAAATTTCTCAGCGGTGCGTTCCAGGTCGATCCGGCGACCGGCCTGCAGGTCTATGTACCGGATTTCTCCGCGATGCTGGCCCGAATAAATATTCCGGTACTCGCCATCTTCGGCGAAAAGGACAGGAATGTCGATTGGCGCAAGACGGCGGCGCTTTATGCTGCAACGATCGGTGAAAATCCGCGGGCCAGCCTGACCGTTCGCACCTTTGCGGATGGCAACCACAATCTGCAGCAGGCAACGACGGGCGGCTTGCGCGAGATGATCGAAATGAAGGAACGCCGTCCGTGCGACGGTTATTTCGAAGCGACGACGAAGTGGCTGCGCGCCGGAGCGCTGGCCTGAGCAAGGCGATTTCGGCGGCAAAATCTTCTTTCCTTCATGTCACATCCGTCCATGCTGTCTCGTCTTCCTTTCAGACCCCATTTAAGGAGATACGAGAATGACCCGACTGAACATTGCCGCCCTGGCGCCCGAAGGTTTCAATGGCCTGCTGGCCGTCGAAACCTATCTGGCCGGATCCGGTCTTGACCCGAAGCTGAAAAGCCTGGTCAAGCACCGCGTGTCGCAGCTGAATGGCTGTGCCTACTGCCTGCATATGCACCGCGAGGACTTGCTGAAGCTGGGCGACACGGATGCGAGGCTGAACATGCTCAATGCCTGGCACGAGTCGTATATGTTCACCGAACGCGAGAAAGCAGCGTTATTGTGGGCCGAATCCCTGACCTTTGTCGCCAAAGATCACGTGCCGGACGCCACCTACGCCGTCGTCAAGGCGCAGTTCAGCGACAAGGAACTGGCCGACCTGACCCTGGCGGTGGCAACGATCAATGCGTGGAACCGGCTTTCGGTATCGATGCGCAAGGTTCACCCGCACGACAAGGCGGCCTGAGACCAATGACGGATTCCGGCACATGGTTCGAAGCGGAGCGGCGGCATCTCAAGGGTGTCGCCTACCGCATGCTGGGCACGCTGGGCGAGGCCGAAGACGCCGTGCAGGAGGCCTTCCTGCGCGTCCGCGACCGCGATCCGGCGACGCTCGACAGTCCGCGCGCCTATCTGACTCGGATCGTTACACGCATCTGCCTCGACATGCTGAAATCGGCGCGCCATCAGCGCACCACCTATGTCGGAACCTGGCTACCGGAAGCCTTGCACGACACCAGCGGCCTCACCGGTGGTGTTGCCGGGGATGATGCGGACGACCTGGCTCACGACCTTTCCATGGGCTTGCTGCATGCCCTGGAGCGGCTCAGCCCGCTGGAACGCGCCAGCTTCCTGCTGCGCGACGTGTTCGATGTCGATTTCGCCGAGATCGCCCGCACCCTGGAGCGCAGCGAGGCGGCCTGCCGGCAACTGGCGGCGCGCGCCCGCAGTCATGTCCGCCAGTCACGGCCGCGCTTCAAGGTGACGCCCGACGCCGAGCGGCGCTATCTCGAAGCCTTTATCACTGCCTCCCAGGCGGGCGACATGGCGGCCCTGGAGGCGCTTCTGGCCGACGACGTGAAGCTCTATTCCGACGGTGGCGGCAAGGTCGCGGCAGCGATCAACATCCTGGCCGGCCGGCGCCGGGTGGGCGGCTTCATGGCCGGCATCTACCAGAAGTTCCGCAATCATACGACACGGGCATTGCGCTACGATCACGTCAATGGCGTGTTGTCGCTGCTGACGACACACAGCGACGGCCTGACCGATGTGATCAGCATCGAAGTGAATGGCGACCGGATCAGCGCCGTCTATATCCAGCGCAATCCGGACAAGCTGGGAACGATCCAGTAACGCCCGTCAGTAGATCTGTACGATCCGCTCCGGCGCGACACCCTGGGCCAGCAAGCTCTTTTCGATATCGGCGGCGAAGCTGTACGAGGCGACGACGATCTTGTGCGGGCTGGCTATGACGACCGCAGGCGGCAGGATCGCGAAGCCCTCGACCGTGTGGCCCTGTTTCTGCGGGTCGCGGTCGGTCAGGCCCCGGACATCGGCATGGCGCATCAAAGAGGTGCGGCTGAGCAGCATCGAGGTCTGGACGCCGGCGCTCCAGATCCACACCGGCTCACCGGGCGTGAGTGCCACGCGCAGACGAGCGTCGGCCGTCTCCCACATGGCGCGGTCGCGGGCGGTGTAGGCTTCGCAAAAGGCCATGTTGTCAACGAAGGACGAGACGATGGGCGGCGGTGGCGCAGAAGTTTTGCGCGCCAACACGGTGATCACCGGATAGAGGAATTCATCATAGCAGATGGGCGCTGCGATCACGTCCAGTCCGGCCTGTCCCAGCAGGTTGGTCAGGGCGGTACGCTCGAAATAGTTGACGTGCTCCATGGTGAACATGCCGGGCGGACAGCGCTCCGGCGAGATCAGGCACGGCACCTCCATCAGGAAATGACCGCCGGGCGCCAGGGCGTCACGCACGGCTTTCAGGGAGACGGGCGGATCGTAGATGTGCTCAAGAACATGGCTGAGCGTGACCAGGTCGAGACCCTGTTCACCAGCCAGGCCGTCCTCGCAGCTGGCGACCGTCAGGTCGATATCATAGAGGGATTTGGCCTGGGAAACCGCTACGGGAGACAGGTCGGAACCGCAGACCTGCCAGCCGGCACGACGGAAGTGGAACAGCATCTTGCCGGTGGCGGCGCCGGCATCGTAAACCCGGCCGGGCGTCAGACCGGTCTCCGACACCAGGTCGAGCATGCGTTTTGCGGTCGAGATCAGCGGCGGATCGCCGGTCGTGAAGGCGGTATAGGGAGCGAAACCGGCATAATGTTTCAGCATGGTCTCGATCGGGACAATCGGGTCTTGCAGCACCAGGCCGCAGCCGGCGCAACATCGCATGGCGTAGACAACGCGGCCCAGACCGCAGACATCCATGTTGACGGAGGTGACGGTCGGGCCGTCATCCGATCCGCAAATAAAACAGGTCCGCTTTTGGCTCATGGGGCCCTCTTCCTGCGCTGCCAGGCGCGATACCATCCAGGCGCTTCCGATGGCAGGCCGCAACGGCCTTCGACCGCCTTGCGCCGGCGCATCATGCCACACTGGCGGTAGGTGATGGCGACCGCGCCGATGGCCAGCGCCAGGCTGCGCCGGTCCAGCGGCACGTCGTAATGGTCGCCTTGGTATGAGCCGCGTCGCATACCGATGCGCTGCGCCATCGCGTGCAGTTCGGCGTCACTGTCGGCGATCATATGCGACATCTGCATGCCGTGGAACTGACCGATAGCGTAACGGTACATATCATCGATATAGACAGGCATGCCCGTCGGACGCTCTTAGCTGAAAACAAAATCGCTGGCGGTTAGCGTTGTCACCCCGGTGAGGACAGCCAGGGCGATTTCGGCCGTTCCGCCGGCGCCATCCGAATCCCAATAGAGGGTGCGGTTGTGTGCATTGAAAATGAACTGCGCGTGGCTGCCGGTGGCGTAGCGGCCAAAGGTCAGTTCGGTGCCGTCGAGACTGTGGCCGATGGCAAACCCGTAGTCGGCAGCGCTGAAGGCCAGGTGGTCGACGCCCGACGTAAAGTCGGTGATCCGATCGGCACCATTGGCGCCGGCTGCCAGGAAGACGAAATCGTCCGCGTCACCGCCGCCAAACAGTGTGTCGGCGCCACCCATGCCGCTCAAACTGTTGGCACCGGCATTGCCACGCAGCATATTGTCAAGACCGTTGCCGGTACCATCGATCGTCAAGGTTCCGGTCAGGACCAGCGCCTCGACATAGTCACCCAGGCTGTAGGTTAGGCTGGAACTGACCTGGTCAGTACCTTCACCCGACACCTCGGTGACCACGTCGTCGCTACTGTCGACAAAATATGTGTCGTTGCCGTCGCCGCCGACCAGCGTGTCATCGCCTATACTGCCATTAAGGATATCGTTGCCGCCGCCAGCGGTCAGCAGATTGTTGCCGCTATTACCGGTCAGGCTGTTGCCGAGGTCGTTGCCGGTGCCGTCGATGCTTAAGTTTCCGATCAGGACCAGGGTTTCGACATCGTCACCCAGACTATAGGTGACGCTGGCATAGACCTGATCATTGCCTTCGCCGGACGCTTCGGTAACCGAGTCATCGCCGCTGTCGACATAGTATCTGTCGTCGCCCGTGCCGCCGATCAGGCTGTCGTCGCCCGCGCTGCCGTTGAGTGTGTCATTGCCATCGCCGCCGGTGAGTACATTGTTCCCGGTCGTGCCGATAATCGTATTGGCGAGGTCGTTCCCAGTACCGTCGATATTGTCCGTGCCGATCAGGTACAGCAACTCGATACTGTCACCCAGGCGGTAGGTGGCGGTGGAACGCACCGTGTCCGTACCTTCGCCGGAAACCTCGGTGATCGTGTCGTGGGCATCGTCGACGAAATAGCTGTCATTGCCGTCGCCGCCCTCCAGGGTATCGGCACCACCGCGGCCATTCAATGTGTTGCTGGCCGAATTGCCGGTCAGGACATTGTCCAGGTCGTTGCCCGTGCCGTTGATCGGGTCAGTCCCCAGAAGGACCAGGTTTTCTACCTGACTGCGCAGGGTATGGCTGATGTACGAGAAGACCGTGTCGGTTCCGCCCCCGGCCTGCTCCGCCACGCGATCCGCCAGGTCATCGACATAGTAGCTGTCGTCGCCCGATCCGCCCGTCATGGTATCGGCGCCGATTCCGCCGTCGAGGACGTTGTTGCCGGTATTGCCGCGCATGACGTTATCGTCGTCATTGCCGGTGGCGTCGATATCGGCTGTCCCGGTCAGGGTCAGGTCTTCGGTGTAGATGTTGAGCGTCCAACTGACCGAGGCAAAGACCTTGTCGTGGCCGCCATCGTCGCTGCCCGGGAAGAAATCCTCGATCGTTTCATCGTCGGCATCGTCGACATAGTAGGTATCGTCATCGGCACCGCCGTACATGGTGTCGGCGCCGAGCCCGCCGTTTACGATATCCGCGCCCTCATCGCCGTCCAGCGTGTTGTCGCCGCTGTTACCGCGGATGTTATTGTCTTCGTCATTACCGATACCGTACAGATCATCGGTACCGGACAGGGTCAGGTTCTCGACATAGTCCGGCATATAGAAATCAACCGTCGAAATGACCTTGTCGGTCCCGCCGGCGTCGCAGCCGCAGATCAGTTCTTCGGAGACTTCGTCATAGATGCTGTTGACGTAATAAACATCGTCGCCGCCAAAACCGAACATCAGGTCGTCGCCGCCCCCACCGTTCAGCACATTGTCGCCGTCATTGCCGGACAGGATATTGTCGAGCCGGTTACCGGTCAGGTTCAGGTCATCCGTGCTCGTCGGGTCGAGGAATACGCCGTCGATGTGGGCGCCCAGGGTATAGGAGATGGTCGAAAAGACGATATCTAGGCCCTGGTCGTCAGTCTCGATCACCACGTCGCCGGCCGAGTCGACGGCATAGGTATCGTCGCCGTCGCCGCCGGCCATGGTATCATCGCCCAGTCCGCCATCGATCGCGTCATCGCCGTCGAGGCCCAGCAGGACATTGTTGCCGTCATTACCGGTGAGATAGTTGTCGTCGCTATTGCCCGTACCGTCGATATTGTCGCTGCCGGTCAGGCGCAGGTCCTCAAAGTAGCCACCCTCGACCAGGGTAAAGCTCCAGCCAATATCGATCTCGTCATAGCCTTCGCCGACAGCCTCGATATAGACGTCGCCCGCGTCGTCGATGACGTAGGTATCGTCACCGTCGCCGCCTTGCATGATGTCGTCGCCGCCGCCGCCATCCAGCTTGTTGTCGCCGTCGTTGCCGATAAGGACGTTGCTGTCTGCGTTGCCCGTGCCATCGATATCGTCGAAACCATCAAGGATCAGGGCTTCGATATTGGCGCCGAGCGTGAAGCTGACGAAGGAGTCGACCACGTCATCGCCTTCACCCGGCAGTTCGGTGACCGTGTCGTCGAGGCTGTCGACGATATAGGTGTCGTCGCCGTCGCCACCCAGCATATGCACCGCCGCGCCGGTGCCGTCCATGATCTCGCCCACATTGGTTCCGACCGTATCGCCGACCGTCCAGCGTTTCATGAAGACGCCGTAAAGGTCGCCGTCCTGATGCTCGCTGGTCCAGGCCACCGTATAACCGCCGTCGGCCGTTGCCTGCACGGACGCGTACAGTTGATCCGTGGCCGTGAAGCTATTGACCAGGGTCTCTGTGCCAACTGCGCCGTCCGCCGAATTGTAACGCTGGGAATAGACGCCGTAGCCGGTGCCGTCCTGGCCGTTGCTGGTCCAGGTGATGACATAGCCGCCGTCGCTCAGGCCTGTGACAGAGGAATCGTACTGCGCGCCGGTGGTATAGCTGTTGACCGGGAATTCGCTATTGACCGGGTCGCCATTGCTATCGAACCGCTGGGCATAGATACCGTAGCTGCTGCCATCCTCGCCGGCGCTTGTCCAGGTGACGATATAGCCGCCGTCGCTGAGCGCCGCGATGGATGGCTCATCCTGAATGCCGGTGGTATAGGTATTGACCCGGATTTCCCCGTCGACCGGATCGCCGTAGGCATCATAGCGCTGCAGCGAGATGCCGCCCTGCGAACTGTCCTGGTCCGCCCAGGCGATGACGTAGCCGCCGTCGGTGAGGGCGGCTATGGCCGGCGCGGACTGGTCGCCGGTTGTTGTCGTATTGACCAGGGTCTCTGACCAGACCTCCGTGCCATCGGCATAAAACTGCTGCAGATATATCCCCGAACCGTCGCCGTCCTGATCGGCGCTTTGCCAGACGATGACGTAGCCGCCGTCGGCCAGACCGGCCGTGATCGCAAGCGTCTGGGCGCCGGTGGTTTCGGTATTGATCGGGACTTCGCCGCCCGTGGCCGCGCCCGTGGCGTCATAGCGTTGAGCGTAGATGCCGAAATCGTCGCCATCCTGCAGGCCGGATTGCCAGGTCACGATGAAGCCGCCGTCGGCCAGCGCCGTCACGCTTGCCAGGCCCTGCGCGTCGGTCGTTTCGCTGTTAACCAGGAATTCCAGGCCGACCGGGTCACCATCGGCATCGAAAATCTGGCCGTAGACACCTGCGGCATCGCCGTCCTGGCCGCTGTCGGTCCAGATCACGACGAAACCGCCATCGCTGAGCGCCGCCATCGAAGGCCCGGACTGGTCGCCCGTCGTGTAGGTGTTGACCGGGGTCTCGGTACCCGGCGTAAGGTCGGTAACAGGCAAGGTCATGGAGGCGTTCCCTGAAAAGGTCCACAGGAAGGCCAGCCGTTCCGGCCATACGCCTTACCCGTGACACCAAAAAACTGATGTCACAGGGATAACGTACGGCCGTCGCCATGTCGATTCGAATCCGCCTGCGGGTTTCCTACGCCTCAGAGGGAGCCGACGAAGCTGAGGGCGTCCAGTAAGCCGGTGTCGGTTGCCACGGTATTGAGCAAGGTGATGCTGTCGCCATTGTGCGTCATAATGACGGTGCTGTTGCCCGACTGCGTAATGGTGGTGTGGTCCAGGTCGTCATCGATCAGCAGGATGTCGCCCTGGCTGGCATCGAAGTCAGTGAGGGTGTCGGCTCCGAAGCCGCCCATGAAGTAGAATCGGTCGGCGCCCAGCCCGCCGGTCAGGTGATTATTGCCCGCATTGCTGATGATGTCATTGTCCAGCGCGTTGCCGGTTCCGTCGATGGCGGCGCTGCCGACGAGGTACAGGAGTTCGACATAGGCGCCGAGCTGGGTTGTTACCGAACTGCGCACCTGATCATAGCCGCCATCGGCATATTCACGTATGCGGTCGCCGACATTGTCGATATAGTAGCTGTCACTACCCATTCCGCCGGTCATGAGATCGGCCCCGTGCCCGCCGTCCAGTGTGTCGTTGGACAGGCCGCCGCTCAGGGTGTCGTTGCCGTCCGCGCCATACAGGGCATCGCTGCCGGCGCCACCGGTCATGACATTGCCCAGGCTATTGCCGTAAGCGGTTACGCCGGAAGCCGTGTTGATGGTCAGGTTCTCGACATAGTCGTCCATGCTGTAATTGGCGGTGACATAGACGATATCGATGCCGCCATCGTTCGTTTCGGTGATGCGATCGTGGTTGCTGTCGACATAGTATTTGTCGTCTCCTGCGCCGCCGATCAGGGTGTCGTTGCCCAGGCTGCCATTCAGGCTATCGTTACCCCCGCCACCGGTGAGGATATTGTTACCGCTATTGCCGGTGAGGCTGTTGGCGAGATCGTTGCCTGTGCCATTGACAGGGTTGCCGCCCGTAAGGACCAGGTTCTCGATAGTGTCGCTCAGGCTATAGGTGACGGAAGCGCGAACCGTGTCGATACCGCCGGCATCGGCTTCGACGACAGAGTCGCCGAGATTATCGACATAATAGAGGTCGTCGCCATTGCCGCCGGTCATGGTGTCAAGGTTCTGTCCGCCATTCAGCGTATCGTTGCCGTCGCCGCCGATAAGGGCGTTTTTGCCGCTATTGCCTGTGATGACATTGGCAAGCGCATTGCCGTTGCCGTCAATGTCGGTCGCGCCGCTCAGGATCAGGTTTTCGACGTGGTCTGACAGTGTGTAGGATATATAGGCGCGAACCGTATCGGTACCGGCGGCATCCACTTCGATCACCGAGTCGCCGATCGCATCGACATAGTACAGATCATCGCCATTGCCGCCCGTCATGGTATCGAGATTCGATCCGCCGTTCAGCGTATCGTTTCCATCGCCGCCGACGAGGCCGTTTCGGCCGCTGTTGCCGGTGATGAGGTTGGCGAGTGCATTGCCCGTGCCGCTGATACCCGTCGTGCCGGCCAGGGTCAGGTTTTCGAAGTTGACGATCAGGGTCCAGTCGATCGTCGCTATGACGGTGTCGATGCCGCCATCGTCCGGATCTAGATTACCCTGTTCGGAGGCCAGATCGCCGATATCGTCGACATAGTAGGTGTCGTTTCCGGCCTGGCCGTACATCGTGTCGGCGCCCGCCATGCCGTTCAGCACGTTATTGCCGATGTTACCGACCATGAAATTGTTGGCGTCATTGCCGATCCCCTTGAGATCGTCCGCTCCCGCCAGCTCGAGGTTTTCAATATTGGCGCCGAGCCTGAAGCTTATAAGCGACACGATCGTATCATTGCCGCCGGCGGCGTCTTCGCGTACGCGATCGCCCGCATTGTCGACATGGTAATAGTCGCTGCCCGTTCCGCCCGACAGGGTATCGGCGCCAAGGCCGCCGTCCAGCACATTGTTGCCGCTGTTGCCGGTCAGGCTGTTGTTCAGGTCGTTGCCGGTGCCCGTGAGCGCGCTGCCGGTCAGCACCAGGTTTTCAAACCGGCTGTCCAATGTCCAGTTGACGGCGCAGAACACCGTATCGTTGCCGCCGGCATCGACGCCCGGCGTGGCGCTTTCCGAAACAAGGTCCTCCAGATTATCGACAAAGTAGCTGTCGTCGCCGGCGCCGCCATACAGGCTGTCCTTGCCACTGCCGCCGTCGAGGCGATCATGGCCCGCATTGCCGCGTAGAGTGTCGTCGCCGTCCGCACCCTTCAGCGTATCGTTGCCGTCATTGCCGATAAGCGTGTTGACGCCGCGGTTGCCGGTGATGACATTGTCGGAGGCATTGCCGCTGCCGTCGATGGCGGCGTCTCCAATCAGGATCAGGTTCTCGATATAGGTGTCCAGGGTGGCGGTCGTGGCGCTGCGCACCGTATCGATAACGCCGTCGACCGTCAGGTCGTGCTCGACCTCAACAGTATTGCCGTGACCGTCGCTGACCGTATAGGTCAGGGTCAGGTCGCCGCGGAAATTGGTGGCCGGCGTGATGGTGAAGGTGCCGTCGTGGTTATCGACAGCGCTACCGTGGTCGGCGGAAATGGCGGTAATCTCCAAATCATCGCCATTGATATCGGTTACACCGGTCAGCAGGTCGGGCGCGGAAACCAGATAGTCCATGTCTTCGGTGGCATGGGTCAGAACAGCCTGCGGCCCACCTAAGACGGGCGCGCGCTGGGCGGCGTGGACCGATTTCAGAATATCGAATGCATCGGTAACCGGGTTCAAATCCTCATCGAAGGCAAAACCGGTCCAGGCCATCAGGTAGTCGCCGTCGGGTAGGCCGACCACGTCGTGCAGCAGGCTGATGCCGATGGGCGACGATACCAGCGTTTCATCATCGACCGGTTGGCCGGCGGCATCGTAGCGCTGGATATAGACGTCGAAAAACATGTGAAAGGTTTCACTCCAGCTCAGCCATGAGACGACGTAGCCGCCGTCGCTGAGGGCCGCGACCTTGCCGAAGATTTGTTGATTGGTGGTCGGCGAGTTGACTGCCGTCTCGTCGCCTACCTTTTGGCCGTCGGCATCGTAACGCTGCAGATAGACATTCGAGTCCTCGATATCGGTCCCCGACCAGGTCACGACGTAGCCGCCATCGGTCAGTGTGGCGACACTCGCCAGGCCCTGATCGCCGTACCTTACGGAATTAATCAGGGTTTCATCGCCGACCTTGTGGCCGTCGGAGTCGTAACGCTGGGCAAAGACATCGGTTCCGGTGGCGATGTCGCCGCCCATGAGGCTGTCAGAGGGTGAAGCGACGTCACCTTGCCAGACGACGATCCAGCCGCCGTCGGCAAAGGCGGACACGGTAGCGTGGGTCTGGTTGCCATCCGTGACAGTATTGACCACGGTCTGTACGCCGTCCTTTTCGCCGTCGGCGTCGAAACGCTGCATAGCAATATCGCCGTCCGTGACCCACGTCACCAGGAAACCGCCATCATGGAGCGTCGTGACCTGGGGCTCGGTTTGATCGCTTTCGGCTGTGGCATTTACCTGAACCGGGTCACCTATGGCGACGCCATCGCCGTCAAATTGCTGGATATAGATGACCGAAGGACTGCCCTCGGCAGACTGGGTCTGCCACGCAACAACGACGTTGTCGTCGGCCAGGACGGTAATACTGGCGGCCTGGCCGATCAAATCACCCGCGCCTGAATCGCTGGCAACCTGAATTTCCGCGCCCTGAGCGACGCCCGCGGCATTGTACCTTTGCATGTAAACGCCCTGGTCGTCGGGGTCACCCTCTTCGTCCGGTGCAGAAATCCATGTGATAACGTAGCCGCCGTCGCTGAACACGGCGATATCGGGTGACATTTGACTGCCGGGAGTCGTGGTATTGACGACAACGCTCGGCCCGGCGCTCAGCTCCGGCAGGAAGTAGATGGTATTGTCGACGTTCAGTGTGCCGCCACGCCCGTCGCTGATCGTATAGTTCAGATCAACCAGGCCTTTATAGCCTTCGTCGGGCGTGACCAGATAGGTGCCATCAAGGTTGTCGGTGATCGTGGCGTGCTCAGCATGCAGATCGATAACGCTGAGTGTATCGCCATCTGGGTCGATATAACCAACCAGCAGATCGATCGCCGTGACCGTATAGGGATGGCCGGCATGGGCGCCGCGAAAAAGTGTCGTCTCGCCATTATAGACCGGGGCCTGGTTGGCCAGGGGCGTACCGTTGATAGAACCGGCGTTGAGGGCATTTTTGGGCTTCATGGCGAACTCTTTCTGAGACGGGACGCACTATGTCCCGGATACGTAGAAAGATGATTTACCGATGAAGTCTCAAAATTTCATAAAAATATAAATAATTCAATATATTAATAGTGAATTAAAGTTAAGGTTGTGGTGATATTTGCCCGTTGGACAAAACTCCGGTGACACGGAACGCCGCCGGAGTTTCGCAACTATCGGGCGAGCCAGCCGCCGTCCACGGGGATGATGGCGCCGTTGACATAGTCGGACGCGCTTGCTGCCAGGAAGATCGCCGTGCCGCCGAGATCGGCCGGCACGCCCCACTTGCCGGCCGGGATGCGATCGAGAATGGCCTTGGAGCGGTCCTCGTCGGCGCGCAACTGGGCCGTATTGTCGGTCGCCATATAGCCAGGCGCGATGGCATTGATATTGATGCCCTTGGCGCCCCATTCATTGGCCAGCAGGCGGGTGATGCCGGCAATGCCCGACTTCGACGCCGTATAGCTGGGGACGCGGATACCGCCCTGGAAGGACAACATCGAGGCGATGTTGATGATCTTGCCATAGCCCTTGGCGATCATATGCTTGCCGGCGGCCTGGGCCATGAAGAAGGCGCCCTTGATATTGACGTTCATCACGTCGTCCCAGTCCTTTTCGGAGAAGTCGACGGCGTCGGCGCGGCGTATGAGGCCCGCATTATTGACCAGGATGTCGAGCCCGCCGAGGCCGGCCACGGTTTCGGCGGCGATGCGCTCAACCGGCTCGATGCTCATCAGGTTGGCGTCGATATTGAGGAACCTGCGGCCCAGGGCGCGGACCTTGTCACCCGTTTCATCGGCCGGGACGATTCCGGCCGCGGCAATGTCGGCGCCGGCCTCTGCCAGAGCCAGGGCAATACCCTGACCCAGGCCGGTATTGGCGCCCGTGACCAGGGCGACCCGGCCGGTAAGATCGAACATGGAAGTCGGCATTTTCGTTTGTCCCGTATTTAAGGCGGCCTTGGACCGCTCTGTTTTTGGTGAATTATGCGAGCTGACAGATATCGAGCACCTTCATGTCGGTGTAGTCGAGATTCTCACCGCCCATGGCCCAGATAAAGGCGTAGTTGCTGGTCCCGGCGCCCATATGGATCGACCACGGCGGCGACACCACGGCTTCGTTGTTCTGCATGACGATATGGCGCGCCGCATCGGGCTCGCCCATGAAGTGGAAGACGCGATCATTGGCGCCGAGATCGAAGTAGAAATAGACTTCGGAGCGGCGGTCGTGCAGGTGCGGCGGCATGGTGTTCCACACCGAACCCGGCGCCAGTATGGTCAGGCCCAGCAACAGCTGGCATGACTTGGCGGTGGTCGGGACGATATACTGGTAGATGACGCGCTGGTTCGAGGTTTCGAGTGCGCCGCGTTCCAGCGGCACAGCCTGGCCGATCGAGATTTTCACCGTCTCGTAGCGCGCATGGGCCGGAGTCGAGGTCAGGTAGAAGAGGGCCGGATTGGCGGCGTCCTTCGAGGTGAACAGGACTTCGGCCGTGCCCATCGGAATATAGAGGCCGTCCTTCAGATCGAGGTCGTAGACCGTACCGTCGACGGTCACCTGACCTGCGCCGGAACCGACATTGATCACGCCCAGTTCGCGGCGTTCCAGGAAGGGGTGACCGGCGGCCGAAGCGGGTTCGGTCTGGTCAGGCAGCTTGATCGTCGTGTTGACGGGGGCAGCGCCACCGATCACGAAACGCTCAAAATGCGTGTAGTTGAGCACGATGGCGTCCGGTTCGAACAGCCCGCCGACATGATACTTGTCGCGCAGGTCCTGCGTGCCGGCGCCCTGCATCATGTCGGGATGAGTGGCGTGGTAGATCTTGCGGTACAGCGAATTCTGGCACATCGAGGCAGGCTCCATTTTTGATCATTTACGATCAATTTATTGCATATTCGCTCTCTTTAGAGCTTATAGGCGGCTTTGGGAAGGTTGTAGGTCAAATCTTTTATGACCTGCGCCGCATCGTCCAGTTCCAGACGGTGTTCGCAGACCAGGCGGGCCAGGAAGTTGGCGTCGACGCGGCGGGCGACGTCGTGGCGCGCCGGAATCGACAGGAAGGCGCGCGTGTCGTCATTGAAGCCGACCGTATTGTAGAAGCCTGCCGTTTCGGTAACCTGCTCGCGGAAACGCGTCATGCCCTCGGGGCTGTCATGGAACCACCACGATGGACCGAGCTTCAGGATCGGATAGTGGCCGGCCAGCGGCGCCAGTTCGCGGGCATAGCTGGTTTCGTCCATGGTGAAGACGATGACGGTCAGGTTCTTTTCATTACCAAACGCATCCAGCAGAGGCTTGAGGTCATGGACATAATCTACCGGTAGCGGGATATCGCAGCCCTTGTCGCGGCCGTAGGTCTCAAAAACCTTGAGATTGTGATTGCGATAGGCACCGGGGTGGATCTGCATGGTCAGGCCGTCGTCCAGGCTCATCCGCGCCATCTCGGTCAGCATCTGCGCACGGAACAGCTCGGCGTCTTCGGCCGTCACGTTCGGACCGGTGACGCGGCGGAACAGGGCTTCGCTGTCGGCAGGGGACAGGTTGGCGGTCCTGGCGGTCAGGTGGCCGTGATCGGTCGAGGTCGCGCCGTGCTTCATAAAGACATCGCGGCGGATGCGGTGGGCGCGCAGATAGCCCGTCCAGTCATAGACGTCCTCGCCGGTCAACTCACCGAACTGCTTCAGCTTGTCATGGAAATCCTCGTGTTCCGGGTCGATGACCGAATCCGGGCGATAGGCCGTGACAACGCGGCCTTTCCAGCCGGAGTCCTTGATTTTCTGATGGTGTTCCAGGGTATCGGTCGGGCCCTCGGTGGTCGCCAGCAATTCGATATTGAAACGTTCGAACAGGGCGCGCGGGCGATAGGCGTCCGACGCCAGCAACTCGCCGATACGGTCGAAATAAAAGTCGGCGGTCGATTCATCGAGCAAGACGTCGAAGCCCATGATCTGACCGAAGACGTGGCGCATCCACATCGAGGTCGGGGTGCCGCGGAACAGGTGCTGGTTCTGCGCGAAAATATGCCAGGCGGCGCGGGGATCGGCGTCCGATGGTCCGGCGCGCGAACCGACGCCGACCGCGCGCATATCGATGCCCTGCGAATAGAGCATGCGGTAGATGTAGTGGTCGGGCGCCAGGAACAGGGCGGTCGCATTCTCGAACGGCAGGTTATCGGCGAACCACGACGGGTCGGTATGGCCGTGCGGCGAGAGGATCGGAAAGTCTTTGATAAGGTTGTACAAATCGCGCGCGACGGCGCGCTGCGCCGGGTCGGACGAAAACAGGCGGTCCCCATTCAGGGACAAGGGCTTTGTCATAATGATAATACCAACGTTTTCAAGGCTTAGGCAGTTGTCCTGCTTATGTCCGCCCGAACTCCCTGGCAATATAGGTAACCGGTGTCATTGCAATTTACAACAAGATTCTGGCGGGGTTCGGAGCCGCTTTGGCGCGGTTATGCAGCGTTTCAGATGTGATTAGGTAGCGGCGAAGACTTTCGCCTGGAAAAAGCTTGTCTTGGCCCCTCTAATTTGGGCCCCCTTATTTTGGTCTTGGGCCCGACGAGCCGCGTACGACCAGGGACGAACTGAAGACGAATGTGCCGCCGGGCGCCTTGACGGCTTCGGGCGACATCAGGATTTCGACCGCCTTGTGCGCCATGTCGCGTGACGGCAGGCGGACCGTGGTCAGGGGCGGATTGATGCGCGTGGCGATGGCGGCGTCGTCGAATCCGATAATGGTCAGGTCGTCGGGGATCTTCAGCCCCATCTCGTAGGCGACCTTGTAGGCGCCCGCGGCCATCTCGTCATTGCTGCACATCAGGGCGGTCGGACGCGGCGCCGTCATAAGGATCCGGCGCGCGGCATCGTAGCCGGATTCAAAGCTGTAGTCGCCGTTGACGATGGCATTGGGCGCCAGGGTCAGGCCGTTGGCCTTCAGGCCGCGCTCGAAGCCGCCGCGGCGCTCGTGAGCCGATGGATAGGCCTGGTTGCCGCCAATGAAGCCGATATGCCGGTGCCCCAGGTCGAACAGATGCTGTGCCGCCTGTTCGCAGCCTTCGTAGTCGCGCGACACGACCTGCAGGCTGTCGATGGGTGGGTCGTTATCCATGCCCGACCGGGCGGTGATACGGACAAAGGGGACGTCGAGGTCTTCCATCAGGGCCAGCAGGCGGCGGTCCTCGGCGATCGGCGGCAGGATGATGACGCCGGACAGGCGCTGCAGTTCAACGAAATCGCGGATCTCGTCGAGGAAGGTGTCGCTGCGCCGGTCGCAGGGATGGACCACCAGTTCAGTGCCCGATCCGCGCAGTCCGTCCAGCGCGCCCATCTGCATATTGACGATGAAGGTGGCGTTGGGGTTGTCGTAGATCAGTCCCATTAGGAAGGAACGGCGAAAGGCGAGGCCGCGCGCCTGGGGGTCGGGGCGGAAGCCGACGCGGGCAATGATGTCATTGACGGCGTCGCGCGTTTCCTCGCGCACCGAAGGCGAATTGTTGATGACGCGCGAGACGGTCTTCTTCGACACCTGGGCAAGATGAGCGACGTCATTGATCGTCGCCTTCTTGCGGCGGCGGAGAAAGTCTTCGACAGGATCGTCGCTGGCGCGCAGGGGCATGGTGTCGGTCAGGCTCACAGTGTCGGCTTCGCCGTTGGCGGCGGCGAGGGGGCGTGCCAAAGAACGGGGTTGAGTCGGCCGGGTCATGAGCGGCCTGATCCTGCATTGCTAACGGGTTTTGACGCTTTCGCAAGGGGGCTGCCGCTGCGGGCGGCGCCCAATATTTTCCCCAACATCTTGCAAACCACCCCGGATTGGACTTATGACACCGGTTACCATAGTGCAAACAACAAAGGTTTGCACGTGTTTTCGAATAGGGATGTTTATGCCGGACGATCGGGCCAGTTGTGCGGGCTTGGGCGCGGGGGACGTGGCGCCGTCGGGCGTCTTGCGCGTCCATGAGCGCGACCATGTCGCCGTGGCGCTCGGCGATCTGCCGGCCGGCGCGTTTGTACAGGTGGGCGGGATCGAACTCGTACTGCGCGATGATGTGCCGAAGGGCCACAAGATTGCGCTGTATGATATCGCCGCCGGGGCCGAGGTCCTGAAGTTCGGCTTTGTCATCGGCAAGGCGTCGCGGGATATATTGGCGGGCGAACATGTCCATAGCCATAATCTGGTGACGGCCCTGACGGGAGTCGAGGCCTATCATTATGAGCCGGCGGGTGCGCCTTCAGCCGAAAGTAAGAACCCCTCATCTGGCACATTTATGGGTTATCGCCGGTCGGATGGCCGGGTCGGGATCCGCAATGAAATCTGGATCCTGTGCACGGTCGGCTGTGTGGCGCGGACGGCCGAGAAGCTGGCGCGGCAGGCCGATACGCGTTTCGCCGGCCGCGTTGACGGTGTCCATGCCCTGACCCACCCGCTGGGCTGTTCGCAATTGGGCGACGATCTCGACCATACGCGCAAACTGCTGGCCGCCCTGGCCATGCATCCCAATGCCGGTGGCGTCCTGATCATTGGCCTAGGCTGTGAAAACAACCAGTTGTCGGCCCTGCTCAAGGATATAGACCGCCCGGCCGACCGGCTGAAATATTTCGCCGCCCAGATGGTCGAGGATGAAGTCGAGGCCGGACTCGAGGCCCTGGAAGAGCTAGTCAAGGTCGTTGAACTGGACCGGCGCGAACCGTGCGGCATCGAAGACCTCAGCATCGGCGTCAAGTGCGGCGGTTCCGACGGCTTTTCCGGCCTGACCGCCAACCCTCTGGTCGGGCGCGTAGCCGATCGCGTCGCCTTTGGCGGCGGCCAGGCGATCATGACCGAGATCCCCGAAATCTTCGGCGCCGAGCGTCTGCTGATGGCGCGTGCGAAGGACGAGCACGTGTTCAACGGCGTCGTGTCGGTGGTCAACGATTTCAAGCAATATTTCCTCGACCACAATCAGCCGGTTTTCGAAAATCCGTCGCCGGGCAACAAGGCCGGCGGGATCACCACGCTTGAGGAAAAATCGCTGGGCGCCGTCCAAAAAGGCGGGACGTCGCCGCTCAACGAAGTGCTGCGCTATGGCGAGCGGGCGCATGAAAAGGGTTTGAGCTTGCTGGAAGCGCCGGGCAATGACGCCGTGTCGTCGACCGCCCTGACCGCGGCCGGTGCGGTCATCGTGCTGTTCACCACGGGCCGGGGCACGCCGCTGGGCTTTCCGGCACCCACCCTGAAGATTGCCTCCAACACGGCCCTGGCCGAAAAGAAGCCGCACTGGATCGACTTCGATGCCGGCCAGGCTTTGACGAAAGACCTTGATAGCGTTACCACGGACCTTATGGACCTGATCTTGCGCACCGCCTCGGGGCAACCGGCTTGCAACGAACGTAATGACGAGCGCGAAATCGCTATCTGGAAAAACGGAGTGACCCTGTGACGCGCCTATCCCTGTCTTCAGTTGCCCAAGCTGTTGCTGACCGTCCCGCCTATGATCCGGCTGCCCTGCAGTTGGGTGTCGTACATTTTGGCCCCGGCGCCTTTCACCGCGCCCACCAGGCGGCCTATCTCGATGCCCTGGCGGTGACCGATCCGCGTTGGGGCATTTGCGGCGTGTCGCTGCATTCGCCAGGTGTGCGCGATGCCTTGGAACCGCAGGACGGGCTTTACATCCTGGCGACGCTGGATGCCGAGATCGGCTATCGCGTCATCGGATCGATGCGCGAAGTCCTGGTCGGACCGGAAAATATCGCCGCCGTCATGGAGCGCCTCCAGGCCTGCGGCATAGTTACCTCGACCGTGACCGAAAAAGGCTACTGCCTGCTGCCCGACGGGAGGTTGGATTTCGACCATGCCGATATCGTCCATGATCTCAGCCTGCCTTCGGCGCCGAAATCGTTTATCGGCTATGTCGTCGAAGGTTTGCGTTTGCGTTATGCGGCGGGGGCTGAGCCCTTCGTGCTGATCCCGTGCGACAATCTGCCCAATAATGGCAGGCGCTTGAAGGCGGCGGTCGTGGCCTTCGCGGCCCAGGGCGATGCAGCCTTTGCGGCGTGGATTGAGGCCGGACTGCAATGCCCGTGCACCATGGTCGATTCGATAACGCCGGCGACCGATGACGCCTTGCGGACTCGGGTGGCGGGCGTGATCGGATTGGAAGACGCCTGGCCGATCCAGCGCGAAGCCTTTACGCAGTGGGTGATCGAGGACCATGTCCATGTCGGCGGGCCGGACTGGGCCAGCGTTGGCGTGACCCTGACCGACAATGTGCCGGCCTATGAACGCGCGAAACTGCGCCTGCTCAATGGACCGCATTCGACCCTGGCCTATGTCGGTTTGCACCGCGGTTATGAGACCGTATCGGAGGCCATGAAGGACGCGGACTTGGCCGGGTTGGTGCGTGACCTGATGCTGAACGATGTGGCGCCCTTACTGGAGGCTCCCAAAGGCATGGACCTGCCGGGCTATTGCGAAGCCATCCTGCAGCGCTTCCGCAATCCGGCGATCCGCCATCTGTTGTCGCAGATCGCCTGGGACGGGTCGCAGAAACTGCCGATCCGGATTTTGAGCTCGGTCAGTGAGGCCTTGGCCCAAGGTCGCGACATTGCGCGCCTGGCCATGCCCCTGGCGGCCTGGATGCGCTTTGTGCGCAAAAAGGCCGTGGCGGGCGAGGCGATTACCGATCCCCTGGCGACGGAGTTGCTGGCCCTGGGCGGTTCATGCGCAGACGACGTGTCGGATGTCGCGGCGTTTCTGGAGCTGCGGGTGGTGTTTCCGGAAAGCCTGGTGGCGGACGGTCGGTTCGTCACGGCCGTGGAAGCGGCCTATGAGAGTTTGCTGGCCGTGGAGGCGGGGCGCGAGACGGTGTCTGCCTGAGGTTCGGCGACACAGCGTAAGATAAACGGGGAGGGCAGGTACGTGCCGATACGCAGGTATGCCCCTCACCCTAACCCTCTCCCCGGCCTCGGCGGCAGCCAAAACGGGAAGAGGGAATAAAACAGGGAGTACAGGAATGAAAAAATTTATGGTTTTGGCGGGTGTAGCCCTACTGACAATGATACCGGTGTCATCGCAGGCGGTGACTGGAGCCAAGCCCGCCGCGACGCTCGATCGCGCCACCTATGACGTTGTCGGCTGGGCCAAGGATACGGTCGGCGGCAAGGGCGGGCGGATCATCAAGGTCACCAATCTCAATGAGAGCGGCCCGGGTTCGTTCCGCGAAGCCGTCGAGGCCGAAGGGCCGCGCATCGTCGTCTTCGAAGTCGGCGGCGTGATCGATCTCGACAGCAAATCAATGCGCATCAAGAACCCGTTTCTGACCATTGCCGGCCAGACGGCGCCGTCGCCCGGCATCACCTTCATCAAGGGCGAGTTCAACATCTCGACCCACGACATCATCATGCAGCACGTCATGATCCGTACCGGCGAGGCCGGTCACCCCAAGAAGAGCGGGTGGAACGCCGACGGCCTGTCGACCAATGGCGCCTATAATATCATCGTCGATCACTGCTCATTCTCGTGGGCGACGGACGAGAACCTGTCGGCCTCGGGACCGCGTTTCAAGGGCGCCGATATCTATGAATGGCGGCAGAACACCTCGCACAACATTACCTACAGCCACGACCTGGTCTATGAAGGCCTGCGCCATTCGACCCACGACAAGGGCGAGCATTCCAAGGGCGGTCTGATCCACGACAACGCCACGGGTATTCTGCTGTACGCCAACATGTATGCCTCGAACGAGGAGCGCAACGCGCTGTTCAAGGGCGGGGTCCACGCCGCCGAGATCAATTCGATGATCTATAATCCCGGCCAGAAGGCGATCCACTACAACCTGATCGGCCACGAATGGGAGACCCATTCGTTTGAAACCGGGATGATCACCCTGGTCGGCAATGTCTACCGCCAGGGCCCGGATACGGTGCCGTCGACGCCCCTGTTCAGCCTGGGCGGGGACGGCAGCGTCAGCCTGTATCTAAAGGACAATATCGCGGTCGATGTGGTCGGCCGACCGGTCGCCATGACGGGACGCTATACAACCGGTTCGGCGCAGATCATGATGGCGACGGCGCCCTACCTGCCCGACGATCTCAAGCTCGTACCGGCCAACCGGCTGGAAGACGAGATCTATGGAGCGGTGGGTGCGCGGCCGTGGGATCGCGACGATGTCGACTTCAAGATCCTGTCGGATGTGGCCGAAGGCCGCGGCGAAATCATTGATCAGGAAAGCCAGAACTACTACGGTTATCCGCAGTACAAGGCGACGGCGGCGCCGTTTGTCGAGGCCGAGTGGAATCTCGACGATATGAGCCCGAAGGCAGGTTGGGATTCGCTGTTTGCCAAATCCTACCCCAAACATTGAGGTGACAGCATGACGGCGGAACCGGGACGAATTATCTCGCTGGGCGAGGGGGCGGAGAACCGGTTCGAAGGCGAATGGCCAAATCGCGTGCTGAAAGTCGTTACACGGCCGGAACTGCATATCTACGGCGTGGCGTCACCGAAAGCGCGGGCCGTGGTCTGCGCCGGCGGCGGCTACACCTCGCTGGTCCACGACAAGGAAGGCGTCGAGGTGGCGCTGTGGCTCAACAAACTGGGCTATGAGGCCTGTGTGCTGGTTCATCGCTTGCCGGGACAGTCGGACGGCAGGGGCGGCGTGTGGCCGAAGGATATCGCCCTGACCGATGGCCTGGCGGCGCTGGATTTCTTAGCCGGAGCCGAAGGCGACCACTCAAAACATGCTGCGGGGGATCTGCCGCTGGTCTGGGTCGGTCTGTCGTCGGGCGGCCATATGGCTGGGGTCATGGCCTGTCAAAGCCATGTTCGTGCCCCGTCGGCCCTGATCGTCGCCTATGGCCCGGTCAATGCCAACCACAGGGACTACAAGGCGCCGGCCGGCAAGCCCGACTATCCGCCGGTCGAGAAACAGGCGTTTTATAACGATTGGCCGATCGGTATCACCGCCGAGCCCATGGGCGTGCCGAAATGTCCGGTGTTCCTGGCCTATGCGCTGCATGACACCTCAGTGCCGGTCGATCACGCTTTGAACTTTATCCGCACGGGTCGCGATCTGGCGCTCGATCTGGATGCCCATGTGTTCGGACTGGCGCCGCATGGCTTTGCCCTGCGTGATCTCGACGGGTCACAGGCTGACTGGCCGGGTCTGGCCGAACGCTGGCTGGCGCGGAAGCTGGGTCAGACCTGAAAAGATCGGGCAGCGGAACCTGTGCATATTTACCGCAGATTTCGCCGATTAACGCAGATTTTTCAGTGTGTTATTTGCAAATTTCAGTTTGAACAAGCACGTTGCGATCGCGAAGCGATCATTTTGATATCGCGACTGCCCTTTGACGGTGAAGGCTCTGAAAAATCTGCGTTAATCGGCGAAATCTGCGGTTCTCTTACTTAAGTCATGAAGCCACACCGCGTGGCGTCGTGGCGTCGTGGCGTCGTGGCGTCGTGTCGCGAGGCGCTGGCGACCAACGACTATTTCCTGGCCAGCAGATGCAGCCAGGTTGCCGGCCGACCGTCATAACTGTCACCATCTTCGTACGTGATGACGATATCTTGCCAATTCCCGGCCGCAGAAAGGGCGTTTCGCAGCCAGTCTTCCGAGGGAAAATTGTAATACCGGTTCAGAGAATCGCGTCCTTCCGCATCACCTGACTTGAAGCTGGCATAGAGCAGCCCGCCTGGAACAAGTGCGGCATGAATACGTTTTAAGACGTCGGTCAAGCCGGGGCGAGGAACGTGCAACAGGCTGGCCGACGCCCAGACGCCATCGTACGCATCATGATCACTGAGGTCGGAAGCCGCCATGACCTTAACCGGTGTTCCCAGTCTCAGTTCGGCCTGTCTTGCCATGGGAGCGGAGGCATCTGTCGCCGTTACGCTCAGTCCGAGGCTCCGCATGGCCAAGGCATCATGTCCGCCACCACAACCGATTTCCAACACCCGCGCACCGGAGGGTAGGCGATCCACGAAGGCCTTAAGGCGTATCGGGTCGGCGCCGGGAACGACCTGGGCGTAGACCTCAGCTTCGTCGTCGTAGAATCGAATCGTCTCAGCATCAAGCCCGGCCATGTCTCATCACGTCCCCTGCTGCACGAACGGTACCTTGGCGAACAGTTTGCGTTCTTCGCCGCGCGGGTCGAGGGCCAGGGTCGGTGTCAGGTTCATCAGCATGGTTTCGCGATCGGGCAACGAATAGGGCTTCCATTGTGGCAGGGCCGGGGTTTGCGGCGAACCCGTGCGCGCAAAGGCAATGAAGGCATCCGAGAACAGGTCGGCCATCCTCTGCGCCTCGGGCGAGTTGGTCGGTAGGCTGTCAGGTACCGCCGTGGTGCGGAAGACCAGCGGAATGTCGATCGTGTGCGGCGCGCCGAATTTACCGCCCTCTTTCGGTGAGGCCCAGTCGACCTGATAGGCATAGGTCACCGCGCCTGAGCGGGCGCGGGCTTCGTCTTCCTCGATGGCGCCGCGCCATGACCGGCCGGCCGTGGTGGCGGCGAAGAAGACGTCCGATGGCGACATGGCTGGGTACAGTTTGCGATAGGTGTCGATGACCAGGTAGGGGTCGATATCGACGCGGTATTGCGGCGGCAGCTTGGCCGGCAGTTCCTCCCAGGTCAGTTCGAAATTGTGCGGATCGCCGCCCAGGAAGCCGCGCGTTTCGTCGTGCGTATTGCCGATCATCATGGGTATGTCGTGGCTCTGCGCCGGCGCGTCGGGCCAGAAGGGATGGCGGAACAGCACGGTTTCATCGAGCACCGGCCCGAAATAGAGCCCGCCCGAACCGATCACGGGATCGCGCGTCTTCAACGCCGCGATGAGGTCGTCCATCGGCAGGGTCTGGATCGCAGTCAGGCCTGCCGCATCGGGCTTGAGATTGAGCGCATTGAGGAAGGCCACGGCGCGGGTGGTGGCATTGGTCGGCCCGGACGTCGTGACCTGCTGGCCGCTCATGGTCGCGGCGCGGTGAAAAAGGCCCTTGGCGGAAGGCGTCGCCATCATGGTGGCGATCTTGGCGCCGCCGCCCGATTGGCCAAAGACCATGACGCAGCCCGGATCGCCGCCGAAGCGGGTGATATTGTCACGCACCCATTCCAGCGCCAGATGCAAGTCCAACTGGCCGCAATTGCCGGAATGAGCCAGCTTATTGCCCACACCGAGTTGGCGTTCCAGACGCGCCAGGTATAGATACCCAAAAGCATTGAGGCGGTGGTTGACCGTGACCACGACGACGTCGCCGTGCGTAGCCAGGTTGGTGCCGTCGTACAGCGGATTGCCGCCGGAGCCGTTATTGTAGGCGCCACCGTGGATATAAAACATGACCGGGCGCTTTTTGTCGTCGGCGCGCGGTGTCCAGACATTGAGGAAAAGGCAGTCCTCGCTCTTTCCGTAAGCATCCGGCGTGTCGGATTGCGGCGACGCACTGCCATAGGCGATCGCAGCGTAGGGCTTGGTCCAGGACGTCGGCTTGACGGGCGGCTGGAAGCGCAGGGCGGTGCCGTAGCGCAGACCCAGAAAGACGTCGACGCCGTTGGTCGTGGCGCCGGTGACCGGGCCGTTGGTTGTGGTGACTGAGGGCGTGCGCGGTTTGGCGGACACCGGTGTCATGGCTGAGGCAGCGGCTAAGGTTGTGAGCCCCAGGAGGGCATGGCGGCGGTTCATGAGGGGCTCCCTGTGGGCGGACGCCTGGCCGGGTTACGCTCGTAAGATTACGGCCTGCAACCTGTTTGTTACCAGCTAAACTATAGGCAATTCAGGGTTTTGTCTTGAGATAATCGCGGCGTGCGACTAGGTTTATAGCATGAGTGCCGCAATACCCCTTATCGACGGTTTTGGCCGCCGTCTCAGCTATGTCCGGCTATCGGTGACCGATCGCTGCGACCTGCGCTGCACCTATTGCATGAGCGAGCAGCAGACCTTCCTGCCGCGCAAGGACCTGCTGACCTGGGAAGAGATGGAGCGGCTGAGCCTGTTCCTGATCGACAGCGGTGTCGAGCGCCTGCGCATTACCGGCGGTGAGCCCCTGGTGCGGCGCGGCGTGCTCGATTTCATGGCGCGGCTGGGCGAGCAGGTGCACGCAGGGCGGCTGAAGGAACTAAGCCTGACAACCAACGGCACCCTGTTGGAAGGTGCGGCGAAGCGGCTGGCCGAGGCCGGCGTGAAGCGCATCAATGTGTCGTGCGATAGCCTGAAGCCCGATGTTTTCAAACGCATTACGCGCGGCGGCGACCTGGCCAAGGTGCTGGGCGGCATCGAAGCGGCGCAGGGAGAAGGCATCCGCGTCAAGCTGAACGTGGTCGCGTTGGCCCAGGACAATCGCGCCGAACTACCCGACATCATCGCCTTTGCCCACGGCCGTGGCCTGGACGTGTCGCTGATCGAGACCATGCCGATGGGCGAGATCGCCGGCCGCGAAGAACAATATGTCTCCCTGGCCGACGTACTGGCCGAATTGCGCAGTTTCTGGCAGGTCGAGGCGACGGGCGAGCAGACCGGCGGGCCGTCGCGCTACTACCACGTGGCCGAGACCGGCGGGCGGCTCGGCATGATCACGCCGCTCAGCCATAATTTTTGCGATACGTGCAACCGGGTGCGGATTACCTGTACGGGTTTGCTCTATATGTGCCTGGGCCAGGACGATCACGTTAATCTGCGTGACGCCGTGCGCGAGGATACGAGCAATGAAGGTCTGCGGGCAGCGTTGGCCCAGGCCCTGGCGCACAAGCCCAGGGCGCACGAATTTTATATCGACCAGGCGGCGGGGCAGCGTCCGGAGCGGACCTATCGCCCGGCGCGCACCATGTCGCTGACCGGAGGATAGATGTCTGAGATAGACGAAAAGGATTTGGTCCATCTGGGTGGCGGGCGGATCGACCGCGAACGGCCGTTCAAGATGGTCAATATCGCCGTACTGACCGTGTCGGATACGCGCGACGAGGAAAGCGACACCTCGGGCGATATCCTGACCAGGCGCATTACCGCGGCGGGTCACCATGTGGCGGCGCGCGAGATCGTGCGCGACGATGTCCATGCCATCCGGACGGTGGTGAAAAACTGGACCAGCTCCGGCCTGGTCGACGCCATTGTGACGACCGGCGGGACGGGCATTACCGGGCGTGACGTCACGCCGGAAGCCATCGAGCCGCTGATGAGCAAGAAGATCGACGGCTTTTCGACCATCTTCCATATGCTGAGCTACCAGACCGTCGGACTGTCGACCCTGCAGTCACGCGCGACGGCCGGGATTGTCGACGGCGTCTTCGTCTTTTGCCTACCCGGGTCGAACGGCGCGGTCAAGGACGGCTGGGACAAGGTCATACGCTGGCAGCTCGATAGCCGCCACGGTCCATGCAACATGGTCGAGCTGATGCCGCGCCTGAACGAAGAATAGACAATGAGCGCTGACCGATGGATATGACCCCGGCGCCCGATCTGCCGATTTCGCCTTTTCTCGCCACCGTCGATGAGGCCGTGGCGCGGGTGCGCAGCGCCGCCCTGGCGGTGGGCGGCGAGAGCGTGCATCTGGCCAAGGCCCTGGGGCGGGTGGTCGCTGAGCCAGTCGTGGCCGGGCGCGATCAGCCTCCGTTTCGCGCCTCGGCCATGGACGGCTATGCGGCGCACGCGGCCGACCTGGTGGGCCAGACGGCGCCGGTCGCGCTGAAGGTTGTCGGGCGCAGCCAGGCGGGCAAGGGTTTCAAGGGCAAGGTGGCCTCCGGCTGCGCCGTGCGCATCTTTACCGGCGCACCCATGCCGGACGATTGCGACGCCATCATTCTGCAGGAATATACCGAAAACAACGACGGCAAGGTTTTGGTCGGCGCCGAGGGACTGATGCCACGCGCCAGTCATCTGCGCGACGCCGGGCAGGATTTCCGCTCAGGCGATCTGTTGTTGCCGGCCGGCGTGCGGCTCGACCCGTGGCGCCTGTCCCTGGCGGCCGCGGCCGGCTATGACCGTGTTACCGTGGCAGCGCGGCCGACGGTGGCCGTGCTGTGTACCGGCGACGAGCTGGTCCTGCCGGGGACCGAGCCGAAGGGCGACCAGATCTATGAATCGGCGTCGCACGCCCTGATCGCCCTGGTCCGGCAATGGGGCGGCAAGGCCAGCTATCTGGGAGTCGGCGAAGACAGCAAGAAGGCGCTGCTGAAGGCGGTGAAATCGGTCGAGGCCGACCTGATCGTCACTATCGGGGGCGCCAGTGTCGGCGATCTCGACCTGGTCAAGCCGGCGCTGGAAAAGCTCGGTTTCGCGGCGGCCTTTGACGGCGTCAAGGTCCGGCCGGGCAAGCCGACGGCCTTTGGCGTACTGGCCGACGGGCGGCGCGTGCTGAGCCTGCCGGGTAATCCGGCCTCGGCCTTCGTCATGGCGCAACTGCTGCTTAAACCGTGGATCGAGGCCAGTCTGGGTATGGCGGAGCGGTCGCTATATGTGAAGGCGGTGGCCCTGGGCGCCATCGCGGTTACGGGTCCGCGCGAAGCGTTTCTGCGCGGCAGCGTCGGTATATCCGATCACGGACGGATGCAGGTAACGCCCTTTGCCGATCAGGATTCGTCGCTGATCCAGGTCTTTGCCCGCGCCGACGGGCTGATCCGGCTGCGGGCCCACAGCCCGGCCGTGGCGGTCGGCGACCTGGTCGAAATCCTGCCATTGGATCGGCTGTAATGGCCATTGAGAAACTCAGAATCGCCTCGGGATTCGCCAGCGATATTGGCAAGCGCGACGACAACCAGGACTTTGCCGCGGCGTGCCTGGAAGACCTGCCGCGCCATCACGGCCTGGTCGCCGCGGTGGCGGATGGCGTCGGCGGCGCGCGCGGCGGACGCGTGGCAGCCGAGCTGAGCGTGCGCTCGTTTATCGACGACTATCTCAGCCAGAGCGACGCCCTGCCGCCGCGCAAGACCGCGGCGCGGGCGCTGGAAAGCATCAATCACTGGCTGTTCCAGCAGGGGCTGAAGGACGAGAAGCTGAAGGGCATGTCGGCCTGTTTCACCGGCATCGTCGTCAAGGGCCATCGCCTGCACAGTTTCCACGCCGGCGATACGCGCCTGTACCGGCTGCGCGACGGCAGTTTGAGCCTGCTGACCCGCGATCACAAGCCGGAAGGCGCCGAGGACACCCACTACATCACCCGCGCCGTCGGCATGGAGGAGTCGATCCGCATCGACTACCGGGTGCACGATGTGGCGGTCCACGACCGGCTGCTGCTGTCGAGCGACGGCGTGCACGGGCCGCTCAATCTCGGCCAGATGACGGAGATACTGAACGCGCGCGCAGCACCCGACGAGACGGCGCGCAAGCTGGTCGCCGACGCCTTGGACGCCGGTGGAACCGACAATGCCACGGCCATGGTGATCGACGTGGTCGAGCTGCCGCCGGTGACCTTGGAAGACCTCGACGCGGTCTTTGCCAGCCTGCCCATCGTGGCGCCGCCCGAGGTCGGCCAGGTGATCGACGGCTTCAAGCTGGAAGCGGTGCTGTCGGACAGCGACTACAGCCGGGTTTTCCGGGCGCGCGATTTGAAGGAACCCAGAAACGCCCTGCTGAAGTTTCCGCGCGACGACACCATAGGCAGCGAGGCGACGGCGCGCGCGGCCTTTGCGCGCGAGGCCTGGGTGGCCAGCCGGGTCCAGCACGTGTGGATCGGCGGGGTTCTGACCCTGCCGCCCAGGCGCCAGACCTGTCTCTATATCGCCCAGCCCTTCTATGAAGGCGAGACGCTGGAAAAGCGGTTGCTGCGCGGTGGCGTTGGACTGGTGGAAGGGCTGGACATCGCGCTGAAACTGACCAAGGCCATCGGCGCCCTCCACCGCGCCGGGATCATCCATCGCGATATCAAGCCGGAAAACGTCATCGTAACACCGGGCGGCGGGCTGAAGCTGATCGACCTGGGCGTGGCCCGGCTGCCGCATCTCGATGTGGCGCGTGACCTGGAACATGTGCCGGGCACGGCCAGCTACCGTGCGCCGGAGATGTTCGACGCTAACCGCGGCGACGAGCAGACCGATATCTTCGCCCTGGGCGTGACCCTGTACCGCATGTTCACGGGCGCCTATCCCTATGGCGAGATCGAACCCTTCGTCAAGCCGCGCATGGGCCGGCCGGAATCCCTGACGGTGAAGCGCAAGGATTTGCCGGCCTGGCTGGAGAACCTTATCTTTACGGCGATTGCGGTCGATCCGTCGGAACGTTTCCAGGACGGCTTCGAGATGGCCTATCAGCTCGAAAACGGCACACTGAGCACGATCCGGACCGTACGCCACCGCTCGTGGATCGAACGCCATCCGGAAAAGCTGTGGCAGGGCGTGTCGCTCGTATTGTTCGTGGTGCTGATTATCGTGGCGGCAATGAAGCGTTGATCCGCCAGTGGACTGCTCGAATGGAAGCTTTCCCAAGCTCGCCATTCGAACTCCCAGCCAGCAACCGGCCGAGACTCGGCACTCATGAACCAATCGGCCGGACCACAGCTTCTGGATAATTGGTCGTAACCCCCATTGCCCTATACCTGTTGATGTCGGCTACTCGCTCTGCATAGATGCGGTCGAGAACCTCATAGGCATCAGGCCCCAGGACCAACCGGCGGGGAGGGGAAGCGTCATCGACAACAGCGATCATCGCCTCCGCGGCTTTGACGGGATCGCCAGGCTGATGGCCAGCCTGACCATAAAGGAAGTCCTCAATGGGTGCGATAAGTGAGCGATATGCGTTGACTGAGCGATCTGGTCGCATGTTGACGTCACCAGCGAACTCCGTGCGGAAATTCCCCGGTTCCACCAGCGTAACATGGATGCCAAGCGACTTGACCTCGTCGGCAAGTGCTTCGCTCCAGGCTTCCAGGGCAAACTTCGATGCGCAGTAAGGGCCAAAACCACCGATCGAAATCAGACCGCCGATACTTGTGAGGTTCAGAACGTGCCCTGACCCTTGAGCCCGCATCGTCGGCAGCACTTCTCGTGTCATCTCAGCAGCGGCAAAAAAGTTGAGTTCCATCTGTTCCCGCAACTGCCCAAGCGAAAATTCTTCGACGGCACCTAGGGAGCCGCGGCCGGCAATATTTGCCAGTACGTCAATGCGGCTGTACGTGTCCAAAGCTTTAGCGATAGCTTGATGCCGCGCGCCAGCATCGGTGATGTCCAGCGGCATGGCAAGCACCCGTTCCGGCGCCATCGCCACCAGGTCCAACAAGGCTGGCTTCCGGCGAGCCGCTGCAATGACGCACTCACCGCGTAAGATAACGGCCTCGGCTAACGCCCGGCCGAAGCCCGACGAGGCACCGGTAATAAACCATACTCGGTCTGTCTTGCTCATATGAGATCTCCTTCTCGCTCAGAAAATCGCTTCGAGCCAAACCTTAGCTTTTCGATTGTGGCAAATAATCAGGCTAGTTTCGGAAAAGGTATGCGATATAATTCAGCAATGGACAGATTACTTCTTACCCATCTGCCTGTCATACTCGCCGTGGCACGAACAAAAAGCTTTGTGAGGGCGGGTGCTGAATTGGGGCTTGGCGCGTCAGCTGTGAGCCACGGCGTCAGGAGCGTCGAGGACCGGCTAGGCGTCACGCTATTTGCGCGAACAACGCGAAGCGTCAGCCTGACCGAGGCGGGCACAGCATATGTAGAAGGCGCCGAACGTGCGATTCAAGAGTTGGAGGGGGCGGCGGAGACAGTTAGGGCCGGACAGCAACAGGTGTCGGGTCTGCTACGGATTAACGTGCCGCACGTTGCTCTACACCTTGGATTGACGCCTATTCTCTTGGAGGCCAGCCGCCGCCATCCCCAATTGACCATTGAGGTTATTAGCGACGACGCGCTCACCGACGTTGTCGCGGAGGGCTTCGATGCTGGCATACGGTTGGGAGAGATGATCGCGCAGGATATGGTCGCCGTGCGTATGACCCCGCCATTGCGCGCGATTATCGCGGCGTCACCGGAATATCTTGCCAGGACCGGTACGCCTGCGAATTTCGACGAACTGCGGATGCACAACTGCATTGGCTACCGACTGTTGGGTTCAGGAGCGGTTTATGCCTGGGACCTGGATGACCAAGGCAAAGACATAAGATTGGCGGTTTCGGGCACTGTGCGCGTGTCGGATTCTTCTTATGCGGCGCAGTTGGCTGTCGCTGGACTCGGGATCGCCTATCTATTCGAGCAACTTATTGCCACCGAGCTTTCCGATGGGCGACTTGTCGAGATACTTCCGCAAGCGGCGATAACGGAGCCGGGATTATTTCTGTACTTCCCACAAAGAGCGGCAAGAGCTTCGAAACTTCGAGCGTTCTTGGACGTGATCCGCGATGTCACTTGATGATCGATTTTCGCTCGACGAGATTTTGGCTCTCCGGTGAAGTGCCAATATCCTAGAGCGCAATCCGATAAAGTGGACGCCACCGCACGGGCGGCCCCGTTTTCGGTTAAATTGCGCGACAAAACAAAAAGTTAGAGCGAAATGACGATTCTATCTAAAGTCATATCGCTCTAGCGGCGGGTACGAACTGAATGGTGCAGAAAATGTCTCTGCCCCCTGACCCATGGACGCTAATGTTGCCTTACAAGCCAAAAATTCCTTAAGCTGGCAGGTACACCGGCTGATATAGCCGATGCGATTTTGAAGATTTCTACACATTGCGACGACGATATCGCCATGATACCGGCCTGGTCGGCAAGGACACCTGAACCAATAATGGGGGACGAGAATGAAGGGCAGGTCAATAAGCGCCAGTACGCCGCTTCGGTTTGCGCGGTATTCGGCTGCGTTGATGGTTGCGACGCTCCTGGCGGCATCTGGTGCCTGTGACTCCGCCGCAAAGCCAGCCCCCAATGCAGGGCTTTACGCGGAAATCGAAGACGCCATAAACGTGGCCGCGGAAAAGACGCCGGGTCGCGCTGTATCGGTAGGAATCATCGAGAACGGGGAACTGGTTGCCCAGAAGCATTATGGCTCCACCGTCATCGGAAATGATGTCTTGCCGACGTCCCGGACCATCTACCCGATTGCGTCGATAACCAAAGTCTTGACGGGGATCATGTTTCTGCAATTGGTCGACCGAGGCGTCGTTCACCTTACCGACAGGGTTGACAAATATGTGCCGGAATTTGCGGACATTCCCAACCCCTACCCCTGGGCGCCCGGCGTTACCTTGATGCAACTCGCCACGATGACGTCCGGCATCGATGCTGACGATACATATCCTGCTCCGACGACCGGCAATGCGCTCCCTTGGGAGGACGCTCTGCCAGGGAGCTGGGATCAACGCCTGGCAGACAATATGAAGCACCACAGGTTCAGGTTCGAACCTGGCACCCGGCGCGCCTATTCCAATAGCGGTTACGCAATTCTTGGGCTCGCGCTCAGCAGGGCGGCGGGGCGCGCCTATGACGAGTATGTAGAGACGGAAATCCTCGAACCTCTGGGCATGCATGACACGAGCTTCGCTATTACCGAGGAGTCTTCGAAGCGATTTGCCTATGGTGACGAAACCGTGGCGCATCTGCCATCCTGGAAGAAGAGCCCCATGCTGCCCGCGGGTGGAGCCTTCTCGACCATGGAAGACATGCTAAAGCTGATGCGCTTCCAGATGGGCTTAGGGCCTGAGACAGTTCTGTCTCACGAAGCGCTCGACGACTCCTTCAGGCTTGTTGTGCCATCCGACGGAAATCTCGAATACGGCGACGCCATTGGTTTTGCTGCCGTGAGAAACCCCGACAGCGACCTGGTCTCAATAGGCCACGGCGGCAGGACCTGGTTCTTTAGCGGCTCATATCAATTCGACCGTGCCTCAAAAGCTGGAATTATCGTGTTCACAACGCACTGGAACGACGAATTCAAGCCGGAAGTTCGCCGATCACTGAAGAAGATGCATCCGGATAGTCACGGCGGTACCGGACTTGAGCCTCTGGAACATCATTGAACAGAAGCCGGGCTATTCCGGCGCGCTTTGTTCATAGCTCCCAAGGGGATGAACGCGTCGAACAAAGTGCAAATTCGTCGATAATTCCCTTCTCCCCTCGGACGCTAGGGTATGCACAAATCTGCTTGGTTTGAGTGACTGAACGACCGAAGACCCCCACCACCACCCTTCGCCAAAGCTGCGCTACGCTTCGCAATGTCTCGGGCGGTCCCCCGCCCCACTCACGGGGCGGTATAAGTATTTGTTTTTCTTATACTCCACCGCCACGCGGGGGAGGTGGCGCTGCGCTCGCGCGTCTTCGGCGCGTAAGCCGCGACGGTGGGGGGCCTTAGCTACCGCGTAAACATGGCTCCGGATTTTAGCGTCAAAGCCCTGACATCTCACACCAAAATCTTACTGAGTTTACTTGCCTTTTTTGAGAAGTGTGAATCGCCTAGCCCTCGGGCGGGGAGAAGGGAATAATCCGCATTTTCAGTGCTTTTCAAGTTTGGGGTAGTTCCAAACTCAACAGAAGTTCAACGTCTTAAAGCTGGCTTGGGAGTAACCTTTCCTCTGGACATTTCCGCACAAAGCCGTCCGGAGATGGCTGGAATTTACGTTGCGCGTTGCGGCTAACCGAAGTCTATACTGCCCTGGTGAAACTGGGGGAGGACACCCGTGGCAGGAGCGGAATTCGCAACGAAGCGTAAAGCCAGGCGGTGGTCGAGCGCCGTCGGTCTGGGCGCCATAGTCGCCTGCGCGCTCAACTTCGGCGCGGCGTTTGCTTGTAGCGATTACAGCGTTCCGAAGCTCTATTCGCTGATCCAGACTCAAATCGAGAACAACCTGCCGTTTCTCGCCCCGTCGAACGACAGCCGGGTCAATGTCCTGTTGCTTCTCGGCGATGCCGGTTTGACCCATCCGCGCCTGCCTGCGCCCATCAGCCCGCAAACCCCGCCGGATCCTCATGCCGGCCAGACACCGCTCGATTTCGATACCCTGGCCGAGATTCTCAATGATCGGCGCAAGCCGGCGGACCCGGTCAGCGACTTCGTCGAGGGCGAAGGCGACCGCTGCCGCAGCAACGCCGCCGCGCGTGACGCCTATCTGGTGGCCCTGGCGGCAAGTCCCGCCCCGAAGACCGAGCAGGCCGTTCTCACCAAGGCCCGCAACGCGCTTGGCGAAGCCTGCAACGACGACGCACGGGCCACCGTCGCCGTGCCGGCAACCAGCATCCGGTCGGAGGCGGGCAAGGCCTTTGCCCTCTATATGGGCGCCGCGGCCGACTTCTACGCCGGCGATTTCGCCAATGCGCGGTGGGGTTTCGCCAACCTGACCGACAGCCGACTGCCGTGGTTGAAGGAAGCGTCGCGCTACATGCTGGCCCGCGTTGATCTCAATGCCGCCCAGGCGACGTCGTTCGGCGATTACGGCGAGATGATACTCGACAAGGTCGACAGGGCGCCGCTGGCCAAGGCCGAGGTGGAATTCCGCAGCTATCTGCGCGACTACCCCAACGGCAGCTATGCTGTCTCGGCGCGCGGCCTGTTGCGCCGGGTGGCGTGGCTGGGCGGCGACAGCACCAAATTTTCCGACGCCCTGGGCGAGGCCTTCGCGGCCGCCGACCCGAAGGCGCGCAACGTCTCGGCGCTCGACCTGGCCTATGAGAGCGACAACAAGCTCCTGACCCAGGTGGCGCCGAAGGATATCCACGAGCCTCGCCTGTTGGCCGCCCGCGACCTGATGTCCATGCGCCAGGAACCCGGTTCTCCCGCCACATTGAGCCGCGCCGAGCTGGAAGCCCAGCGTCCGCTGTTCGCCGCTCAAAAGCCGCTTTATGACTATCTGCTGGCGGCCTACGCCTTTTACAACGAGAATGATCCAGCCGGCGCGCTGAAGATCCTCGACGCTAACCCGGCCGGGCCCAACATGTCGTCGGTCGCCTTCAGCCAGCAGGTGCTGAAGGGGCTGGCGCTGGAGGCCGTGCATAAGCCGGCCGTGGCGCGGACGCATTGGCTGGCTCTCATCCCGCTGGCCGAGCCGATCCTGCGCCGGCCGGCCATCGAGCTGGCCCTGGCGCTGAACTACGAGCGCGCGGGGGAATTGGGCGCGGTGTTCGCCAAGGGTTCACCGATCGGCACGCCGATCTATCGCGATGTCCTGCTGACGCAAACGGCTGGGCCCGATTTGTTGAGGCAGCGCGCCGGCGCCGCTAATCCGTCCCAGCACGAACGCGAACTGGCGCTGCATGTGCTGCTGTACAAGGAACTGACGCGTGGCCGCTACCGCGCCTTTGTCGACGACCTGGCCCTGATGCCGGCGACTCTGGCGGAGGTGGAGCCTTACAGCACCTTCAGCACGCCGTTGCAGGGGATGCCGCTCGATGATTTCAACTGGGCGGGTACGAATGACGGCGACGGCTTTACCTGTCCATCGATCAGGGCGATCGGCGCCGCCCTGGCGCAGAACCCGCGTGCTGAGCGCAGCCTGATCTGCCTGGGTGAGTTCCTGCGCCTCCATTCTTATGATGGCGTGCTGCGCAATGCGCCGGTCCGGGACAGGCCCGGCACGGTGCGGCCGGACGAATTGGGCACGTCGCCGTCGCAATTCCCCGGCGTAGGCATATCACGGCTCGATATCTACAGAGGCGTCATCGCCAATCCGAAGTCCGCGGCCGATGTGCGCGCCTATGCACTGTACCGCGCGATCAACTGCTGGGCGCCCGCCGGCACGAACAGCTGCGACGACGCGGAGGATCCGATCAGCATCCGCAAGAAGTGGTTCCAGACCTTGAAAAGCCAGTACGGTACCTCTGTCTGGGCCAAAAGTTTAAAGTACTACTGGTGAGGGGGTCCAGGTGGCTGCCTATAGTTCTATCGGCGCTGCTCGCTTTGTCCGGACCGGCGCAGGCTGCGCCGGTGAAGGCGGGCGATTATGACGCCTACTGGCTGTGGGCCGGGGTGACGCCGACGCCGGTGCTAAAGCAGGCGCGCAGCCTGTACATCCTGCAGGGCCAGGTCGATTTTCCGTCGCGCGATCCGCAAGCGCCCAGCCGGCTGATCGCTCAGGGTGGTGCTGCGCCGCGCGTGGGCAAAGGCGAGGTGTGGATCGTCTACCGCGTCCATACCCTGAACTGGAGCGCGCAGACCTACAAACAGGTGCTGGCGCGGGTGCAGCGCTGGCACGACAGCGGCGTTCCGGTGGCGGGGGTGCAGATCGATTTCGATTCCGCCACCCGGCATCTCGATGATTACGAAGTCTTTCTGCGTGACTTTCGCCGCCGCCTGCCGGTCGGCTACAGGCTCAGCATAACCGGCCTGCTCGACTGGAGCACGCGCAGCGATTCCGCCGTGCTCAACAGGCTCAGCGGGGTGGTCGACGAGATCGTGCTGCAAACCTATCAGGGGCGGCGCACGATTCCGGGCTATGCCGTCTATCTCAAGAGCCTCGACGGGCTAAAGGTGCCGTTCCGCATCGGCCTGGCCGAAGGCGGAGACTGGACTGCACCCGCTGCCCTGGCGACCAATCCACGGTTTCGCGGCTATGTCGTGTTTTTGTTGAATCCGCGCAACTGACCGGAGCCAATCGAGGCAGCGAATCAACGCCCATCCCAACCAGCGCTTCGAAGACCTGCCACCCCGGAACTGGAAAAGCGATCCGAACGCAAGCGCCTCAAGCCGCTTGAAAGAAATCACCTGCCGCCGTGGCCGGATACTAACACAACACCTGAGGCCAAAATCGCTTGAGGCACAATTGACGCCGAGCTATCGCTGAGACTTTGTGCCCACGCCCGAAAACAGGAAATTCACTACTAAGCTTGTGACAATTCCAAGTCCAGCCTCGTTAAATACGGCACCATATCCGCTGGCAGTCCAGATGTATGCTGCCGCAATTCCGGAAAGTATGGAGAGCAGCAGTGAGACTGCGGAATGCTTCCAGCCGAACGCCTTGATCATCACGGGGCCAGCCAAACCTGCGCCGATCTTGGATACAGCATCAATCGCAATGCTAAACACATTGCCGGGGAGTACGAACGAAAGCGCAATGGTTACGAGTCCGATGCCAAGTGTGGCAACCGTCATTGCAATAAGTGAAAACTTCTGCGGTCCAAACAATGCTCCCAACAAATCGCGCCGCAGAGTCTGCGCTATGGCGACAAGTAGGCCGTTGGAGGTTGATGCGATTGTTGCATAAACATCTGCGAAAATTATCCCCGTAGCAATGGCATTGATATTTGTCTGAAAGAAAATGCTTAGCCCCGTTTCGGGGTCTGCAATATTTGGCATCACGCCACGCAGCATGATTCCAAAGCCCGTCATTGCCAACCAAGTGAACTGAAGGAAGCCGATATAAATCCAGCGTGCAGCCTTTGTCTCCTTAGGGCTACTGCCTGCCATATAACGAGATACAATTTGCGGCTGCCCAAGGCCAAATCCAACCGCAGCGCAGGCGTAGCCTCCAACAAACCCCAAGATGGAAATTAAGCCGGCGTTCGGAAAAGGCTTCAGGAAATCAACGCCCGCCGTGGCAATATTATTTGCGAAAGCTCCTTGGTCATGGAGGGCATACCAAAACACGGCGATCAAAGCGACGAATGTACCACCAATACGAATGAAGGATTGCAAAACGTCGACATAGACACTTCCTCTAAAGCCACCGATGCTCGAATAAACGACAATAGTAAGACCAAACACGATAAGGGCCATTGTTTTCGACATATCGAAAATGCCTGACAAGAATTTCTCACCCGCTAACCACTGTGCAGCCGTGTAGGTTGCCAAGAACGTAGCCAGCAACAGTGCCACGACAATGGCAATGGACTTCGCAGCTTTCCCGCTCAAATCATAAGTTAACATCTCAGAAATGGTCGCCGCATGCGCCTTTCGCGCCAAGCTGTTCAGTTTTTCAGGAAACAAAGACCAAAATATTAGATCTCCAATCAGCCAGCTCAGAGGAAGCATGAGCCAATGAACGCCGCCAGCATAACCCAAGCCGACTGCCCCTGTAACAATAAAACCACTGTTTCCTGTAGTGCCTGCGCTGAGTCCTATCAGCCACTTATTTAGATTTCGACCCGCCAAGTCTTCTTCTCCGCTTGAGTTGCTGGCTCGAAGGCGGGCAAATATTGCAGTGCAAAAGGTCAGCGCCAACGTGGCAAAGAACACCGTTATAGTTAAACTCGGCATGTTATCTCCTTCTGGCTTGCTCTCCGCCAATTTGCGCGGCGCCAATAATACCTGCAAGGAAAATTGCGGAAGGGCGTGGAATCCTGCGGAATCGTCTATCTTGCCCTTTGGTTAATTGGTGCGGATGGCTGACGTGCCTTTGCTCATCAGAAATTCGAACATTAAGTTCTTGTATTCGGAGATTTTGTGGGTTGCAGGCATATTGCAGGGCATCCCACTATCTGCCGGAAAAAATTTGTGCTTGATCATGAGGTTATTAAATTCAGATTCGTCATATCGTCTCGATGTGACCAAAATTAATTCGCGTGCCTCCCCTAGAGCATGGCCTATCGCCTTTTTCGTCTCAAATACTACGGCAATGGTACTTGCCGCCTCGCTAACTAAGGGCTTAGGCAGGTCCGCGGTTTTTGGAAACCTAACTTGGACGAGTTTGCAACGCTCATCTTTGCTGCTGTAATCCACGTATGGAATATTATTTTCTTTGCCAAAATCTGCGTCTTTATCAAGCATTTCTCTAATTGTACTAACTGCTAAGTTTATTGTCTCGGGTCGATTGTATGTATCATCCAGATAGTTCTTAAATTCCTGGGAATTAACGTCTCCAAATTCAGTGCCAATAATTAACACATCACCCTCTTTGGCAACACTTTTTAATGAGGATAAAATTACCTGCTCCTCAACATTATTAATTGTTAACCCTAGTATAAAAAAAACTGTGTTACTTCCGATTTTCTCATGAAAGGCCTTTCTGTAATGCTTTATATTTTCAAAATCTGCGCAACATGGGATAAATTCAACGCTGTTCTCGAAATGTGAAACACGTGCAGTCTTTTTTAGGTTAATTATAGAATCATATAGCATGTAGAAACTACTATCGAATACAAAAAATTTCAATTTATTATCTTGTGTGTGCCTATTGTTCTGCATAATACTATTAAGTATTTTTAATTCCTTTTTTGAAGCGCCGGCACCTAGAATTACGACCGATTCAATATTTCTAGTATCAAGTATATTGTTCCACGATTCACTATTTAGGCGCAATTTTAAAGCATCTTCACAATGAACATAATATTTGTATAGCTCAGCATAAATTAATTCGTTCCAATTATCCACAGAGTCTCTAGAGATATACATATATTTCTGATCAACCACCCCATTTTTAAGCCACTCTTTTTGAGGATTTACATTATGTGATGACAAATCTACTAAGAACATTGCGTGATTAGAAATATCAAACCGATTGGTATATTGCATAAATTCTTGCGATTTTATTGACCTTGAGTTGTGCCCGTTAAAACTTTGAATATGGGCAACCTCCTCTTTATCACTATAGTCTTTCAAAAATCTTTCTGCTATTTCGTTGCCGAGCATTGAAAGAAATTCAAATGGATTTGCTTGAAGATACGCTTCGGCATTTACAAATGCATTGTTAGTAGCAATCATATCGGTCGGTAATAAGAAATTTAAAAGTGTTTCAAATATTTTTGTCTTTGGAGAGGTGCGATTCCTTTTTCGTATTCTCTCCCAGCCATCAAAAAGAGCCTCAAGCTCCAATTGCTTTTCAACAGATTCATTTTTGAAATGCTCCTCTATTAAGCCGGGGTTATCGTATTTTCCTAAGGACCACCTGATTATGAGAAATTTTTCTCTTATAAAACGGACATTTTGGCCGGCCATGATCCCCTCCCTGGAGTTTCGCCTTTGGGATGAATATTACACATCATTCAACCGTGTCAATTGATGTGTTACCGCGGAAAAGGGTGGGGAAAGCTTGGAAAGCCGTTTTCCGGAATTTGCCAGGCCCTAACAGATATTGGTCTGATGTGGCAAAAGTCTAGTTCCTTCAGTTGGCTGACAAATTCCTCATGTTGCATTTGTCGCTTTTCGAACTTGTCTTATGCTTGGAGCAAGCAACGACTTGGGCAGGCATCGACTTGTATTTGCCAATCCAAAAGAGGAATTGTGAGATGAAAACGGCATACTTCATCGATGCAATATCAGAAATAACCGAAATCTGTCCGGTTATTTCGAGACAACGCATTGGCATAAAGTTTTGAACTAAGTAGTCGGAGGGACGACGCTCTGACAGGATCTCAATCGTCCCTCCTTCCGTGCAACTAGCCGCAACTCGGCCAATCGACGAAAGGACAATTACCATGTCTTCGGGAGATGACAAAAGCATTAGGCAAAACCATTCCGACTCGTTGTCACGAGGGATCGTAATTCGCTTCGTACTTCAATGAATAGCAGCACTCGGCTCATGCAGCCAAGCCAGAACTAGAAAAGGAGTCAAATGTGATGCCCCACCAACAAGCTACAGCTTTGAGCCATCGCGCTCAGCAGGCCGTGCAAGCGGCGAATCCTTACGACGCCCTGAACCATCCGGGCTTTACCTATTTTCCCGCTGCGGCGACCCGTAAGGCGGTCAGCGAGATCATCGGCGTCCCTGTCGATGAACAAGTGTTCTGGAGTAGTTGGGACCGCCTCTCCCTCGATGAGTACATGGCCGACGGCGGCACGTACCGTACGCGCAGCTTCGACACGTTCGAAGTGCGCGAGCCGAACGGCACGCTGTTCCGTACCGAACCGCGCCCCCATTTCCAGCATACTGATTTCAACCAGTTGAACGGTGGCGTCTTCCGCTTGTTCGAACCTGCGGAAGATGAATTTGTCCGCAGCGAAGCTTTCCAGACTCTGCTCGAGATCAGCCGGGCGGCGTTCGAGCGCACCTCTGATATCCGCCGCTGGCGTTGCGAAACCCACCAGTTCCGCATTACTACGTCCGCTGACGAAACCGGCCAGCCGACCCCTGAGGGCAAGCACCGCGACGGCGTAGACTTCGGCTTCATCCTGCTCGGCCGCCGCGTGAATGTCCGTGGCGGCGAAACGACCATCGAAGACGATGCGGGCAACCTGCTTGCGAAGATTACCATGCAGCAGCCCTTCGAGTGGATATTGTTCAACGATTGGCGCATCCGCCACGCCGTTTCGGCGATTACGCCTGTCGATCCTGCCAGGCCGGCCTATCGCGACACCCTCGTCGTGACGTTCAAGGCGTTGCCGTAAAGGCAACGCCCTGCCCTAAGATCAACCCCCATCACCGAGGAATAGACGTGAAACATTCTGATCAGGGCTTTGCCATCATTGCTAAGGAAGCGGCTTCTGCCGCTTCCGCTTTGATCATGGAAGCCTTTCAAAACCCATCGCGGACCGCGAACGAGAAGTCCGACGGATCGTACGTCACCGCCACCGACTGCGCGGTCCAGGCCGCAATCATCGAAATCCTGATGAAGGCGACACCGGACTTTGGCCTTTATGCAGAAGAATCGGACGCGGCTGACCGGGTTCGCAAAGACTACACATGGATTGTGGATCCGGTCGACGGTACCCACAATTTTCACTACGGCATACCGTGCTTCGCATCCCAGATCGCCCTGGAGCATAACGGGCGTGTGGTAGCTGCGGCCATGGCCCTACCTGCGGAAGGCCTGATTTTGCATAGCTGGCGCGGCGGCGGAAGCTACGCGAATGGCGAGCGGCTGAAGGTGTCAAACCGTCCCATGAGGAAAGGTGTTCTCCTTCTGGAAACACGCTGGTCCGACGCTGACCTCCAGGTTGCGAAGGCTTTCCGGGGCGAGGCGCATGACATCCGCGTCATCAGTTCCTCGTGCGCCAGCCTGGCTTATATCGCGCTTGGCCGAGCAGATATGCTGATCGATTGGGACGACAAGCCGTGGGATCTGGCGGCTGGCACCCTGCTGGTTGATGAGGCCGGAGGGGCAACAACCGACCTTTCTGGCGGGGCGTTCAATGTATACGAGCCCCGCTGCATTGCCACGAATGGCGTCTGCCATCCGGACGTTCTCGCCCGCGTTACAGCGTCCGGGGCGTTCTCACACCTGACCAATAACCTGAGCTGAAAAGGAGACCGAGATGACAAGTGCATACGAAGACTGCCGCCGCCTGCTCGACGCCGCCGGAATTGCGTACATCGATATCGAACACGAACCCGAAGGACAGACAGAGGCCGTCAGCCTGCTACGCGGCCACCCCGTTAGCCAGGCGGCTAAATGTATCATTCTTATTGTGAAGATCGGGAAGAAGCATACGCGCTTCGTGCTCGCGGTGATCCGGGGAGATGGAAAGATCGACATGAACAGGATTCGCGATCTGTACTCTGCTACCTACGTGGGTTTCGCGGGGCGGGACGTTGCAGAGCGGCTGGCTGGAAGCCCCATGGGCACAGTTTTGCCGTTTGCGATGACTGAAGAACTTGCCGTACTTACAGATCCTGCTCTTATTGCCCAAGACATGTTCTACTTCAACGCCGCACGGCTTGACCGCTCCCTTGCTATGCGGTCGGAGGACTACGTGGCGTTCGCAAAGCCAAGAATTGAATCAATTGCCTCATACTGACAGGGAACGGTTCGGCAGAGACGAAGGAAACGCAGGTACAGGCTGCAACTTGGTGGCCTTAATCTGCGCCGTCTCTGTCGAGCCGACTCAATCGCGCCATGCCGACAGCACCTGATCAGGCCTCTCCGATCGTCAGTCACTACAGTATTCCCCGCATTTCCCGTATTTCGTGAACAGGTTATGGCATGCTTATTTCGGGAGTTCGGTGCCACGTTATCAAATGCGGTAATTCCGCCTTTGGCGCTTAGCGATCCATAATACCGTCGAGCACCGACAAGCGGCATACCAGAGTGCGCCCGACATTTAGCGCCCCGACTAACCGTTCGGGTGCAGCCCCGGCGCTTCCTGGCCGGTGCGGGCGACATATTCGGTATAGCCGCCGCCGTAGCGATGCACGCCTTCCGGCGTCAGTTCCAGCACGCGGTTCGACAGCGCCGCCAGGAAATGGCGGTCGTGCGAAACGAACAGCATGGTCCCTTCGAAATCCGCCAGGGCGGCGACCAGCATTTCCTTGGTCGCCATGTCCAGGTGGTTTGTCGGCTCGTCAAGCACCAGCAGGTTGGGCGGATCGAACAACATCTTGGCCATGACCAGGCGCGCCTTTTCGCCGCCAGACAGTACGCGGCAGGGCTTCTCGACATCGTCACCGGAGAAGCCAAAACACCCCGCCAAGGTGCGCAACGGACCCTGGCCGGCTTGCGGGAAAGACCCATCCAGCGACTCGAAAATCGTCTCTTCGCCGTCCAGCAGATCCATCGAGTGCTGCGCGAAATAGCCCATTTTCACGCTGGCGCCGACGGTCACCGTTCCCTGGTCGGGCGCCACGCCGCCGGCCACCAGCTTCAGCAGGGTGGATTTGCCGGCGCCATTGGCGCCCAGGACACACCAACGTTCCTTACGGCGGACCTGGAAATCCAGCCCGGCATAGATCGACTGGCTGCCGTAGCTCTTATGGACGTTGCGCAGGTTCAGAACGTCGTCACCCGAGCGCGGTGGCGTGCGGAAGTCGAACTGGACCGTTTGGCGCCGGCGGGGCGCCTCGACCCTTTCGATCTTGTCGAGCTTCTTCACCCGGCTCTGCACCTGGGCGGCGTGGGAGGCCCGCGCCTTGAAGCGCTCGATGAACTTGATTTCCTTGGCGAGCATGGCCTGCTGGCGTTCGAACTGTGCCTGGCGCTGCTTCTCGCTAAGCGCGCGTTGCTGTTCGTAGAAATCGAGATCGCCCGAATAGGTGATCAGCGAACCGCCGTCGATCTCCACGACCTTGTTGATGATGCGATTCATGAAGGCGCGGTCGTGCGACGTCATCAGCAGGGCGCCGTCATAGGCCCTGAGGAAGGCCTCCAGCCAGATCAGGCTTTCGAGGTCCAGGTGGTTGCTGGGTTCGTCGAGCAACATCCCGTCCGGACGCATCAGCAGGATGCGGGCCAGCGCCACGCGCATCTTCCAGCCGCCGGAGAGCAGACCGACATCGCCGTCCATCCGTTCCTGGCTGAAACTCAGGCCGGCCAGCACTTCGCGCGCCCGCGCTTCCAGCGAATAGCCGTCCAGCTCCTCGTAGCGCCCCTGCACCTCGCCGTAGCGCTCGATAATGGCGTCCAGGGCGTCGGCCTGGTCCGGATCGACCATCGCCGCTTCCAGTTCCGCCATTTCGGCGGCCAGCGCGCTCACGGGGCCGACACCATCCATCACGGCGGCGACAGCGCTTTGGCCTGACATTTCGCCGACATCCTGGCTGAAATAGCCGATCGTCATGCCGGGATCGATGCCCACCTGTCCGTCGTCGGGCTGCTCCTGGCCGGTGATCATGCGGAAGAGCGTCGTCTTGCCGGCGCCGTTGGGCCCCACCAGCCCGACCTTCTCGCCCTTCTGAACGCCCATCGACGCGTCGATGAACAGAATCTGGTGGCCGTTGAGCTTGCTGATATTGTCGAGGCGGATCATGCGGTTCTTACTGACTAAACACTTGGGACGGGCGTGCGGCCGCATTTACAGTGGCGCGGACGTTTAGGGAAGGGCGAGTTTGGAGGCACAGAGACTTTGTCTGCCTCTCCGGCTCAGACCAAAGGCCGCTGATTTTGACTAATTTTTTGACATTCATAAGCGCTCTGAACTTGGTAAGGCCCCCCTCCGTCAGCGCTAAGCCTCTTTCACGACCTGAAGGTCGTAGAGGCTTGCGCCGCCACCTCCCCCGCGTAGCGGTGGAGTATAAGTAAAGTAAACAATAGCTTATACCGCCCCGTGAGCGGGGCGGGGGACCGCCCAAGGTCAAGCGTAAACGAAGTGAAGCGCCGACCTATGGGTGGTGGTGGGGGCCTTCCTGTCGCTGTTCGCAGAAAGTAGAAGATTGAGGGCGGAATAGTCGCCCGTCAGCCTTCGTCTCGTGGCTTGTTTGCAAACGCACGGGTTTGCAGTACACTCGTCCTGACTTGGGGACCAAGACATGGGGGGCGGGGATGGCTACGGATAAACCTACATACGTATCGGGATTTTGGCCGCGCGTCGGAGCGTGGTTCATCGACGCCCTCGTGCTGGGGGCCGTCGGCTACGGTATCGGCTGGCTGGCCATGGATTACGTCTCACCGCTCGGGGCGAACGGCCGCTTCATCGGCCTGGCGATCGGCGTCCTCTATCACGGCATTCTCGGCAGCAGCCTGGGCGGCGGGCGAACGATCGGTAAGCGGGTGCTCGGCCTGAAGGTCGTCGGCCTGAACGGCAAGCCGCTCAACCTGTTGGTGGCCCTGTGGCGCGCCCTGTTCCTGGTCGGGCCGGCCATCCTCAACGGCTGGTACTTCAATGTCACCGATCCTGTTCTGGTTCAGGTCCTTACAGTCGTGTGTCTTACGGCGGTGTTTGGGATTGGTCTGGCGCAGATCTATCTGCTCTTGTTCGGCTGGCCGGCGCGTCGGCTGGTCCACGACCTGTTGTCCGGCTCGATCGTCGTCCGCGCCGAGACCAGCGAATTCTCGCCGCCGAAGACGGGTGTCCATGCCCTTGTGGCAGCCGTCCTGGTTCTGGCGGCGTTGGGCCTGGCGCTGGCCGGGCCGGCCATGCTCAAGAGCTGGATGCCCAAGATTGATACGCTCTTGGCGCCGCAACAGCGCGTCGTGGATGCCGTCGGGAAACTGCCAGACGTTGGCGATGTCTCGGTCATGGACAACACCACGACCTTCTATTTGGACGGTCAGCAGACGAAAAACCGGATGCTGGTTGTCACCGCAAGGACGGGCAAGTGGCCGGCCGACACCGATCCCTTAATGGCAAGGATCGGCGCCGAGACGGTCAAGGTCTACACCTTCGCGCCTGAGCAGAGGCTGATCGTCAAAATCGTCCATGGCTTTGACCTCGGCATTGCCAGCTATACGGAGGCCCGGCAGATGCCCTACACGACCACCTGCACCACAGCTGATGCTAGGTGTCTGGAGAGAGACGAGTAGGTACGGGACGCCTGTTGAGGCAAATCTTAAGCCCGATCGCTTAGGCTCAGCGTCTGGAGACGCCCATGCCGATCGAGCAATGCCGCAATATCATCCTGCTGTACCGCCTGCGGGACCGCGCGCGCAACATGATCGCGGCGCACCAAAAGGCGGGCAACAAGACTGTGGCCCAAATCTACAGACAGATTGACGACTGGCTTGCGGTCCAGATGTCGCACGCCGTATCCGACGGCCGGAGATGACCTAACTGTCGGCCAATGCGTAGTCCAGGGCCGCGCACACTGCGGCCACCTGGGCGTCGTTGCAATCCTCGGATGTGACGCTGGGGCTATCCGGATAAACCTCGGTGATGGTCGTGTAACGCGCCCCCGTTATGCCGGTGCACAAGCCCTGTTTCGCAACCGCATATTCAATCACGCCGGGGGCGACAACCGGGGAACCGATGATGTTGCCATCCGCATCCGCCGGCGCGATATGGGTGACCTGTTCCACTGCCGCAATAATGGCCTCCTGAAACGCCGGTTGCGGGTTCTCGCTGTCGTCGACCAGATAGAACCCGTCAGGGATGACGTCTGGTTCGAAGGGCGTACCATCACGCGCCGCCAGGGCCGGCCTGAATTCACTTTCGTCGCTGTCGGTCGTTTCATGCAGGTCGATATGGAGCAGGAACTGGCCATGCAGAGGCGCAACCAGCTCGATCAGGGCTGTGCACTCGCGGGCCGGGCCGTCGGCGCGGAAGTTGCGGTTGGGGTCCAGGGCATCGTAATTCCATCGATTGATGCGTTCATAGCCCCAGGGGCTGACGCATGGTGCCACCAGCAGATTGATCCGGCCGGCGTAACTTGCAGCGTGATCTTCCAGGAACGCCAGGGCACCCATGACGCCGCTCGTCTCGTAGCCGTGGACACCGCCCGTCACCAGGGCAACCGGTAGGGCGGCATTCCAGTCGCGTGAGCGCAGAGCATAGAGCCTATAGGTGTCGTCGGCATAGTCGAGCTGGCCGTATGTGGTGACGTCAAAACGGTCCGCCAGCGCTTCGATTCTGGGCACGACGTCCTCAGCATAGCTGCGCAGACGCACGCGGCGTTCACGCCACGCGATTCTTTCGGCGTCACCCCACGGCTGTCCGGGTACGCCAATGGGGTAGAAGGCTGTCGTTGTCATCGGCTGTCTCTCGGTCGGTTAGGGTTAGGCCTGGTAGGTTTTTGGCGGCTGGCCGGGCAGCCATGCGGTAATACTGGTCGCCGGCAGGGTCACGCCGTCGATCATATAGGGTGCCACCGAGAAGTTGGCCATCAGGCGGCTGCCGTCGCTGAAGGTCGTCGCCTGGACCTGACGGTCGTCCGACAGCCAGGCAAAGGTTTCAAGCGTCTTGTCGTAAAGGGCCTCGTGCAGCGGGCGGAAGAAGGCGTCCTGCTTGACGATCACCGGCAGTCGGTCCTTCAAGGTGCCGGCGCTGAGGTGATAAAGCGGCGGGACATTGTACAGCAACTGCGTCAATTCGCGCTGGGCCCTGACATTGCTGAGCTTGAGATTGTCGAACCACCAGTGGTGGGTGGTGATGACCGAGCCATGGAACACCGTCTGGTACAGGGGCAGGCGATGTTCCGGCGCGAACCACACCTCGGCATAGATTGGCTTGATCGGCACGGGTTTGAAGAAGACCGACGGTTGGCTGCCGGGCCACCAGTTGCCGAGATACCAGGGCGAGGTCGCGGTCTTTTGCATGTCCGGATCGCCCCAGATGACCGGGGCTTCCATGCCGTGGGCGAAGGTGATCCCGCCCGTGGTGATCGCCTTGCCGTCCTCGGACCCCAGCGGCAGTTTCATCGTCTGCGACACCCAGCGCGCGGCGTCGGCATTAGCGACGGCGTTCTGCGCCATCGTGCTCTCATGGCCGGGGCGATAGTTGTCGAAGACCAGGCCAGACGCCGTGACGTCGAGGAACCAGCTGTTGAAGCCCGTGGCCTGCTGGATGGCGGTCATGCGGCCCTCCATCATCGGCCGTGTGCACACCGTGTCGACATAGACACCGGCCTGCTGGAAACCCGGCTGTAGCTTGCCATCCTGGCGGACAACGCCGCACGTCTCGAAGACCGTCTTGCCCAGTTGCGATGTCGCCCAGTCGGGCCGGTCGCCGGGCTTGATGGCGCCGCCATAGGTATCATAGGGCCCGATCAGATAGCCGGCATTTACCGCGGCCTTGACGGCTTGGGGCTGCCACAGGCCGCCTTCCCAGCCGTCGCCGAGGCCGATCCACAGACGGCTGAGGCCTGAGTTTTTCAAGGCGCCAACGGTGCGCTGTGACAGGCCCAGTCCCCAGGTCGCCGGGTCAGGTGCGAGCGTAGTGCCGAAGGTCTCGACGATCTGGTCGCGCAGGTCGGGATAGGCGGCGACCAGGGACGGCGCATCGGCTGTATCGGTCTGCCATTGTTGTCGCGCCAGGGCAGTGACGGCGGCATTGAGCGACGCGATCAGAGCGTCTTTTTCAAAGGCTGGTGGATTGGGCTTGGCGGCGTTCAGTTGTTGAACAGCCTCGGGCCCGAATTGCGCGCGCAGGTGGACGGCCAGGGGCGAAGGACCGCGCAGGACGTTGAGAAAGGCCGGCCAGTCGCGGACGTCGGCCGATGACAGCAAGTCATTGCCCCACAGATAGATATGCGACGCGCCGATCAGCTTGGCGGTATCGGGTGCGGCGGCAATCTTGTCTGTCAGGGATTCCCAGGCGTCGGTTTCGATGCGATGACGACGATAACGTTTGGCGCCGGCCAGCAAATCCGGCCCGCCGAGATGCAGGGTCAAGGTCATCGGCGTTGCAGGCGCCAGGGTGGTGAAGGCGTGGCTGACCTTGAGCTGTACGCCGTCGCCGTCGGGCGTGAAGGCCAAAAGGTTGTTGAAGGGATTGGTCAGCAGCCAGTGCAGGGTAAAGTCGCCGTGGTCGAGGCCCCATAACGGCGTGGCCATGTCGTCGGTCGTGCTCATCTCTGACTTCTGATGGGTCAGGTAGTCGCGCCATGTGGGGTTGCCGGCGGGAGCGTAGCTGCCTTCGGCGAGGGGCAGGATCAGCCCACGGCCCGTGGCGGCGGCCGGCTGGTCGATCAGGTCAAGCGTGGTGGCCTGGGCGGCGGTGACGGTGATATTGAGATCTCGGCCGTCGAGTTCGGCCGTGACCTGGTGCGGTGTTTTGCTGCCCGGTGGCTTGCGGGACCAGGTGGCACGGGTGGCGGACTGGGTCGTATCGAAGATGTCGGCCGGGCCGCCGCCGCGTGAGACGTTGATCCATGCCTGTCCTGCCGGTTGGACGCGGATGGCGAGGCTGTCATGGTCGATCTCAATCTTCCACAGGTCATTGGCGAGATCGACAGCCGGCAGGAGGGTCAGGGGACTTGCGGTCTGGGGCAGGGCGGCTGCTGCCAGGCCGGCGGCAAGAAAATGGCGGCGCTTCATGGTGCGTCTGCTCCGAATATGTCTGTATAGGCATCCTGAGCAATACGAGGTTCAGTTCGGCATATCAAACCGTTCATGAATAAACGCCTTTGCTCTACCATCAACCCACATAGCCTTTCGGCAAAAGATGGTGTGAAAAACATGTTCTTCATGTGAAAAGGACGTTTTTTTGTCGTTTTTCATGAAAAACATATCTCATGAGTTTTCGGCTGAGGCCGTGGAATTTCGACCCGCAAAGCACTGAGAGTAACCCACCCACGTATCTCTTGAAGAATGTCTTCGAAAACACAGGCTTGAGGTAACTCCCAAGGTGGGCACTTTGGAGCCTGAGATCGGTTCTAACGGAAACGCCGAAGCGCGGGAAAGCAAGAAACCCCACCACCACCCTTCGCCAAGCTACGCTACGCTCCACAATGTCTCGGGCGGTCCCCCTCCCCACGCTTCGCAAGGGCTTCGCGCAGGGATGTATAAGAAAGCTCGAGTTCGCCTTCTTATACATCCCTGGCCCGAAAGGGCTGGGGAGGGGGACCGCACGAGCGCGAATTGGTGATAGCCAATGAGACGTGAGATGTGGTGGTGGGGTTTCTTGCTTTTTTGCGCGAACGCCAGTTTCCACCTTGAAAGTTGCCACAAGTGACCTCAACCAGTCTTCACTAGTCCCGTAAGAACGCTCAAAGGCCCAGATGCTTCAGCAAATCGCTGATCTTGATCGACGCGAAATGGATGCTCGAATCAGCCACGCCATAAGGCAGGAACAGCCAATCACCGCAACGCATGGCGCCGCAGGTGTAGATGACATTGGGGACATAGCCCTCGCGATTGTCTTCCGACGGCGACAGCAGGGGTTCCTTTGACCGCGCCAGCACCTTGCGCGGGTCATTCTTGTCCAGCAGCATGGCGCCCAGCGAGTAGCGCCGTACGGCGCCGACGCCATGGGTAAGGACCAGCCAGCCTTCGTCCAGTTCGATCGGCGATCCGCAATTGCCCATCTGGATCAGCTCCCACGGCGCCAGCGGACTGACCAGGAGATCACCATTGTTCCACGTCAGGCGATCGTCAGTTTCGAGGTAGAAGATGCTTTCGTGATCCAGCCGGCCGACGGCGGCATAGCGGCCATTGATGCGGCGCGGGAACAGGGCCAGTCCCTTGTGCTGCGATGCCGCGCCGCGGAACGGCGTCAGGCGGAACGAGCGGAAATCGCTGGTTTCAAAACATTCGCACGCCGTTTCGCGGCCGTTATAGGCGGTATAGGTGCCCATAAAGGTCGAGGCGCCGTTGTCGTCCGTGAAGCGGACCATGCGCAGGTCTTCCAGGCCGTTGGACTGGGCGCGCGTCACCGGGAACAGGACGGTTTCGGAGATTGGGCACGCCTGGTGGCCGTGGATGGTGACCGCCCCGTCCAGCGGCGCATTGGCATTGGGCTTGGCGGCCACGGCGATCGAGCTGTCGGGCTTCAGTTCGACCGTGCCGTCGGGGTGGAAAGTGCCCTCGCGGAACGAGATGGTCGAGACGTGGCCTTCGCCGACCGTCCGCGTCGACATGATGAAGTTGGTCGCGCCCACCGGTGCGCCGGTCTGGTCCGGATGCGGCACCACGGACGGATTCATCACGGCCGCTGCCTGATAGCTGTATTCATGACAGAAATAGGCGCCGATCAGCGCCATATGGTCTTCGTCCAGCGTATCCATGCCGCCCTGGATCGCCTGGATCTGGCGAAAGCGGTCGAGGAAGATGCCGCGCGTCTGCCAGTGCCGGCCGGTGAAGTCGCGATTGACGACTTCCAGTTCGGTGGTCACCTGCTCTCCCGGCATGGCGATAATGGCGTCGCAGATCCGCGTCACCCGCGACATGGCGCCCATGGCGCTGTTGTGCGAGGTCAGGGAGATGCCGAAGGGCAGAATGACCACACGCTCCGGATTGGCGCGCAGGACGGTCGGGCTTAAGGTCATGTCGGTCATCTGTAGTCCCCTGATAAAAGGTGTTAGCCAAAACACGCAGGCCCAAAGCATAATAAGGAGCAAAATGCCAACGCATCTTGCTCCTTATGGGATATTGACTGCTTTTTACAGTGCGGCCTGGGTGCCCGTTTTCAGGGCGGTCCAGCTTAAAGGATAGGCAAGGATGGACTCCGCACCCTGGTTCTGATTGAAACCATGCAGGGTCAGGCCATCATAGCAGCCGCCGTCCGGCGTAATCATGTCGATATGGTGGACATTGCCGCCCTTGAACCAGCTGAAGGCGCGCATGGCCTCGTTCTTCCAGAAGGTGTCCGCCGTGGCCTTCCAGGCGGTCAGGCAGGCGTCGATCGTCGCCACGACCTCGATCGGCTGCTGATCGAACAGCGGGTGCGTCCCGTTGTCGTCGGCAAATTGCGAGGTCGGAACCGGCACGAAACAGCCGCTGTCGGGATCGCTCTGGCGCTGCATCAGCCAACGCAACGAGGCAACGCCGTCCTTCAGCATATCAGCGTCGGACAGGAATTGTCCGGCCAGGATCAGGCCTTCGCTGAGTCGCGCATTGTCATAGGCCAGGGTCGCTTCGAACCAGTTGCGCGCAATGCGGCAATGGCTGCGATAGGCGTGATGCAGCGACTGCCCCAGCTTCCGGATCATGCCCTGCACCATCTGGCCATCACCGACCACGCCGAAGCCGCGGACCAGCGACTTGATCAGGATTGCCTGGGCGCGGATCGACGTCCAGGTCATCGTACTGGGCAGGATGTCGTTGGCCAGCCCGGTCGCCCACACCCGCAGGTCGTCCGGCAGGTTCGAACGCGCCACATCGATCAGGCACTCATAGGAGCGTGCGCAGCAATCGTCGGAACCGCCGTCATCCAGCCACTTGCGGCTATAGGACATGAAGTTGCGGAACCGCCCATCATTGTTCCAGGCATGGTTCATAAAGGCGGAATAGACATAGCTCAGCTGAATCTGGCGCGGCGTCAGGGGGCCGACATTGGACAGGCGCGCCGCCAGCGACAGGGCGCGACAATTGTCGTCGGCGCAATAGCCGTGCTGGCGATCAGGCAGGCGATACTTGCCGTGCTGGAAGATGCCGCAATCGTCGGTCATGCGTTCGATGGCGCCCCAGGCCGGGGCTGCACCCAGCGCATCTTCACGGCCTTTCGGCTCGGCCAGGCGGCGCTCGGTATCGCTTTGGGCGCGCGCCACATAGGCCTGGGCCACAGCCGACCAGCGCGACGACAGGCCGGCCTGATAGGCGCGTTGCGACATGGCCTGACGGGCTGTGTCCGACGCCAGCAGGTTGGAAATGGCCAGGGTAAAGGCGCGGCTGTCCTTGAACGGGCAGAGCGCGCCAACCCCGCCGGCCAGCACTTCCTGGGCGTGCCAGTAGGGCGTCGACACAATGGGCCGGCCGAGCGCCAGGGCGTAGGACAGGGTGCCCGAGGTAATCTGGGTTTCCGTCAGGTACGGCGTCACGTAGACGTCCGTCGCCTGCAGGATCTCGATCAGGTCGTTGTCCTCGACGAAGCTGTTGATGAACTTGATATGGCGTTCGACGCCCAGTTCGCGCGCCATCTGCTTCAGGCTGTCGCGATAGGCCTCGCCTTCGTTGCGCACCAGATGCGGATGGGTGGCGCCGATAACCAGGTACATGGCTTCCGGGCAGCTGCGGATGATGTCGGGCATGGCGGCGATCACCGTCTCGATGCCCTTGTTCGGTGACAACAACCCGAAGGTCGTCAGCACCTTGCGGCCGGTCAGGCCCAATTCGATCTTGAAGCCGGTTGTGTCACGCAGCGGCCGGGAGGGGGCGCCGTGCGGAATGACGCTGATGCGTGCCGGATCGACGTGATAGACGCGTTGCAGGATGTCGGATCCCTTGTGCGCCATGGTGACCAGCGTGTCGGACAGGCGGATCAGCGAGTCCATGACCATGCGCTGCTCAGCACTCGGCTGCTCCAGTATGGTATGCAGGGTGGTGACGATCGGCATGTTCAGCCGTTCCAGGAAGGCCAGCAGATAGCGGCCCGACGGTCCGCCATAGATGCCGAACTCATGCTGGACGAAAACGACGTCCGTGCCCTTGGCATTCAGCTCTTCCGCCAGCTTGCGGTAGGCTTCGATATCGTTCTGCGCCAGTTGATGCGTGACTTCGGACGGATAATCATAGCTGGCGCCCGGATCGTTCATGGCGATCACGCTCCACTGCGCCTTCGGCAGGGCGCGGGACAGGCAGCTATACATATCGCGGGTAAATGTCGCCAGGCCGCATTGCCGCGGTGGAAAGTTACCGATGATGGCGGGGCGGGCAATAGTGCCCTGCACCAATTTCGGTTCTGACAAAAGTGGAATATCGATGACGCTGAAGTCTTCTTGTTCGATCGTATTGGCGATCTGAAAACTATTGGACTGCAGCATTTTGTACCTCTACTGGTGTATATAGGCGCGTGATAGTGAGATGTACAGCCCTAGTTTTACTCATTCACGACTGGGTAAAATCTCATCACGGAAACGTGCTAAAGTTTTGAAAACCTTGCGGGATTGAAGGCTATACTGCCTTATCACCTATAAAAATTCAGTAGGGAATACCGGAAACGCGGTAAATGGCTAATCATGCTGCAGAGCAGCATAATGCAGCTCAGCGCGGCCGGAAAAAGCTGTTCGCGGTCAATCTTCCGGTGCGCGGATCACCTGTCAGGCGCGCGCCTTCGAACAGGGCACAGTGCAGGATATTGCTCGGATAGAGCACCAGCCGGTTGAAGCGAATCTCGACGCAATCCAGCATGTCGAAGTTCGGCGTCTGCGGCCCGGTATAGCCGGTCAGCCGGGCGCCATCGCGTTCCAGTTCGGCAGTCACCGTGGCCAGATAACCGTCGCGGCGGTCCTGGGTTACCGATTCATAGCCCGTCGCCTGATGACGGAAAAAGGCCGTTCCACCCGCCTGGTCGCGGCAGAGATAATGCACCATGGCCAGGTGATCGGCCTGTAACTGGTCGTAATGCGGGATCTTCTGCCACGGGCCGAAATCCTCCAGACTTTGCGTCGCCAGGGCAAAGAAGCCGCTGACCACCAGGGGCAGGTCGGTTGCGATGCCAAAGGCCCGCGCCATACTGGGGCGCAGCACCGGCAGCAGGGTTTCGAGATAGGTCCGCGGCAGGGGCGCGTTCAGTCCGGGATAATAGGTCACCTGGGGTGGCGCGAAGGCGCTGGCGACCGCGGCCTCGACCAGGGCGTCGGGGTCGAGCACGACGTCATCGATAACCAGAACAGGAGTACCGTCGCGGCCGATACGGCGCAGACTGACCTGCGCCTTCGGATTGACCTCGACGGTCAATGACGCGTTTGGGGACGCGCTCAGTCCACTGTCTCCCACTGGCCCGAGGTCTCCGAACGGAACAGGGCATCGATAATCCGCATATTGGCGCGGGCATCGTTCATGTCATAGGCCAGGGGCGCTTCGCCGCGGACCGTCCGGCAAAAGGCCTCGGCCATCAACTGGTACTGGTCGGACGGCGGCAGGGTATGGATCACCGCCGAGTTGCCGTCCAGGGTCGCGCCATTGTCGATGACGATCTGTTGCGGCCGATCGGGTGGCTGGTTGAACGGGATCGGCAGCATCAGCCGCGCCTTGGCGCCTATGACGCTGATGCTCTGGCTGCGGCCGGCCTGGGTCGAGACGGTCAGGGTCAGGTGGCGGCCGTGACCGAAATCGAGCACGGCTGAGGTAATCACGTCGGTGCCGAAGCCCGGGTCACGCGTGACCAGCGCCAGGACGCGCAGCGGTTCGGTTTCGAAGAAGAAGCGGCCGGCGACGATGGGATAGCAACCGATATCGAGCAGCCCGCCGCCGCCCCATTCGACCTTGTTGCGAATATTGCCGGAGTCGAGATTGTTGTAGCTGAAATAGGCCTGGATCATATGCGGCCGGCCTATGGCGCCGTCGCGGATCAGCCGCCGCGCCTCAATCCATTGCAGCGAATGGCGTACCATGAAGGCTTCCTGGATGTGCACGGTCTTGGCGACCTCATCCAGCTGGTCGATCTCGGCGGCATTCAGCGCCATAGGCTTTTCGCACAGCACGTGCTTGCCGGCGCGCGCCGCCTGCAGGGTCAGCGGCACATGCAGATGGTTGGGCAGCGGGTTATAGATGACCTCGATCTCGGGGTCGGCAATCAGCTCTTCATAGGAGCCATAGGCCTGTTCCAGCCCGAGCGCCGAGACGGCCGCCTGTGCTGCGACCAGGCTGCGCGAGCCAATGCCCTTGACCTTGATCATATCGCTTTTCAGCAGGCCCGGTATGACCTTGCGAACGCCGATATTGGCCGTGCTGATGACACCCCAGACCACACGCTTCATAGATTATATCCGTTCGATCAGCGCCATGGCGGCGGCGGGGTTGTGCGTCTTGAAGCCGCTGATGAAATAGAGGAACACGTCGTGGTCCTTGGCGGCTGTCTTGGGCCCGAAGATCGCCAGATCGCCCGGCACCTGGCCCTCGGCCAGGGTCCGCGCGCGATAGGCCCACTGATCGAGGGCCTCATCGGAATAGCCTTTCGGCTCGCTCTCCTGGCTGCCCATGACGCGGACATAGGCGAAGTCGGCGGTCAGGTCGGCGATCACCGGAAAGTCGGGATCGTCGACGCCGGTGATGATCCCTGCGCCGTAGCGCCGCGCCAGTTCGACAAATTCGGCGCATTGGAATGAAGGGTGACGCACTTCCAGCCCGTGGCGCAGACGCACACCGTTCAGTTCAGGCGGCAGCAGGCGCAGGAAATTCTCGAAATCGACCGGATCGAACTTCTTGGTCGCCATGAACTGCCAGTTGAGGGGGCCCAGCTTCGGTCCGAGTTCGGTAATGCCGCTGTTGAGGAAGCGATCGACCGACTCGGCCGACTGGCTCAGGTCCTTGCGATTGGTGCAGAAGCGCGACCCCTTGAGCGTAAAGATGAAGTCGTCGGGCGTCTCGTCGCGCCACTTGGCGTAGGTTTCGGGCTTCTGCGAGCCGTAATAGGTGCCGTTGACCTCGATCGAGGTCATTTTGGAAGCGGCATATTCCAGTTCGCGTTTTTGCGACAGGTCGTCGGGATAGAAGACCCCGCGCCACGGCTCGAAGGTCCAGCCGCCGATCCCGGTATAGATACGTCCCGCCATGCGAAATTCTCCTGTTTGGGTTTTGTTACAGCCCCGTCCGGCCGAGGTCAAAATAATAGTTGTTCACTTAATGTTCCGGATGTAGGATTTCGTCAAGCCGTATTCGAGTCGCTTGTAGAAGTCGTTGTATGGACATGTCCGAGCCACCCCAGCGCAAGATCATCCATATCGATATGGACGCCTTTTTCGCCTCGGTCGAGCAGCGCGATAATCCGGACCTGCGCGGCAAACCTGTGGCGGTCGGCGGTTCGTCCCTGCGCGGCGTCGTGGCGGCGGCCTCCTATGAGGCGCGCAAGTTCGGCGTCCATTCGGCCATGCCCTCGGTCACCGCCAAACGCAAATGCCCCGACCTGATCTTCGTCAAGCATCGCTTCGAGGTCTATCGCCAGGTCTCGCATCAGATCCGCGACATCTTTGCGCAATATACGCCTCTGATCGAGCCTCTGTCGCTCGATGAGGCCTATCTCGACGTGACGGAAAATATTCCGGGTATCGCCTCGGCGACGCAAATCGCTGAGGAAATCCGGGCGAAGATCAGGGACGTCACCAACCTGACCGCCTCAGCCGGCGTGTCCTATAACAAGTTCCTCGCCAAGCTGGCCTCCGACCAGAACAAGCCCGATGGCTTGTGCGTCATCAAGCCGTCGCAGGGGCCCGATTTCGTCGCCGCCTTGCCGGTCAAGAAATTCCACGGCGTCGGACCGGCGACGGCGGCCAAGATGAACCGGCTTGGCCTCTATACCGGGCTCGATATCCGCAACCAGAGCCTGGCCTTTCTGCAGAAGCATTTCGGCTCATCGGGGCAATATTATTACGGCATCTCGCGCGGTATCTGCCATCGTCAGGTCCGCTCGGACCATGTGCGCAAATCAGTCGGCGGGGAGAATACCTTTTTTACCGACGTCGAGACGCTGGATGGGGCGTGGGAGGAGCTACAGCCGATCATCGACAAGGTGTGGCGCCATATCGACAACAACAGCATCAAGGGCCGCACAGTGACCTTGAAGGTCAAGTACAGCGACTTCACGACCATCACGCGCTCGCGCAGCCTGAGCCATCCGGTGCCCGACAAGGACGTCTTTGTGCGCCTGAGCCGTGAGTTGCTGGAAGGGGTGTTTCCGTCGCCCAGGACCATACGGCTTTTGGGTGTCACCCTGTCGTCATTGGGTGAAGAGGACGAGCCGGAGGTGGTTGATGCGGCGCAACTGAGTTTATCGTTGTGAAGGATTTCCCCACAGATTTTCACAGATTAACACAGATTGAGAATTCGGCGCTTCGCGCCCAAAAGTGCGTTTGAATTGTCACGGCATATGCCGGTAACGTGCTGAAAAATCTGTGTTAATCTGTGAAAATCTGTGGGCAAATTCTTATTCACGGTATCAGAATCGTCGCACCCGTTGTCTGGCGGCCTTCCAGGGCTTCATGGGCGCGGCGTGCGTCCTTCAGGTCGAAGCGCTGGCGGATATCGACCGAGATCACGCCCTGTGCGACCAGGTCGAACATTTCAGCGGCCATGGTCAGCAGACGTTCGCGCGTCGCCGCATAGGCATAGAGCGAAGGCCGCGTCATGTAGAGCGAGCCCTTGGTGTTCAAGATACCGACATCGAACGGCGGGATTGGGCCCGACGACTGGCCGAAGGTGACGAAAAGGCCCAGCGGCTTCAGGACATCGAGTGAGGCCGGGAAGGTATCCTTGCCGACGGAATCGTACACCACATCCAGGCGCTCCCCATGGTTCAGTTCCAGGGTTCGGGCGACGAAATCTTCGGTGCGGTAGTTGATGACGTGGTCGTAGCCGTGGGCCCGAGCCAGGTCCAGCTTGTCGTCCGAGCCGGCCGTGCCGATCACTGTGGCGCGCAGATACTTGGCCCACTGCCCAAAGACCAGGCCGACACCGCCGGCCGCGGCATGATACAGAACCGTGTGTTCGGCGCTTAATTTATAGGTCTGGCGCACCAGATACTGGACCGTCAGACCTTTCATGACGATGGCGGCCGCCGTCTCGTCGCTGACCGCGTCGGGAATGGGGATCAGCCGGTCGGCGCGGATCAGGCGCTTTTCGCTGTAGCTGGCCGGGCCGTCGACATAGCCGACGCGATCGCCGACCGCGACTTCGGTCACGCCATCACCCAAGGCTTCGACCACGCCAACGCCTTCATTGCCCGGCGTCAGCGGCAGTTGCGTCTTGTACAGGCCTGAGCGAAAATAGGTGTCGATGAAATTGACGCCGATGGCGGTGTGGCGGAGCAGGGCCTGGCCCGGACCGGGTTCCGGCACGGTGATGTCCTCGAAGACCATGACCTCGGGGCCGCCATGTTGGTGTACTCTGATGGCTTTGGTCATGATGAACTCCTGGCTTTTTTTCAGCTCAAGCGCCGCATGGCTCGCGCAAACGTGCGCGGCGGGCGGTCGCCCTTGCCAAGCTGCAATTGCAGCTTGGAATCAGTTACCCAGATAGGCCGTAAATCTTCTATGGCAAGCGTCGCAGCCGTTCAAACAGCAGATCGTAAAAACCGGCGCCATCGGCATCGATCATGAATGTGGCATTGGCCGGGCGATCGGTCGCCTTGTACCAGTCGACCACGGTCATGCCCAAGGTCAGGGCGCTTTGCGTTTCGACCATGACATTGACCTCGCGGCCCTTGAACAGGTCCGGTCTCAGCAGGTAGGCAATGGTACACGGATCGTGCAAGGGTGCCCCATCCCAGCCGAACTTCTTGATATCGAACGCTTCCGAAGCCTTCAGCATGATGGCGGCCTGCGGTCCGGTGCGATTGCCCATGTTGCGCAGGACCTGCAATCGAGCCTGTGTCGACAGCACCTTATGGGTCGCATCGAGCGGCAAAAGGGTCAGGTTCGCACCGCTTCCCAGCACGATGGCGGCAGCTTCCGGGTCGACATAGGCGTTGAATTCGGCGGTCGGCGTGACATTGCCCATCTCCTTCCACGCCCCCAGCATCATGACGATCTCGCGGATGCGCGGAATGATATCGGGCGCCTGCTGGAAGGCTCGCGCCACATCGGTCAGCGGGCCAAGCGTCACCAGGGTGACGTCGTCGACCGTGCGCAGGGTCTCGATGATGAAGTCGACGCCGGCCTGGCTCTGGGCCGGCAGGGTCGGTTCGGGCAGGTCGGGGCCGTCGAGACCGGTGGCGCCGTGCACATGCTCTGCCGTCACCAGGGTCTGGCGCAGCGGGCGGTCGCTGCCGGCATATACCTTGACGTCGGTGCGGCCCGACAGTTCGACCACCTTGCGGGCATTGTTCAGCGTGTGATGCAGCGGCACATTGCCGGCGACGGCTACCACGCCCAGAATCTCAATGTCTTCCGGTGAGGCCAGGGCCAGCAACAGGGCCAGGGCGTCGTCCTGGCCCGGGTCGGTGTCGATAATGACTTTACGCGCCAACGACTTGCGCCTCCTGGGTCTTCAGGTGGGCGCGGGTCTTCATCAGCGGCTGAATCTTGGTACCGAAGTCGTCCATGCCCTTGATGAAGTCGTCGAAGGTCAGCAGCACGCCGCCGGTGCCCTCAACCTCGGCCATCTCATCCAGCATGGCGGCGATCTTGGCGTAGGAGCCGACGAGCGTGCCCATATTGATATTGACCGCCGACACCGTGTCGCTGAGCTGGACGACATTGGTTGTCTTATTGACCGCATTGGGCGCTGACTGGGTCTTCAACCACTTGACCGCGTCTTCGTCGACGCCGTCGCGATAGGACTGCCACTTGGCTTCGGCGGCCTCGTCGGTTTCGTCGGCGATGACCATCATCAGCACGAAGACCTGGACATCGCGACCGGTCTTGTCGGTGGCGGCCTTCAGGCGTTTGTTGTTGAATTCGAACGCCTTGGGCGTATTGACGCCGACGCCCAGGCAAAAGGCATAGTCGGCATATTGCGCCGAAAAGGCCAGGCCTTCGTCGGACGAGCCGGCGCAGATGATCTTGGGCGATTCGACCGGGCGCGGGCTGACGCGGCAGTCCGTCATCTCGAAATACTTGCCCTTGAAGTTCGACACGCCGGTGTCCCACAGGTCGCGCAGGATCTGGGCATATTCCTTCAGCATGTCGTAACGCTTGAGGTAATGCTCCTCGCCCGGCCACAGGCCCATCTGGTCGTATTCGGCCTTTTGCCAGCCAGTGACCAGGTTGACACCGAAACGGCCGGGCGCGATCGAATCGATGGTCGAGGCCATGCGGGCGACAATGGCCGGCGGCAGGGTCAGGGTGGCTGATGTGGCGTAGATCTTGATCTTCGAGGTCACCGCGGCCAGGCCGGCCATCAGGGTGAAGCTTTCGAGATTGTGCTCCCAGAACTGCGTCTTGCCGCCGAAGCCGCGCAGCTTGATCATGCTGAGCGCGAAGTCGAGACCATAGGATTCGGCCTTCTGGACGATGGTCTTGTTGAGCTCGAAGCTCGGCATATATTGCGGCGCGTTCTCGGAGATGAGCCAGCCATTATTGCCGATGGGAATGAAAACGCCGATGTCCATAAGCTATAATCCCTTGAGAAAGTTCAGTAGGTGACCGTTGAAATCGTCGGGCACGGTGACATTGCAGGCATGACCGCCCCATTGCAGCGCCGCCAGGTGCGCATAGGGGAGGGTGTCGGCCAGGGCCAGCGAACAACGCACCGGCACCAGCATGTCGTCGAGACTGCCGACCACCAGGACAGGACAGTCGATTTCGCTTAAGGATTCGGAAACGTCGAATTCGCGCAGGGCGCCGATGCGGGCGCGTAAAGCGCTTTCGCTCTGGAATCCGGGGGCGTGGTGGGCGGCCTGGGCATCCAGTTCATCGAGATGATCGGCGATCCATTCGGCCGGAAACAGGAAGGCGGGTTGCGCGCGCAGATAGGCCTCGGCGCCGCCGGCTTCATAGATGGCGAGGCGGATGTCGAAGCAGCGCTTGAACCACGGATCGGCCTTGGCGAAACCATTGACCAGGGTCAGGGACTTGATCTTGTCAGGCGAGGTTCGCGCCAGTTCGAGCCCGGCCACTGCGCCGGCGGCATGGCCAACGACATGGGCGTTTTCATAGTCGAGCCCGTTGATGATGCGCTTGATATCGTCGGCCAGGTCGGCTGCGCTATAGGTATCGGGCAGTTCGCGGGCACTGTCGCCGGTGCCGCGATGATCGTAAAGTATGACGCTGTAATCGGCGAGGGCAGAGAGCTGCGGCCGCCAGTAGGCGCCGTGCCCGCCCAGGCCGGCCGACATGACAACGGGCTCGCCCGTACCGTAGACGGTCACGGCCAGTCCGTTGATATATTGGAACTGGCCCTCGGCGATGACGGGTGCGGCTGCGGTCAAGGGAAAAGAGCCCCGCCCACCGCCTTCGGCGGTCCCGATAGCTTGCAAAAGCTATACTTTTGCTGCGCTAAACCCACATAAATGGGGCGGGCAAAGTTAAGCGGATCATCAGATAGTGATGGCGCGAGTTTGTTTTGCCCTCCCTGCAAAGCGGGGAGGGGGGACCGCCGAAGGCGGTGGGCGGGGCCTCTTGATTTGCTGATCAACACCGGCTTTTCCGATCTACCGGCCGACATGCGCGACGGAGGCGATTTCGACCACCAGGCCGGGCTTGACCAGACCGCACTGGATGCAGAAACGCGCCGGCTTTTCGCCCGGGAAATACTCGGCATAGACCGCGTTCATGGCGGCATAATGCGCCCAGTCGGTCAGGAATATATGGTTGAAAGTCACGTCGTCCAATGTCCCGCCGCCGGCCTCGACCACCTTCTTGATGGTCTCCAGGATATGGCGCGTCTGGGCCGTGGCGTCGTCGGGCGCATGGATGGTGCCGTCCGGGTCGATCGCCAGGGTGCCCGATACATAGACCACGCCGTCGGCCTTGGTGCCGGACGAATAGGGGGCGAGGGGCTTGGGGAATCCCGGCGGATTAATCGCTGTTTTGGGCATGGGGTAACTCCTCGATGGCGGTGATGAAATCGTCGACCCCTGTAACCCAGCCGAAGAAGGTTTCGATATTATAAACCGTCGCCTGCTGGATAAAGGCCGGCCCCAGCTGGTGGGTGGCGTCTTCGAGCATGACGCCGAAATATTCGAGATGGAAACCGTCGCGTAAGGTGCTTTCGACACAGACATTGGTGGCGATGCCGACAAAGACCAGGTTGCGGATACCGCGCGAGCGCAGGATGCTGTCGAGCTGGGAATTGAAAAAGGCCGAATAACGCGTCTTGGCCACCCGGATATCGCCCGGCTGCGGCGTCAGCTCGTCGATGATGTCGTAGTCCCAGCCGCCGCGCGCCAGCAATTGGCCGCGCAGATTGGGGTCGCGCCGCATGGTCTTTAGCGCATTCGACTTGTGCCAGTTGGGCGACAGGGGCGTGCCGGCCTCGACATAGTCGGGGTCCCAGCCGTTTTGCAGGTAAACGACCTGGATACCGGCAGACCGGGCCGCGGTCAGGGTGCGCTTGATATTGGTGATGGTCGACTGGGCGCCGGAAATATCGAACCCGGCCAGGTCGACATAGCCGCCCAGCGAGGCATAGGCGTTCTGCATATCGATGACGATGACGGCGGTCTCAGCGGCTTTAAGCGTTAGCGCTTCGGGCCGTGCGGGCAGGGAAATGGTGCCGTCATCCGCGCTCATGAAACCCTTGATCCTTATCGTGGAAAGGCCGCTGTTCTGATGAACTAATCAGAGATTTTGCAGTTGCACAAGGGGGAAGTTGAGCCCCCAGGGCCGGGTTCCTAACAGGATTAGTAATTATGCCGGACCCGACGAAGCCTGTAGCGTCTGTCGCATCGATACGGAGGGCAATCTCGTCACCGTGGCCATGCACTTATAAAACAGGGACGTCTTCGTGAAAAAAATCCTTCTGGCAGCGGTCGCTGCGGTATTTATGCTCCCCATCGCTGCGCAGGCTCAGGACCAGAACCTGTGCCCGATCCTGCGCTCCGTCTTGGACGCCTCGCTCGCCAAGTTCAAACCCGTGCGCGGGAAGAAGATCGAGAGCCATAACTGGGAAGCGACGTCGCGACTGCCGTATGCCAGCCGGTGCGGTTTGGACGACGACTATCTCGACAAAGAGGTGAGCTACACCTGCTATTTCGATGCCGCCGACCGCAATGCCGGCCGCGCCCTGATGAAGAGCCTGGCCGACCAGTACGCCGACAACATTGCGGCGTGCCGGCCGGAGCTGACGCGCCGCCCCCACCCCTATGCCGCCGAAGACACTGAATTCGACGATGCGACGGCCAAACGCATTACGGTCAACGTATTCGATGACTTCTTCACGGTCGAGGTCTACACGCCGGAAAACAACCCGCTTTAGCCGTTACAATGCGGTGCTCCGTCGGCCGGGATACAATTAGCCAGTCCTCCACCGTAGCGAAGCGTTACGGGGGAGCGTGGCGCCCCGTGGCGTGGCGCCGCTTGTCGGCGACGGAGGGGGCAACTCCCTATAAAACAATCTATTCAATTACTTGATGCTCTGTAAATCCGACAGGTCTATGGGGAGGCGGGGCTCTTTCTTAATGGCCAGAACAACTGTTATAAGACTGGTGTTGCGTTCCCATCCGTTTCCGGCTCCAGGGAGTTCCACACCATGGCCGACAGTCTTCTGTATCACGACGGCAACCGCCAACTGCAGGACCAGTTCGATAGCCGGCGCATCGCCGACCGGCTGGAGAGCTTTGCGCGGACGGCCTTTTCCGATGACGACAAGACCTATATTGAAAGCGTCATCTATTTCTTCCTGTCGACGGCCGACGCCCGTGGCCATCCCGACTGCTCGTTCAAGGGCGGACCCGCAGGGTTTGTCCGGGTGACCGGGCCGTCGCAACTGGCCTTTCCGGACTATGACGGCAACGGCATGTTCAAGAGCCTGGGCAATGTCCTGGTCAATCCCAATGTGGCGCTGTTGTTCATCAACATGCACGGTACGCCGAAGCGTTTGCGGGTGAATGGCACAGCTTCGGTCAGCCGTGATGATCCGCTGATGGCCGAGACGGTCGGGGCGCAGATGATCGTCCGCGTCGATGCGACGGCGATCTTTCCCAACTGTCCGCGCTATATTCCGTCGCTGGAGGTGGTCGCGCCGTCGCCCTATATCCCGCAGGCCGGGGTCGATCCGGTCGAGCCGGCGTGGAAGGGCTTCGACGTGTTCAAGGACGATGTACCGCTGCGGCAGCCGACGTTTAGGGGGTAGTAGCCAGTGCGCCGCTGACGTCTCTTGCGAAACCCTGCCCAAGGTGGCCGCACTGGGCGGGCGTATGCCTTGCCAATGTCCATAAATGACACTGACCACCTTTGCACTTTTGGACTCTTGAATAGATCAGTTCATAAAACAGTGGTCTTGATATGCTGCATGGAATGACGTTGCTGCTGGTCGTTTCATTTATTCCGAAGGTTTCTTTCGCGATTTTCCACAAACAAAACTCAGCTTGGCATTGGCCTGGCTTAAGTCTTCAGACATTCTCATTCGCCACTGAATATCTAAATCAAGACATTATGCAACATGGACAGCCCTTGGTTGATGATCCCGCTGGAAGATTATGAAAGTCATATGGCTTTGCCGGAGGTGGGGCAGGCCCAGATGCTCGCGAACGCGTTTGAGGAGCTACTGAACACCTATGGCCCTACCTCCGTGGCGCTCATTGGCTGTGCAGGTGGCAATGGCTTTCAAGAGGCGGTGAAGGCAGGCGTTACGCGCCTGGTCGGTCTCGATATAAACCCGACATACATCACGGATGCCAAGGCGCGCTATGGTGGACGTATATCGGGACTGGAACTCTTTTGCGCCGACATCGAGGGCGACATGCCACAGGTGGCACCCGTCGATATGGTCTACGCGGCTTTGGTTTTCGAGTATGTGGAGATCACCAAGGCATTGAAAAACCTGCAAGGCATTTGTTTACCGGGTGGAATTTTCGCCGCTCTCCTGCAACTGCCAAAAGAAGGAGCCGCAAGCGTTTCCCCCTCACCATTTGAGACCTTGAAGGCATTAGGTTCCATTATGCGATTGGTGCCACCGGATGATTTCCGCAGGGTCGCAGAAGCGGCAGGGTTTGGCTTTCTCTCCCAAAAGCTCATTACTCTCGAGTCTGGAAAGCAGTTTGCCTTGCAGGTCTTCAAGCAATAGTGGCCTGGCGAGGCAGTTTCTCGCTTCGGCAGGAGAATTGTCTCAAAGTCGCAGGGCAAGTGCTTGGCGAATGAAAGAGCAGTAGTCGGGAATGTAAGGGATGCTTTACTAAATGCCCAGACAATCGTTACGCTTTCGACCGCCCATGGTTTTGGCATCTCACAGTCCGTCCCTCGAACGGCCTGAAGGCATATTTGAACGATCAGAGTGGAAGGCAAGGTAAGTAAATCGGTAGTCTTAAAGAGCTAAGCCGAATTCATCTATACAATTAGTAAGGCGTACCGGAAATACCCGTAATACACGCGAATACACGAAATACAAATACATAGAATACATGGGGTGCCAGTAGATGACATATTTTCAGAAAATTATCGCTTGTGTCGTAATATCTATATTCTGCAGCACTATATCAGGCTGCGCAGGGGGCAAAGATGTTCCTTATAACCAAGTCTTTACTGGCTTCAATGGACCAACACTTCCTGGTACTTTTTCTTATTTAACAGAACAAGATGTGGATAAATCATGGGTAAAGCGTGCTCTGACCCCGGAAGACTACACCAAGGTGACAAAGGCCATGCGCGACGGGAATAAAGCGCTGGTTGCCGTGGCCGCCGGTAATAGTGAGCGGGCAAATGGGCAAATAAACATTATTCGCGTCTATTTTTATGATGGCAATTTGAAGGGAACATTGGGAGACTCGGCAATATCAAGCACAGTTACTGTCGGTGTCATTGGGCCGGAATGCAAAGGTGACTTTAAGTCGTCATATCCGTTTGCCTTGGCGCTGATTACCAAGCCGAGTAAGTTATTTCCTCCCGTAGCCGGAAGTTATGATGTGTCGGAGTTTGCTAATGGATGCGCACCGGTGAGGACCGGAACGCCAAATGACTGATAAATCCACCCGAGCATATGACCGGAAGAAATAGAAGAAAGGCGGCGTGTTTTTAATGGGTCGGAGTCATTAAATGACCTAACGCTCTGAAACGGAGCCTCGACCAGCAAGTCCATAGAACGCCAGCCGCAAGCGAAAAATCCAATAGAATGGGTTCGGAGTCATGCCTTGACGTTCCTGACGCAGGTACGGTCCACAATCGTTCTCAGCCGGCAGTTGCGCGAAATTCTCTTTGAAAAGCGCCCGTATTTGCGTTTCACCAAAGCCTGGCGAAGCGACATATTCCTTTCAATCCGTGCATAGATTGATGCCTGATTTGGATTCGTTACATGACCCTGCCCTGCATATAGTTGTGACAAATAACAAGGCGCCAGCCGGCTGCGGTTGTGCTGCCAACAGGCAAGGAAGCGAAACATGTTACCGGGAACCAGGAAATCCGTCCATCTTCACCGCCTTTTTGGCGGCGTATCCGCAGCGACTCTGACCTTGCTGGGAGCCGGTGTTGCCTGCGCACAGGATGCGGCACCCGCCGAAGACGTTCAGGTCGTCGTCGTTACCGGCTTCCGCGGCAGCCTGCAGGGCGCCATCAACGTCAAACGCCAGGAAAGCGGCGTTGTTGATGTCATCAAGGCCGAAGACATTGCCGACTTCCCCGATCTTAACCTGGCCGAATCGCTGCAGCGCGTCCCTGGCGTCGCCATCACGCGCGCCAATGGCGAAGGGCGCCAGATTTCAGTGCGCGGTTTGGGTTCGGAATATACCCGCGTCCGCATCAACGGCATGGAAGCCATAGCTACGACCGGTGGCACGGTCAACAGTGGCGGCACCAACCGGACCCGGGGGTTCGACTTCAATATCTTCGCTTCGGAACTGTTCAACAGCCTGACGGTGCGCAAGACGGCTTCGGCCGATGTCGAGGAAGGTTCGCTCGGCGCCACGGTCGATCTGCAAACCGCCCGCCCGTTCGACTACAAGACGTCTCAACTGGTGGTTTCGGCCCAAGCCAGCTACAACGACCTGGCGCGCGACATCACGCCGCGTGTCACCATGCTGGCCAGCCGCCGTTGGTTCGATGGCAAGATGGGCGCGCTGATTTCGGTTGCCTATGAAAAGCGCCATATCAAGGAAGAAGGCGCCAATATCACGCGCTGGACGTACGGCGGCGCCAATGGCGGCTTCAATGCGGCCTCGACCCTGTCAGGCTACACCCTGGCGCAGATCAACGACGCCAATACTGCCACCGCCATCTATCATCCGCGCATTCCGGGCTATGTCAGCTACGACATCAATTCGGAGCGTTTGGGCGTCACCGGCTCCTTCCAGATCCGTCCGGACGACAACACCCTGATTACGCTCGATGGCCTGTTTTCGGACGTCAAGACGACACGCGACGAAGCGCAGTTCCAGGCGATCGGCTTCAGTCGCGGCGGCGCAGGCAAGCCGCAAACCATCATTCGCAGCGGCATTGTCGACAGCAACCGCAATCTCGTCCAGGGCGTGTTCGACTCGGTCGATGTGCGCACACAATCGGCCTGGGACGAGATGGAAACCGAGTTCTCGCAATTCACCCTGACTGCGCGCCACGACTTCTCGAATCGTTTCCGCATGACCTTCCTGGCCGGCGTGGCCGACTCGAAGTTTGGCAATCCCGTCTCAACCATCATCACCTTCGATCGCGCCAACACCAACGGCTATTCCTATGATTTCCGCAGCCGCCTGCCGGCGGTCAATTGGGGTTTCGACACGACGAACCCGGCCAATTGGTCGATGGTCACCGGCACATCGGAAGTGCGTATCCGTCCCAATGCGGTTGAGAACAAGTTCGCCACGGCCAACCTCAGCGGCGAGTACCGGGTCAGCGACAACCTGACCATCAAGGGCGGTGTCGACTACCGCAAGTTCGACTTTAACTCTTCCGGCCTCTTCCGGACCACCGAAACCGTGGTGAACACGCTGAGCGCGACCGATCTCGCCAATGTCTCGATGCAATTCACCGGATTTGGCCGCGGCCTTGATCAACCCGCCGGCAATATCACCGGCTGGCTGCGTCCCGACCTGCAGAAGTTTGCCCAACTCTATAATATCTACTGCAACTGCGGCATCTACGCCCTGACCGGCACCAACAACTCGTCGGCGCGCGGCCAGTACATCCAGGTCAATGAAGGCGATCTCGGCCTCTATCTGCTGGCGGACTTCAAGTTCGACATGTTCGGCAAGTCCGTGCGCGGAGACGTGGGCGTTCGCAATGTCCAGACGACCCAACATTCGGCAGGCTACGCCGCCGTCGGCACGACGATCAACTGGGTCGAGGCCGACCGCACCTACGACATGACCCTGCCGTCGGCGAATCTCGCCATGGACATCAGCGATACCGTCATTGCCCGTGTCAGCGCCGCCCAGACGATTGCTCGCCCTTCGATCTCGTCCCTGACGCCGGGTGGCGACGTCGCCATCCAGGGCGCCAACCGATCGTTCTCGTCGGGCAACCCTTATATCGCCCCGACCAAGTCGAACAATCTCGACCTGTCGCTCGAATGGTATCCCAGGGCCAATTCGCTCTACGCCGTCGGTTTCTTCTACAAGAAAATCGACACCTTCGTGCAGACCCTGCGCCAGGACATTCCGTTCAACCAGCTCGGCCTGCCCGATTCGCTTCTCGCCGGTACGACGGCGACACCGACCGACATCTTCGCCGTCAGCCAGCCCGTCAATTCGCCCGGCGGCGAGCTGAAGGGCGTCGAACTCAACATCCAGCAGACCTTCGATTTCCTGCCTGGCTTCTGGAAGAATTTCGGCGTGCTGGCCAACTACACCTTCGTCGACTCCAATATCGCTTACCTGACCTCGACGACGCCCGGCGCCCCGACGATCAGCGAGACCCTGGTCGGCCTGTCGAAGAATGCCGCCAATTTCACACTCTATTACGAGGCGCCGAAATTCAGCATCCGCGGTTCACTCGCCTACCGTGAAGGCTACCTGACGGCGGTGCCGAGCAATGACGGCAACAGCGTCGCCGGCACCAATGCAACAACCAATTTCGACATGCAGGCGTCGTACAATCTTCGTGACAACCTGAGGGTCACACTCGAAGGCATCAACCTGACCGACGAGTTTAACGACCAGTATGTCGACGCCTCAAATCGCCTCAATGTGCGCAGCCACACGGGCCGTCAGGTCTTCCTCAGCCTGCGCTACAACTTCTGACTCTTCTCAAGTGTCCAAGGTCACCGGATTTCACCCCGTTTTTCGGTAACTTCCTCTGGTGCGGCTGTCCCGGCAGCCGCACCCTTTTTTATGGTGCACATGACGACACGAGCCTATACAGGCGGACAGATTGTAATGGGAACACCTGCGCCGATGAGTCTGTTCGAGTTGAGCCAGTTGCGCTGCTTTGTGACGGCGGCAGAAGAGCTGCATTTTGGCAGGGCTGCCGCGCGCCTCAACATGACCCAGCCGCCACTGAGCCGGCAGATTCAGGTTTTGGAACGCCTGCTCGGTGTGACCCTTTTTGAGCGCACCACGCGTAACGTCAAGCTGACGCCGGCGGGCCGGGTCTTCCTGCCCGAGGCGCGTCGGATCGTCTGGTTGGCTGAGAGCGCGACCCTGGCGGCGCGGCGCGTGGCCCAGGGCGATGCAGGGCGCATCAGTATCGGTTTCACCGCCGTCTCGGGTTACAGCTTCCTGCCGCAAATCATCGCCAGCGCCCGGGCGCGCCTGCCCAATATCGAGCTCGAGCTGCGCGAAATGGTCTCAGGCCAGCAGGCCGAAGCCCTGATGACGGGCCTGATCGATATCGGCTTTGTCCGCCCGCCGGTCGAGCGTCAGGAATTCGCCACACTGAAGGTCGTCAGCGAAAGCCTCGTGGCGGCCCTGCCGACCAATGACCCGCGCCTGTCGAGCTCCGAACTGACCTTGCAGCAATTCGACGGCATGCCGCTGATCATGTATTCGCGTGAAGGCGCCAGCTATTTCCACAACATGCTGGTCGGCCTGTTCGATGGCGCCGGCGTGACACCCGACTATGTACAGACGGTCACGCAGATCCATTCGATGATGGGGCTCGTGAAAGCCGGGCTGGGCGCCGCCCTGGTGCCGCGCACGGCGATGAGCCTGCAATTTGCCGACGTGCATTTTCGCGGTGTCGTCACCGCGCCGGAAAAGCCGGTGGAACTTCACATGGCCTGGCGCCGTGACAACACCAATCCGGCCCTGGCGCCGGTCCGCGACCTGTGCGCCGAAATCGCCCCCATGACAGTCTAAGCCTGCCAGGGCATATTCAGACTCGGCGCATTGACATGGCGCCGCATGGTGAAGGTCACGGTCGTCCCCGAACCCGCCGCCAGTTCGAACGTAGCGTATTTTCCGTCCAGCGCCTGGATATTGCCCTCGCGCGCGTAACCGGTAAATTGATGCTCGCCGTAACCGCCGGCCTGAACCGTGATGGTGCGCGCCTGAACCGGATCGATATTGACCAGGGTCAGGGTCGTCGTCGTATCGGTCAGTCCGCTGACCAGAGCCGCCACACCTTCGGGCAATCCGGCGCGCCTGGCCACGGGATCGAAGTGCCGCAGGCGCGCATACATCGGCGCCCCGCCCTGGGCCGGAGACGTTTTCGACCACGGTGGGCGGGCGATGTGGATTCCGCCGCACGTCAGGTGGATCAACTGCGTCACCACAGCCGGATTGTAGGTGAGCAAGGCATCGGCCAGCCGCGTCTCTTTGGTCGTCGCGTCCTTATGCAGCAGATAGTCCATGCGCATGCGCACAGCCTCCAGGGCTTCACGTTGCGCCTTGACCGGATAATCGGGGTTCTTGCCTGTCAGGTAGTCGATCCAGGGATGGTCGGTATTGGCGCGTCTGAAATCGTCGTCGCGCATCGACAAATACCAGATTTCCAGGCCGTTGGCCTGGTAGAGGCCCGGCTTATAGCTGTACCAACCCTTCGGTCCGTACATGGTCGGCGTCTGCACCACGCCGTTAATAGTCCTGGCTTGCGCATTGATGACGTTGGCCTGGGTGCGCCAGACCTGAAGATAGCGGTCATCGCCGGTCATCACATAGGCATTCATGAAGGCGACGATCGCCCGCGGCACACGGTTGCGGTCCTCGCGCAGGCCGGTCTGCGGCACGACGGGCGAGAATCCCCAGCCATAGGTGCCGCCGTACCATTTTTTCGCCTTGCCACCGATACGGCCCTTCAGGTCGATATAGCTCGGCAGGACGCCTCCGTTCCGTTGCGCCCGCTCTATCCAGGCGGTGAGATAGGTCTCGATCCAGTCGCGAAACCTGGGTTCACGGGCGATCATATAGGCGTTCATCACCAGACTGACGGCCTGCAGGTTGAGCGGATTGTCGCCGACGACATCGGTATATTCCGCATAGTGGTCAAGCGTCTGCTGGTAGCTGCCTTCGCCGTGCTCCATGAAGAACTTCGACGTGTCGAACGGATCGCCGGCCCAGTCGATCGGCGTCGCCGGGCGCAGCATCGGCCCGCGGCTGCCGCTGATCATCGAGCGGATGAGCTTGCGGCGCGGGTCGTAATTGGCGGCTTCGCTATCCTCGCCGATATAGAAGCTGGAATAGAGGCGGGCGCGTTCGGCCAGTTTCGGGTCTTTCGGATCGGACAGGCCAAGCAGATTAAAGGTCGTCAGAAATTCCGATATGTGCTGCCAATCGTTCATCACCGGAAAGTCGCGGTAATACATGCCCTTGCGCGCGATCTCGGTCTCGACCGTATGGGCTTCGGTATACTGTTTCAGATGGCCTTCCCAGGCGGTCCTGGTGAGCTCAAGCACACGATCCGACCCGCCCAATGCGTGCAGGTACGGCCAGTTGTTGACATTCTCGATGGCGTCGTCCGGGCCGTCATTGGCGCCCCAGCGCTCAAAGCACTGGAAATAGCCGCGTGCATCGAAATAGCGGTCAAAATAAGCCTCGCACGCCGCAGATTCGGCGCGCAGCAATTCCCGCTGCAACAGCGCCCACTCCGGCGGCGCCATCGGTGTTGTGACCACAATCCTGTCTGTCGTCTGGGCGGGGGCGGGCAGGGCCGCCATCGTCGCCAGGGCTGTCGCGCCCGTCAGGCATTCGCGCCGGGTGAGCATGGGTTACGCCTTTTCGGGTAGTTTCAGACGCTGGATCGGCCCGACGATAAAGGCGAACGACAAGATGGTCAGCAGGCAATGCAGGCCGACATAGACCAGCGCCAGGTCGAACGATTTTGTTGTGGCGACGATGTAGCCGATGACGATCGGCGTGACGATCCCGGCCGTATTGCCGAACATGTTGAAAACGCCGCCCGCCAGGCCGATATATTCGCGCGGAGATACATCCGACACCACCGCCCAGCCGAGACTGGCGACCCCCTTGCCGAAGAAGGCGGCCGCCATCAGCGGCACGATCATCCATGCCTCCCGGACATAGGCGCAGGCGATGATCGACATGGCCAGAGTCATGCCGACATAGATCGGCAGCTTGCGCGCCATCGAGGCGTTCTTGGTCGTCCGCAGCAACAGGTCCGAGACAAGCCCGCCGAGCAGGCCACCGATAAAGCCGCAGAGGGCAGGGGCGGCGGCGGCAAATCCCGCTTGCATGATGTTCATGCCGCGTTCCTTGACCAGGTAGATCGGAAACCACGTAACGAAGAAATAGGTCAGCACATTGGTGCAATATTGCGCGATATAGATGCCGATCAACATCCGGTTGGTCAGCAGGAAGCCCAGGCGGGACCAGGTAAAACCGCCGGCACCGCCCTTGGCCCGCGCATCCATGCTGACCGCCCCGCCCTCTTCTATGACCGCCAGTTCTGCGGCATTGACCGCCGGATGGCTGGCTGGACTACGGATAAACCGGGCAAAGGCGACGGCGGCGATCAGGCCGATAATGCCCATGACGAAGAAGACGCTCCGCCAACCGAAATCGTGCACCAGCCATGACATCAGGGGCGCAAAGGCGACCAGGGCAAAATACTGCGCCGAATTGAAGATGGCCGACGCCGTACCGCGTTCGGCGGCAGGAAACCAGGCGGCGACGATGCGAGCATTGCCGGGGAAGGACGGCGCTTCGGCAAGGCCTACCAGAAAGCGCATGACGAACAGGGAGGCGACGACCGGCAGCCCGGCGATCAAGCCGATCGCGCCCTGTACGGCCGTAAAGATCGACCACAGGGCAATGGCGCCAATATAGACGCGCTTGACCCCGAGGCGGTCGAGGAGGGCGCCGCCAGGGATCTGCGCCAGGACATAGGCCCAGCCGAACGCGGAGAGGATAAAGCCCATCTGCACCGGATCGATGCCGAGGTCGCCCGACGCCGCCGAACCCGCGATCGAAAAGGTCGAGCGGTCGGCGTAGTTGAGTGTGGTGATCAGGAACAGGAAAGCGATCAGCCAGTAGCGCACATGGCTGGCCTTGGCAGGCTTTGCCGTGGCGGGTGTGGCCGCAATGGTATCGGGCATTGGTCCTCGCTGTCCTTTTTGCGCCGGCCTGCGGCGCTTATTCTATGTCGCCAATTAGACACGGATAGTGACGGGATTGAACCCCAAGAGTGCTGCCCTTCATTGCGAACGCGACATCGATTGATGCTGCCTTTGACTTGGACGCAGGCGCATTCGGCCGCTAGCGTGACATCAACCCGGACCGACGGCGCAGCATTGCCCTCGCACTCCCAAATGATAAACTGCAGAGGAGGCCTTGATGGCTGTCATGACGCCCGACGAAATGGCGCAAACGATCGGCAAGGGGCTGTTGTCCTTCCCCGTCACCCACTTCGATGACCAGAACCGGTTCGACGAAGCGCCCTATCGCGAGCATTGTGCCTGGATGCTGGAAAAGCCCCTCGCCGGCCTGTTCGCCGCCGGCGGCACCGGCGAGTTCTTCTCGCTCGGCCACAACGAGGTCGCCCGGGTCGTCGCCGCCGCGGTCGCTGAAACCAGGGGCAGGGTGCCCGTCGTCGCCGGCTGTGGCTATGGGACGCAGATGGCCATCGAGCTGGCTCAGGCCGCCGAAGCCAGCGGCGCCGATGGCATCCTGCTGTTGCCGCCGTTCCTGGTGACCGGTACGCAGGAAGGTTTTTCCGCCCACATCGAAGCCGTCTGCCGCGCCACCAAACTGGGCGTCATCGTCTATAACCGCGACAATGGCATTATCGAGGATGAGGCCCTGGCCCGTCTGTGCGACCGCAACGCCAACCTGGTCGGCTATAAGGACGGCATCGGTGACATCGAGCTGATGACGCGTATCTACACCCGCCTGGGCGACCGCCTGACCTATATCGGTGGCCTGCCGACGGCGGAGACTTTCGCCGCTCCCTATCTCAAGATGGGCGTCACCACCTATTCGTCCGCCATCTTCAACTTTTTGCCGGACTGGGCGCTCGACTTCTACAAGGCCGTGCGCGCCGAAAACCAGGATGCCGTGCTGGCGGGTCTGCGCGATTTCGTCATGCCCTATATTGCCCTGCGCAATCGCAGCAAGGGCTACGCCGTCTCGATCGTCAAGGCCGGGATGCGCGCCATTGGCCGCCCCGCTGGCCCGGTCCGCACGCCGCTGACCGATCTGAACGACGCCGAATATGCCGAACTGTGCGCCCTGATCGCCAAGGTGCAACCCAAGGCCCTGGATACCGCTGCATGACGCAGGTGCAGCGCCGCCAGGTGATTGCCGGCGCTGCCGCCGCGTTGTCCACAGCCGTGGCGGGGACGATGTCGGCCCTGGCCAGCGAGGTTTTTCCTGTTGCCGAGACACGGTATGGCCGTGTGCGCGGCAAGCTCGACAAGGGCGTGATGGTCTTCAAGGGCGTACGTTACGGCGCTGATACCAAGCCTAATCGCTTTCGCCCGCCGAGCCCGCCCGAAGCCTGGAAAGGCGTTGTCGACGCCTTCGATTATGGCGCGCCGTGTCCGCAATCGTCCAGGACCTCGATCGCCCAAAGTGAAGATTGCCTGTTCCTCAATATCTGGACACGCGGCCTGAAGGACGGCGGCAAGCGCCCGGTTCTGGTCTATATCCACGGCGGCGCCCACGCCAATGGTGACGGTTCGTCTCCGCTCTGTGACGGAATCAATCTGGCGCTGAAGTGCGACGTCGTTGTCCTGACGCTCAATCATCGCCTCAACGTCTTCGGCTATGGCTATTTCGCCCGACTTGGCGCGGCTGCCGGCGATAGCGATTTCGATTATTCCGGCAATGTCGGTCATCTCGATCTGATTCAGGCACTTGAATGGGTTCGCGACACTATCGCCGAATTCGGCGGTGATCCGGCCAATGTCACCCTGTTCGGGCAGTCCGGCGGTGGCGGCAAGATCATCGGCCTGATGACCATGCGCGCGGCTGACGGCCTTTACCGTCAATGCCTTACCATGAGTGGTCAGCATGTCACCGCCAGTGCGCCGTTGAATGCCACTGTTCGCGCGACGGCCTTTCTGAAGACGCTCAACCTGGCGCCTGAGCAGGTCTCGCAGGTAAAGACCCTGCCGGCTGATCAGCTGGTGGCGGCGCTGGCCATGAAAGACCCGATCGTGGCCAGGGACGCTATTCTGTTTGCCGCTACGCTCGATTACAAGACCCTGTTCCGCCATCCCATGTATCCGGACGCGCCCGAAGAAACGGCCAATGTGCCGCTGATCATCGGCAATACGCGCGACGAGACGGCTGCCTTCATGCGCGACATGATGATCAGGGACGACACGACATGGGAAAACCTGCCGGGCCGACTGGCCCGCGAGGCACTTGTCGATATCGCTCCCGAATGGGTCATCGCCCATTATCGCCAATGGCACCCCGACTGGACGCCGACCGAGGTCCTGCGCGCCGCTGCCACCGCAGGCCGCAGCTGGCGCCCACATCTCATCCAGGCCGAGGCGCGCGCCGCCCGTAAAGGCCCAACCTGGATGTACCAGCTTGATTTCGGCTCGCCGCTCTACGGCGGGCGACTGGGCGCCTATCACAGCTTTGATATCTCGCTGATCTTCGGCAATATCGACAAGCCAGGTGCCGATGTCGGTGATACGCCGGACCAACGCGCGGCCGCGCAGGGTGTGTCGGACCAGATGATGGCGATGCTGCTGCAATTCGCCCGCACCGGTCAGCCGCAGACCGGCGTCTATCCGGACTGGCCGACCTACAATCTCGACCGCCGCAGCACGATGATCTTCGACCGCACATCCCGCATCGAAGATGACCCCCGGTCGGCAGAACGACGACTGTTTGCGGCCGTGCCCTATACGAAGCCCGGCACCTGATGAACGTCCCGCCAAGGTGGCCGCAATCCCACGGTCAGCACCATCTTCCTGCGTCGTGATATTTGATCGCATCAGCCGCTGGCCGCAGGCGGCTTATACCAGGTTGCAATAACGCTGACTCATTGCAACCTGGCAAGGGCGCCCGCCCGCCCCAGCTTATGCGAGGAGCCAGGCGGCGTTTGAGCTGAAAAATGCGAATACCACTGCACCTTGTGTGTCAGTATCTGTGCAGGTTGGTATTCGCGCTGCTACCCCAAAGACCGTGCTGCCTCACGAACGCTCTTTGCCGATTGATCGACCTGTTCGGCCGCGCTCGCGATCGTCGACGTATTTTGCGTGATGGTATCGACGCTCCCCGCCGCATGTTGCATGTTCTGTGCAATGTCGCGAACGACGGCTGACTGCTCGTTCATCGCTCCGGCAATACCCGTCGAGATCATGTTGATCTGGCCGATGATGTCCGTGATCGTTTCGATGGCCCCAACGGCGTCGGCAGTCGACGCCTGAACGCCGGCGATCTGGGTTCGGATTTCATTGGTAGCGCTCGAGGTCTGCGCGGCAAGGGTCTTTACTTCCGTGGCAACCACCGCGAAGCCCTTGCCCGCCTCTCCGGCACGCGCGGCCTCGATCGTGGCATTCAGGGCCAGAAGATTCGTTTGCGCGGCAATCTGGTTGATCAGGCCGATGACATCGCCGATGCGTTGAGCCGCGGACGACAGACCTGAAACAATGCCCGTGGTCTCTTCCGCCTTCTTTACGGCTTCGGAGGACACATCCAAGGCAAGATGGACCTGTTGGTTGATTTCTCCCACACTGGCCACCAATTCCTCGGCGCCGGTTGCGACGACCTGGACATTGCTGGAAGTTTGCGTCGAGGCGGCGGCGGTATCAACCGCCAGTGAGCTGACCTCCGTGACGGCGGTGGTGATTTCTTCAAGATCGCGACTTATCCTTGCCTGCACCTTTTCGCGACGCAGTCTTTCCTGGACCTGAGGCGTGATATCCGTGGCGAACTTGACGACCTCACTGGGCTTGCCGTTGGCATCCAGGATGGGATTGTAGGACGCCTGGATCCAGACTTCCTTGCCGTTCTTGCCGAGGCGCTTATATTCCGCGACCTGAAATTCCCCCTTGGCGAGTGCTGCCCAAAAGGTCCGGTATTCGGGACTGTCGCGGTAGTTCGCCTCGACGAACATCGAGTGATGTTGACCGCGAACCTCGTCGATCCGGTAGCCGAACGTCTTCAGGAAGTTGTCATTGGCGTCGAGCACGATGCCCTTGAGGTCGAAATGGATAACGGCCTGAGCCCTGTTGATGGCCGCGATTTGCCCTTCTGATTCGGCGGCGCGCATCTTTTGGCTTGTCACGTCCGTCGCAATCTTCACGACCTTCAACGGGCGGCCCTGGGCGTTGAGAACCGGATTGTAGGACGCCTGGATCCAGACCTCCTTGCCGCCCTTGCCGATCCGTGGATATTCGGCGATATCGAAACGTCCCTGGTTCAAGCTGGCCCAAAACTGCTTGTACGCCTCGCTCTCCCGATAGGCCGGCGTGACGAAAATGCTGTGATGCTTCCCCTTAATTTCGTCGAGTCGATAGCCCATGGCTTGAAGGAAGTTTTCGTTGGCGGTCAAAATGGTGCCATCCATCGAAAACTCGATGATCGCCTGGGACTTCATGAAAGCGGCGAGCGTGGCGTGAGCGCTGGAGCTGAAAAACATGTGGTAGCTCAATACATTAGGTTGCGATTGGGGAGATCGTTCGGTGTAAACAATGTTCTCTATTGCCTAAAAATTCCTTACCTGCTGTTAAGACCCCGGGATACTGTCGATGCTGCATGTGGCAACGCATGCCTGTCCGCCCGTTGTTTCCAATGGCTCTATCCGCACATCTAGTCCCTGGGCCGGCTCTGGGTTCCGTTACCGCGCGTAATATACAGAGCATGGCCGGCGACCACGACGTCGGCGGTATGCCAGACCTGGCGCGGTACAATGGTGAAGTGTCCCGCCTCCAGCCGAAGGGTCATGTCCCGGCCGTCGATCTGTGCGATCAGATCGATGGCGCCATCCAGTTGCAGGATGAATTCATCACCATCCGGGTGCATTTCCCAGTTGGACCAGTCGGACTCGGTTCGAAAATAACTGACCAGCCGACCTTGCGATGGCGCGTCGTCGGCGCGCGTCCAAAAGCTGTCGTCGATCGGGACCGGGTCGATGGCGGCGCCATCCGACAGGGAGACAAACGTCGGCCCCAGGGTATAGGCACTTAGGGTTTTCAACGTTTCGCCCATCTCGGTCTCTCCACAGTCGCGTGTCAATCGGTGCGGTACGTGCCCAAACGCGATACACAATCTTTACAGCTGGCTCAATATCGCCACGTCCTTGATCTTGCCCCAACGGGTCGGGGATCGACAGGCGTGGCGCAAGGGCGGCGATCAACTCTTTCCAGGTCGCGGAAACCTCGGCGGAGGCTCAGCGCTACGATGCGTAGGGAAAGGGCAACAGAAACACCTGCTGGGCGACGCGGGCCATCAGGATGACGACGGCGACGAAGTTGATCGTGAAGACCACCCCGCGCAAAGGGACATTTTCCGTCAGGGTTTGCACCGCCGTGTGGACGACGCGCCCGAACAGGAACAGCCAGGCGGCCGCCACGTCGAGCATCTCTGTCTTGTGGGACAAATACAGGAAAAGGGCGGCGAACAGGGCGAAGACAGGCAGTTCGAACTGGTTGCCCAGGTTGCGCGCTATGCGCTTCGAGCGCGCCGGATCGGCGCCGGCATTAACAAAGGCGATGGGCCTTATCTCACCCTTGAAGACGGCCAGCTGGCGCTCCCAGGTCAGCCAGGCATAAAGCATCACAACCCAGCCGAAATGGGCGAGGAACGGCAGGATAAAGAGCTGTTCCGTAGTCAAGGTCATGGTGAGGCCCCTGTACATAGGCGGTTATGTTCGACCGGTGGAGGGGATGGGTCAATCGGGCTGATTGCCGCACGGCCTGCTGGCACCTTCTGACCATTGCGCGGACACGCGGTTTGCAGGGGCTCGGCTAATTCGTCGGCTCGATGGGAGGCGGGACGGCCAGGGCGGCATCCAGGGCCGCCAGAGCGCGCACGGGAAAGCCATTGTCGCCGATCCAGGCCGCGCGATAGCCGTCCTCGCCGTATTTGTCCCAGATGTCGTGGGCTGCCTTTTGCACGGCGTGGGCAAAGTCGTCGCGTTTGACGCGGGCTTCAAACGTCACGACGCCTTTTTGTTCGTCCATACGCGGACTGATATTGGGAAACTCGACAACCCGCAGACGCATGTCAGGCTTCCAGCCTTCATCGAGTATGATGCGCCATTCGTTGGGTTCGCCATCCAGGCTGAGTTCAGCGCGATAGGCGGAGGTTGCCACTGTAATGGCGGCGCGGATCAAATCGTCCAGGGCATTGGTTGTATAGCTGAACGTGCCGATTTCAGCGCTCTTGTCACCGACACGCAATATGAAGCTGGACCAGCCGACTTCGCCAAGATCGTAGTCGATGGACACCAGGTTGACGGTCGCAGCAGATGGCTGGGCACGGACGACGGGTGAGAGGGCCGATGCTGTCAATGCGGCCAAGGCCGAGGCCGAGGCAATCAGATCGCGCCGTTTCATAGTATTCCCCTCTGCCAGCGGCCGAGACTAGCATGAGGTGTCGGCGTGTGGAAGCCTGAGCTCAAACCTGCAACCCCCGCAGGATAATCTCACTGATCGAGTCCTCCGCGGCGGCGAAGTGCGCCTTGCTCAGCTTTGGCACATCCATGATGGCGCGAATCTGGGCGCCGAAGTCGGCATAGTGCTGGGTGGCGCTCCAGATCAGGAAAACCAGATGATACGGGTCGACGGCGCGGATGCGGCCCGCCGCCGCCCAGCCTTCGATCACCTCGGCAAAATGGCGGACATTGGCGCGCACCCGCGTCTTCAGCATGACCTTCAGCACCGGGGCGCCCTGCAAAACCTCATTGGCGAAGACCCGTGACGCTTCGGGAAAGCGCCGCGACAGTTCCATCTTCTGGGCAATATAGCGCCGAAGTTCGACAAACGGGTCGCCTTCCGCATCGAGATCGTCGATGAGGTCGAGCCACAGGGTCAGGGTCTGGTCCAGGACGGCCGTGTACAGATCGGCCTTGGTCTTGAAATAGTTGTGCAGATTGGGCTGCGACATGCCGGCGCGTGCCGCCACCTTGTCGATCGTCGCACCATGAAAACCGTAGGCCGAAAAGACGTGCTGGGCCGCGTCGATAATCTTCGCCGCGTTGCGGAGTTTCAGGCGTGACGGCGGCGGCTTCCCCATGCTAATCACCTTATGCCTTTCGGGCCAGGAATTGAAGCTGTAATCAGAAAAGCGTAATAAAGAGTTGTTTTCATATCAGTTTGGGCAAACCAGAGGGCCCCGCATGCGCAAACCCATCGTCGTCGTAGGTAGTATCAATTTCGATTTTATCCTCGATGTCTCGACCCTGCCGCGGCCGAACGAAACCATCATGGGTAACGGTCTCAGGACGGCGATCGGCGGCAAGGGGCTGAACCAGGCCGTCGCCTGCGCCAATTTCGGCATGCTGACCCAGATGGTCGCGGCCGTCGGCGACGACGCGTTCGGCACCCAGGCGCTCGACCACCTGGCTGAACACGGCGTCAGTACCGGTTATGTCACCAGCTTGCCTGGCGCTTCGACCGGTGTCGCCAACATCATCGTCGCCGAGGGCGGTGATAACATGATTGTTGTGACGCCCGGCGCCAACGACCTGCTGACCGCCGCCGATGTCGACGCCGCCGAAACAATCATAAAATCGGCCGCGGCCCTGATCGTCCAGCTGGAAGTGCCGCTTCCGGCCGTCCGCCGCGCTCTGGAAATCGCCCGCCAGCATAAGGTCCTGACGGTGGTCAATCCGGCGCCAGTCGATATCGCTGCTCTGGATCTGATGCCCCTGACCGACCTGGTTACGCCCAACGAAGTCGAACTGATGAGCCTGACCGGCATCGAAGACCTGTCGGACAAGTCGCTGATCACAGGCCTCAACATGTTGCACAAGGCCGGCGCGCGCCGTGCCCTGGTCACTCTGGGTGCCGAAGGCTGCGCCACCCTGATCTCGGGGCAACTGGTGCGTCAACCGGCCTATAAGGTCGATGCGGTCGACGCCACCGGCGCCGGCGACGTGTTCAACGGCGCCTTGGTCAGCCGTATCGTCAGCGGCGCCAATATCGTCGACGCCATGCGTTTCGCCGCCGCCGCTGCGGCCTTGTCGGTCAGGAAGGCCTCGGCCGACTCGGCACCGGTCAGCGAAGAGGTCGACGCCCTGATGGCGGCCAATCCAGCTTAATTCCAAGCGGCGTCTGAGCCGAGACAAATGCCCGCCATGTTTTTGGTGTAATATTTGCACAGTATCGAAGAATGCGTATAGTGGTTGGGCTTTAAGACCTGCGGCGGAAATTTCAGATGCGTTATGACGGGGAACATAAGGAACGGACGCGCCTGCGGCTACTGACGGAAGCGGCCATCATGCTGCGTGAGGAAGGCCCCCACGGACTCAGCGTCGTGACCCTGATGAAGCGACAGGGCCTGACCCACGGCGGTTTCTATGCCCATTTCAGCTCGAAGGACGACCTGATCGCCAATGCGATCGACACGATGTTCGAGCGCACCTGCGAGCGTTACCTCACCAAGACGCGCGGTCTGGCGCCGGCTGGGGCACTCGCCAACTACGTCGCCTATTACCTGTCCGCTGCCCACGTCAATAAGCCCGGCCAGGGATGTCCCATCCCGGCGACCGGCGGTGATGTCGCGCGTCTGGGTCCCCAGGCGCGCAAGCGTTTCGAAGCCGGCATGGGGGCGCTGCAGCGCCTGGTCGCGCTTGAATTCGAAGGCCTGGGCCGGTCCGTCGACGGCGCCCTGGTCGAGGCCCTGGCCCTGCTTTCGGAACTGTCTGGCGCCGTGACCATGGCGCGTGCCGTGAAAACCGCCAATATGGCGCGCCAGATCTGCCTGGCGGCCCACTCAGCCATCGCCACGCGCCTGGGCCTGCCCCAGCCGAAGAGCGATCCCGTGCCGGCCGACAGCGACGGCGAGGCAACGCATCCAGGCCGGTCGCGGCCGCCTTTGTCCGACGAGACGGCTGTTCTTTGAAACCTGCCTTGTCTGGTGAGGCTGAAGAGTTCCAAACCTCTTGCGTCGATGACTCATACACGACCTCGCCGGATACAGCGATGTGACTTTACGAAGTCTGCCGTCCGCGTTACGCTCCCCCGGTTCGCACAGAAGGCCATAAGGCCCGGGGCGAGCCCCAGGGAGACTGAGTTGAAACAACAAAGACCGACGTCGCTGGATATCGCCGCGCTGGCGGGTGTCTCGCAAACCACGGTATCGCGCGCCCTGTCGCAGTCGCCCCTGGTCAGTGAAGACGCGCGCCGCCGCGTCATCGAAGCCGCCAAGTCGCTGCGCTACAAGGTCGACGTCAACGCGCGCAAACTGCGGTCGCGCAAGATCCATACCCTGGCTGTGCTGATCTCGGAGGACCTCAACAGCAATGACAGTCCGATCAACCCCTTCTTCCTGCCGCTGATCGGCTCGATCCTCAAATATGCCGGCCAGAAGGGCTACGACGTCCTGATCTCGCTGCAGCAGCAAAGCGACGAATGGGGCACCGACTACGGCTTTTCGCGCCGCGCCGACGGCATCATCTTCCTGGGATGCAAGGATTATCAGGTCTATACCCACCTGTTCGAATATCTCAACGAGGTCGGCGATCCGTGGGTGGTGTGGGGCGTCAACCGACCGGACTGCGCGCGCCTGTGTATCGGCACCGACAACGAAGGCGGCGGTTATGCGGCGACAAAACACCTGATAGAACTGGGCCGCAGGCGCATTGCCTATGTCGGAAAGTACCAGCCCGAACATCCCGAATTCCGCGACCGCTATCAAGGCTATTGTCGCGCGCTGAAGGAAGCCGGTTTGCCGGTCGACGGCGCCCTGCGCGTCGAAGCCTTCCTGGATCGCGAGGAAGGCAGCGCCGCGATCGACAAGATGCTGGATGAGGGTACGGCCTTCGACAGCGTGTTCTGCGCCACCGACCTGCTGGCCATGGGCGCCATGCAGGCCCTGCACCGCTGCGGCCTGCATGTCCCCAATGATGTGTCGGTTGTGGGCTTCGACGACCTGTGGGTCTGCTCGTCGCTGTCGCCTGCCCTGACGACGGTCCGCCAGGATACCGAAGCCGCCGCGCGGGCCTTAATTGACGGCCTGTCGTGCCTGATCGAGGAAGAGCCGGTGCAAGACACCCTGATGCCCGCCCGCCTTGTTATCCGCGAATCCTGCGGTTACGCCAGGCCATCCTGACGAGGCTGCAACTGTCCGTTTGCTGCGATACGATGCTCACGTACTTGAGTACGCTCCGCTTCGTGTCTCGCAAGCCGAACAGTTTCGCCGCATCATTATGGCCTGGCTCGACGGTGGCATAAAGAAAAAGCGCAACATCGTTCTTTCATTGCCCCGGAATATGTAAGCGATTACAACAACCTCGATCTTTGTGGCCAGAGCCTTGCCCGACTTGGTTTTGGAAGGGTTCTATTGAATACGTATGCATTCGGTTTTAGGGGCTTTTTTGCCAAAGCCTCATGCCCTAGGTTAACAACGAAAAATAATGACGGGCAAACCATGCCTGATATTCGGGAGCAGGAAGCGATGAACCACCTCCACAAACGTCATCCGTCGAGACGTCCACTGATGGCTGCCTTGGCCGGCGTCCTGCTGGCCGGTGGCGCTTTTGCCCTGGCAGCGCAATCGGCTGCTGCTGCCGACAGTGATGTCGTGCAGCGTCCGCCGGTAGCCAGCGTCATCGCCTCGGCCGAGTCGCCTAACCACGCCCTCAGCGTCGATATCTCGCTCGACGTCAACGGCAGCCTCGGCTACTCGGTCAAGCGCCTGGGCAAGGAGGTCATCTCGCCGTCGCGTCTCGGCCTGATTCTGACCAACGCTTTCAAGATGGATCGCAACTTCACCGTCGATTCGACGTCCAGCTCGACCCATGACGACACCTGGGAGCAGCCATGGGGCGAATGGAAGACCATTCGCAACAACTACAACGAGGTCCGCGTCACCGTCGTTCAGAATAAGCCGGCCGGTCGTAAAATGACCGTTGTCTTCCGCGTCTTCGACGACGGTGTTGGCTTTCGTTACGAATTCCCCGACCAGGCCTCGCTGAAACACCTCAGCATCATCGACGAACTGACCGAATTCAACGTCGATGACAATGCCACCGCGTGGTGGAACGCCGCCGGCGAATGGAACCGCGAGGAATATCCGGTCGACAAGACGCCGCTGAACCAGGTCAGCCTGGCCCAGACGCCCTTGACGGTGAAGACCGACGACGGCCTCTACATCGCCTTCCACGAAGCCGCCCTGGTCGACTACGCCGCCGTCTGGCTGCGCCGGGTGAACGGTCAGCGCCTGAAGGTCCAACTGGCCCCGACGGGCGAGCCCGGCGCCAAGACGGTCGAGCGCGACGCCCCCTTCGACACGCCGTGGCGGACCATGATCATCGCCGATTCCGCGCCCGGCCTGTACATGTCGCATATCGAGCTGAACCTGAACGAGCCCAACAAGCTGGGCGACGTCTCGTGGTTCAAGCCCAGCAAATATGTCGGCATCTGGTGGGAAATGCACCTTGGGCTCAAGACCTGGGAAGCCGGTCCGAAGCATGGCGCCACAACCGAAAACACCAAGAAATATATCGATTTCGCCGCCGAAAACGGCTTCCGTGGCGTTCTGGTCGAAGGCTGGAACAAGGGCTGGGACGACTGGTTCGCCACCGGCTATAACTTCTCCTTCACCGAAGCCTACCCCGATTTCGACCTGCCGGGCTTAAGCGCCTACGGCCTGAAAAAGGGCGTCCACCTGATCGGCCACAACGAAACCGGCGGCAATGCCGGGGTTTATGAGCCGCAGATGGATGCGGGCTTTGCGCAATACCAGAAATACGGTGTCGACGCGGTGAAGACCGGCTATGTCGCCGACGCCGGCGGCGCCCAGCTGGGTCCTGTCGGCAACGAACACTATACGTGGAACGACAGCCAGGAAATGGTCCGCCACTACCAGAAGGTTGTCACCGAGGCCGCCAAATATCATATCGCCATCGACACCCACGAACCGATCAAGGATACCGGCCTGCGCCGCACCTATCCCAACTGGGTGTCGCGAGAAGGCCAGCGCGGCATGGAATACAATGCCTGGGGTTCGCCGCCCAACATGCCGGAACACGACTCCGAACTGTTCTTCACGCGCATGCTGGCCGGACCCATGGACTATACGCCGGGCGTGCTGAGCCTGCAGGGCAATGGCCAGTCGATCAATTCGACCCAGGCGCGGCAGTTGGCTCTGTATGTCGTCATCTATTCGCCGGTCGCCATGGCGGCCGACCTGCCGGAAAACTATGCGAAATATCCCGGTCCGTTCCAGTTCATCAAGGACGTGGTGACCGACTGGTCCGACACGCGCGTGCTGAACGGCGAACCGGGCGATTTCGTCACGGTCGCCCGCAAGGACCGCAATTCCGACCAGTGGTTCCTCGGCGCCGTGACCGACGAAAACGGTCGTGAAATGCCAGTGTCCCTGAGCTTCCTCGATCCGGGTCGGACCTATACCGCCGAAATCTACCGCGATGGCGACAAGGCCGGCTACACAGGCGACGCCCGCTTCGACATCGTCATCGAAAAGAAGACGGTGACGGCGGCGGACAGCTTCGACATGCGCCTGGCTCCCGGCGGCGGCTTGGCGATCCGGTTCGTGCCGCAGGGAGCTGCACCAAAAAAGCGAAAGTAAGCGGCAACCGCTTTTTTTAGGCGCTTTCGTTGCGGGAAATCCGGTCTATAACGTCAGCGAAGTTTGAAATGAGCCGATCAAACTCCCTCCTTCCTGGCGCACAGCGACGGGGAGGTGGCGTCGCAAGTCCGGGCGACCGTCAGGTCGCGAGGATGCCGCGATGACGGAGGGGTGATGACGTAAGACGGGCCCCTCCGTCGCGGACTTCGCGCGAAGAGCGCGAGCGCCGCGCCACCTCCCCATCATCGCTTCGCTCGACAAGGAGGAGGGAGATGGTCCGGTCTCTGTGTGGGGTAGGGACAACCGAATGAAGAGGTGGATTCGACCGCTCGCTCTGCTGCTAGCTGTTGTTGCAACACCGGCGATGGCCAAGCCCAAACCGGCTGATACCGTCTTCCTGCACGGCTACGTCTATACGGTCGACGCGACCGAGTCCGTGGCGCAGGCCCTCGCTGTAAAGGACGGTGTCATCACCTTTGTCGGCAGCGATGCCGGCGCCCAGGCCTTTGTTGGCCGCAGGACCCAGGTCATCGACCTGCACGGCCGCATGATGACGCCCGGCCTGATCGACGGTCATATGCATCCCCAGTCGGGTGGCCTGCGCCTGCTCAACTGCAGTCTCGACTACCAACCCCTAAGCGTGCCGCAATTTCAGGCGCGTATCCAAAAATGTCTCGACGACGACAAGACCGCCGGTCCCGACGCCTGGCTGATGGTCATCAACTGGTTCGAACAGGCGGCCCTCCCCACCGGCACGGTCCTGACCCACGCCGATCTCGATGCGCTCAAGACGACACGGCCGATCGTGGTCCACAACTCGTTCGGTCATTCCAACCTGACCAACCGTCGCGGCCTGGAACTGGCGCACATCACGCGCGACACGCCGAACCCGAAGGACGGCGTCATCGTTCGCGATGCAGCCGGCGAACCGACCGGCCTGCTCGAAGACGCGGCGCAGGATCTGGTCTCCAGCCTGGTTCCGCCGCCGACGTCGGAAACCAACCTGAAAGCAACGAAACTGGCGCTCGACGCCATGCGGCGCCAGGGCATTACCAGCTTTCTCGACGCCTATACCGACATCGAAACCATGACGGCCTATCAGACAGTGGCGCGTCAGGACCAGTTGACGGCGCGGGCGCATTTTGCCGTCTTGATCGACTCGATCGCCGATTACGATCCGGACAAGGCCATCGCCGAGGTCCTGCGCCAGAAGGCCCTGTTCGATACGCCGGCCGATGGCGCCCGGCCGGCCATGACCGTCGATACGGCCAAGCTGTTTCTCGACGGAGTCTATTCGGCGCCGTCCTTTACCGCCGTCATGCTGCAACCCTATTTCGAAAACGCCGGCACCGCCGACAAGCCCGACTGGCGGCCGGGCCATAACCTGGGACCCAAGCCCTATTTCACGCAGGCCCAGCTCGACACCACCCTGGTCAAGTTGGCGGTGGCCGGGCTCAACCCGCATATGCACGCCGATGGTGACGGCTCGGTAAGCCAGGGCCTTAACGCCATCGCCACCATGCGCTATGCCCATCCCGGCGACGATATTCGCCCGGCGATCGCCCATGACGAAATTGTCGATCCTGCCGACTATCCGCGCTTTGCCGGGCTCAACGCCCTGCCGGTCCTGTCATTCCAGTGGGAAAAACCGTCGATCGACCTGAATGCCGAGGCCGCGCGCTATCTTGGGCCGGTGCGCTTTGCCCTGGCCGAGCCCGCCGGCCTGCTGGATACCTATGGCGCGCGCCTGGTCTATGGCAGCGACTGGCCGGTCGATGCGCTCGACGAATGGCTGGCGCTTCAGGTCGCTGTTACGCGTACGGCGGTCGGCGATGACGCGGTCAAGTTCCCTGGGCGGCTGGGTATCGACCCGGGACTCAGCGTCAAGACGGCTTTGCGCGCCATCACATTGAACGCCGCCTACAGCCTGCGCCAGGACAAGGTGACGGGTTCGCTGGAAGTGGGCAAATTTGCCGATCTGATCGTGCTCGACCAGAACCTGTTCAACATCGCACCTGATCGCATTGCGGCGACGCACGTGTTGCTGACCATGGTCGGTGGCCGCATCGTCTTCCATCAATCCCCTTACGACAGCGTGAAATGAAAGCTCTCTTCGTCCACCGCAACATGCCGGGCCAGTTCAAGCATCTGGCGCGCGCCCTCGCCGACCGCGGCCATCAGGTCGTGTTCATCACGCGTCGCGACGACCGCGAACTGCGCGGCGTCAAGCGCCTGACCTATGCCGCGCCACGTGAAGTGCACAAAACGACCCATCCCTATCTGCGCGGCATGGAAGACGCGGTCCTGCACGGACAGCAGGTCATCCGCACCTGCCAGGCCCTGGGCCAGGCCGGCTTTGTGCCCAACCTGATGATCGGCCATCCCGGCTGGGGCGAGACCCTGTTCCTCAAGGAAGTCTTTCCCGCCTCGCCGCTGATCGCCTACAGCGAATATTTCTTCCGCCCCGATGGCCCAATGGTGACCTTTGATCCGGAGCGCAAGCAGGATCTCAATGCTGCCTGTCATCTGCGGGTGTCCAATTCGCACCTGACCGTGGCCCTGGAAGGCGCGGACCTGGGGTGGAGCGCTACGGAATGGCAGAAATCGACCTATCCGGAATGCCTGCGCGACCGGATTCGTGCCATTTTCGACGGCATCGACACCAATGTGGTTAAACCCGATCCGCAGGCTAGTTTTACCCTCGAAGGTGGCCGTGTCCTGACTGCCGCCGACGAAGTCATCACCTATGTCGCGCGCAATCTCGAACCGGTGCGCGGCTTTCCGACCTTCATGCGGGCGCTGCCGTCACTGCTCAAGGCCCGGCCGAATGCCACCGTCGTCATCATGGGTGGCGATGAGGTGTCCTATGGCGTCGGCGGGTCAAAGACCAAATGGCGCGAAAAAATGCTGGAAGAGGTCGAACTGCCGCCCGGGCGGGTGCATTTCTTCGGCCAGAGTACGTACGACGTCTACCTGTCGCTGTTGCAGGTCTCGTCGGTCCACGTCTATCTGACCTATCCGTTTGTGTTGTCGTGGTCGATGATGGAGGCCCTGTCGACGGGTTGCCTGATCGTGGCCTCGGCGACACCGCCGGTGCTTGAGGTCGTACGCGATGGTGAAAACGGTCTGCTGACCGACTTCTTCGACCACGAAAAGGTGGCGGACGACGTCGCGGCGGCGCTGGAAAACCCGAACCGGGCAAGGATCCGCGAAAATGCCCGCCGGACCATTCTCGACAACTATAATCTCGAACTCTGCATGACCAAACAAATGGAGATGCTCAGAGAAGCCACCGGCCACGCCTGGTAAGCCTAGGCGATACGAGTGGCTGCAAAACGTCATCTTGCTGTGCTCCGGTTCTCACGTACTTGAGTACGCTCCGCTCCGGTGCTCGCAGGCTAACATTTTTCGCCGGCTTGGATCGCCCCGGTGCGCTGACACAACTTTGCTATTTTCAGGGCTTCGGAGCAGAATGGCCGAACCGCGTGACGGTCGGATAGTGCTGGGCGAACGTGCCGTCCAGGCTCCCCTGAGCATTGTGACAAACGGCGCAGCTGTTGCCGGCGGGTAAGGGCTTTGCGGTCACGGCACCCGGTGCGAAGACATAGAACCGGCGGCCGTCGGGATGCTTGCGGTCGATCACTTCTGTCACGAACCCGACCTTCTTGTCGCCCGCATACAAAGGCGGCGTCTGAGACTTGTCGAGCGTCACGGAATAGAAGGTCGCGGCCAGGACCGCGCCGTCGGGATAGGCGCCGGTGCGCGCTAGCTCGCGATATGCCGCAGGCTCCAGCTGGACTTGCCGCATCTGCCACGGCACAGTCCCATGGTCGTGATCCATCCGCACCGTCGTTCCCAATGTGGGCCAGATATCGACGTCCGTCGGCCGTGACGCTTCGACGCCGTCGCCGGCCTGCGGCGGGGCCATGGTGCTCATATCCGTCTGGCCATAGGCGCAGCCGAAACCGAATATGGCGACCGCGAACACCGTCGCGGCGATGACGTGAATATTCCGATTGTCCGGCACTGTCGCAACCCCTGGCCAGTAGAGGCCGCAAACCTACCATGGGTGCTGAGACCGGTCGAATTAACTTTTGTTCAGGGTATTACAGGTCGGCCGAAATGGCCCGGAAGCGATGGCTCATGGCCTTGCGGCGTTCGTGGCTGGCCTGTTTGGCCGTCTCCACCGCGAGGACCTCGGTCGCGTTGAGCAGATGTTCGATAACCCGGTCCATATGGTCGTGCATCGCTTGCCGCGCCTGGGCCGCCGAGCGGTTCTTCAAAGCCGTCACGATGCCCGTATGTTCGTCGATGCGTTGCTTCATGCCAAGGTCAGCGGCACGCGCCAAAATGGTCTTGGCCAGGGGCGAGCGGTAGCGCCAGTCCCACAGGTTCTCGACGCAGGCGATCAGCGCGCCATTGCCGGTTATATTGGCGATCGTCAGGTGAAACTCGCGGTCGGCGCTTTCGGCAACGACCGGGTCCTTGTCGTCCATCTTGTCGAGGAGTTTCTCAAGATCAGCGATCTGGTCGTCATGCACAAGGGTTGCCGCCATGGCCGCAACCTCGCCCTCGAACAGGCGCCGTGCCTCGATCAGCTCGAAAGCGCCGATTTCCGAATCGGCGATGGGTGACGCCTTGCCCTTGTTCTCGACAACCAGAATGCCATGGCCGTGCCGGGCTTCGATCATGCCCAGGATTTCCAGGGCGATCAGCGCTTCGCGCAGCGTTGGCCGCGATACCCCAAACTGCAGTGCCAGATCGCGCTCGGTCGGCAAGCGGTCACCCGGCTTGTAACGGCCGGATTCGATCTCGGCGGCTATGGAATCAGCAATCTGGCGGTAGAGCTTCTTGGTGTCGGACATCGTTCGCGTGAAAGTATGAAAGACTCAAGGGTATGACCTCTAACCTTGCGCGCCGCAACAGAAAAAACCGCTGGCCGGGCTGCTAGCGGAACCGGTACAGGGTCAGCTTCTGGATGCCGAACGTGTCCGCCGACAGCTTCAGGTGCCGGCCCTGATGGCTTTCGTCGCCGTTCAGCCATCGCCCGGGTTGCCAGACCCCATTGACATAACGGCCTTCGACGATGCGTTCGATTCCAGTGGCGGCCTTGTCGGTCGCGGCGTCCTCAAAGGTCACCACCACACCCTTGCCAGCGACGATAAAGTCGTTGTCACCGGTCTGGATGATCAACCCGCCATTGGTCGCGATCTGTTGTTTGTCCTTCGGCGTCCAGGGATCGACGAAGGTAACGGTAAAGCGATAACCGCCGAGTACGAAGGATTGTGGCGTCTCGTCGGCCACGCCGTCGAACGACACGCGCGGCGTAAAACCGCGCATACGGCCCGTACCTTGCGCCGCCACGATCTCAGGTGTCAGTTGGCGCAGGACGTCATAGGCCTGGGTCAGGTTGGCGGAGGTGTCGGGCTTCAGCTTGTCGATGGCGAAGGGCGAAAAGCCGATCGAATCGAGCTGGCCAAAGGCGTAGAAGGCATTGGCGCCGGCTTCGGGCTTTCCGGCCTGATTGGCTTCGGGAATGAAGAATGGATTGTCCGGCCGCTTGAACTGATCCGCCCACTGGGTAAAGTTGTTGAAATACATGTCGATGGCCAGCAGGTCGAGATCCGGCGCACCGGCTTTCCAGACGTCGAACAGGTGCGGCAACGGCCCGGCGCTGGGATACTGGCCGGGCGCCTTGCCTGGCCGGATCAGGGCAGCATTGACATACATGGGCAGCGGATATTTCGCCTTGCCGGCCTTGGCCAGGCTGTTGGCGAAGGCGGCGTAATACCAGGCCTGGAAAATCTCCTGGGCTTCGGTCGAGGTACCGAAGACCTCCGCCCATGTGCCAGCGTCCTTCGTTCCATTGGCCTCCCACAAGGTGCGGACATAGGGGTTCAGCGTCGCATGGTGGGCCTTCAGATAGGTGATCAGCTCGGCCGGCACCGGCCCGTTAAACGCCGCCTGGGCCTGGGGGCTGTAGTCGCGCACGACCGGCAGCATGCCGATCTCGTTTTCGACCTGGATCATGACCACGCTGCGTTGCAGGTCTGACGTGCGCAGGTGATCCAGCATGGCGGCATAGGCGCGGGCGTCGGCGGCCAGGGTGTCGGGATCGAAGGCCGACAGTATGTCCTGGGGCTGGCCCTTGTCGTCCTGGGCCTTGGCGTATTTGACATAGTCATGCTTGATATAGGCCGGCACATAGGTCGACATGGAATTTTTCCACGCGCCGAACCACAGGACGACGATGCGCATGTGATTGGCCTGCGCCTGTTTGACCATGCCGTCCAGAACGGTGAAGTCGTACTGGCCTTCGCGCGGTTCGATCTGGTCCCACTCGACTGGTGCGATGACGGTATTCAGCCCGGCCGCGGTCAGGGTCGGCCACTGCGCCTGCAGGTAATCCAGGCTCGACGCGCTGGAATTGGCCAGTTCTCCGCCCAGGATCAGGAACGGTTTGCCGTCGACCATCAGTTGCTTCGTCGAGCCGTGGGCTTCCAGCCGGGGGACTTCGCGCGGCTGGGGCGGGGCCGCCTGGGCACTGCCGGCGAGGGCAAGCGAAATAAGGATTGCGGGCAAAAGTGTGCGCATGCGGGTGACTCCGTCGTTCAGCACGTCATCAAGTCTATAGACTCAAAAAAAAGGTGGCGCACCCCTATCCGGGATGCGCCACCTGATTACCGCTGGTTTCGGGAGAAGCCGATGCGGTTACGCTTGAGCTCTAAAACCTAGAATTTACCGCGGAAGCCGAGCATGACGGTCGTGCCGGGCTTGTAGTACCAGTTGGGCGCGTTATCGAACTGGAAGTTCTGCTGCATCGTGGCGTCGTTGAGGTTGGTGGCGTCGAAGGTGATGTCGCCGTCAATGCCAAGGCCGAAGGCTTCCTTCAGATTGACGCTGGCGGCAAGGTCGAGCTGTTCATAGCTGGTGTTGAACAGGGCTGCGGCCGTGATGCCGTTCTGGTTGGCGGTGGACGCCTGGAAGCCATCACGATAGGTATCCGACAGACGGATCGAGTAGCCATGCTTTTCGTAGAAGGCCGTGAAGTTCCACGTCGTCTTCGGCACGCCCAGAGCGATGGCCGGGGCAGCGCCCGTACCCTTTTGTTTGATGTAGGTATAGTTGGCGCTATAGCCAAAGCCGTCGAGGGCTTCGAACCACTGGTCGAGCGGCTGCACCCAGGCGACTTCCAGGCCGTCGATGGTCAGCAGGCCGGTCGCATTGACCTGCTGGGTCAGGACGACGGTTGCCGCATTGGGACCGCCGCGCAGGTTGATGGCCGCCTGCTGGGTCGGGTTCAGCGTGTCATAGGTCACGCCGTACTGTGCCAGATAGGCGAACGGATAGGTGTTGTTCTTCGCCGAGGTGAAGCCCGTCACCTTCTTGTTGAAGTGGGCGATCGAGATATAGCCTTCCTTGCCGGTATAGTATTCAAGACCGAAATCGAGGTTCTTCGAGATGTAAGGCTCCAGGCTTGGATTACCAACCGAACCGAGGTCGGCCGACGGGCTGCCGAAGCTCAGGCCCGGCAGCATGCTGCTGGGGTTCGGACGCGTCATGGTCGTTGAAATGGCGACGCGTGCAATCATCTTGTCCATTATGTCGTAGGCAAAGTTGGCCGACGGCAGGTAGTTCTTGTAGTGGGAGTTCGTATAGATGAACTTTACGATACCTGGGTACTTGCCGCCGTCAGCCGGAGCCGGGCCGGTGGCCGGCGTGTTGCGTGGATCGGTGTAGGACGCCTGGCCGGCAATGGTCTGGTCCGTCGTGACGGCGCGGATGCCGAAATCATAGCGCAGGCGACGGCCGAAGAGGTCGCGGTCGCCATTGACCTGAATGAAGGCCGCCTCGACCTTTTCCTGCACGAAGGAGCGCGGCGAACTGATGTTCGATCCGCCGGCAACCGGTGCACTGGAAAGGAACTGGTCATAGTGCGAATCGGCGGCAAACTTGTCCCAGTTGACATTGATATAGCCGAACGGTCCGGGTGTCAGATAGTTGGCCAGGCTGGCTTGCGGGATCAGCGAGCCGCCGTAGGTGACGGGGCCGGTGGAGCCTTGCGTATAGAAGGTGCCGTAGCCGGGATAGGCCGGATAGCCGGCAGCCTGGGCAGCGGCCGTATTGGTGATGACCTCCCCCTTACAGGCCGGCTGCGAGTTCGGGCCGGGCAGGAAGACGCTCGGATTGTTGCCGCAGGCCGCGTTCTGCCACGCCTGGGAATTGTCGTAGGGCGTGATGCTGCGTGACATGTCGTCATAGGCCATGCCGAACTTGATATTGAATTCCGGCGTGCCCCAGGTCATGTCGGCATGCAGACCCTTGGTTTCGGTCTCGCGCTCTTCGGACTGGATATTCAGCCGGCCGCCGTTCCACTGGAAGTTCGCCGGGTTGTTCAGGTCGACATTGGACTTGAAGTTCGGGATGCCATTTGTGTTGGTGTAGGTCGCCGTAACGCCGGAAGACGGGGCGGTGATAACGAGAACGGTCGGTGAGTCGCGGCGGAACGTGCCCTTGGTATAGTTGGCGTCGACCGACAGCTTCAGGGTGTCGTTAATCGTCCAGGCCATGCCCGGATTGAACGAAGTAAAGGTATTCTTTTCGATGAAGGGGCGGTATTCCAGGAAGAACTGGCCGTTGGCCAGGGTTGCCTCGGTGATGACGCAGCCTTGCGAGCAATCGCTGCGGTCGACCTTCATGTTGAGCGGGATGAAGGAACCGTTGCGGCCGACGAAATTGATGTCGGTCCGTTGCTGGTCGTTATCCTTTTGCGTCGCCATGGCGTCGAACCAGAAGCGCAGGTCGTCGCTGGGGCGGTATTCGACGCTCAGCACGCCGCTGACGCGGTCACGCGTACCGTAATAATGCATGGGACGACCCAGGCGCGGCAGGATTCCGTTATCGATGGCGTCGATGCTGACGCCCGGATTGTGGGCCAGCAGGAAGGCTTCGTTGATTGTGTCGCCCGTGGTAAGGCCATTGCCGGCATTGGCCGGAACCGTGCCCGGTATGGTCCAGTTGCCGCCGCCGGTGCCATTGCGCGCGCCTGTCGTACGCTGCGTGGCGGACAGGTTGGCATTGGTCCAGCCGATGGTTTCATAGCCTTCGACATTGATCAGGCTGTGCTGGTAGGCCACGCCGCCCAGAACACCCCAGTTGCCGAAGCGCTTGGAGACGAGCAGGGAGCCCTTGTAACCGCCACTGTCGGCCAGGCTGTTCTTGATGCCCTGAACCGAGAACTGCAGCCGGTCGCCCTTGTAGTCGAACGGACGCGCCTGACGCATATTGACGATGCCGGTCAGGCCGCCTTCGGACATGTTGGCGCCGGGCGACTTGGAAACGGTCAGTTGGGTGAACAGCTCGGGCGGGAAGATGTCGAGGTCGACTTCACGGTTGGAGTTGTTGGTGTTGACGTCGCCGGTCGAAGCGACCGAGACCGGAGCGCCGTTCAGCAGGACGCGGGTGAAGCTGGAACCCAGGCCGCGGATGGCGACCGTCGTGCCTTCACCGGTGATTTCGCGCGAAATCGTGATGCCCGGAATGCGGTTGAACGATTCCGCCAGATTGGTGTCCGGGAACTTGCCCATGTCTTCGGCATAGATCGAATCTTCGAAATTGACCGCCCGCTTCTTGGCCGTGGCCGAGCTCTGCAGGCTGCCGCGATAACCGGTAACCACGACCGTGGTCACGTCGTCCGACGCCGCCGCGTCCTGCGCCGAAGCGGAGCTGACGCCCACGGCGGTATAGCCGCTGAGCAGGGTGGCGCCAAGAAGCGCCAGTTTGAAACCGCGGGCCTTGCCCGATGATGAAGCCATTTTAGTTCTCTCCCTGTATGGGTTCTTCCACTGCGTATTATTTTTATATGAGCCGCCCCGGAGGCTGGTCGCATGACCGTTGTGGTAATTGGCCTGTCCGCCTTTGTCAATAAAGGCCTGACCAATTCGCCGTAATGCATCAGGCCAAATGACAGCGCTTACCCTCGCCTGCTTGGCGAGTGCGGGCAATTTTGCTGACGTATATCAGGGATTAAGTAATTGAAAATATGATATTTAAATGCAAAATATCGGCGGCTGCCGAAAGTGAATTCATCTTACCAGTCTGACATGATTATTGGTCTGATGTGCTATTTATGCGACGCTTAACCCTTGGCAGGTCCGCAATACCTGAGGCGAAGATAAGGCCTTATTTATATGAATTATAATACCACGTTGGTAAGATGAATGCGATGAATGACCCCAATTGACGCCTAGGGTCAGTCGTCTGACAAAAAATCGCTTGCAATCGGACCTTGGATCAGATCAAAGTGACTTATTGGTAAGACCAATTTGAAGCTTCCTGATACGCCGCCAGTTTCTGTCTTCAGGCCTGTCAGCTTGCCGCCCTGCGTAACCTGGGCGGTGAAGGCCCCGGTGACACAAGGTGTCGACAAGAGGCGAAGCGCGATTGAGGGCGGAAACACGAGGTAGAGTATCATGGCGGAATCCTCCTATGCGCCCGTCGACGCGGCGACGCCCCAGACTGCCGCTGCCGATCAGGCGCGCGCCACGTATGGCGCCCTGACGATCCGCTCGGCGCGAGTCATCGTTACCTGCCCGGGGCGTAATTTCGTCACTTTGAAGATTGAGACCGACCAGGGTGTCTATGGCATTGGCGATGCGACCCTGAACGGGCGTGAAAAAGCCGTGGCCAGCTATCTCGAGGACCATGTCGTACCCTGTCTGATCGGACGTGATGCTCATCGTATCGAGGACATCTGGCAATTTCTCTATAAGGGCGCCTATTGGCGCCGCGGCCCGGTGACCATGTCGGCCATCGCCGCGGTCGACACGGCGTTGTGGGATATCAAGGCCAAAGTCGCCGGCCTGCCGCTGTATCAGTTGTTGGGCGGGCGTTGCCGTGACGGGGTGATGGTGTATGGCCACGCCAACGGCACCAGCATCGAGGATACCCTGGAAGTCGCCCAGGATTACAAGCGCCTCGGTTACAAGGCCATCCGCCTGCAATGCGGCGTGCCCGGCCTCAACTCGACCTACGGCGTATCGAAGGACAAGATGTTCTACGAGCCGGCCGACAATGACCTGCCCAGCGAGAATGTCTGGGACACCCCTGCCTATATGCGTGTCGTGCCCAAGCTGTTCGCTGCTGCGCGTGACGTGTTGGGCGACGACGTCCATCTGTTGCATGACATTCACCATCGCCTGACGCCGATCGAGGCCGGGCGCCTGGGCAAGGATCTGGAACCCTATCGCCCGTTCTGGCTGGAAGACGCCACGCCGGCCGAAAACCAGGACGCGTTCCGGCTGATCCGCCAGCACACGACGACGCCACTAGCCGTGGGCGAGATTTTCAATACCCTGTGGGACTGCAAGGATCTGATCCAGAACCAGCTGATCGACTATATCCGCGCTACCGTCGTCCATGCCGGTGGCATCAGCCATCTGAAACGCATCGCCCAGTTCGCCGAGATTTATGGCGTGCGCACGGGCTGTCACGGCGCGACGGATCTGTCGCCTGTGACCATGGCAGCGGCCCTGCACTTCGATCTGTCGATCCCCAATTTCGGCATCCAGGAATATATGCGCCATACGCCGGCAACCGATGAGGTTTTCCCGCATGGCTACAGCTTCGCCAACGGCTTTCTCGATGTATCTGAAGCGCCGGGCCTTGGGGTCGATATCGACGAAGCCAAGGCGGCCAAATATCCGTACAAACGCGCCTATCTGCCGGTCAATCGCCTGCAAGACGGGACGATGTACAACTGGTAAGATCGGTCGCAAAGAAGGTCGATCCACCGATTACACCGATTACACAGATTTTCGGAGCGTGATGGCCACCGCTTCAGCCAGGTTGCATAAGGGCGCTTCGCGCCGTTAAAGGTTTGCGGCGGCTACAGGCGGTCAGTCCGCGCTCTGAAAAATCTGTGTAATCGGTGTAATCTGTGGATCCAAGATACCGACGGAGGTCGAAAACTCCGCAGATGCCACAAGGAGACGCCATGTTCCGCCGCCTGATTGTCGCTGCCTGCCTGGCCATGAGCCTGGCTACGCCCGCTCTTGCCGATCCACAAAAGGGGGAAGACGGCTATGATCTGTGGCTGCGTTATCGCCCGGTCGAAGCCGCCGTCCAGTCCGGCTATAGCGGCCATGCCACGGCGATTGTCGGTGGACACAGTCCGACCCTCTATGCCGCCGAATCCGAACTTCAGCGCGGCCTGAAGGGTTTGCTCAACCGCGATGCGCCTCTGTCGACGACCATCAGTGACGGCGCCATCGTCCTGGCGACCCCGGCCGACAGCCATGGCCTCGACCTGTCGGCCATCCCCGCCGAAGGATTCCGCATCCAGACGACGACGCTCGACGGCCATCCGGTTACCGTCATTGCAGGGAAGACCGATACCGGTGTGCTGTATGGCGCCTTTCGCTATCTCAGCCTGATCCAGACGCGGAAATCGACGGACACGCTCAACATCGCCGATGCGCCGAAGTTGCAGATCCGCGTGATGGACCACTGGGACAATCTCGATGGCCATGTCGAGCGCGGCTACGCCGGCAATTCGATCTGGGACTGGTGGCGGCTGCCCGACCTGGTCGATGCGCGCTATTCCGACTATGCCCGTGCCCAGGCCTCGATCGGCGTCAACGGCGTCGTGCTCAACAATGTCAATGCCAAGGCCGACAGCTTGACCGAACCCTATCTGAAGAAGGCCGAGGCGATTGCCGCCGTCCTGCGCCCCTATGGCATCAGAGTTTATCTCTCCGCACGCTTCTCGGCGCCGATCGACCTGGGCGGGCTTAAAACCGCCGACCCGCAGGATGCGCAGGTTCAGGCGTGGTGGAAGGCCAAGGCTGATGAAATCTACGCCATCATTCCCGATTTTGGCGGCTTCCTGGTCAAGGCCAATTCCGAAGGCCAGCCCGGTCCCGGCGATTACGGCCGCACCCATGCGGAAGGCGCCAACATGCTGGCGGCAGCGCTGAAGCCGCATGGCGGTATCGTCATGTGGCGCGCCTTCGTCTATTCCGAACACGACGCCAATGACCGGGCGAAACAGGCCTATAACGAGTTCAAGCCGGTCGAAGGCCAGTTTGCCGACAATGTCCTGTTGCAGATCAAGAACGGCGCCATCGACTTCCAGCCGCGCGAGCCCTTCCATCCCCTGTTCGGCGCCATGCCGAAGACCCAGGAGATGCTGGAAGTCGAGATCACCAAGGAATATCTCGGTTTCGCCACCCACCTGGCCTATCTGGCGCCGATGTGGGAGGAAACCCTGAAGGCCGACACCTATGCGCAAGGCAAGAGCTCGACCGTCGCCCGGATCATCGACGGGACGCTGGATCATCACGCTTTAACCGGTATGGCAGGTGTGTCGAATATCGGCGACGATCGCAACTGGTCGGGCTCTGACTTCGACCAAGCCAACTGGTACGCCTTCGGGCGACTGGCGTGGAACCCGGAGGCCTCAAGCAGCGATGTCGCCGCTGACTGGACGCGCATGACCTTCAGCAACGATCCGGACTTCGTCACGCCGGTGGTCGCCATGATGATGGGCTCGCGCGAGGCCGTCGTCCACTATATGACGCCCTTGGGCCTAGCCCACCTGATGGATACCGGTCACCATTACGGCCCGGGGCCGTGGGTCAGCGACCTGGCGCGGCCGGAATGGAATCCGGCCTATTATCATAAGGCGGACGCGACGGGCATCGGCTTCGATCGTACGAAGACCGGCTCGGACGCCCTGGCGCAATACGCCCCCCTGGCTGCCAGGCAATGGGGCGATCCGAAAAAGACAGATGAACGCTATCTGCTGTGGTTCCACCACCTGCCATGGGATTACAGGATGAGGTCCGGCCGCACCCTATGGGACGAACTGGTCGTCGACTACAGCCAGGGCGTCGACGAGGTCTCGGCCATGCGCAGGACATGGGCCCAGATGGAGCCCTATGTCGATCACGAGCGGTTTGCCGCCGTGTCGGCCAATCTGGCGATCCAGGAACGCGAGGCTAAATGGTGGCGCGACGCCTGTATCGCCTATTTCCAAAGTGTGTCTAAGCGCCCATTGCCGGCGGGTTACGCCGCGCCGCCCGAAACGGTCGAACAATACCGCGCCCGCAAGTTCCCCTATGCACCAGGAAGGGGCTGAACCTTACACATGGCGTGCGGCCAGAGCCACGGGTTGAATTAACGGCGGCGCGGCCGCCATTTTGAGCAAGCTTAGCTTCCATGGAGCGTCAGAACGCCCCGTGAAAAATCTGCGTCAATCCGCGAAATCTGCGGTTAAAATCTTATATTGCGAACCAGCTAGATCCGCCCAATCACGCCCCGTGCCTTTCATTTAATATATTTGTTATATTTAATTGTTGACAAAACTGTACGTTCAGTTCATTTAATAGTTCCTGGTACCGCTACCATGTCAAAGCTTCGGTTCGCGCTGCGTGTCGGCGACGGGCAGGGGGCTTGCCGCACCTGACCGTTTCCGACCGTTTTAGAGAACATCGAACCTATGTCTAACAAGCCACCTACCATGGCCTCGAAGCTTTATGCCCTGGCCATTGCCAAGGATACAGCCAACCTGATCGATATGGACGCAGCCTTGGCCCTGTCGCGCGCTTCGGTCCGCACCCTGGTCGCCCTGTCGCCTCAGTCGGCCCTGTTTGCCAAGTCCTTTGCCCAGGAAGAGGTCGACCGCCTGCACATGGACTGCACCGAGGAATCACAAGGCTCCATCGCCATGATCATGGACGCTGTCTCAGGTTAACAAACTACGCCTCTCTTTCCGGAACCATCCATGACATCAGACACGGCTCCAGAAAAAACATCGGTGACGCGTGGCCGTCCACGCAGCAAATCCGTCGAGGAGGCCATCGTCCGGGCGGCGTCCGAACTGATGGAAGAGTTGAAGTTCCGCGACATCACGGCCGAGGCCATCGCCAAACGGGCGGGCGTCGGCAAGGCCACCCTGTACAAATGGTGGCCGAACAAGACCCATATCCTGGTCGATGCCGTCTTGCGCCAGACGGTTCAGACCATTCCTTTGCCCGACACTGGATCGGCGCTGGAAGATTTCACGATTCTGCTGCGCGGCTTCATCGCCTTCCATAAGGAAACCAGCTTCGGCGCCACGGTCACCCAGATCTTCGCCGAAGCCCTGCTCGACCCCGATCTCATGCATATCTATGCCGAGCGCTATGTCCTGCCGCGCCGGGCGCATCTCAAGCATATCTGGAAGCGCGGCGTGGAACGCGGCGATATCCGGCCGGATGTCGATCCCGACCTGGTCCTCGACATGTTGTATGGTGTCGCCATCTATCGCTATCTGCAAAAGCACGCCGAGATCACCCCCGACACGGCTCAGGCTATTGTGCGCACGGCGTTCGAGGGCTTTGGCCGACCCTCAGTATAATGCGGAGATTAACGGCTCTATTCTCCGCATGTGATGCGGAGAATACCGGAATGGGGCCTGCCGGTGTAAGTACGCGCGCGCCTCTACCGCGATTTCCATTTGTAATCGATTACACTTTATGCTTTCCTCCCACCCATAACCGCGCCAAGCGGAGGCTCCTCGGGAGGGAACCATGACAACCGATACCAAGGGCAATGGTGCCGTGTTCGCCACGTGCTTTGCCGCCATAACTGCCACATCCTTCTGTTTTATCCTGCGCGCACTGGTTATCGACAATTGGGGCGTTGATTTCGGCCTCAGCGAAACGCAAAAGGGCGAGCTCCTGGGCGTCGGCCTGTGGCCTTTCGCCATCTCGATCGTCCTCATTTCACTAATCATCGACCGAATCGGTTTCCGCCTGACCCTGTGGTTCGCTGCGGCATGCCATCTGGTCGGCATGGGACTGCTATTCACCGCTCACGGTTACTGGTCGCTCTATGCCGGCACTTTCATCATGGCCCTGGGCAATGGCGCGGTCGAGGCCGCTGCCAATCCTTTGATCGCCACCGTCTACAATCACGATAAGCCGAAATGGCTCAACCGCCTGCACGCCGGCTGGCCGGGCGGCATGATCCTGGGCGGCTTGTTGGCCATGGGTCTCGATCACTTCGTCACCGGCGCTGACTGGCGAATAAAGATTGCCCTGATGCTGGCGCCCGTCCTTGTCTACACCGTCCTGCTGGTCGGCCGCAAATTCCCGGTCAGCGAACGCGTCGCCCACGGCATCTCCTATCGCACCATGTTGGGTGAAGCCGGCTTTATCTCGGCTTTCCTGCTGGCCGCCCTGATCATGCTCGAAATCGGCCGCGTCTTCTCTCTCAATCCCATCTTCACCTTCGGCGGCATGGCCGTCCTGACGCTGATCTATGCCTTTTTCGCCCGCTCGCCGGGCCGTCCGCTCTATATCCTGCTGGTCCTGATCATGATGCCGCTGGCCGTCACCGAACTGGCCACCGACAGCTGGATCTCGTCCCTGATGACGCCGGAAATGAACAAGCTCGGTCTCGCCGCCGGCTGGGTGCTGATCTACACCTCGCTGATCGTCTTCGTCATCCGCATCTTCGCCGGCACCCTGATCGAAAAATTCAAGCCGCTGGGCGTCCTGGCCATGGCCTCGGCCATTGCCGCCCTGGGCATCTTCATGATGTCGGGCGCCACCGGTGGCATGATCCTGGCTGCCGCCACGCTGTATGGCATCGGCAAGAGCTTCTTTTGGGGCACATCGATGGCGGTTGCCTCGGAGCAATTTCCCAAGGGCGGCGCGGTTGCCATCAACATGCTGGGTGGCGCAGGCATGCTGGCCGCCGGCATTGTTGGTTCGGTCCTTCTGGGCGCGGCCCAGGACCATTCGACCAAGGAAGGCCTGGCTGCCTGGGACAGCGCCCATAACGGCGCCCTGACCCAGACCTATCTCACCCAGGACAAGGTCAGCATCTTCGGCCACTATAAAGCGCTCGACGAAGCGGCAGTAGCCGCGGCGCCTGACGCCGACAAGGCCGTCTTTGCCGACCTGGCCACCGCCAGCAAGAAAGATGCGCTGAAAGAAATGGCCCTGCTGCCGCTCGGCACATTGCTGGTCTATCTTGGCCTGATCGCCTGGTTCCGTACGCGCGGCGGCTACAAGCCTGTTGTCCTTGGCGAAAGCGAAAATGCCTGATTTGACACCCAGAAAGCTGCGCATGGGTCTGGCCGGCGGCGGGCCGGGATCGTTCATCGGTCCCGTGCACGTCATGGCTGCCCAGCTCGATGGCCGCATAGCCCTGACGGGTGGCGTGTTCAGCCGCAATGCCGGCAAGTCGGCGGAGGCTGCCGCCGCCTACGGGGTCACCGCCTGGCCGTCGATTGACGCCATGCTGTCGTCCGGTGCTGTCGACTTCATATGCGTCGCCACGCCCAATGACAGCCACTATGCCATCGCCAGGGTGGCGCTGAACGCCGGCATCCACGTCATGAGCGACAAGCCGGCGACCCTGACCCTGGCCGAGGCTCACGCTCTCTACGCTGATGTCAAGGCGTCGCGCGCCCATTACGGCCTGACCCATACCTATACCGGCTATCCATTGATCCGCGACGCCCGCGCCATTGTCGCCGCCGGCCGCCTGGGCGCAATTCGCAAGGTCGTGGTCGAATACAGCCAGGGTTGGCTCACCCAGCCCTTGCACAACAAGCAGGCCGACTGGCGTACCGATCCGTCGAAATCGGGCCTCGGCGGTTGTTCCGGCGATATCGGCACCCACGCCTTCCAACTGGCCGAATTTGTTACCGGCCTGCGCACGACCGAGCTGTTCGGCGATCTCGCCGCCGTGGTCCCCGGGCGCCGGCTCGACGACGACTGTAACCTTTTGCTGCGCTACGCCAATGGCGCGCGCGGCGTATTGATAGCCTCCCAGATCGCCGCCGGAGACCGCAACGGTCTGCGTTTGCGTGTGTATGGCGAGAACGGTGGGCTGGACTGGCGTCAGGAAAACCCCAACACCCTGACGCTCAACTGGCATGACGGACTGACCGAGGTCCGTCATGCCGGCTCTTCCTATCTGGCCGCCGGAGCGCAAAGTGCGACGCGCCTGCCCGCCGGTCACCCGGAAGGCTATATCGAGGCCTTCGCCAATCTCTACCGCGATTTCGCACTCCAGATCGAAGGTGGGCAGATATCGACTGCCGCGCCATCCCTGGTGCCTGGCATTGTCGATGCCGTGCGCGGCATGGCCTTTGTCGCCGTCGCCGTGCAATCCAGCGCCGAAAAGCGTTGGCTCACCCTGAACGATTTCCTCCCGAAAGATTTGACATGACCAAACCGCGCACGCTCAAGGGGCCAGCCATCTTCCTCGCGCAGTTCCTCGGTGACGCGGCGCCGTTCAACCGACTCGAATCCATGGCGCAGTGGGCGGCCGCCCTCGGCTATAAGGGTTTGCAGGTTCCGACCTCGACACCGCATATTTTCGACCTCGAAAAGGCCGCCGAGTCGCAGACCTATTGCGATGACATCAAGGGCATGCTGGCCCAATACGGTCTCGAAGTCACCGAACTGTCGACCCATCTGCAGGGCCAGCTGGTCGCCGTCCATCCTGCCTATGACGCCCTGTTTGACGGCTTTGCGCCCATCGCCCTGCACGGCAAGCCGGTCGAGCGCCAGGCCTGGGCAGTCGAGCAACTGAAACTGGCCGCGAAGGCTTCTCAGCGCCTGGGCCTGAAGGCCCACGCCACCTTTTCCGGCGCCCTGGCTTGGCCCTATTTTTATCCGTGGCCGCAGCGCCCGGCCGGTCTGGTCGAAGAGGCCTTTGCCGAACTTGGCCGGCGCTGGCGCCCCATCCTCAACGCCTTCGACGCCGCCGGTGTCGACTGCTGCTACGAAATCCATCCCGGCGAGGACCTGCACGACGGCGCGACCTTCGAGCGCTTCCTGGCCGAGGTCGGCGGTCATCAGCGCGCCAATATCCTGTTTGACCCCAGTCACTTCGTGCTGCAGCAGCTCGACTATCTCAGCTACATCGACATCTATCATGACCGTATCAAGATGTTCCACGTCAAGGATGCCGAGTTCAACCCCAATGGCCGTTCCGGCGTCTATGGCGGCTATCAGAGCTGGCTCGACCGTCCCGGCCGCTTCCGCAGCCTGGGCGACGGCCAGGTCGACTTCAAGGGCATCTTCTCGAAACTGGCGCAATACGGCTACGAGGGCTGGGCGGTGCTGGAATGGGAGTGCTGCCTGAAGCACCCGGAAGACGGCGCCCGCGAAGGGGCGACCTTTATCCGCGACCATATCATTCACGTGACGGACAAGGCTTTCGATGATTTCGCCGGCAGCCGGCGCGCGGCCGATTTCAACCTGCGCGTCCTCGGCTTGAAGTCGTGAAACGGCTTGCGTCCCTTTTGGTCCTGGCCCTCGCCGCCGGCCTGCTTAGCTGCCAGTCGGCCCAGATCGACGTGACTAGCCTCGACGCCACGTCCGGCACCTCTTCTTCCGACTGGCCGGTCTATAATGGTAACGCCAACGGGACGCACTATTCGACGCTCGACCAGATCACGACCGGTAATGTCGCCGGGCTAAAGGTTGCCTGGCGCTTCGACTCCGGCGATGCCTTCGACGGTTCGGAGATGGAAGGCAACCCACTGATCGTCCACGGCCGGCTCTATTTCATCTCGCCCAAGGGCCGCCTGTTCTGCCTCGACGCTGCCACCGGCAAGCAGGCTTGGGTCTTCGACCCGGCCCATGGTGACGTGGTCAATACCAAGCAGCGCCTGCGCGGCGTGTCCTACTGGAGCGATGGCAAGAACGAACGCATCCTGTTCACCTTCAAGGGCCACCTGATCGCCGTCGACGCCAAATCCGGCAAGATGTTCAAATCCTTCGGCGACAACGGCTCGGTCGACCTGCGCCAGGGGCTGGACCGCGATCCCGAGTCGATCTCCGTCGGCGTGGTCTCGCCCGGTATCGTCTACAAGGACCTGGTCATCCTGGGCAGCACCGGTAATACGCCGGGCCATGTCCGCGCCTACGACGTCAAGACCGGCAAGCAACGCTGGATTTTCCATACCATCCCGCATCCCGGCGAATTCGGCTACGACACCTGGCCGAAGGACGCCTGGAAGACCGCCATGGGCGCCAATGCCTGGTCGGGGGTGACGCTCGATCCGGAACGCGGCATCGTCTACCTGCCGCTCGGCTCGGCCGGCATGGGCGACAAGGATTTCTATGGCGCCGACCGTCCGGGCGACAATCTGTTCGGCACCTCGATCGTAGCAGTCGAGGCAGCAACGGGCAGGCGTCTGTGGCATTTCCAGCTGGTCCGCCACGACCTGTGGGATCGTGACCCGCCGACCCCGCCGACCCTGGTGACCGTGCGCAGATTCGGCCAGGACATCCCCGCCCTGGCCCAAATCACCAAGTCCGGCGTCGTCTTCGTTCTCAACCGCGTGACGGGTGAGCCTCTCTATCCGCTGAAGGAAGTGCCGGGGATCGCCACCGGTATGCCCGGTGAGACCACGGCGCCCACCCAGCACCTGCCGGCCGCGCCTGAGCCCTTCGCACGTCCGCACTTCAACGAAGACATGATCACCAACCGCACCCCTGCTGCCCATGCAGCTGTAGCGGCGCAATACGCCAAGGTCAGCAATCGCGGCCCGTTCGATCCGCCGTCGTTGCAGGGTACCATCCTGTTCCCCGGCATGGACGGCGGCGGCGAATATGGCGGTGCAGCCTGGGACCCCGACACCGGTGTGCTCTATATCAACGCCAATGAAATGGCGTGGACCATGAAGCTGAAGCCCCGCCCCAAGGCGACCGGCACGGACGGAGCTGCGGTCTATGCCAATGCTTGCGCTTCCTGTCATGGTGACGACCGCAAGGGCAGCCCGCCGGAATTCCCTTCGCTTTTCGGCGTCGCCAAACGCCTGACTCCGGCACAGATGACGAAACAGATTCACGACGGCGGAGGCCGCATGCCGGCGTTTGGCGCAGCCCTCAATGACGCTGAAATCTCGTCCGTCGTCGCCTATATATCCGATGACGGCGCCAAACAGGCTCCGGCCTATCCGTCGACGGCGAATGACGACTATGTCTTCGACGGCTATCACCGTTTCCTCGATCCGGACGGCTATCCGGCCGTCACCCCGCCCTGGGGCACGCTCAACGCGCTGAACCTGAATACCGGTCAGTATGAATGGCGTATTCCGCTGGGCAGCTATCCCGAACTCAACGACCCGACAACCGGCAGCGAGAACTATGGCGGATCGGTCGTGACCCGGGGCGGATTGCTGTTCATCGCGGCCAGCATCTTCGACAACCAGTTCCGCGCCTTCGACAAAAAGACCGGAAAACTGCTGTGGCAGACGACCTTGCCGGCGTCGGGCATTGCCACGCCGGCGACCTACGCTGTGTCGGGCAAGCAGTATGTCGTTATCCAGGCCGGCGGCGGCAAGAACCCGAAGGTCAAGCCGAGCGGCGAAATCATCGCCTATGCCCTGCCGTAGTTCGCGCGTAAATAAACATGGCGCGCAATACGCAAAAGCCCCGCATCTTCCGATGCGAGGCCGCTTTATCTCTTGAAACTATCGCTTATCGCGTCAGTTCGGCGACTCGCTTGGCGCCATTATGGGTCGCCTGCCTGGCCTTTTCCACCACGCGACGGCGGCTGTCGTTCAACTTGTCGAAGTCGATATTTCTGTAGGTCGAGCGCAGATGTTTGAAATCGACTTCGGATAATCCCAACTGGTCGCGCAGCTTTTCCAGGCGCGTCTGCGGTTTCTTCTGCTGACCGCGCCAGTAGGCATAGCCCACGGACACCACGGCAACGGCCGCGGCACTGTAGCCGGCAACGGCCCACCAGTTCACCTTGCGCGCCACCTTTTCGGCTTCCTGGGTGACAATGTCGGCGGTATCGCTGAGCGTGTCTTCCAGACCGTCAATGGCGGTTTCGCGGGCATCGTCTCGCGCCGTCTGAAGCGGCTTGTTCGGTGCGGTTGTGATCTTATCCAGGCTATCCATGTTCAAACTCCGTCGCGTTCAATTGACCCAAGATTGCAGCGGAGAATAACCATAAGTACGTAAGAAAGATCGCCGTTATGGGGCGGATCAGTGTCAAGAATCGATAAGGGGCGCGCTCGATCCGCGTGGCCACCGCAATTAAAATCTGCCGGCTTTGTTGAACTCGGAACGGGTTGCGCATTTCCGGTGTCGACCTGCATGCCTGATTTAAGCGAGTTGCCGCGTGACAAATTTGCTGCATCGAATCATGTCTGACATAATGTCACGCAATCGCATTTGACACGCCAACTGCTTTTTGCTTACAAGCGAAATGTTGGCATGAACGCGTCGAGCAATGTTAGCGCTGTCATTGCGATTTTGCCGTGATTGCGGCGGGAAGGTGGCTGCGCCTGCCTGCTGCGTCGAAATGTAATCTGGCTGCTATGTCAGCGCTGTCATGACCAAAAATGGTCGGACATAATGTACCAAAGGGAAAGAAACATGAGACATATCAAGCGAAATCTGATCGTGACATCCTGCTCTGTATTGGCGCTGAGCGCCTTTGCAGGCATGGTCTGTGCTGCGGAACCGGCCCCACAGGCCACGGAGGACAAGGCCGACGATACGACGGTGGTCGTCGTGACGGCCTCGCGTCTTACGTCGCGTGGCTTCAAGGCTCCCACGCCGACAACTTCGATCGGCACCCTAGACATCGCCAATAATGCCGAGCCGAACATTTTCACCACCATCACGCAATTGCCATCGCTTCAGGGGTCGAGCGGTGTGGCCACCAACACGTTCAGCACGTCCAGCGGCCAGCAAGGGCTTAGCTCTTTTGCTTTGCGTGGCCTGGGTGTCAGCCGCACGCTGACCTTGCTGGATGGCCAGCGCGTCGTGCCGTCCAACATCGGCACCGGCGCTCCGGACGTCAGCCTGTTCCCGCAATTGCTGATCAAGCGCGTTGATGTCGTGAACGGTGGCGCGTCGGCTTCCTGGGGTTCGGATGCCGTTGGCGGTGTGGTCAACTTCATCACCGACAAGCATTTCGAGGGCATCAAGGGCAATTTCGAGATCGGTGAGACGACCTATGGGGATGACAAGCAGGGCTTGATTCAGTTGGCCCTGGGCAAGTCCTTCCTGAATGACCGCCTCCATACCGCTGTGGCCCTGGAATATCATCGCGAAGATGGCGTTCCGGCGGGCGATTTTGGCGAGAGGGCCGCAAATGGTCGTGACTGGTACCGCAGCTCGACCCTGGTCAATAGTGGCGTCACCACCGGTGGAGCCCCGCAATTTACCTATGTCGATCATGCGCAATCCTACACCTATTCCAAGTACGGCCTGATTACGTCGGGGCCGCTGCAGGGGATTGCCTTCGATCAAAACGGCAACCCGTATAATTTCGTGTACGGCTCGAATGGCGTACCGGCGAAGAATGCCGCGGGCAATGTTACGGGCTGCTATGTCGGCTTCTGCGTCGGTGGCGACACGTCGGCCAATGTCGGCGTCGGCGCGACGCTTCAGTCGTCGATCACGCGTTCGAACTTCTACAACCGCACATCCTTTGATCTGGATGCGGACAACGAAATCTACGTGACGGTCAACTACGCCAAGGTCGACACCAGCAACCAGCCAAATCCAGGTTTCACGGAACCCGGTTTGACGATACAGTGTTCGAACCCCTATGTTCCCGCATCGATCTCGGCCCAATGCGGTCCTAACAACATCACCAGCTTCAAGCTGGGCACGGTCACGCCGTTCCTGACGAGCATCAAGGTCAATACCGAGCGCACCCAGAAGCGGTTTGTCCTCGGCGCGGACGGCAAGTTCGGTATGTTCGGCACCGACTGGCATTACGACGCCTATTACCAGCACGGTGAGGAAAATTCGGATATCGCCGTCCACAACCTCTTGCTGAAAGCCCGCTTCACAGCCGCGATCAATGCCACGATGCTGGGCGGGGCTATCGTCTGCGCCGATCCGGTGGCGCGCGCCAATGGCTGCCAGCCGATCAATGTCATCGGCAATCAAACCCCCAGTGCATCGGCCATCGCCTATCTTCAGCCCGCGGTCGGCGCCTTCCAGCACACCATTCAGACTCAGGACGTCGCCAGCGTCAGCTTCTCGGGCGAACCCTTCTCGCTTTGGGCGGGCCCTGTCTCGGTGGCAGCCGGTGCGGAATACCGCCGCGAACATTATCGCGCGGTCGCCGATCCCTACGGCAATGGTACGACCAGCCCGTATACAGCGGACTACCCCGCTGATCCGCTGCTCAGCACCGGTGGCGGCAACTTCTACGCCGGCAACTACCGCAACGGTACCGGCAGTTTCAACGTGGCTGAAGCCTTCCTCGAATTCAACGTGCCCCTGATCAACTCCGATGAACTTGGCCAGTTGAACCTGAACACGGCAGGTCGTGCCACCAACTACAGCACCGCCGGCGACGTCACTACGTGGAAGGTCGGCTTGACCTGGGATACGCCTTTGAGCGGCATCCGCCTTCGTACCGTCAAGTCGCGGGACGTGCGGGCGCCGAACCTGAACGACCTGTTTGGTCCGACCGTGTCGACGAACCTGCCTAACTTCACCAACCCGTTCACAAATTCGACCCTGACCGTATCGCAAAACGCCGGTTCGAACCCGGGCCTCAAGCCGGAATTCGCCGAAAACTTCAGCTTCGGTATCGTATTGGCGAACCCGACCTGGGCGCCCGGCTTTAACGCTTCGATCGATTACTATGATATCAAGTTGACCGACGCGATCGCCAGCGGCCCGAATGCTACTCAGCTGGTGCAATACTGCTTCGATGGTACGGTGCCCGGGGCGTGTTCTTCCTTTGATCTGACCGGCCCGAACCCTTACGTCAATGTGGGCAGCATCAACGCCGCCTCCATCAAGACCAGTGGCGTTGACTACGAACTGAGCTATCAAAGGGCCAAGCCGTTTGGTCTGGCGGGTAATCTCGTGTTGCGGGCCCTGGCCACCAATGTCCGTGATTTCACCACCATTCCCGGTCTGCCGGGTACGATCGCGCAGCATACGGCCGGACAGAATTCTGGGGCAACGCCGGATTGGAAAGCGCTGTTCGTCCAGAGCTACTCGACCAGCACCTACAGCCTGACGCTTCAGGAACGCTGGTTCAGCGATGGCGTCATCGGCAATCAGTATGTGGTCTGCAGTAGCGGTTGCCCGGTGTCGACGTCCAACAATCCGACCCTTAATAACAACAGCATGCCTGGGGCGACCTATGTCGATTTTGCTGGCTCCTACAATGTCAGCAAAGGCGTCGTGGCCTATTTCAAGATCGACAATCTGTTGGACGAAGCACCAACTCCGTCGCCCCAAACCAATACGGGTCTCGACGTAAATCCGGCCCTCTACGACACCCTGGGCCGTTTCTACCACGCTGGCGTGCGGTTCGCGTTCTAGAGCCAGTCTAATAAGCGGATCCGTGCGTCGTCCCCTGGGACGTACGGATCCGCTAAACTTCGCCTGACGCCGAACGATGCAAGCGGTCGAAGCGGTTTTTCAGGTACCATGTTTCCGGATGGCTGTGTTGCTTCCTGCCGCGGCCGTCCGGAAACATGATTTTTTTGCAGCGTTAAATGGACGTGGAAGCAGAAAAAAATCTAAGCAAAACAATGTGCAATATGCAAATCGCAACGGACAACCCACAAAACTCCACCGGGCCTGGACAACAAACAAGTAACCGACGGATCGGTTGATTTTCAGGTCAGCAAGGAGTTGACCGCCGAAGCGGTGGTTGAAAATTGAACACCCGAAGGTGCCATTTCGTTTGTGCCTCGACTCGTCTCCACTTCCACGCCCCGGCCGGCAGGTGCGTCGCCGAAGCTCCGCCTCTCGCCGCACCGAGCCTGTTCAGACCAGCTTGAAGCGGGTCAGAAGCTCTTCGGCGAACGCCGACACCGGAACCTTGGCGGAGGTGTTCAGTGCCAGCAGTTCATCCGCAATCTGTGTCTTGCGCCGTCGTATCGCCAGAAGGTCATCCTTCAGAGGCGCCACGGTTTCGACCGTCGCGACCTTGACCGCAAGCTCTTCGGACAGACCGTAACGCTGTTCGCCGATCGCCAGGCGCTGCCGCACGGACTCCAGCTTGGCAGCGGCGATCGGCGCCGTGACCGCGCTGTTGAAAGCGGCATCACTAATCGGTTCAGCCACGGAGGCGATCAGCTTTTCCTTGGCGTCCAGCGCGGCTTTCTCAGTCAGCAGGGCTGAGATGCCAGAACTTGAATTGGCGATACCGATCGCGGCGCGCAGCTCGAAGCCTGCTCGGGTGAGATCACCGGCATCCCTAAGGTTGTTCAGCAATATCGCTGTCGCATCTTTTACCAGATCCTCAGGTGTGACCTGATCATAGACGGAGATCTGGACCGTCCGGCTCAGCGGCAGCTTGCGGGCAGCATCCAGCAACGACTTGGACAAGGTGCTGGCTTTGCGAAGCGTAAGTTCCATCAATCCCCCTGGGTTGGTGCGCGCTATCCCGCGGCCGATTCTGTCTGGTGATGACCAATCTGCCAGAGCTGCTCGCGTTTGCAAATCTTTCGTTCAAATCGCGGATAATATGAGACAGAGGTCAGGCCAGTAACCGCGCCTATTGAAGTATTGGCTTCCATGCCTTGGCCTGGGCCTTGGCATCTGCAATCTGCTTCGCCGTTATTTTCGTGGAAAGATAAGAGATCATCTTGCCGGACATGTCCCGCTTATTCGCGTCCGTGGCATGTGCCGCTGCAATGTTGGCCCAAATGTACGCCTTGACATAGTCTCTGGGGACCCCTTTACCCTGCATATAGGCCAGCCCCATATCGAACTGGGCAAGGAACAGGCCCTGATCTGCGGCCTTTTGAAACCAGAAGGCCGCTTTCGTATCGTTCTTGGCGACTCCCCTACCTTCCATATAGGCCTCGCCCAGGCACATCTGCGCCGGCACAACGCCCTGATCGGCCGCCTTCTGGCACCAGTATGCGGTCTTGGCGTAATCCTGAGGGACACCTTCCCCAATTGCGTACGCACGAGCCAGACTGTATTCGGCGTTGGGATGGCCCTGGTCTGCCGCCTTTCGCAGCCAACTGGTGGCAGCATCGACATCATGCGGCACACCTTTGCCCGAAAGGTACAGCCGGGCCAGGCCGAATTGTGCCGGACTGTAACCGTGCTCGGCCGACTTGCGGTACCAACTGGCGGCCGTCGCACTATCCTGCCGCACGCCCTCGCCGTCTTCGTACATCTGTGCAAGTATGTGTTGCGCTGAAGCAAAACCTTGCTCGGCGGCCTTGCCATACCAAGTGGCCGCGGTCACTGAATCTTTTGGCATGCCGATGCCGTCGCCGTAAATCATGCCCAGATTGAACTGGACACAGGCGATACCGGCGTCGCCGAGTGGCATCCAAAGCGACAGTGCGCCTTTGGTGTCACCGCTTTTGACCGCCATGAGGCCGGCGTCGAACTCAGCCTGCCGTTCTGCACCGACCCGGCAGATTCCGCCACCAATTGTATGGCCGTCAATAGCTTCACCGTCCGCCCAGGCCGGCCCGACCGGACCCAACGCCAGACACATCATGCCCAAAATCGCCAACGCCCTGACACGCATATCAATTCCCTTGATTTTCAGCCAAAACCGGCTTCCAGGCCTTTGCACGCTTCTGCGCAGTGGCGACCTGTGCTGGCGTCATGGCCTGGGCCAGCCGTTTCATAGCCGCCGTCGCCGCCGTCCGCACCTTGTCTGTCGTGGCTCTTCCGGCGGCCAGACTTATCCACTGATAGGCCGAAACTAGATCCCTGGTCACGCCCTGCCCGTTGTCGTATCCGACCCCTACATTGAACATGGCCATGGCGTTACCCTGGTCAGCGGCCTTTCGGTACCAAGCGGCCGCCTTTGTCTTGTCTTGCGCAACTCCCAGCCCCTGTTCGTATAGAACGCCGAGATCATATTGCGCCCGAACAAAGCCTTGGTCGGCCGACTTTCGGTACCAGGCCGCTGTGGTGCCGTAGTCCCTTGCCACACCGTGGCCGAAAAAATAACGCTGGCCCATCCTGTACTGCGCCATGGCCAGACCTTGGTCGGCCGCCTTGCCGTACCACACCCACGCAGCGGCCTCATCTCGAACGACGCCTTCACCGTACTCGCACATCAGGGCCAAGTTGAACTGGGCCTGGGCCAGCCCCTGCTCCGCCGCTTGTCGATACCAGCCCGCCGCAATACCATAGTCCTGCGGCACACCGTGACCGTTCGCATACATCAAGGCGAGATTATACTGGGACTTCGCAAAGCCGCCCTCGGCTGCTTTTCGAAACCAGGCTACAGCCGGCGCGTAGTCCGGCGTGACCCCTTGGCCATCCCTGTAATGCACGCCAAGATTATATTCCGCCTGCACCAGACCCTGGTCGGCCGCCTTCAGATACCAGTCGATGGCAGAATCATAGTCCTGAGCTAAACCCCGCCCGTTATCGTACATCACCGCCAGATTGTACTGGCACAGCGCCAGTCCCTGTCCTGCCGCTTTTCGATACCAGTCTGCAGCCACGACGTCATCGTTCGCAACGCCCGTGCCTCTGGCGTATAGCACACCCATGTCGCACTGCGCGACGGCGTCACCTTGTTCGGCCAAAGGTTGCCACAGCGTGATCGCATCCGCATAATTTCCGGCATTATAGGCAGCCAGCCCTGCATTGACCTTCGGTTCGCCGCCGGACAGCATCTCAAGAACGGACGACGTCTCCGCCCGCACCGGCCCACCTGCGCCCAACGCCAGCCCCATCAGACCCAGCGCCACCCGTAACCTGATACGCATCATACCCCCAGACCGGGACGTGCGCTCACCGGTCGTTAGCCCGTTATCGCCCCGGACACTATATAACCCGACATTCGCGCCTCTGGCCAGACATGACCGACGCCTTTACAGTATGCAGCGCATGCAGCCGGATAGAAAACGCGGCCAGGGTCACTTTGACTCGTGATCGCTGGCCTTTCCCCATTGCTCCATGGCCTGCTACCGCGTTAACTGCGCTAGCAACCGCGGAGCCTCCATGCGACACCTGATCCTGACTTCCGCCGCCCTGCTGGCCTTGGCGCCTGCCGCCTATGCCGAGGCGCCGACCGAAGTCATCGTCCAGGCCAACCGCTTTGCCGTTTATCGTGGTGACCGCGCCTTCTCGACCGTCGACCTCGATGCCGCGGCCCTCCAGCGCGGCGGCTCGCTGGACCGGAGCCTGAAACTCGGCTCCCAGGCCGCCCTGTTTCGCCGTTCGTCGTCCCTGACCGCCAATCCGACCATCCAGGGCCTCAGCCTGCGCGCCATCGCCCCGTCGGGCGCCGGCCGGGCCCTGGTCGTGCTGGACGGCATCCCGCAGAACGATCCCTTCGGCGGCTGGGTCATCTGGTCCGCCATACCTGTGGACGCTGTGGCTCACGGCCATATCGTGCGCGGCGCCGGCGGCGGGGCCTATGGCGCCGGAGCGCTGACCGGTATCGTCGATCTCGATCTCCTGCCGCCCCAGGCGACACCGACCTATGTTCGCGCGGAGATGGGCGAGGGTGGGGCACATCGCATCGCGCTTGGCGCAGGCCTCGGTGATCTCAGCCTGCACTATAACGACCAGGTTCAGCACGGCGATTCCCCCATCCACGCTCCGCAGCGCGGCGCGGCCGATATCGCCACCTATGGCCACGACCGGTCATGGCTGGCCAACTACCAGCGTGATGTCTGTTTGGGCCTGTGCGGTCACGTCGATGTCCTGGCCAGTGGCTATGACAGCCGCCGCGACACCGGCCTTAAGGGCGCGACGGCGCAGGCCACCGGCGACGCCTGGTCGCTCAGCTTCACCCAAGCGCCCAGCGACGATCACAGCGGCCTGCGCCTGCAAATCTGGCACAAGGATTCCGACCTCGCCAACCGTTCGGTCTCGGTCGCCGCCGGACGTGCCACCACGACTCTGGCCAACGACCAGGTCGCGACACCGGCCTCAGCCGATGGCGTCAAGATGGCGCTGCGCCATCAGACCCGGGACTTCGAATGGGAGGTCGGCGTCGACGCCAGCCGTTCAGAAGGCCGTTCAGAAGAATATTACCGTTACATGGCCGGGGTGCCGACCCGCTTTCGCACGGCCGGCGGTGCCAGCGACCTGGCCGCCCTCTATGCCGAGGCGAGCCGTACCTTCGAGCGTCTGACCCTGACGGGCGCCGTGCGGTCGGAAAGCTGGAAAAAGCGGTCCGCCCGTCGCACTGAAACGGATACGGCCACGCATCAAACCGTGCTGAGCCTGACACCGGCCGACAGCCAGACCCGCTTTGTCTCGGCCCGCTTCGGCGCCGATTACGCCGTGTCCGCCACGACGACCCTGCGCGTGGCGGCCTATAACGGCTTTCGGCCACCGTCGCTGAACGAACTGTATCGGCCTTTCCGCGTCGGCAATGACGTCACCGAGGCCAATGCCAATCTGCGCCCCGAAACCTTGGCCGGATTCGAATTTGGTCTGCGCAACCGCCGCTTCGGTCTGGGCGTTTTCTACAATGTCCTCAGCGATCCGGTGACCAATGTCACCATCGGTGTCGGTCCGGGCACCTTTCCGACCGCTGGCTTTATCCCGGCTGGCGGCACCCTGCGTCAACGGCAGAATGGCAACACGATCAAGGCCCTGGGGCTGGAATTCAATGCCGAATACCCTCTGACCGACCATATAGACCTGATCTCGTCAGCGACGGTCACCCGTGCGCGCAGCGGCGGTTTGCGGCCTGCCCAGGCGCCTGGCTACAGCGCTTCGATCGGTCTGCAAGGCACGTGGTCGGTCATTACCGTTTCCGCCGACCTGGCGTTTGACGGCGAGGCCTGGGAGGACGATCTCAATACCCTGAAACTGAAGGCATCCCAGCGCCTTGACCTGCGCGCGGCCTATGCCCTGACGCGCGATGTGACGCTGTCGGCGACTGTGGCCAATGCGCTCGACGCCGATATCCAAATCGCCCGCAGCGCCGACGGCACGCCCAGTTTCGATACCGGTCGCCGCGTCACCATAGCCCTGGTCTACCGGCGTTAGATTTTCAGCAGATAGGCCCGGCTTTCGGCCAGAGACGTCATGATCGGCTTCTTGTAGGGCGCTTCCTGCTCGATAAAATAGCCTTTGACGCCCAGCGTCTTGGCTGTGTCGAACACCGCTTTCCAGTCGATCATGCCGACACCGATCTCCACCGAGCGGTAGCCTGTCGGTTCGGCATCGTCGCGCGCCATATCCTTGACGTGCAACAGATCGAGCCGGTCGCCATATTTTTTCATCGTCGCCACCACGTCCTGGCCGGACACGGCCACCCAGCCCAGGTCCATCTCCAGGCGCAAGGAGTCCTTGTCGGCGCCGGTCAGCAGCACGTCGTAGCCAGTCTTGCCGGCTCCCAGATCTTTAAACTCCATGGGATGGTTGTGATAGGCGAACTTCAGACCGGCCGCCTTGACCTTGGGCGCCAGGATGGAAATCTGCTCGGCATTGTAGCTATAGGCATCGGCCGTCATCGCCTCACCCATGGCGATCACCCAGTCCTTGGCGGGGTCCAGCGCCATCGGCGGTTTGGGCGACGACGCCACCAGCCATTCAGCCCCCAAGGCGACGGCGTCAGCAATCTTCTGGTCGCCAAAGGCAATCAGGTCGCTCATTGACGTATGGGCCGAGCGGATGACCAGGCCCGAAGCGTCAACCAGGGCCTTGAACTCGGCCGCCGTATGGCCCAGCGTGCCGGCCGTCTCGACGGTCTCGTAGCCCGCGTCTTTCAAGGCTTTCAATGTGCCGGGAATGTCGGTTTTCAGTTCGGCATTGACCGTCCATAGCTGCACACCCATCGGCCACATATCGATTCGGCCTCCGCCGGTCCCGGGCATGGCGCAGCTCGCCAAACCCGAGGCACCCAGGGCCAGTCCGCCCAGCAGCAAGCCGCGGCGCGACGATAGGGACGGAGATGTCATGAGGAACCCCTGCAAAATTATTATTTATTGCCGGCGTTTGTAATCGGTTACAACGGGTCTGTCAAACGGACGCGACGCCGCCCTTGAGCGCGTGTTCAATCTCGCCCAGCAGGGTTTGCAGCGCCTCGAGATACAGGGGTTTTACCATATGATAATGGAATCCGGCGTCGGCGGTCATGCGGCGATGTTCAGCTTCACCCCAGCCTGTCTGGGCAATAAAGATCGACTTTTCCAGCGTTGGCTCCTTGCGCAGCACGCGGCACAGCTCATAGCCGCTCATGCCCGGCAGGCCCAGATCGAGCATCAAGACGTCGGGCCGGTAGATGGGGGCGTCCGCGATGGCTTCCTTGGGGCTGAGGGCCAGCTTGTAGTCATAGCCCAGCATTTCGACCAGCCAGCCTGTGGTCTGGGCCAAGGCCTCATTATCCTCGACGATCATGATTTTCATAACCGCCCTGTTGCTTGAGTCATCAGCCATAAACTCTTTCCCCTGCCGTCACAGCGTTTTTGTGGTCGTTCCAGCCTGCCGTGAGGACTCCAAGGTCCACCCTCACAATGGAAAATTTATTATAAGTGTAAAGCGGCGATCCGTGACCTGAATAATAAAAAAGATATAAACATGACGATCATCATATGTCGGCAGGCGTCCTGTATTCACCCAGCGCATGCACGAGCAAGTCCAGGCTGACCGGCTTGGTGATGTGGTGATCGAAGCCGGCGTCGAAGGCGCGCTGGCGATCGCTTTCCTGGCCCCATCCGGTCTGAGCGATCATCAGTGTCTTGTCGAGACCTGGCAACTGGCGCAGTTCGCGGCAAACTTCGTAGCCGTCCATGCCCGGCATGCCAATGTCGAGCAGGACGACGTCGGGTTTGTGGCGTGCTACGGCCTCGAGCGCCGCGGGGCCGCTATTTTCGACGCGCGTATTATGGCCCATCATTTCCAACATCCAGCGCGTGGTCTGGGCGGAATCGACATTGTCATCGACGATCAGGACATCGAGCGGCCGGACCACAGTAGGTGCAGCGTCGTCGGCGGGCGCTTCGGCCTGCGGTTCACTGGCGCGCGGCAGGCGGACGGTAAAGGTGCTGCCCCGGCCGGCACCTGGACTGTCGGCGCGGGTGGTGCCGCCATGCATCTCCACCAGCTTGTGCACGAGCGCCAGGCCAATGCCCAGGCCGCCTTGCGAACGATCGAGATTCTGGTCGACCTGGGTGAAGAGCTCGAACACCTTGGGCAGCATGTCGGCCTCAATGCCGACACCGGTATCGGCAACGCAAAGATCGATCCACCCACCGTTGTCGCCTTCGCTTTGCGTCACCGTCAGGTCGATATGGCCGCCTTGCGGGGTGTATTTGGCGGCGTTGTTGAGCAGGTTCGACACCACTTGCGACAGGCGCGTCGGGTCGCCCTCGACCCACAGGGGCGTGTCGGGCAGGGTCACGGTCAGGGTGTGCTCGGCCGCGTCGATGAGGGGGCGGCTGGCTTCCAGGGCGGCGCGCACGGCGTCCTGAATGGCGATGCGTTCGGTGCGCAGGTCGATCTTGCCGCGGCTGACGCGCGAGACGTCGAGCAGGTCGTCGATCAGGCGTACCAGGTGGGTCAATTGCCGGTCCATCATGTCGCGCACGACGTCGCCGCGTTCGCTGTCGGGCGACAGCTTGAGAATCTGCAGGCCATTGCGGATCGGCGCCAGTGGATTGCGCAGTTCGTGAGCCAGGGTGGCGAGGAACTCGTCCTTGCGCTGATCGGCTTCCTTAAGGGCATTGGCGTAGCGCCGGCTTTCCTTGAGAAGGCGCATATTCTCTTCGGCGAAGACGCGCAGATTGTCGCGCTGTGTCGCAATCTGCTGTCTTTGCAGATACAGGTCGAAGAAGACCGAAACCTTGGAACGCAGGATATCGCCGTCCAGCGGCTTTTCCAGGAAATCGACGGCGCCGGCTTCGTAGCCGCGGAAACGGCGCTGGCGATCGGTCGATCCGGCGGTCAGGAAGATGATTGGCACCCGGCGGGTCCGTTCATTGCCGCGCATGGTCTCGGCCAGCTCGAAACCGTCCATGTCAGGCATCTGGACATCGAGCAGCGTCAGGGCGACGTCATGCTTAAGAAGGATTTCGAGCGCTTCGGTGGCTGAGCTGGCCTTGAGCGCCACCAGGCCGTCGCGGCGCAGCAGGGCCTCGAGCGACAGCAGGTTTTCCTTCAGATCGTCGACCAGAAGGATGTTGACGGGCGTGAGCCCGCCCAGGGGTGTTATATGTCCCGGCATAACGGTCATGACGCTACCCGTTGCAGGCTTAGCAGGTGCTGAACGATGGCGTCGCTGGCCATGACCCTGGCCTTCGGTACGGCCTTGCGCGCCGCCAGCGGCATTTCGGCCGCCCGGGCCTCTTCCGGCGCCTGGACGACGGCCTGACCGCCAGCCTCGACGATGGTCTTCAAACCGTGGGCGCCGTCTTCATTGGCGCCGCTGAGCACAATGCCCAGCAGGGCCGGCCCGTAGGCATCGGCGGCGGTTTCGAACAGGACATCGATCGAGGGCCGCGAAAACAGCACCGGTTCTTCGCTGGACAGCGACAGGCGGCGATCGGATTCGACCAGCAGATGGTAATCGGCCGGCGCGAAATAGATTGTGCCGGGTTCGATCGGCTCCTTGTCCTCGGCTTCACGTACCTTCATCAGGCACTTGGCGTCGAACAGGTCGGCCATCAGGCTGCGGCGGTCGGCCGGCAGGTGAATGACGACCATGATCGGCAGGGGATAGTCGGCCGGCAGGTGCGGCAGGATGGCCGACATGGCCTCGACACCGCCGGCTGAGGCGCCGATGACAAGGGCCTGCGTAGGGATTTCATGGGGGTTGCCGGCCTTTCTCATGTCACGTCCCGTTTCTGGTAGATGCGCTCCTCGCGGGAAAACTCGGTGAAGGCTTCGGCGTGTTTCGAAAACCGCAGGGTCTCCTTGGCGCCCAGGCCCAGAAAGCCTTTGCGGGTCAGGGAGCCGTCGAACAGGCCGATGGCGCGATCCTGCAGGGCGCGGTCGAAATAGATCAGCACATTACGGCACGACACCAGGTGGGTTTCAGCGAAGACCGCGTCGGTGGCCAGGCTGTGGTCGGAAAAGACTGTGTTTTTGCGCAGGCTTTTGTCGAAGGCGGCCGCGCCATAGGCAACGCGGTAATAGTCCGACAGCGACGACTTGCCGCCCGAAAGGCGGTGATTTTCGGTGAACAGCTTCATCCGGTCCAGTGTGTAGATGCCGGCCTCGGCCTTTTTCAAGGCCTCGGGATTGATGTCGGTAGCGTAGAACAGGGTACGGTCTTCCAGTCCCTCCTCCCGGAACAGGATAGAGAAGGAATAGAGCTCCTCGCCGGTCGAACAGCCGGCAATCCACACCTTCAGCGATGGGTAGGTGCGCAGATGCGGAATAACCTTTTCGCGCAGGGTCCGGAAATACTGCGGGTCACGGAACAGTTCGCTGACCTGGACGGTCAGGAAGGGCAGGAGATCGGTCATGACCTGCGGCTCGCGCAGCACGCGCTCTTGCAGCGCCGAGGCCGTGGCGCAGCCGAACCGTTCCTTCGCCTGGCCCAGCCGGCGTTTGATCGAGGCCAGGGCATAGCCACGGAAGTCATAATGGTACTTCAGGAAGATGGCCTCCAGCAGCAGCCGGATCTCGATCTCGTCGGTACGCCCGGTACCGTCACGCTCTACTTCGGCATCCATACCCGCACCAGCGACACGAGCTTGTCGACATCGATCGGCTTGGCCATGTAATCATTGGCTCCGGCCTCGAGACAGCGCTCCTGGTCGTCCTTCATTGCCTTGGCCGTCAGCATGATGACGGGCAGCTTCTTCCAGTCCTTGTTCTTGCGGATCTCCCGCGTTGCCGTCAGCCCGTCCATCTCGGGCATCATGACGTCCATCAGCACCAGGTCGATAGCCGTTTCCGGCTGGCCCTGAGCGCTTTCCAGGGCGTCGAGGGCCTCGCGACCGTTGCGGGCGATGGTGATGACGGCGCCCAGCGGCTCGAAGATGTTGGTGACGGCATAGACATTGCGAACATCGTCCTCGACCAGCAGGATCTTGCGGCCTTCCAGCATGGCGTCGCGATGTTTGGCTTTCTTGAGCAGTTTCTGTTGCTCGGGCGACAGTTCCGACACCACCTGGTGCAGGAAGAGGGTGACTTCATCGAGCAGGCGTTCGGGCGACTTGGCGCCCTTGATGATGATCGAGCGCGAGTAGCGGCGCAGGCGCTGCTCGTCAGCATAGCTCAGGTCGTGGCCGGTATAGACGATGACCGGCGGGAAGGCGTAGGCTTCTTCCTGAGAGAGGGTCTCGAGCAACGAATAGCCCGAAGCGTCGGGCAGGTTGAGGTCCAGGACCATGCAGTCGAAGGTCTGTTCCTTAAGTTTGTCCAGGCATTCGGCGGCGGTGCCGACGGTAATGCATTCGACGTCCTGTGACACCAGCAGCCGCGCCATGGCGTCGCGCTGGACGCTGTCATCCTCGACGATCAGGACGCGACGCACGCCGTGGCTCAGCCGCGCTTCCAGGTTCTTGAAGGCGTCGACCAGTTCCTCGTGCTTGACCGGTTTCAACATATAGCCGATGGCGCCCAGCGACAGGGCGGCGTGGGCATGATCGCCGGCCGAAACGACGTGAACCGGGATGTGACGGGTGCGGATGTCGCGCTTGAGGCGATCCAGCACCGACAGGCCGGAATGGTCGGGCAGGCCGACGTCGAGCACGACGGCCGAGGGCGAATACTGTCGTGCCACGGCTATGGCCTCTTCCGCCGTATGCGAGATCAGGCACAGAAAGTCGAGGTCGTGGGCGAGGTCGTAAAGAATGTGGCAGAAGGCCGGATCATCTTCGATGACCAGGATGCTGCGGCTTCCGGCGGTCAGCTTGTCGCGGTCGTCGGAGACCGCGGCGCGTGGTGCCATCGCCGGTGCGGGGATGTCCTCGGGTGCGGGGGCCGGGATCGGCTCAACCGGCGCCACCCTGATCTCGCTGCGGGTCGTCACCTGGCCGGCGTCATAGACCAGCGGCATGGACATGGAGAATGTGCTGCCGCGACCTACCTGGCTGATGACACCCAGGGTCCCGCCCAACAGCCGCGATAACTCGCGCGAGATCGACAGGCCAAGGCCTGTGCCGCCGTATTTGCGGCTGATCGTGCCGTCGGCCTGGCGGAAGGCTTCGAAGACCTGCTGCTGATGTTCCTGCGAGATACCGATGCCGGTGTCCTTGACGGCAAAGACGATGCGATCGCCGTCCTTCAGGATTGCCAGTTCGACCGAACCCTTCTCGGTAAACTTGCAGGCATTGGACATCAGGTTCTTAAGTACCTGCTCGACGCGCTGGCGGTCAGACTGGATGGTTTCGGGCACGCCTTCGCCCAGCCGCGTGGTCAGTTTCAGGCCCTTCTGGTTGGCGATAGGATCGAATATGCGCTGCATATCGCTGGCCAGGCGTTTCAGCGACATCGGTTCGGCATGGATCTCCATCTGGCCGGCCTCGATCTTCGACAGGTCGAGAATGTCGTTGATCAGGGCCAGCAGGTCGTTGCCCGACGACTGGATTGTACGAGCGAACTGGACCTGTTCATCCGTCAGATTGCCTTCTGTATTGTCGCTGAGCAGTTTGGCCAGGATCAGGGATGAGTTGAGCGGCGTGCGCAACTCGTGCGACATATTGGCCAGGAAGTCCGACTTGTAGCGGCTGGCCTGTTCCAGTTCCATCGCCTTGGCGTCGACCTGCTGCTTGGCGCGCCCCAGGTCGTCGCGTTGGGTCTCCAGGATGGCGGCCTGTTCCTCGAGCTGGACATTGGTCTGTTCCAGCTCGGCCTGCTGCTGTTCCAGGCGGACATGCGATTCCTTGAGCGCCCGGCTCTGCTCCTCCAGTTCCTCGTTATTGACGCGCAGTTCCTCGGACTGGCTCTGCAATTCCTCGGACTGGCGCTGGGTCTCCTCGAGGAAGTTCTGCAGCGAAGCGCGGTAATTGGCCGAACGGACGGCGATGCTGATCACCTCGGAGGCGCGTTCCAGCAGTTCGAGCGTCGCGTCGTGATAGGGGTGCAGAAAGCCCAGCTCGACCACGGCCTCGACAATGCCGTCGGAACGGGCGGGCAGAATGACGATATGGCGCGGCCGCCACTGGCCCAGGGCGGCGCCGGTGGCGAGGTGGCCGTCGGGTATATCGCCGACCGCCAGTATCTTGTTGTCGTTGACCACCTGGCCCAGCAGGCTTTCGCCGCGGCGGAAGACCTCGGGTACATCGGCATCGTCGGGCACGCCATAGGTGCCGACCCGGCGATAGAGGTTGCCGTCGGCGCTGAAGAAGGCGCCGGCGTGGGCGTCGGTGTATTGGGCGAGATAGGTCAGGGCGTTCTTGGCCAGTTGATCGACCCTCTGTTCACCCAGCAGGGCGGCGCTGAGACCGGCTTGGCCTGTCTGCAGCCACTCGGTCCGCCGCCGCGCCGCCGTCGTCCGGCTGATCATCCAAGTGATGGCGATCGACAGGATGACGCCGATAATAGCGGCGACGACCACGCTGATCGCCGTTGTCGTATGGGCCTGCTCACGCTCGGCGATCCGGGCTTCGCGGACCTGGTTGACCTCATTGCGGATATCCTCGACCAGATTACGGATGGCGTCCATATCCGCCTTGCCCCGGTTGGTCCTGACCACCGCCAGGGCAGCATCGTGGCCCTCGGCCTGATAAAGGCTGATGGTCTGCGCCAGTTCCTTCAGCTTGGCGGCGACATGGCCCTTGATGGCCTTGACCTGGCGCTGCTGGTCGGCGTCGCCGGCGGTCAGCCGGTCGAGGTCGATCAACTGCCGTTCGATTTCCGGCAGGGCGGCGTTGTAGGGCTCGAGATAGGCCTGTTCACCGGTCAGGATATAGCCGCGCTGGCCGGTCTCGGCGTCCTTGAGCAGCGACAGGGTCTTTTCCAGGTCGAGCAGTATGTCGTGCGTTTCGGTGACGAGGGCCGTGTTGCGGTCGAGAGTCTGGATATTGACGTAGGAGATGGTGCCGCTGATGATGAAAAAAACGGCGATCATGGCTAGGCTGAGCGAAACGCCCAGATCGGCGCGAAACTTGCGACTGTCGACAGCCTTTTTCAATACGGCCATTTGTATGTTTCCCCTTTGCCTGTCCGCCCAACGCTTATCCGGCCCGCCTCTTTGCAAGGTTTGCCATCTGCGACCCTATGGATGACGACATAAGCATCCAATAAGGAGCGTACAATTTTTGGTAAAATTTACGTAAGATGCTTAATTTACGACGCTTTTTTCGGCTGCTTCGGCGTAGCGCCGGGCCAGCACACTGCACACGATCAACTGCAACTGGTGGTACAGCATGATCGGTAGCATGATCATACCCATGGCCGGATTGCCAGCAAATAACACCGCGGCGATCGGCGCGCCATTGGCCAGGCTCTTCTTGGAGCCGCAAAATACGCCGGCGACCTCGTCTTCGCGCGGAAAACCGAACGCACGGGCGGCATGGCGGGTGATGAGCAGAACGACGGCCAGCAGCGCGCCGACCATCAGGGCGATGCCGAGCAGGATCCACGGGCTGTAGTCCTTCCAGATTCCCTGTTGCGTCGATTCGCAGAAGGCGCCGTAGACGATCAGCAGAATGACCGTGCGATCGGCCTTGGTGATCCACGGTTTGTGCCTGGCGATAAAAGCCTTGAGCAGGGGCCGGCACAGTTGACCGGCGACGAAGGGCAGCAGCAGCTTAAGCGCAACGTCCAGGATGGCGGGCAGCAGCGGCAGGCTGTGGCCGGTGCCCGTGGAGACAACAATCGACACCAGAAATGGCGTCATGACCATGCCGATCAGACCGGACAGGGTGGCGTCGAACACGGCGCCCGGTACATTGCCCTTGCCCAGGGCGGTCATGGCGACCGATGACGAAATGGTCGATGGCAGGGCGCAGAGATAGAAGAAGCCCAGCCGTACGTCCTCGGGCAGCCAGGCGGAGGTGCCGAAAAACACTGCAAAGCCGATGGCCGGAAACAGCACGAAGGTCGACAGATGGACGAACAGATGCAGTTTCCAGTTCGCGGCCCCTGCCTTTACCGCTTCGGGCGACAGGTTGGCGCCGTGCAGGAAGAAGACGATGGCGATGCCGATGGCGGTGACGATATCGAGATGCAGGATTCCGCCCTTGACGCCCAACGCCGGGAACCGCAGTCCCAGCAACACTGCGCCCAGCATGGCGGCAACAAAACCGTCGAGTTTCAGGAACTTCATTCAGGCCGCCTCACCACCAGATCATAACTATCACCTTCCTCCCCATGCTTCGCACAGGGAGGAGGGTGCGAAACCATGTCTTACAAACATTGGCTCTTCCTTAAAGAAAATTATTCGGCCAGATCATGCTGCGCCACATATGGGCGACCGGTGAGCCATCAAAGCCCAGCCCTTGTGAGGGCGTCTTGAAATGGCGGCCGATAATGTCTTCGAACATCGCCACGTCAGGTAACGGGCCGGCATCGAACAGATAGGTATCGAAGATCGTCACCTGGCGCGATGACATGTACCACCTGTGGCCCCGGGCAAACTCGGCATCGTGGCGGATATAGTCGGGCGGGACGTAGTCTTCACCGAAAAAGCGGTCGTAATTCTTGGGATACGGATAGCCGTTGGGCTCGTCGGCGAAATAGCGCAGCGCCTGGTGATATTGCACCGCCCATGCGACCTCTTCGGAGACATAGGGTGCTATCATCTGGGCGCTCCAGTAGCCATGGTCGGAGCGGATCAGGCAGGTGTTGGAAATATCGTGCAGCAGCACGGCCAGCACGACATGATCATCCATCCCGGCCTCAAGAGCTTTCTGGGCCGAGATCAGCAGGTGGCGCCCGGTCGCGCCAAGCAGCAGGAATCGGTGGCGGAAAAAGTCGAGCAGGGTCGGCGCATCGGGCATGCGCGGCAGGGCCGGATTGTCGCCCATCATGAACACCGCGCCGGGCGACAGCTGCTTCAGGCCTTCGGTCTCGTAGTCGGGCATGTCGGTACCCAACTGTGCCGCGGCCGCCGGTACAATGATGCGCCGCCGACCGGCTTGTGGAAACTCGTCGTCATGCCCGCACATGGTTTTGTCCTACCCCGTGATCCGCGCGCGGCATTCACCAAACCCGATGCTGACAAACCCGTTCGCCTGCGCCCGGCCAGTCAACCACACCTCGTCGCCGTCCTCAAGGAAGCGGCGCATTTCACCCGACTTAAGTTCGATCGGCAGCTTGCCACCGTGGCTCAGTTCCAGCAGGCTGCCGGCCTGTTCGGGCGCGGGTCCGGACAGGGTGCCAGTGCCCAACAGATCGCCCGTTGTCAGGTTGCAGCCATTACTGGCGTGATGGGTGATAATCTGGTCGAAGCTCCAGTACATGGCGTCGCGCGCCGAACTGGTGCTGATGGTTTCGGGCTCCAGGCCCTGGTCGCGCATGGTGGCTGTCTGCAGGCGGACATCTAGCGCAATGGCATAGGCGGCCTTTGGATCGTCGCCGCGCAGATAGGGCAGGGGCTCCGGGTCGCCGTCAGGACGCGGCATGGCAGAAATACGGAAGGGCTCCAGCGCCTCAGCCGTCACCACCCATGCGGAGACGGTGGTGTGGAAGTTTTTGGCGAGGAATGGCCCCAACGGTTGATATTCCCACGCCTGGACGTCGCGCGCCGACCAGTCATTGAGCAGGCAAAGCCCCGCCAGATGCTGACGCGCCTGATCGATAGCAACGCTGGTGCCCAGCGCATTGCCGCCACCGATCCAGATGCCCATTTCGAGCTCGAAATCGAGCCGTTTGCTGACGCCCCACACCGGTACATCGCTGTCGGCTGGTTTGGTCTGACCGTGCGGCCGCACCACCGGTACGCCTGAGGGGCGCACGCTGGAGGCGCGGCCGTGATAGCCGATCGGCACGTGCTTGTAGTTGGGCAGCAGGGGATTGTCGGGCCGGAACAGGGCGCCGACCGCGCCGGCATGATGGATGCCGACATAGAAGTCGGTATAGTCGCCGATGCGCACGGGCAGGTGCAGGGTGCAGTCAGCGGCGCGGTGCAGATAGGGCTCGGCCACGGCGCGATAGACAGGATCGCTGAGCAGTTTCGACATCTGGCGGCGCAGGGTGCGACGCAGCGCCGGCGTACCCAGAACGTCGGTCAGGTCCCGCGGCGCGGTCTGGATCAGGCCGGCCTCGGCCAGGGCTTCCAGCTCAATGATGAAATCACCGATGGCCACGCCTGGACGCGGCGCTTCATTGGTCGGGCTGAACAGGCCGAACGGCAGATTCTGAATCGGAAAGTCACTATGGCCTTGGCTGCCTGTCACCCAACTGGTGCGTGCGGGATCGTGGGTTTCGTCGATCATCTAAGTATCGCCTTCTCAAATCCGTCCCAGCAGGCGCTGTAATCGGCCTGGCGCGTTGTGCTGTCCATGGCCCAGGTCGTTGGCCGCAGGACCCAGCGGCTTTCGAACATGAAGGCCATGGTGTTGTCGATTCTGTGCGGCTTCAGTTCGGCCGCGACGGCCTTGTCGTAACTGGCCTTGTCGGGGCCGTGGGCGTTCATGCAATTGTGCAAAGACGCGCCACCCGGGGCGAAGCCGTCAGCCTTGGCGTCATAAGCGCCTTCGATCAAGCCCATGAATTCGCTCATGATATTGCGGTGGAACCACGGCGGGCGGAAGGTCTCCTCGGCCACCATCCAGCGCGGCGGAAAGATGACGAAGTCGCAATTGGCCGTGCCCGGCAGCTCCGACGGAGAGGTCAGGACGGTGAAGATCGACGGATCGGGATGGTCGAAACTGACCGTATTTACGGTGTTGAAACGGCGCAGGTCGTAACGGTAGGGGGCATGATTGCCGTGCCAGGCGACGACGTCGAACGGCGAATGATCCAGGGTCGTCGTCCACAGTCCACCCTGGAATTTCTGCACCAGTTCGTACCGGCTATCGTCATCTTCGAAGGCGGCCACCGGTGTTTCGAAATCGCGTGCATTGGCCAGGCCGTTGGCGCCGATGGGGCCCAGTTCCGGCAGGCGGAAGGGCGCGCCGTAGTTTTCCAGAACATAGCCGCGCGACGGACCTGTGACCTCGACGCGGAAACGCAGCCCGCGCGGGATCACCGCGATGGAGAGTGGTGGCACAGTCATCACCCCGCACTCGGTCACAACGCGCAATTCCCCCTGTTGCGGTACGATCAGCATTTCGCCGTCGCTGTTCATCAGGGCGCGGTCGTTCATCGAGGCTGTCACGGCATAGAGGTGCACGGCAACGCCGCCTTGTGTCGCCACATCGCCATTGCCGGCAAAGGTGGTCAGCCCGTCGATGAAATCGACCTCGCCGTCGGGAAAGGCCTGGGGCGACCAGCGAAGGCGGTCGGGCGTCGGCGGCTCGACGATCGGCGCCGAGCGCCACAGTCCGCCGGATGCATAGGGCGCAAATGGCGGGTGCCCGGCAGACGGGCGCAGGCGGTAAAACCAGGTACGGCGGTTGTCGCTGCGCGGCGCCGTGAAGGCGGTACCGGAAAACTGCTCGGCATAGAGGCCGAACGGCACCTTTTGCGGCGAATTACTGCCCTGGGGCAGGGCGCCGACTACGGCTTCGCTGGCAAACTGATTGCCGAACCCGCTGAGATAATTCGTGTCCATGGCGCGCCTCCGAAAACGTCAACTAGAGCGCTTCCCGATAAAGTGGATGCCACTTTTCGGATAAGAAGCGCGACAAAACATGAGCCTAGAGGACTTCCCGATCAACCTGATCGGAAGTGCTCTAGGCTGATTTCGCGCAAGGCGAAAGCCCGTTTTCAGACAGTGTAGTATCATATGAAACATTATGCCAGCCTTGTGAAGACTTGACTCATTGATCCCACATAGTATGGTCGCGTTATAATAAATGGGACAAATGGTCCCGACCGCAGGGCGAGGGCCATGACCATAGAGCGTTTTGTCGACGCCCATATCCATCTCTGGCACCTGTCGCGGCTGCGTTATCCGTGGCTGACGCCACCCTTTTCCGACGACGGCCCCAACGGCAGCGTCGAGCCGATTGCCCGTGACTATGGCCCGGCCGATTACCTGGCTGATGCGGCTGGTTTCCCTGTCACCAAGACCGTCCATATCGACGCCGGCGCCCACCCCGACGATGCTGTGGCCGAAACGCGCTGGCTGCAGTCCCTGGCTGACGAGGGCGGCATACCAAATGCCATCGTCGCCTTTGCGGCGCTCAACGATCCCAATGTCGAAAGCTTGCTGGCGCAGCACGTCCAAAGCCGCAATGTCCGCGGCATCCGCCATATCCTCAACTGGCACCCCGACCCGCGTTACAGCTATACGCCATCGAACCTGCTCGAAGATCCCGCGACGGCGTACGGCTATGGCCTGCTCGAGAAATATGGCCTTTCCTTCGACCTGCAGATCTATCCCAACCAGATGCAGCAGGCCTTTGACCTGGCGCGCCGGCATGCCGGCGTCCCGGTGATGATCAATCATATGGGCATGCCGGTATTGAGCGATGGCCTGGAGGGATGGCGGTCGGGCATGAAGACCCTGGCGCAGCTGCCCCAGGTGGCGGTCAAGATCTCCGGCCTCGGTTTTGTCGACCGCAACTGGACGGCAGAATCGATCCGCCATCTGATCCTCGACACAATTGATATCTTCGGAACTTCGCGGGTGATGTTCGCCAGCGATTTTCCGACCGACAAGCTGTTCAACAGCTATGCACGCCAATTGACCACTTTTGACGAGCTGACAGCCAAGTTCAGCCGCGAAGAACGGGACGCTATGTTCGCGGCGAACGCCGAACGTTTATATAGGATTTAGCCCTCAAGTAGCGAAGCGTAGGGCAAGAAAGGGATCTACTCTATGAACCCATTGTTGGGCGTCTTTTTCCACTGGTTGGGCGGTCTGTCCTCGGCCAGCTTTTACGTGCCTTACAAGCGAATCCGCCTGTGGTCGTGGGAGATCTTCTGGCTGACCGGCGGGATCTTCTCCTGGGTGATCGCGCCGTGGCTGTTCGCCTCCTTCCAGACCCACGACCTCCTGGGTGTGCTGGGCAAGACACCGCCCGACGTCATCCTGAAATGCATCGGTTGCGGCGCCTTGTGGGGGATCGGTGGGCTGACGTTTGGCCTGACCATGCGCTATCTCGGCCTGTCGCTCGGTATGGCGGTGGCCCTGGGCCTGTGCACCGTCATTGGTACCTTGGGGCCTCCGCTATTTAACGGCACACTGGGTGCGGTCGCCGCCAAGGCCGGCAGCACCTACACCTTTGCCGGTATCGCCCTGGTCGTCGTCGGCATCCTGATCGTCGCCTGGGCCGGCCACGCCAAGGAGAAGGAAGTGCCCGGCGAAAAAGAGGGCATGAGCGAATTCCACCTGACCAAGGGCCTGATGGTCGCCATTCTGTGCGGCGTCATGTCGTCCTTCTTTGCCTTCGGCCTCGACGCCGGCGCGCCCATCAAGGCACTCGGTGCGGCCGCAGGCACCGGCCCTCTGTGGGTCGGCCTGCCGGTCCTGTGCGTCGTGCTGATCGGTGGTTTCCTGACCAACCTGATCTGGAGTGGCTATCTGATCCTCAAGAACAAGTCGGCATCGGAGTGGGTGGGCAAGCCGATCATCGCTTCCGATACCAAGATACCGCTGCTGACCAACTACCTGCTGGCAGCCTTCGGCGGCACGCTGTGGTACTTCCAGTTCTTCTTCTACTCGATGGGCGAAAGCCAGATGGGCAGGTTCGGTTTCTCGTCCTGGACGCTGCACATGGGCTCGATCATCCTGTTCTCGACCCTGTGGGGCTTCGCGCTGAAGGAATGGAAGGGTACATCGGGCAAGACCAAGGGTATTGTCTGGCTGGGCATTGCGACCCTGTTGGCCTCGACCGTGGTCATAGGCATCGGCAACATGCTGAGCGCATAGATTAAGGTGTTTTAACCGCAGATTTCGCAGATTAGCGCAGATTTTTCAGAGCGTTATCGGACGTGTTGTGCGCTCTTATGGGGATGTTCGATCGCAAAGCGATCCTTAGGTCGACGTGTTGCACTGTCTATTGCGACGGGCTGAAAAAATCTGCGCTAATCTGCGAAATCTGCGGTTAACACCTTCTATTCAACGTCTTCGAACATGGTTTCCGGCCTTGCATCGGGAACCACTGTGGTCATCTCGATCCGTTCCAATAACAGGCCACGGACGTGGCGCGCCCACAGACCCCAGGCTGGCGTGACGCCGAACATGGACGGCTCCGGATAGGCGTCGGCCAGTTCGCCGGGCATGCTGTCCGGCGCAACCCCGCCGCCGCGATAACTTAGCCGGATGTCGCGCAGGACCACGTCCTCGATCGGATGGTCGGGCAGGCCCATGATCATGGCACAATAATCCGGCAGGATATTCGTCGCCGTCAGATGGCTGATCGACACCCGCCGGATCGTGCCGGGTACAGCGCCTTCCGGAGCCCGCAAACGCGCGCCGATGCGCAGGAACAGCGGTGCCGTCGTCACCTCGTTCATCGTCACATTGTCGACCGTCACGTCCTCGATCACCCCGCCATCGACCGTCTCCAGCGCCAGGCCGCGCGCGCGTTCGAAATGGCAGTTGCGTATGGCGATACGGCGGAAATCGCCCGACGATTCGGTGCCGATCTTGATCCGCCCGGTCACGCGGTCCTGGTCCGGTGACAAGAGTTGCGTCCGCCCAAAAGTGCCGTCGATCATGGTGCCGGGGTCGAACCCGCTGACCCGGCAATTGTCGATCGTCACGTCCTCGACTGCTCGCTTCTCCCCCAGGGCAAAGGAGCTTTTCAGCACGATCGCGTCGTCATTTGGGGTATTGACCTGGCAGCCGCTTAACCTCACCCGCCGGCAGCCATCGATATCGATGCCGTCGCGATTGGTGTCGATGATCAGGTTCTCGCACAGCAGCTCGTCGACCCCCGTCGCCAGCAGCGCAAAATGTCCGCCACGGACGATGGTGAGGTCACGCACCGTCACCCGCCGGCAATCGCGAAAGGCCAGCGTCTTGTTGCCCAGACCCTGCATGGCCGATACCTCGGGCGCCAGTTCCGCCATAACCTCGGCCGACAGCCCGCGCATGCTGAGTGGAAACTCGCCTGCCTGTTTGCGCCATTGCGAACCTGGACCTTCGCGTGTCAGGCCGATCCCGTCGATAATGCCCGCGCCCTCGATGACGATATCCTCGACCCCGTCGCCCCAGATCAGGCTGTTGCGCCAATGGCTATGGCCGAAGTCCTGGTACAGGTCCCACGGATTGTCCTCGGGAAGGTCGTACCGACCTGCGTGACGGCGCGGGTCGGCGGCTTCCAGTACGCAACCCTTGGCCAGATGCAGGGTCACACCGCTTATCAGGCGCAGTGAAAAACTGAGATAGCGCCCGGCCGGCAGAAGTACGGTCCCGCCGCCGGCCGCCGCAGCAATGGCGGCATTGATGGCGTCACCGTCGAGGGTGACACCACCGCCCCGGGCGCCGAAGTTACGGACATTGAAAGTCGTCATGGCCGCTTCCATAGCACGCCATAGTGCGGCATGGCGCCGTCGAGATCGATCTCGACGCGGTCGATGATGACGCCGGGATCGAGCGCGGTCAGCCTGATCGTGTGCGGTCCGGCGGCGATATATTTCAGCGCTACTTCGCCGATGGCGGTATTGCTCAGCACGTTGAAGCGCCACTGATCGCTGCGCCCGACGGTGGCAAAATCCACCAGTTGCTCCGGGCCGTCATCGAGCGACAGCTTGACCCGCACGCCGCCGTCGGCTGTCAGGGCATGGGTCGGCAACGCCACGACGCGGATCACGCCGCCGCCTTCCGTGGCCGTGAAGCTGTAGGTCGCGCTGGCCGCCGTTCCGTCCAGCGGGGCGCGCAAGGCCTGGCCCTGGCTGCCCAGGTCGTCGATCCGTTCGAAGCCCTGCGTCTCCGCCGTCGGCACCACGACCCGGTCGGGATTGCCGCGCCGGACGGTTCCGGAAGTGCCTTGCGGATAATCCGGCCACAACGGCTCGGCAAACACCGCCTGGCGCCTTGGCGCCATATCCATCATACCGCGCCACTTGCCGTCGTTCAGACTGTTATAAAGGGCGGTATCAGCGACAATGCCCTGGTGGGCCGCTCGGGCTTCCGTGACCAGGCTCGATGCAGTTCTGCCATTGCGCCCATACAGTGCCGCCAGGTCCAGTTTCAGCGTGCGGGTGTTCATATTGGCCGCCGCCCGCACCGGATACAGGACCAGTTCAAAAAAGGCGTCCTGGCGATCGGCGGGCAGGGCTGCGCCCAGGGCTTTGGCCCGCTTCACCAAACCGTCATAGGCGGCTATCCGTGCCTGGGCCTCGCGATCGTCGCCCTGGACATAGTCGCTGGGCCTGACCGGCGTCGTCGGCTCGGTCTGGCTGAAACCCATGAATTCCGGCCGCCGCTCGAAGGCCAGGTCGTAATAGCCCATCAGGATGTTCGTGGCCTCATCGGCCGCGGCATCGCCGAACTGTTCGGCCATCCAGACGCGCAGATGGGCCTTGGGTGTCTCCTCGAACCGGCCGGAAAAGGCGAGGTCGAGGAAATAGCTGGTCAGATATTCGGCCGGCTTGATGTCGCCGATATTGGCGATCCAGATCTGCCGCGCCCCTGTCGCATAGGCCCGGCCCATCTGTTCGCGGATCAATCCGGGATGGGTGGTGCCCAGCCACAGATAGTCGTGTGGCCGCCCCCAGTAGGACAGGTGATAATAGACGCCCGACCCGCCGCTGCGCTTGCGTTCGGCCGCATCAGGCAGGCGGCTGATATAGCCGTAATTATCGTCGCACCAGACCAGGGTGACGTCGTCGGGGACCTTCAGCCCGGCGCTGTAGGCCTCCAGCACCTCCTTATAGAGCACCATCTGCTGGGCCGCGCCCGCCGGCAACATCCGCCGCTGTTCACCGATCGCCTCGGCCATGATATCGCGCCGCGCCTGCGCCGTATCGGCGCCCTGCAGCGGGCCATCGTGCAGCCCGCGCAGGCCGATTGTGTACAGGGTCTCGAAATCTTTGGTTTCTCCAACCCGCTGTCGCCAGTAGTCCAGCATCGCGGCGCGGTTTTGCGTCCAGTCGAACGGGCCGCGTTTCTTCTCATCCCATTCGCGGACATTGTTGCGCCCCATCGGCTCGGCGTGCGAAGTGCTGACGACGATGGCATAGGCATCGGCCAGTTTCGCATTGTTGGGATCGCGGTAGAAGGGCGATGACACATCGTGCATGGCCGGCCAGATCGTATTGGCCTTCAGCCGCCACATTAGCTCATAGACCCGGGAGTAGGTTTTCGGCCCGATATTGCCATAGGCCGGATCGAAGGTCTTCGCCGCCCAGGGTTCCAGCCCCCAATCCTCGTCATTGAGGAAGACGCCGCGATATTTCACCGCCGGCGCGGCCGACACGACCGGCTCGCCATCTATGGACAAATGCGTGACACGGCGAGGCGTCACATCGGCCCACCACGACCATGGCGACACGCCCAGTTCACGGCTGAGATCGCTGACGCCCCAGACGGCGCCGCGCCGATCCGATCCGGTAATGACGACATAGGTCCGGCCGGGATGGCGCTTTGACGGAATGACCCGCCGCTCATAGCGTTCCCACTGTCCCGACAAATCCTCCAGCACGACACCTTCCTCACGCATCATCTGCCTGACGACGGCCGCATCCGCCGGACCGATAAGGATGCACACGCCGGTACAATCGCTCAGATGCGTCGAGGTTCGCGCCTTTTGACCGGTCAAAGCTTCGATATCGCCGGCCAGCATATCCGCGGCCAGGGTCGCTGTCGGCCGATCGTCGTGGATGATGACGGGCACGGCACCACCGTCATACAAGGTCAGGTCCGCGCCCATGGTGCTTGTTGCCATAGCCCACCCCATCGCCACCAGGAGCAAAAATCTGTTCATTTGAGCACTATGCATTATCGCGCAAGACAAATCATTATCAAACATTTCATGGGCTGGACTTTAATTGTAGGACAATATAAGACAGGGTTCCTAATCAGAAATAATGCCCGATAACAGTCCCAGGAAATGCCATGTTTCGTACCCTGACCGCCCTCGCGCTTGTCGCCGCCGTCTTTGCCTTGCCGGTAGACGCCAAAACCCTGCAGGCGAGCGCTACACTGAAGGCCGACCAGCCCGGCGCCCCGATCAGCCGCTATATCTACGGCCAGTTTTCCGAACATCTCGGCCGTGGCATCTATGACGGCGTCTGGGTCGGTGAAGACTCGAAGATCCCCAATGTCCGCGGTATCCGCTCCGACGTGGTGAATGCGCTGAAAGACGCCCATGTGCCGATCATCCGCTGGCCGGGTGGTTGTTTCGCAGACGAATACCGCTGGCGCGACGGAATCGGCCCGCGCGACAAGCGTCCGTCGCGCAAGAACAACTGGTGGGGCGGTTCACCGGAAAGCAACGCCTTCGGCACGCACGAATTCATGGACTTTGTCGAACAGGTCGGCGCCGATCCCTATGTCTCGATCAATGCCGGCTCCAGCGATCCGACCGAAATGCGCGAATGGATCGAATATATGACCTCGCCGGGCGACGATACCCTGGCCCAGGAACGCCGCGCCAATGGCCGCGACAAACCCTTTAAGGTGCCGGTGATCGGCATCGGCAACGAAAGCTGGGGCTGCGGCGGCGAGATGACGCCGGAATATTATGCTAACGAATACAAGCGCTTCAACGCCTTCTTCCACAAGAATTCGGACAATCCGGCCGTCCGCGTCGCGTCGGGCGCCAACAGCTTCGACACCCACTGGACCGAAGTCATGATGCGCGATGTCGGCCCGCGCCGCATGGACGCCATCAGCCTGCATTACTACACTCTGCCGACCGGCGACTGGAGTCATAAGGGTCCGGCCACTGGCTTCTCGCAACAGGACTGGGTCGATACCTTCTCCCAGACCCTGCGCATGGAAGACCTGCTGCAAAAGCAGATCGCCGTAATGGACGCGGCTGATCCGGAAAAGAAGGTCGGCCTCTATGTCGACGAGTGGGGCACCTGGTATGATGTCGAAAAGGGCACCAATCCCGGCCACCTGTATCAGCTCAACACCCTGCGCGACGGCGTCCTGGCGGCGGCCAATTTCAATATCTTCCACCATCATACGGATCGTGTGCGCCTGACCGCGATCGCCCAGACGATCAACGTCCTGCAGGCGATGATCCTGACCGAGGGCGACCAGATCGCCCTGACGCCGACCTACTATGCCTACAAGATGTACGTGCCGTTCCAGGATTCGACGGCCCTGCCGCTCGATATCACCTCGCCGAACTTCACGCTTGGCGGCAAGACCATCCCGGCGGTCAATGCCTCGGCGGCCAAGGGCAAGGACGGCAAGACGTGGATCGGCCTGAGCAATATGGACCCGGAAGACGAGGTCACCCTGACCATCGATCTCGGTACGCTGAAGGCGAAGAACGTCTCGGGCACGGTCATGACCTCGGACAAGATGGACGCCTACAATGCCATCGGCAAGCCGGCAACGGTTATGCCGGTGACCTATAAAGGCGGAAAGCTAAAAGGTAGTACCCTGACCCTGACCCTGCCCGCCAAGTCGGTCGTGGTCGTCTCGGTCGAATAGTTTGTGGGCGTCTCCCCGGCTTGCGCCGGGGAGACGATCTCAGGCACGGCGTGCCTCGACGAAGGCTTCCACACCGTCGAGAAGACGGTCGAGGCCGAACTGGAACATGCCGTCAAGATCCAGCCCCGGCTCTGCGAACCGACCGGTGATGACCATATCGGTCAGGGCCGGGTAGCTTTCGTCGCCGGTTACTCGATGCAGCATCCGGCCGAAATTGCTTGCCCATTCGGCGGTTGCCTTGGCGCCGACCATCACCTGCGCCGAAGCGCGAAAGTGACCGTCGACCAACATCAGGACAGCCAACATCTCGCTTGCTGACAAGGGCAGCCCCGCCAGGGCTTGCAAGCCGGCGTCAAGCCAGCGCGCCCAGTTCGGTCCCACGGCGGCCCGCGTGCTCATGACGTCGAACAGCCATGGATGGCGCCGGATCAGAATCAGATTTGCATGCGCCCACCGCGAAATATCGGCCCGCCAGTCCCCTCCGGAAAGTTCCGGCGGATATTTCATTATGTCATCCGCCATCAGGTCGATTAGGGCCGACTTGCCCGGGACGTGGCGATAAAGCGCCATGGTGGTAACGCCCGTCTTCACGGCTACCCGATTCATGGTGATGGCGCCCAGGCCTTCGGCGTCGGCAATGGCAATTCCCGCCTGGATTGTGTCGTCCAACGTAAACGACGGCTTGGGGCCCCGACGCGGCGGAGTCGGAGTCCCCCACAGCAGGTCGAACGACGCGCCCGTGTCATGGATGTCAGCCGAATTATGCCGCGCCACATCTGTCTCCATCCGGCATCGTCAAAGGCGACCCGTTCCCTGCTATAGCATTGACAAAAAACAGTGTACCATATACACAATTAAAAAAAGGGAGGCTGATATGGACGATAAACCTGTTCGCATAGTGACGGCTCTGGCCGGAATTTTAATGATGGCCACGGTACTGGTCGTGATTCCGCTCTATTTCATCTACAGCGGTCCGCCGCCCGTGTGGAACGTCCTCACACGTATTCTGCTCAGTCTGTTCACCTGCGCCGGATTGCTGGTGTTCATGGCGGGCTTCAGCCATCTGGCACGCCGTTCGTCGCCGGCCGCGGAATTTCCGGCCCTGCTGTTTGCGGGCGCCGGTTTCATCTTCGTCGCCATTGCGTTCATGACCGCGTCGCTGGAAGCCGGTGTGGTCTTCGGTGCGCCCCAGGGCGGTCTCGATCCGACCACAGACGGCCCTCTGGCCCACGCCAATATGCTCGCACACGGACCGATCAAACGTTTGCTTACGTTGATTCTGTTGATCGCGGCGGGATACGCCGCCGCACCGGGCCGGCTATTGCCCGCCTGGATCCGCTGGTTCGGTTACCTGATCGCTCTGATCAATCTTGCCTTCGTTCCCTCGTTGTATTTCGGGACCGATCCGTCGCGCTTCTATGCCGTCCACAGTTGGGGGAACGCCGCCCTGGCCGCGAGCTTTCTGACCTACTGGATATTGGCCGCCAGCATCGCCTTGCTGATGCCGCGACGCGCGAACACGAGCGCGCAGCCGGCATAGCCTGCCCAGATACTGACACATCGTCTATCCTCGACCCCACAGACGGGCATAGCTGCGGCCGGTTAGGTCCTCGACGATGCGACCGCTTTCCTCCGACTCCGGCGCCGTGGCGCCGTGGCGCAGGCGTTCGACCTCGTGTATCAGCACGGCATGGGTTCTGGCATTGAGGCGGAACTTCCATGAAATGATCGCGCCCAACACCATGACCAGGATCGGTCCTCCGACCATGACCAGGACAATGGCGTGGATGGCTTGTGGTGTCTGGGCGATAACCTGGCCCGGATGGTCCTTGGGCGAGATATAGCCGCCGATATCGATAAGCCACGCCGTTGCCAGCACAGCACCGGATTGTGCGAGCTTACGAACCAGGGTCATGACGCCCGCGAAGATGCCCTCGCGGCGCTGGCCGGTCACGGCTTCATCGACGTCGGGCAGGTAGTTGTAGACGCTCCACGGCACAAAGTTGAGCGTGCCGCGGCCAAGACCAGCCAGCAGGATCGGTACGAACAGCCATAAAGCAAGCATGGGATTCAAGCTGAGGGCCTTAGGGTTCAGCGCACCGAAAATATTACCATTCAACGCTGTCAATCCAGCATTGAAACCCAACGGTCGGACCAGATAAAACACCAGGAATAACAGGAGGCCCAGGCTGAACGCGCCAATCGCCCAACGATAGGCGACAGTCGGGCCGGTGCGGATCACGACGTAAATTGCGATCATCACCGAAATCAACTGGGCGAAGTACATGGCTGTCATCAGTTGCGAGATAAGCAGAGTCGCGCCCATCATCACGGTGGCCACGAATATTGGAAATGCAGTGTTGAAAATGTCCTGGGAGATATAGCCGCCAAGATAGACGCTCAGGTGCTGACGGAAAGCGCGCACGCGGAGCGTCGAGAATAGGTCCCGGAACATATTCACCGGAATCATCAATACTGTGAACCAGTCAATCGGTTGCGGCCGGATCTCCTTTTCTGCTTCGGTATAGGGCCGCTCCCATGTCGTCTTCAGGACAATCAACACGGCAACAGAGAATACCACGCCGAAGATTGCCGCCATGATCAGGAAGGTATTAGGCGAATCCCTCAAGTGGAAATGATCGATGATCAGGGTCGGCAGGATGGATGCGAGGATGGCTGAGGATTGCGCGACTACCATTCTGGCACCGGCGAATTTTGCCTTCGCCTTGTAGTCCTTGGTCATTTCCGCCGCCAGCGTTTCCCACGGGATGAGGAACATGGTGTAGAGGAATTCGAAGAAGACGAAGGTGATCAGATAGTAGTGAAAGCTATGCCCGGTCATGAAGATCAGGGCGAAACTGGGGAGCAGGGGTAGGGCGATGATCAGGAAGATCTTGCGCCGCCCGATTTTGCGGCCGATCCAGGTGTGGCGCAGATTGTCCGAGACATAGCCGATTAGCGGGCAGGTCACGGCCTCGATCAGGCGCGGCAGGGCCAGGATGGCGCCGGCCTGCAGGGCGCTGAGGCTGCAGAAGGTGGTGAAGAAATAGAACAGCCAGCCGGTGATAACCGCCTGCGCGCCGGCGCCCAGCATATCGCCGGAACCCCAGCCGAAATAATTGATCCAACCTGGCTTGCGTTGTTCCACGCCTTTACTCCCTTATTCTCGTGCCTTCCCGCTACGCGGGGAGGGGGACCGCCCAAAGGGCGGTGGTTGGGGCTCTTTTCTTACACAAACCGGTGCGTGAATTCGCCCAGCGCCAACAGGGCCATCGACTGGCCGTAGGGCATCGAGGTCAGAGGTATGTCCTTGTATTCCTGGACCGAGTTGAACACCGGCGTGCCGAACGACACCTGCTGCAACTCGCCGTCGTCCGAGATATGGCCGCGTACCGCCTTGACCGCCTTGATGCCCATGGCTTCATACGACTTGTCGATATAGCCCTTGCGGACCGCCTTCAGGATACCGAAGGCAAAACCGGCCGAGGCCGAGGCTTCCTCGTAGGAGGTCGCATCATCCAGGATGGTCCGCCACAGGCCCGACGCAGCCTGGCAGCCGGCCAGGGCCTTGATTTGCGCTTCCAGGGTCTCGACCAGGAACAGGCGCAGCCCGTCGTCCGCCTTCAGGTCCAGCAGTTCGATGAATTCCGGAATGGCGATTGTCACCCACGAATTGCCGCGCGCCCACAGGGCATCGGCGAAATTATGCCGGCCGTCGAAAGTCCAGCCATGGAACCACAGGCCGGTCTTGCGGTCGGTCAGGTATTTGATGTGCAGCATGAACTGCCGCTTGGCTTCCTCGACATAGTGCGGCCGGTCGAGCAGCAGGCCGATCTTGGCCAGGGGCAGGACCGACATCATCAAGGTGTCGTCCCACATCTGCTGGTGGTTGACCGAGTTGAACACGATATGCTGGAAGCCGTTTTCTTCGGTGCGCGGCAGGCCGTCCATCAACCATTCGGCCCAGATGTCGAGATAGGGCAGGTAGGTCGTGTTACCCGTGCGCTCATACAGATAGGCCAGGGTCAGGAAGGGCGCCATGGTGTTGATGTTTTTCGACGGCGTGCCTTCCTTGAAGCGCGCCTCGAACCAGTCGACCATGATGTCCCAGGCGTCCTGGTTCCCCGTCACTTCCCAATGCTTGTAGATGCCATAGAGGCCCACGCCATGCGTCCATTCCCAGCCGGCCCAGCCCTTGGTATCGATCACCCGTCCGTCGTCCAGATGCAGCAGGAACTCGCCCGACTCGTCCTTGATATTGACCAGGTTATGGATCAGGCGGCGGATGGCGTCGTCATAGTCTGCACGTGTAGCGCCGAGCGAGGTGACATGGTGGGCGAGAAGCGACATGGGAGAAATGCCTTTAGCGTTGGTTTTTACTGGGTTGGGGGACAGGATCTACCGGCACGCCGCCACGCACATTGCGTAAGGTCACCAGCTTCACGGGTTCAGGGGCGTTTTGCGGTTTGCCGTCAGTGGTGACAGCAAAGGTCAGGGTATTGTCGCCCTGGCTGTTAAGGATGCCGGGCGGCAGGATGAAGGTATTTTGCGGACCGACATGGCCGATAAAGTTGCCGACGTGCCAGCCGTTGACGAAGATCAGCACGCGCGTACGGTGGTCGGTGCGTGGGACACTGGCGTCGCCGAAGACAAGCCCCAACTGGACGTCCTGATCCTTCGGCAGGTCCAGCTTGAACTTTGTGCGCAGCCAGTAGGTGCCGGGTGCCGGCGGATCGTCGTCGACCGCCCCCAGTTCCCAGCCCGCCTGGTCGGCATAGGCGTCGATCGGCAGGTACCAGCCGTTGCGCTCGCCATACAGGCCGCCATTGTTCATCGGGCCGCGCACCAGGTCGGAGATCAGCTCGCCGCCCTGATTGCCCTGGATCTTCCAGGTGATGGTGGTCTTGCGCAGGTCGGCCGAGATCAGGCCGCGCGCCTCCTTATGCTCGTCATCGGCGCCGAGGTCCCAGTTATGGGCGTTGTTGCGCACCATGATCGACAGGACGTGCTGGCCGTTGCTCATCTTGGGCAGGTAGAAGTGCGAGGCCGTGGTCGTCTTTGGCCGTGCTTCGCCGGCCGCCCCGTCACGTTCACCCATGAATCGTCCGTCGAGCCACACCTGGACGACGCCGGCGGGGCCGCCATTAAAGGTCAGGTTCAGGGTTTCGGGCGACTGCCCCCGGACATTGAAGCGGCCGCGATACCAGACGTCGCCGTGGTGGAAGCCGTAGTCGCTCATGCTGAGCACGGGCTGACCGGCCGGCGGTTGCGTTGCCGCGGTGGCGGCGGACTCCTTGAGGTCAGCAGCGCGCCACTGGCTGTCGTCGAACTTAGGATCGGCCTCCAGCGAATCCTTGCGCTTCATCCACTGCGCCTGCATCAGGTCGGGCAGGACCACGTCCTTCGGTCCGGCGATGCCGGTCACCCACAGCGCGCCGGCCATGGGCTCGGATTTCACCGTTTCGCGGTTGAAAGTCACGGTGGTAACCGGTTTCGGCGCCCAGATCTCGATATCGCCGGCTTCCGATGTATCTCCGGTCAGGTTCAGGGTCGTACCGTCGAACTTCGCCTCGCGGATCAGGGCGTAGGTCCGCTCCAGGACCGGGCCGTCGGGCGTGTCCTGGCGCCAGAAGGTCTTGGCGACCGCATCCTCGGCCAGCAGTAGTTCAAGTCTTTCGGTGTCTTTGGCCGTCGTCCCGGTTTCGATGCGCACGCGGTTCATGCTGGTATGGACGTAGTTGAGGCGCAGGTCGTGGGACTTGACGTCCCAGGTCACGGTGACATTGCCGCTCAGCACGGTGACGACCGGCTTCTTCTTGAAGCGCAATACCGTCTCGCCGTCCTCGCCGCGCGGGCCATAGAGCACGGCGATATCGCGGTCTCCCTGGCGCAGATGGGTCAACAGGGTCGAGGTCGTATAGACCAGATGCTGGCGCTCCAGGGCGTAGTCGGCAACCAGAAGCTTGGCGTCCTGGCCGTTGATGCGCAGGGTGCCGGCCTGGGGCAGGTGGAAGGTTCCGTCGCGTGTGGTCAGGTCGAAGCTGAAGGCGTCGTCACCGGTCGCATCCGACGGTTCGTGACGGGCATAGATCAGGTCGCCCAGTCCCGCGCCCGACACGTCGTGATAGATCTTCACATTCGGTGATGACGAGGCAATCGGCGCGCCCTTGTCGAGGTCGCTGAGCAGGGGTGTCGCTGCCTGGACGAACTGGCCCATCTGTTTCAGGGTATATTGCTTGTCGCGCAGGCCGCGTGCTTCATCGATGCCGGCGCCGTAGTCGTAAGAGGTGTAGACGACGCTGGCCGGCAGCCAGCCCCACGACGTGCCGCCATAGGCCATGTAGATGCTATGGATCGACAGGCCGTTGATCAGGCTGGAGCCGAAGACCGTCTTGACATAGCCCGAGCCGACGCGCTGCGCCGTGCAGTCGTAGGACCCGACACTGCCCCAGAAATCAAACCAGCCGCCACCGATCTCAGCCGCAAAACCCGGCGTCTTGGGTGAGGTCAGGGCGCCGATCTTGACCGGCTTGGCGAGGTCGACGTGATCGGCGCCGGCGGGGATTTCGGCCCACATGCCCCAGTCGGGGACCTTGTTCGGCTTGCCGATATCGTGGGTATTGGTGCAGCCGCCGCCGGGATAGCCGTCGAAACCGTAGAGGTCGGTCGGGCCCGATACCGCCCACGGCGCCGTCGATGACGGCGGCGTCCAGTAGGGCAGGCGGCTGGCCGAATTGTGGAAGATCGGCACGGTAATGCCGTCGGCATGAACCTTGTCAGCCAGGTGCTGCATATAGCGTTTGTGCGTGTCGCTGGTCAGGCCCAGTTCGTTCTCGATCTGGACGGCGATGACCTTGCCGCCGCCGGTAGTGATCTGGTGGCGGGCGACAATGGCGTCGATCTGGGTCATCCAGGCGTCGACCTGGGCCAGGTATTGCGGATCGTCGGTCCGCGCTACAGCCTTTTGCCGTGCCATATAGCCCGGAAAGCCGCCCATGGTCAGTTCGGCGTTCACATAGGGTCCCGGCCGGGCGATGACGTACAGCCCTTCGTCCTCGGCCATCTGGATGGCCTTTTCCATGTCGCGGACGCCGGAGAAGTCGTATTCGCCGGGCGCCGCCGAATGGTAGCCCCAGTCGAAATAGAAGGTGACGGCGTTGTAGCCGGTCGCCTTCATCTTTTGCAGCACATCGCGCCACAAACTGGGCGACGGCAGGCGGAAGGGATGGAATTCGCCGGCCCAGATCATGGTCCGCTTGCCGTCGATCATCAGCGAATGGTTGTCCCAGGTGACGGCCTGGCCCTTGGCCTTCGGTGCCGTCGCGGCCTGGACCGTCGCCGTCGGTTCGGAAATGACGGTGAAATGACGCACAGCCCCCGACACGCCGCCGACCTCGGCGCGTTTGGTCCAGGTGCGCAGGCCGTCGAAACTGTCGGAATACCAGTAGCGCTTGGTCATATAGTCGTCGAAATAGACGCGGATACCCGATTGGCCGGCGTCATTCTGGATCGTCACGGCCGCCGGGCCTTCGATCCACGATCCCCATCCGGCCCAGTCGCCGTGGCGCACGATGGTCCACGGTCCGGTCAGGCTGGTCGCGGTGGCCAGTTCGATATTTTTCGTCGTCTCGTTCTTGACGTAGGCGTAGTAGGATTCGCTGTAAACATAGGGGAAGGTGTCGATATAGTTGCCCTGCAAGCCTTCCATGGCCACCGGCGTTTCGAACTTCGCGCTGGCCAGGTCGGTTGCCTTGATGAGCCAAGCGCCGAACGGCCCCTTGGTGCCGCCCTTTGACAGCGACACGACGATATAGATCTGGCCGTCGCGATCGCGCAGCCATTCCGGCGCCCAAACATTCGTAATTCCGGGGAGGCTGATATCGACATCGCCGACAGGCTCCCATGTTTTCAGGTCGTGACTGCGCGCCATGCCGAAGCTGTGGCCGTCCCAGCCGGTGGTGTAGGCGACATAATAGTAGCCGTCGGCGGCATGCAGGATCGACGGATCGCGCAGCAGGCCCTTGGCCGGCTTATAGGCATCGGTCGCAAGCGTGGTGAAGGTCTTGCCGTCATAGGACGTGAACAGGCTCATCCGGTCCTGTGACGTCGCCGGAAAGGCCGACATGACAAAGGTGGTGGGTCCGCCCGTCGCGATCGGCGGCATGTCAGATGCGCCCTGCGTCGTCGGTGCGGTTTGCGGCTTGTTCTGCGAGGTCAGCCCGAAGCTATCCATCATGGCATCACCGGACGCCGGAGTCGTTTGGGCGGTTGCGGTGGACGCCAGAATTACGCCCATTGCCGCGCCCAGCATCAGCCCGGCCCGCACGGGGTGGCGGCGCAAAAGACTGGCGGGGCTAGAATTCATACGAAACTCACCTGGACGATCGGCTCCGGTTCTGTACAGCCGGATTGGGCCCAGGCAGCGCCGTGACCTGACCGGCAACTTGGCATTGACAGCCCGCAAGATCAATGAAAAAATATCAACATGAAGCAAATTCGAGCACATTATGGGGCCTCGTGATCAAAAACAATCATTCTCTGCGGTGGTCGCTGGGCGGTGTTACGGCCCTCGTTCTGGCGATGACCCAGACGATTGCCATGCCAGCAGCCCTGGCGCAAACTGTTGTCATGCCTGTTCAACTGAATGTGCCCATTGACCGCACGCCCTATGATGCAAATACCGGTTCCGGCGACGTTTCCATACCGGGCGGCAACGAAGCCGCCTTCTCGGTCCGGCTGGCGCCCGGCGACTATCGCGTTACCGCGACCGTGGGCGATACTGGCCGTGCCAGTCGTACCACCCTTTGGGCCGAGGACCGCCGTCTGGTTGCGGGGCCGGTCGATCTGAAGGCGGGAGAGACGCGGGACGTCATCTTTGTCGTCAATGTGCGCAATACAGCTGTAGCCCAGGCCGAGCAGGATTCGATCGCGGGCCCAAAGGTCGGTATTCGCGGTGATGAGATCGGCAGTCGCAACTGGGACGACCAGTTGACGGTATCGGCCTCGGGCGCCACGGCGGCCATGACCAGGTTAAAGATCGAACCGATCATCGCACGCCGCATCCTGCTGGCCGGCGACAGCACGGTCTGCGACCAGGCCGGCGGCGACTATGCCTCGTGGGGCCAGATGCTGCCGCGTTTCGTCACCGGCGATGTCATCGCCAACCATGCGCGCGGCGGCGAGACCATGAAGTCGTTCCTCACCACCCTGCGCTGGGACAAGCTGCTGAGCGAGGTCCGGCCGGGCGATATCGTGCTGATCCAGTTCGGCCATAACGACGAAAAGAAGCAGTGGCCGCGCACCTATGCTGCGGCTGACGGCGCCTATCCGGCCTATCTGGCGGCCTTCGTCGCCGATATCCGTCAACACGGTGCCCAGCCCGTGCTGATCACGCCGGTCGCCCGGCGTTTCTTCGACGCGACCGGCCATATTGAAAACAGCCACGGTGCCTATCCCGATGCCGTTCGTAATGTGGCGAAAGACCTGGGCGTGTCGCTGATCGATTTAACGAAGGAAACGACGGCCTTTTACGAGCTGATGGGGCCTGAACGCTCGGTCCTGGCCTTCGGCGGCAAGGGCAGCGACAAGACGCACCACAATGCCTATGGCGCCTGGGTGATTGCGTCGTTCGTGGCGCGCGACCTGGCGGCTTTGAACCTGGGCGTTACGGCCCAAGTTCCGGCGGACATGCCGGCGCCGGAATCCTTCGAGATCGCTGCCGCCGACTGGCCGATCATGCGCACACCCGAACAGCCGAAACAGGGCCTCGAAGTGAAGCCCGTCAAATAGGATCCATGATGGAAACGCCAGTTCTTGAGACCATCGCCTTTACCATGCAGTTGAAGCCTGGCTTCGAGGCCGAGTATCAGAAGCGTCACGACGAAATCTGGCCGGAACTGTCGGACCTGCTGCATGCGGCGGGGGTATCGGACTATTCGATCTTCCTCAATCCGGTATCTCTGGTTCTGTTCGGGGTATTAAAGCGCACGCCTGACCACACCATGCCGGACCTGCCTAGTCATCCGGTGATGAAAAAATGGTGGGCCTATATGGCCGATATCATGGACAGCAACCCGGATAATTCGCCGGTGGTCACAGATTTGAAGCCGGTGTTCTATATGGCGTAAGCTATTTGGCCCACAGATTGACACAGATTTTCACAGATTGGCGCTTTGCGCCTTTGAATTTTTCGGCGGTTAGGCCAGGGCCGGTGCGGTTCAGTCTTTGCGAATAATCTGTGAAAATCTGTGCCAATCTGTGGGCCAAAACCTTACTGCCGCGGGATCGGCAGGGGTGCGCTGCGGTCCTCGGCGGTCAGCGCAGCTACCCTGACCTCGACCCCGGCAGCCTTCAGCCACTGCATGGCGTCTGGCGCAATCTCGTCATCGGTGATCAGCACGTCGATCTTGCTCAGCGGACAGACGGCCAAAGATCCCGAGGCATTGATCTTGCTCGAATCCGCCAGGACGATGATCTCGTTCGCCCGTTCGATCAGCCGGCGCTCCGACTGGACCAGCAAACCATCGGTCTGCAACAGGCCGTTGCGGGTGATGGCCTGGGCGCCGATAAACATTCGCGCCGCCGTGAAATGCTGCAAAATCCCGTCCTCATACGGATTGAGAATAATGCTCTGTTCACGGAAGAATTCGCCGCCGGGGAGGGTCACACGCACCTTCGGCCGGGCAATCAGTCCCTGCAGGATGGCGATCGAGGTCGTCAGCACGTGGTACGACTCGTTCGGCATCATTGACGCCATGGTGTAGGTCGTCGTCCCCCCGTCGATGATCATTGACAGGCCGGGGCTAAGGTACTCCAGGGCCAGCCGTGCAATCGCCCGTTTGGCCGGCGCATTGCTGATCACGCTGTCGAGAAAGCCGGCCTGGCCCTGCAAGCCATCATTGCGCTTGTCTTCGGCCGCCGCCTTGTACGACTTGGCCTCGGCGCGCATGGCGCCGCCGCGCACGCGCAGCAGATAACCCAGGCTGTCCAGTTCATTAAGATCGCGACGAATGGTGGCCGGTGACACGCCCAGGCGTTCGGTCAGTTCATCGACCGACGTCACGCGCTCGGGGCTCAACTCGTCGATAATTCGCTTCCAGCGATCCTGAAAATGCATGGTTTCCCCGGTACTTACCCGCGCCTGCACGAATCGGTCAGGCCTAATGATCGAACTTGATCGAATCTATAGGCGGGTTTCCGGGATTTGTCGATAAGGGCCTTATCCAAGCCACGATGACTCATCGTGGCTTGGCAAGGGCGACCGCCCGTCGCCGCCTTTGCGGCGAGCCATGCGGCGATTGAGCTGAAACAAAGCGAATACCAACCTGCACCTCAATATATCAGGGTCTGTGCAGGTTGGTATTAAGCTACCAGTTCGGCCTCGACCCGGCCGCGCCACAGGTCGCGATAACGCCGCATATCGTCGCCCAGCACGGGTGCTATAACGCGCTGCGCCCGGGCGGGCGCGGCCGGGCGATCGTGGAAGGCCAGGGCCGCCGCGCCCAGGGTGACGGCATTGCAGCGATCATTGACCACGACCTCACCGGGCCGCAGCGCCGCGATCAGGCCGCACAGCAGTGGATTGCCGGCTGCGGGACCCTCGATCAGCAACTGCTCCGACGCCTTGACCAGGTCGAGGCAGGTCGAGGCCATCAGCGCGACATATAAAAGTCCAAGCGTCGCCCGGCCGCGCGTCGTTTCGACCCCGCGGCCCAGAATACCGCCGCGCAGCCCCGGAAAGGGGCCGCCGGCATCTATAAAGCTGGGCAGGGCCAGGGCGCCCTGGCGCATGACCACACGCAGCGACGATTCATCGACAGCGGTCTCGCCATGTGTGGACATGCCGCCCGTGAACATTTCATAGATGCGGCCGCCCATGAAGCGCGCGCAGGCAACGGGCCGGCCATAGATATCGACGTTGGCCAGGCAATCGCGCTGCGCCGGCAAGGTATTTGACAGCGTGCCGGGGGCCATGGCGATATACCAGGTGCCCGTCGAGAGCAGGGCCGGTGGTGTTTTCACCGGGTTGACGATGACGCTGGCCAGGGCGGCATTGGAATCGTGCAGCCCAACGCAGACCCTGACTGACGGCGGCAGGTTGGCGGCTTCGGCCACGTCGCGGCGCAGGGTTCCGGCGGGCTCCCAGGCCGGCTGCATGGCAGGAAACAGGTCGGACCAGCCCTGGGATTTGGCGAGCGATGAGAAGTCGTTGCGCACCGGGCACCACAGGTCGGTATGGCAACCCATGGAGGTGACTTCATTGCATAAGGCGCCGGTCAGCCGCCACGCCCAGTATTGCGGGTAGTTGAGGATATGACGCACGCGGCGGAACTGCGACGGTGCGCGTCGGGCATGCCAGTAGATCTGGCAGCCGAGATTGAGGCCGTGCGGCAGGCGTGGCGACTGGGTCTCGTCGAAACCGGGGCGGACGCGGCCATAGGCGGTGACATAGGCTTCCGGCACGGCCGATTCATAGTCCTGAATCGGCTGGACCAGGCGGTGTTCAGCATCGAGAAAGGCGCAGGTCGCGCCATGCGTCACGGGCATGATGCGGTCGATGGCAAAGTTCTGGCCCAATTCGCGAAGCGTGGCGATCAGCCAGCGATACAGGGTCTCGACGTCGAAGGCGCGATAGAGCGGAGTATCGAGATGCGGTACGGTCCGGCGGCGTTCCGCCCACACAAACCCTTCGTCATCGACGACACTGACCTTGGCAAAGGTCTTGCCGACATCGAAAACGACGCACTTCCCCTGACTCTTTTTTGGCATACCATCCCGACCCTGTTTATCGGCCCGCTGGCGGAAGGCTCCGTCCACGGCCCTTTATTTTTTATTGTATGACTATATCGCATTTTTGCCGTTAGACAAGGATGGCGTAACGCCGGGCGACAGGTGATCGCCAAATGACCGATTATGATTTTTACGGCTAAAATTGCGAGTTGCAGCAGAAATATTCCCACATTTTAGAATGAAAATGGCTGAAAATGCGGATTTGACGATTGAAAACTATCGAATGAGATTGTATTAGTTTGATGCGGCGATGACGATGGCCGACAACAGGTGGGATGAATATGGGTGTGTCGCAACCGACGCCGGCATTGCTGATGACGCGCCCGCAGGCCGATATCGATCTGTGTGCAAAAAATGTGTGGGATGCGGCGGTCCATGATCGGTTGTCCCCGGAACGCAGCCTGCTCTACCGCTCCAACCTGCTGGGCAGCGACCCGGCGATTACCAATTTCGGCGGCGGCAATACCTCCGCCAAGATCGTCATGGCCGATCCTCTGACCGGCGAACCGGTCGAAGTCCTGTGGGTCAAGGGGTCGGGTGGCGATCTCGGTTCCATGGCGCTGGACGGTTTCGCAACCCTGTATCTCGATCGCGTCCGCGGACTGGAAAAGCGTTATCGCGGACGGGCTTTCGAAGACGAAATGGTCGCCTTCCTGCCGCATTGCACCTATGGCCTGAACGCGCGTGCGGCCAGTATCGACACGCCACTGCACGCCTTTATCGATCATGCGCATGTCGATCATCTCCATCCCGACGCCGTCATCGCCATCGCTGCCAGCGCCCATTCCGAAGACCTGACGCGTCAGGTCTATGGCGATGAGGTCGGCTGGATCGGCTGGCAGCGCCCGGGTTTCGACCTGGGTCTGCGTATCCGCGATGCCGTGGCGGCCAATCCGCAGTGGCGCGGCATGGTCATGGCCGGCCATGGCCTGATCAGCTGGGCCGATACGTCGGAGGCCTGTTATCGCAACAGCCTGGACCTGATCCGCCGGGCCACCGATTTCATTGCCGGTCACACGACACGCCCGGCCTTTGGTGGACCGCGCACAGCGCCACGCGACGCCGGTGAGCGCATTGCCGAATTCACCCGCCTCGTGCCCCTGTTGCGCAACCGCCTGAGCCGCGAAACCCTGAAGGTCGGCCATGTCGTCGACACACCCGATGTCCTCAACTTCGTCTGTTCCCATCACATGGCGCGTCTGGCGGCGCTCGGCACCTCCTGCCCGGACCATTTCCTGCGCACCAAGATCAAGCCGCTGGTGCTCGATCCGGACCATCTCGACGAAGCGACGATAGATGCGGTTCTTTCTGGCTATCGCGCCGAATACACTGCCTATTACAACCGCTGCAAACGTCCGGACAGTCCACCGCAGCGCGATGCCGATCCAGTGGTTATTCTCATTCCCGGCCTTGGCATGGTCACCTTCGCCGCCGACAAGGCGACGGCGCGCATCGCCGGCGAATACTATGTCAACGCCATTGCGGTCATGCGCGGCGCGGAAGCCATCGACGCCTATGTCGCCTTGGCCGAACAGGAAGCTTTCGATATCGAATACTGGCAGCTCGAAGAAGCCAAGTTGAAGCGAATGCCCAGACCCGGCCCCTTCGCCGGCCAGGTTGCCTATATCACCGGCGCCGCCGGCGGCATCGGCCGTGCGGTGGCCGAGGCTGTTCTGGCGCGCGGCGGCAATGTCGTCCTGACCGACATCGACGGCGGGCGCCTGGAAGCTTTGCGTCAGGATCTCAGTGTCGCCCATTCCCCGGACCGCGTCCGCGCCATCGAAGCCGATGTGACCAGCGAGCCGGCCATCCTTAGCTCGTTCGCCTATGCCGCCTGCGAATATGGCGGGGTCGATATCTTCGTCGCCAATGCCGGCATAGCCTCGGCGGCGCCCATCGAGGATACTTCGCTCGACATGTGGCGGCGCAATTTCGCCGTGCTCAGCGACGGCTATTTCCTGGCCGTGCGCGAAGCCTTCAAGGCGATGAAAGCCCTCGGCGGTTCCATCGTCTTCGTCGCCTCGAAAAATGCCCTGGCGCCGTCGGTCAATGCCGCGGCCTATTCCTCGGCCAAGGCGGCGGAAGTCCATCTGGCGCGCTGTCTGGCCCTGGAAGGTGCGCCGCACGGCATCCGGGTCAATGTCGTCAATCCAGACGCCGTCATCCGCGGCTCGCATATCTGGACCGGCGCCTGGCGTGCCGAACGCGCCGCCGCCTATCAGCTGGCCGACGAGGACCTGGAAGACTTCTACCGCAAGCGCAGCCTGCTGAAACGTTCGGTCTTTCCGGAAGACGTGGCCGAGGCGGTAATCTTCCTGGCGTCGGCCGCCGCCTCGAAATCGACCGGCAATATCCTCAATGTCGACGGCGGCAATGCGATGAGCTTCACGCGGTGATGTTCTGTAGGAATCAGAAAGGCAGGTAAGGATTTTTGCCGCGAAAAGCGCGAAAAGCGCGAAAAAGGTTTTGCTGCGAACATTGCGCGAAGCGCTTTTAGCATCTCAGCCACGGTCACAAACGATTGCCCTGCGGGCGCAGAAAGTTCCGCTGCCTTTTCGCGCTTTTCGCGTTTTTCGCGGCAAAAATCTTGCTTTCGATCCATCGTCGATTTGGCCTGAAAACCACCTACGCACCAAAAACCACTTCTTGAATTGACCTTACGGCTACTCTGCGCGATGCTCCGCAAAACATATAAAATACGGGAACGGGTCGCATGGGCTTTCTCACTGTCGACAGGAAAATCGCTACCATTCCACAAGATGTCATCGCGCGCGCCAATGCGAAGCTGATGGACGCGCATATGGCCGATTACGACGCCCTGGGCGCCCGGCTGGCCCGCGTCGGCATCGACATCGAGACGATCGTAGAAAAGCTGATGACGCTCGGCGTCGGCCTGCCCAGTTGGGGCATGGTGTCGGGCGGCACGCGCTTTGCCCGCTACCCCTTGCCGGGTGAACCGACCAATGTCTTCGAAAAGATCGAGGATTGCAGCGTCGTCAACCAGCTGACCGGCCTGACACCGCGCGTTTCGCTGCACCTGCCGTGGGACAAGACCGACGACTATGATGCGCTCCGCCAATACAGCCACACCCTGGGGATAGGTTTCGACGCCGTCAATTCCAACACCTTCCAGGACCAGACCGGCCAGAAGCGCTCCTACAAGTTCGGCTCGCTCAGCCACAGCCAGTCGGCGACGCGCCAGCAGGCGATCGAGCACAATCTCGAATGCATGGAAATCGGCAAGAAGGTCGGCTCCAAGGCCCTGACCGTGTGGATCGGCGACGGCTCCAACTTCCCGGGCCAGGTCGAATTCACCGACACCCTGGAACGCTATCTCGAAAGCCTGCACACCGTCTATGACGCCCTGCCGGCCGACTGGCGGCTGCTCATCGAACACAAGATGTACGAGCCGGCCTTCTACTCGACCGTCGTCCAGGACTGGGGGACCAGCATCCTGTGCGCCCAGGCCCTGGGGGAGCGCGCGCAATGCCTGGTCGACCTCGGCCACCATGCACCCAATGTCAATATCGAGATGATCGTTGCGCGTCTATCTCAGTTCGGCAAGCTGGGCGGCTTCCATTTCAACGACAGCAAATACGGCGACGACGACCTCGATTCCGGCTCGATCAATCCGTTCCAGCTCTTTCTGGTGTTCAACGAACTGGTCTCGGCCGAGAACCGCATGCTGAAGGCCGGCAAGGGGCCGTTCAATCCGGCCTATATGATGGACCAGTCGCACAACGTCACCGATCCGATCGAAAGCCTGCTCAACTCGGCGCGCGCTATTGCCGGCGCCTATGTCAAGGCGCTGATTGTCGATCGCGACGCCCTGCGCGCCTATCAGGAAGACAATGATGTCATCATGGCGCACAACAGCCTGCGCCTGGCCTTCGAAAGCGACGTCCGCGCCGCCCTGGCCATGGCCCGGGTGCGCAGCGGTGGCGCCATCGATCCGATCGCCACCTATCGCGAATCCGGCTATCGCGCCCACAAGGCCGACATGCGCAAGTCGCTCGGCAGCCTGGGCGGCGGACTTGTTGGATAGGCGCCACCTGCTGCTATCGGGCGCCGCTATCGCCATGGCGGGTCGCGTTCAGGCCGAACCTGTTCACCCCGAAGGCGGCGAGCTGATCTATACCAATCCGCTGACCAAGCCTTCGGACATTGCCGGTTGGCGTGTGGAAGGCGAGGCGGCCGTCGATTTCGATACCGGTCATATGCGGCTGAAAAACAGGCTGTCGGCCGATCTGGGCCAGGCGTCTAACTTCGTCTTCTGGTGCCCGGAGGTCTTTCCGGACGATGTCGCCATCTCGTGGAAGTTCCGCCCCCTCGCCGAGCCTGGCCTGGCCATCCTGTTCTTCGCGGCGGGCGGTATGGCGGGCCAGCATATTCTCGATCCGGGACTTAAGCCGCGCGCCGGCGTCTATGAACAATATACCCAGTCGGATGTGTCGGCCCTGCAGATCGCCTATTTCCGCAGGCGGTGGCCGGAGGAGCGCGCCTTCCACCTGTGTAACCTGCGCCGGGCGCCCGGTTTCGAGCTGCTGGCGCAGGGCGCCGACCCCATGCCCGACGTCAAGGATATGCCGGCCGAGCCCTACCGCATGCGTCTGGAAAAGTCGCAGGCCGGCGTGGTCTTCTTTATCAACGATCTGAAGGTGGTCGACTGGCGCGCCGACCCATTGAGCGCTGCAAAGCCTGCTCCAGGTAAAGGTAGCATAGGCTTTCGCCAGATGGCGCCTCTCGAAGCTGTGTACAGCGACCTGGAGGTCAGGCGGTTGCCGTAAGCTGCGGTATGTGATTAAGTTGATCGCCGGCGGCTCGCGGGGGGCTGACATCTGGTATCCGGGAAGGATGCCCTGAGCAGGAGGTTTTGATGACCACGGTTCTGCAACATGGCGAAGACACGCCGGGCGTCGCGACCCAGCCGCCATCCGACGCTGTCGTCCTCAGCGACGGCACCTATCTCCTGAAGATTTTGATACCGACTGAAACGCCCGGGGGCACCTTCGACGCGATCTGGTTGCAGCGCTATGCGGCTGACGGCACAGAACTGGGCAGCCTGGTCGGTCTGGATGCGTACGAGCAATTCGATACCTTGCGCATCATTCCATTGAGCGAAGGTTATGTTGTTGCCGACAGGGTTCGATATCAGGGTAATCCCACCGGTGAATACTTTTCCGACTCTTTCCAGGTCTTCTCGGCCGACGGGAACGCCTTGGGTACCAAGACCCTGGTGACGCATTATCTCGCCTCGTTGCCTGAGGTCGACGAACTCGATTCCGGTCGTCTGCTGTTTTCCTGGTTGTTCGGCACGATCGGTAATTTTGTCGTCTACGAGCAGAGTGGCGCCGTGGTCACCAGCCAGACCTTCCGGTCCTTGGTTGAGCCAAAAGCCTCGGCTGTTGCAGGCGGCGGATTTGTCGAGACATGGATTGGGATCGACGGTCACAGCCACAGCCAGTTTTATGATGCGGCTGGACAGCCCCAGGGCACTGGTTCCGCCATTCCGCGCGGCGACACGCTGACGCGCGGCCTGGACGGCAGCCTCCTTGTGACCTGGACCAGCTACGACGCTGCCACGCACACACACTTCGTGGTGGCCCAGGCCTATGACGCGACAGGACATTCTACGTCAGAGGTGACTCGTCTTGGCACCTATATCGACCGGCATGACACTATGGTCTCTGCGCTGAGTGACGGCGGCTTTATTGTGGTGTGGACAGCGGGTGACCACAGCGACATCTATGCCAGACATCTCGACAGTACTGGTCATCTCGTGGGCCAACCATTCCCCGTTAATAATCTGGCAGCAGGCCAGATCAGCATCGAGGGCGTAACCGCCACCGCCGACGGCGGCTTTACTGTTAAGTGGGTCGGCTTCACGGATCACTGGGATCATTATAGCACAGCCTTCTCCGCGACGACGGACATGTCGGGCGCCAACCTGCTGTTTGGCACCTCGGGCAACGACTCGCTAGACGGCCGTCAAGGCGCGGATACAATGGCCGGCGGCGTTGGCAATGACACCTACTATGTCGACAATGCCGGCGACCAGGTCCAGGAACTGGCCGGCGCCGGCGCCGACTGGGTCTTTTCGCTGGTCACCTATACCCTGCCCACCGATGTCGAAATCCTGACACTGCGCGGCACGGCCGACATCGACGGCCTGGGTAATGCGCTCAACAACCGCATCTCCGGGAATGCCGGAGCCAACCACCTGTATGGCGGGGCGGGCAATGATGACCTGCGCGCCCTGGCCGGTAATGACACGCTTAGCGGCAACAGCGGCGCCGACACCATGTACGGCGGGGCCGGTAATGACCTCTACTATGCTGACGATGCCGGTGACCGCGTCTTTGAGACCGCCGCCGGTGACGGCATTGATACCGTCCGCGCCTCGGTCGATTTTGCGCTGGGCGCCAATTTCGAAAACCTGACTCTGGTCGGTACAACGAACCTGCGCGGTTTCGGCAATACGCTCAACAACACGATAGCCGGCAACAGTGGCGGTAATATCCTGCGTGGATTGGATGGCAATGACGTCATCAATGGCGCAGCAGGCGCAGACAGCCTGATCGGCGGCACGGGCGACGACATCTACTATGTCGATAATGCCGGCGACAAGGTTTACGAGACCGCCGGCGAAGGCACCGACCGCGTCTACAGTTCGGTCACTTTCGCCATCAACAGCCAGTCGATCGAATATGTCACCCTGACCGGCTCGGCCAATATCAATGCGGCGGGTGGCGATGCGGCTGACCAGGTGTCGGGCAATGCCGGCGCCAATATCCTGACCGGCGGTGCGGGATCGGACACCCTGATCGGCGGTGCTGGAAGCGACACCTTCGTCTTCGGTCTCGCCAGCGGGACAGACACGATCAGCGATTTCCTCAGTTCGAACAACGACCATATCGAGCTGCACGCCTATAGCCTGGGCGTGGTCAATGGCGGCGGCATCACCATCACCCAATCGGGTCTCGATACGATCATCGACCTGGGCGGCGGCAATGTCGTTACCGTCGTGTTTGCTGTCGCGGCAGACGTGAACAGTCATATCATCTGGTAAGGGCCGGTTTCCGGTTCCCTATCCCGAAGCTGTGTACGCGACCTTGAGCTCGGTGGTTGCCCGGAGCGGCGGTATGTGCCTAATTTGCCGCCTACAGGCGTCGGTGGGGAGCTGATTGGCAATCTGGAAGTGAATTGCCTTATTCAGGGAGAATAAATAATGGTGAGTGTACTTACGGACGGGATTGATACGCCTTATGGCGCCAATCCCCTACCGATAGACGCCGTACTGCTCGACGACGGCACCTATGTCGGCTTTATCACCCAGCCGACCCCGGATCCTCAACTCGACGATATCCTCATTCAGCGCTATGCCGCCGACGGTACCCTGCTGGGCGGACCGGTCGCCACCGCTCTGCACGACACGCATTCTCTCGACACCTACGATCATCCCCGGTTGATACCGATCGATGGCGGTTACATGGTTCTGAACGTGTTCGGCGTGTCATATTTCGACAGCACCTACGAAGGCATGAAGCACCAGCTCTACACTTACGAAGGCGTTAAAACAGGTCAGGAGGTCGGCAGCAATGCCGTCGGCGTCCCGGTGAAGAGCCTTGATGCCGAACAGCTCGACACCGGCCATATACTGATCTCGTATCTGTGGGGGTCCATAATCTTCAGCGAGGTCTACGACACGTCTGGCAACCTTCTTGCGTTCCAGGAGGATCGCGGCATAAACGCCGTTGCTACCGCCGCGCTCGACGGCGGCGGCTATGTCCAGGCTTTTACCGGCCTTAACGGCCGGCTCTATGCCCATGTGTATGGGGCAGACCTGCAGCCCGTCGGCGCAGCCATAGGGATAACGCCGAGTTGGGCCAATGTGTCTGCCATCACACCCCATGGTAATGGCGGCTTCGCTATCGCCTGGCTCGCACAAGCCCCCGGTCCCGTCATCCATAGTTATCTGACTGTACAGAATTTTGACGCCGGCGGTCATGCCACAAGTGCGGCCACCATCGTTGGCGACTTCCCTGTCTATGCGTCGTCGACATATGCTTTTCCCCTCCGTATGGTCGAGCTCAGCGACGGCGGATTCGTCTTGGTCTGGCAGCAACCCAGCTTCAATGGCGGCGATCCAGGTATCTTCGCGCGCCGTTTCGATGACCATGGCGACGCTGTCGGCTTCGCCACATCGGTGGCGGGTTTATCCGAGCTCAAGGGTCTGGTTGCAACCGCCGACGGAGGTTTCGTCGTAGAATGGCGGGGCACGGGAGACAGCGGTTACGATGTCTACCATACAGCCTTCTCCGCGACGACGGACATGTCGGGCGCCAACCTGCTGTTCGGCACGTCCGGAAATGACTCGCTCGATGGCCGTCAGGGCGCCGACGTCATGGCGGGTGGGGTCGGCAACGACACCTACTATATCGACAATGCCGGCGATCAGGTCCAGGAACTGGCGGGCGCGGGGACCGACTGGGTCTTTTCGTTTGTCACCTATACCCTGCCCACCGATGTCGAAATCCTGACACTGCGCGGCACGGCCGATATCGACGGCCTGGGCAATGCGCTCAACAACCGCATCTCCGGTAATGCCGGAGCCAACCACCTGTATGGTGGAGCGGGCAATGACGACCTGCGCGCTCTGGCCGGTAATGACACGCTTAGCGGCAACAGCGGGGCCGACACCATGTACGGCGGGGCCGGTAATGACCTCTACTATGCTGACGATGCCGGTGACCGCGTCTTTGAGACCGCCACCGCCGACGGTGTCGACACGGTCCGCGCCTCGGTCGATTTTGCGCTCGGCGCCAATTTCGAAAACCTGACTCTGGTCGGTACAGCGAACCTGCGCGGTTTCGGCAATACACTCAACAACACGATCACCGGCAACAGTGGCGGCAACATCCTGCGTGGACTGGACGGCAACGACGTCATCAATGGCGGAGCAGGCGCCGACAGCCTGATCGGCGGCACCGGCGACGACACCTACTATGTCGATAATGCCGGTGACAAGGTTTACGAGACCGCAGGCGAAGGCACCGACCGCGTCTACAGTTCGGTCACTTTCGCCGTCAACAGCCAGTCGATCGAATCCGTCACCC
>NZ_JBFUDU010000008.1:0-307220 GCF_056404555.1 Asticcacaulis sp. P2_C5
GACGTCGAGCGCGGCCAGGTTCTCTGCAAGCCCGGTTCGATCACGCCGCACACCAAGTTTGTGGCCGAAGCCTACATCCTGACCAAGGAAGAAGGCGGCCGTCACACCCCGTTCTTCACCAACTATCGTCCGCAATTCTACTTCCGCACCACCGACGTGACGGGCATCGTCCGTCTGAAGGAAGGCGTGGAAATGATCATGCCGGGCGACAACGCGGAACTGGACGTCGAACTGATCACCCCGATCGCCATGGAAGAGAAGCTGCGCTTCGCTATCCGTGAAGGTGGCCGCACCGTCGGCGCCGGCGTCGTGTCGAAGATCGTCGAGTAGGTTAAGGCCAGGGGTCGCGGACCCGTGGACCCCGTCACATGACGGTGTTGGTCTGAGCTCAAGCGGCAAGGATCAATGCCCAAGGAAAAACCCCTCCACAGGCCTTCGGCCGGAGGGGTTTTTTCTTGGGCGTTAGTCTTTATCGTCTGGACTCTGATCAGCGCTGTCGCGTTATGGGGTGAGGGGCCTGCGGCCCCTCGTCTTACCCTTCTTGACGACCTCGCGCTTTTATGTAAATATTTACGTAAATGTCTACACATATCCAGCCCGATTTCATTTCTTCGCTCGGTCCGGCCTTTCTGGCCCATCGTTTCAAGCGCCTGTCCGACACCTTTGTCGACGACATTCAGGCCTATCTGCAGCAGGACGGGATCAAGGCGCCGGCGCGGTCGTTTTCGACCCTGCGCATGTTGGCGCGATGGCCGGGTCTCAGCGTTACCCAGATCGCCGACAATCTGCAGTTTTCCCATCCTCTGGTCATTCACCTGTTGTCGCAGCTCGAGAGCCTGGGCCTCGTCACCTTCTGCGCCGACGATGATGACCGGCGCCGGCGTCTGGTGTTTCTCACCGAGGCCGGGGAGGGCGAGATTACCAAGCTCGATGTCGCCGAGCCCGTCATTCGCGCCACCTATGCCGCCTTGTCGGAGCAGATCGGTGTCGATCTGCTGGCCATGGTTGATCGGCTTGACGCAGCCCTTGACGACATTGCCTTTTCCAAACGCCTGAACCAGCAAGCGCAACCTGTCGAGGCTGCAGAATGATCATGGACCGCCGTACCCTTTTACTATCCGCCGCCGTCCTGGCCGTAGCGCCCTGTACCCGGGCCGAAGAACCCCAGCGCGTGCGTCGGGCGGGGCCGCCGCCGGCTCTGGTCGCGACGGGTGACAGCGCCCACCTGACACTGAACGGCGGCTACAACCTGCCGACGGTTGAGGTTGCCGTGAATGGCGGCCAGCCGTTGTGGTTTGGCATCGACACGGGTGCTGCGGGATACGGCCGGATATCGGCGGCCGTCGCTGAAAGCCTGAACATGCCGGTCGTCGGCGAGGCCCTGGCGGGAGACCCATCGGGCAAGAATCCGCAACGGCGGCGTATTTTCCAGGCATCGTCGCTGAATGTCGGCGGTGTGGTCTTCACGAATCCGCCCTTGGTGGAGCTGAGCGAACTTGGCGGCATGGGGCCAAAGCTTGACGGCATATTGGGGTTGGACCTGTTCCAGCAATGGCTGTTGACCTTCGATGGTCCAGCCGGGACGATCGGGCTGGTAAGCGGCGCGCTGCCGGACGCCGATGGGCAGACCATCTTCCAGTCGCCCATGGGGCCGACCCTGCGCGTCGACATCCTGGTGGGCAATGTCCGCGTAACCTGCGATCTCGACACGGGCCAGCAACGTGCGCCGCTTATCGTGGCGCAGCCAGTGGCTGCGACCCTGAAAACCGCGGGGGAACCCCATTCTGCAGGGACGGCCCACACGGTTAGCCAAACAATCGAGATGTTCGCCGCCAGGCTCGATGCGCCGGTCTATCTCGGTAGCGTCCCGCTCACCGTGCCTGAGATTGCCTGGCCGGCGCCGACGCCCGTCGGCAATCTCGGCTGGCAGGGTGTCCGCGATCACATACTGACCGTTGATGCGACCAACCGGCGCATCCGCATCGCCTGATTGGCACCATATCTGCGGCGGGTGGCAAAAACGCCCGTAGCGGAGCGGGGGCGCCTTCTCTAGTGTGAGGCAAGAGGAGGCGCCCCATGATCCTGATTGGCCAATACGATTCCCCCTTCGTCCGTCGCTGTGGCATCGCCATGACCCTGTACGGCCTGGTGTTCGAGCATCGTCCCTGGTCGACCTTTGGCGAGGGCGACAGGATCAAGCCGTACAATCCCTTGCGCCGCGTGCCGACGCTCGTCCTGGATGACGGCGGTATTGTCATCGAAAGTGCCTATGTGCTGGACTGGGCTGACGAACAGGTCAAGGAACGCGCCCTGATCGCGCCCTCCGGTGAGGCGCGGCGCAAGGCACTCTATTATATAGCGCTGACCATGGGCTTTTCGGACAAGTGCGTCGCCTTGTTCTACGAAAAGGTCCTGCACCAGCAAACCTCCGATATCTGGCTCTCGCGGCTCGAGACCCAGGTGTCCGAAGTGCTGGACGTTCTGGAGGGCATACGCGCCGGGGCGTCAGGCCCATGGTTGTTCGGGGACTGCCTCAACCACGCCGATATCGCGCTGGGTTGTTCCATCCGCCATGCGCGCGAAGCCCATGGCGATGCCATCGACTGGAGCGGCCGTCCGGCCCTGCTGGCCCACAGCGAACGCTGCGAGGCTTTACCGGTCTTCGAGGCCATATCGCAGCGATTTATTGGTCCTAACGGCGATTAACCCTGTGTCTTAGGTAGGATTAAACCTCGTTCTGTTACGTTGCCATCCAGCGTAATTCCCGGGGTCGGCATTTATGCCAATGATTGAACGAATAGAACTTATCCGCATACAGGATCTGACGGCGGACGACGAAGGGCTGTGGAACGGATTTGTGGCGGCAAATCCGGACCTGACCGGACCCTATTTCGACGTCCGTTATGTCAAGGCGATCGGGCCTGTCGTGCCGCGCGCCGCCGTCGCACGCCTGTACATAGGCGATCACGTAGCCGGCTACTTCGCCTATCAGAAGCGCGGCGATGTCCTCTTGCCCATGGGCGCGCCGCTCAGCGACTACCACGGCGTCATAGCCGAACCGGGCGTCAAGGTCGATTTCAACCAGTTGCTCAGGGCGACGCGGGCCCGGCGGCTGGAGTTCCAGGGCTGGCTCGGACCGGTCAGCGAGCGGGCGCGGTCTTTGCGCCTGACGCGCCGCCTGGCCGACGCATCACAGGGCTTCGACCACTGGTGGGCGACGCAGGACGCCGCTAATCACAAGTTCTTCAAGAATATCGGACGTTGCCAGCGCAATATCGAAAAGGATTTTGGCGGCTTCGACTTCAGTTGGGAACCGGTCAACCGGGAACTCATGGATTGGGTCATTGCGCTGAAGCGGGACCAGTACCGCAAGAGCGGCATGCACGACGTCTTCGACTGTGGCTGGACCCTGAATATGCTGGACCGGCTTGCGGCGACGGGCGAGGGCGACTTCGGCCTGCGTGCCGGCGTCTTCCGCCACCAGGGCCGAATCGTCGCCGCCGAGATCGGACTGGTCCGGGGCGAAGACTGTCACCTGTGGTTCCCGGCCTATGACCCGGACTATGCGCGCTATTCGGTCGGCATCCTGCTGACCATCGCCATCATCCGCAACTGTGCGCCACTGGGGATCAAACGTTTTGACTTCGGCACCGGCGGCGAGGACTACAAGTCACCGATGACGGTCGCCGGAGGCGAATGCCTCGAAGGCGATCTGATGTTCGTTCCGCGCAATATCAGCCTGCTGGTCGATGCCGCCCAGGCCACGGTGCCGCTGGCACGCCCGCGGGTCGATGCGGCGCGCCTGAGCCTGCGCCGCCGCGTCAAGGTAATCCGTGCGACCGAAACCGGCTATGTCGGATGGGGCAGGGCGGTGATCAGCCTGCTGCAGCGCGCCCTGATGCGCCTGCGCGTCATCCGCCACGCTTAAAGAGAGCTCAAACGCCGCATGGCTCGCGCAAACGTGCGCGGCGGGCGGTCGCCCTTGCCAGGATACGATAAGGTATCGCAGCCTGGAGTACTTTCCGCGTATTTTCCGGGAAATTCCAGCTTTTGGGGTTGACCTGTCCGAGTCGTTCGGTCATATACGCGCACTCTGTTGGATCGGCTGTGACATGGCAACGTGTCAGACGCGGTTCGCAAAGCACGAAATTCAAACCGTTCGGCGCTCCTTCTAAAAGGAATTGAGCGGTTTGTTCAACGGCCCGCATCGGGGAAACCTGATGTTGGGCTTTGTTTTTGCGGATACGCTTCCGGCGAGATTGCCTTTTCTTGGGTAACCTCACTGGGCCTGGTCTTTGAAATGGTTCACTGGACGCGGTAACGCACCAACCTTATTGGAATACGAGCGATATGGATCGTCAGAATATCCGCATCAGGCTCAAGGCCTTCGATCACCGCGTCCTGGATCATTCCACGCGCGAAATCGTAAACACGGCCAAGAGAACTGGCGCCACCGTGCGGGGACCCATCCCCCTGCCGACGCTGATTGAGCGCTTCACCGTCAACCGTTCGCCGCACGTCGACAAGAAGTCGCGCGAACAGTTTGAAATCCGCACGCACAAGCGCGTGCTCGATATCGTCGATCCGACACCCCAGACCGTGGACGCGCTGATGAAGCTCGACCTGTCGGCCGGTGTCGACGTCGAGATCAAGATTTAAGGTGATGGCCATGAGAACAGGTTTGATCGCCAAAAAGCTGGGTATGACGCGTTTCTTTGACGCGGATGGCCTGCACGTACCGGTAACGGTTCTGGCTCTCGACGGCTGTCAGGTCGTCGCCCAGAAGACCAAGGCCAAGGATGGCTATGTCGCGCTGCAACTGGGCGCCGGCAGCCGCAAGGCCAAGAACACATCGAACGCCGAGCGCGTTCGTTTCGCCAAGGCTCAGGTCGAGCCCAAGGCTATCCTCAGCGAATTCCGCGTTTCCGAAGAGAACCTCATCGAGGTCGGCGCCGAATTCAGTGCGGACCACTTTATAGCCGGCCAGCGTGTCGACATCCAGGGCATCACCATCGGTAAAGGTTTCCAGGGCGGTATGAAGCGCTGGAACTTCGGCGGCCTTCGCGCCACCCACGGTGTCTCGGTCTCGCACCGTTCGCTCGGTTCGACCGGCCAGCGCCAGGATCCGGGTCGTACCTTCAAGGGTAAGAAGATGGCGGGTCACCTCGGTGTCGAAACCGTCACCACGCTGAACCTCCAAGTCGCCCGCATCGATGCGGAACGCGGTCTGGTTTTCATCCGCGGCGCCGTTCCCGGTGCTGAAGGCTCCTATGTCAAGATCCGCGACGCGGTAAAGAAGGCGGCTCCAGCCGGTCTTCAATTCCCGGGCGCCATCAAGTCGGCGGCGAATGCAGCGCCGGTTGTGACGGAAGAAGCTCCGGCTACTGAGGGAGCTGAATAATCATGAAACTCGACGTTCTCAAACTCGACGCCTCGACGGCCGGTTCTGTGGACCTCAGCGATCTCGTTTTCGGGATTGAAGAGATCCGCGGCGACATTCTGTCGCGCGTCGTCAACTGGCAGCTGGCCAAGCGCCGCGCCGGTACGCACAAGGTCCAGACGCGTAATGAAAATTCGCGCACGGGCAAGAAGATGTACAAGCAAAAGGGCTCCGGCGGCGCTCGTCACGGTTCGCGCCGTGCACCGCAATTCGTCGGTGGTTCGCGCGCCTTCGGTCCGGTCGTTCGCTCGCATGCGTTCGACCTGCCCAAGAAGGTTCGTGCGCTCGGTCTGCGTCACGCCCTGTCGTCCAAGGTAAAGGACGGTTCGCTGATCGTCCTCGACCAGGCCGTCGTCGACTCGCCCAAGACCGCAGCTCTGCTGGCTTCCTTCCAGAAGCTGGGCCTGAGCAACGCCCTGTTCATTACGGGCGCCGAGGTCGATACCAATTTCGCGCTCGCTTCACGCAACATCCCCAACATCGACGTCCTGCCGACGGCGGGCCTGAATGTCTATGACATCCTGCGCCGCCACAAGCTGGTCCTGACGAAGTCGGCGGTTGAAGCTATCGAAGCCCGCTTCGCAGTGGAGGCCTAAGAGTTATGGCTGCTACCATCCGCAATTTCGACGTCCTGCTGGCGCCGCACATCACTGAAAAGGCTACCCTGCTTTCCGAGCAGAACAAGGTTGTCTTCAAGGTTGCGCTCGACAGCTCCAAGGACGAAGTCGCTTCCGCCGTTGAAGCCATCTACAACGTCAAGGTCACCAAGGTGAACACCATTGTCACCAAGGGCAAGACCAAGCGTTTCAAGGGCATGAAGGGCCGTCGCAGTGACATGAAGAAGGCGATCGTGACGCTGGCCGAAGGCCAGTCCATCGACGTCACGACCGGTCTGTAAGGGGAGGTTTGAACCATGGCATTAAAGCAATACAATCCTACCTCTCCCGGCCGTCGTCAGCTCATCCTGGTTGACCGTTCGGAACTCCACAAGGGCAAGCCGGAAAAGTCGCTGGTCGAAGGTCTGACCAAGTCGGGCGGCCGTGGTGCGCAAGGCCGCATCGCTGTCCGTTTCCGTGGCGGTGGCGCCAAGCGCCTGTACCGCATCGTCGACTTCAAGCGTCGCAAGTTCGATGTACTGGGTACGGTCGAGCGTCTGGAATATGACCCCAACCGCACAGCCTTCATCGCGCTGATCAACTACGCTGACGGCGAAAAGGCCTATATCCTGGCGCCGCAACGCCTCAAGGTCGGTGACAATATCATCGCTTCCGAAAAGGTCGACGTGAAGCCCGGCAACGCGGCTCCGCTGCGTTCGCTGCCGATCGGCACCATCATCCACAACGTGGAAATGAAGCCTGCCAAGGGCGGCCAGCTGGCCCGCTCGGCCGGCGCCTACGCTCAGCTGGTCGGCCGCGATGCCGGCTACGCCCAGATCCGCCTCGGTTCCGGTGAACTGCGCATGGTGCTCGACACCTGCATGGCCACCGTCGGCGCCGTGTCGAACCCCGACCACATGAACATCAACCTGGGTAAGGCTGGTCGTTCGCGTCACATGGGCTTCCGTCCGCACGTTCGTGGTGTCGCCATGAACCCGGTCGACCACCCGCATGGTGGTGGTGAAGGCAAGACCTCGGGCGGCCGTAACCCTGTGACCCCGTGGGGCGTTCCCACCAAGGGCCGCAAGACTCGTTCCAACAAGTCGACGGACAAGTACATTATCCGTTCGCGTCACGTGAAGAAGGCTCGCTAAACATGGCTCGCTCCGTTTGGAAAGGCCCCTTTGTGGATGGCCATCTTCTCAAGAAGGTGGAAAATTCGCAGAATTCGGGTCGCAAGGAAGTCATCAAGACCTGGTCGCGCCGCTCGGTCATCATGCCGCAATTCGTCGGTTTGACGATGGGCGTCTACAATGGTCAGAAGCACGTGCCGGTGCTGGTGTCGGAAGACATGGTCGGCATGAAGCTCGGCGAATTTTCGCCGACGCGCAACTTCCCCGGTCACGCCGCCGACAAGAAGGCGAAGAGGAAGTAACATGTCGCAGACCAAGAATCCGCGCCGCGTCAATGCCAACGAAGCCCGCACCAAGCTGGTTTCCGTGCGTATTTCGCCGCAAAAACTCAACCTGGTTGCCGCCTCGATCCGCGGCCTCAAGGTCCAGCGCGCTCTGAACGAGCTGGAATTTTCGCGCAAGCGCATCGCCAAGGACGTCCGCAAGGCGCTCTATTCGGCGATCTCGAATGCCGAAAACAACCATAACCTCGACATCGACAACCTGGTTGTCGCCGAGGCCTATGTCGGCAAGGGCCTGGTCATGAAGCGCTTCGCTTCGCGTGCCCGTGGCCGTTCGTCGCGCATCATGAAACCTTTCTCCGAACTGACGATCGTCGTTCGCGAACTCGGCCAGGAGGCTGCGTAATGGGTCAGAAAGCAAATCCGATCGGTCTGCGCCTCGGCATCAACCGTACGTGGGACAGCCGTTGGTTCGCCCAGCGTCAGGAATATGCCAAGCTGCTGCACCAGGACCTGAAGATCCGCAAGGACCTGAAGGAAAAGCTGAATGCCGCCGGCGTGTCGCGCATCATCATCGAGCGTCCGCACAAGAAGTGCCGCATCACCATCTACGCCGCCCGTCCGGGCGTCGTGATCGGTAAGAAGGGCGCTGACATCGACAAGCTGCGCAAGGACGTTGCTGCCATCACCGATGGCGAAGTGTTCCTGAACCTGGTCGAAGTCCGCAAGCCGGAAGTTGACAGCCAGCTGGTCGCCGAATCGATCGCCCAGCAGCTGGAACGCCGCGTTGCCTTCCGTCGCGCAATGAAGCGTTCGATCCAGTCGGCCATGCGTCTCGGCGCCAAGGGCATCCGGATGAACCTGTCGGGCCGTCTCGGCGGTGCGGAAATCGCCCGTATGGAATGGTATCGCGAAGGTCGCGTGCCGTTGCACACCCTGCGCGCCGATATCGACATGGGCTTCGCCGAAGCCCTGACCACCTATGGCATCATCGGTGTCAAGGTGTGGATCTTCAAGGGCGAAGTCCTTGAGCACGATCCGATGGCGCAAGACAAGCGCTGGTCGCAAGAGGCCTCCGGCCCGTCTTCCAGCGAACGTCCCGAACGTTCGGACCGCAATCCGCGCGGCCCGCGTCGTGACCGTAACCAGAAGGAAGCCTAAGCCATGATGCTGCCTAAGCGTACGAAATACCGGAAGGCCTTCAAGGGCCGTATTCACGGTAACGCCAAGGGGGGCTACACGCTCAGCTTCGGTTCGTATGGCCTCAAGACCGTCGAACCCGAACGCCTGACGGCCCGTCAGATCGAAGCCGCCCGTCGTGCCATCACCCGTCAGATGAAGCGTCAAGGCCGCGTCTGGATCCGTATCTTCCCGGACCTGCCCGTCACCGGCAAACCTGCCGAAGTGCGGATGGGTAAGGGTAAGGGCGCTGTGGACTATTGGGCCGCGCGCGTCCATCCGGGCCGCATCCTGTTTGAAATCGACGGCGTGCCGGACGATGTGGCGCGTGAAGCGCTGCGTCTCGGCGCCGCCAAGCTGCCCGTCAGCACCCGCGTCGTGACCCGTCTCGACGCCGGCGTCGCGCTGGCTGCGGAGTAGGAACCATGACCAAGATAGCCGAACTGCGTAACCTGACCCCCGACCAGTTGCACGAGCAGCTGCTGAGCCTGAAGAAGGAGCAGTTCAACCTGCGCTTCCAAAAGGCGACCGGTCAGTTCGAAAAGACCCACCGCGTCAACGAAATCCGTAAGGATGTCGCCCGCATCCAGACCCTGGTAACGGCCCAAAAGGCCGCTGCCAAGTCCGCCTAAGAGGAATAGACCATGCCCAAGCGCATTCTCGAAGGTCTGGTCGTCTCCGACAAGGGCGACAAGACCGTGGTTGTGAAAGTGGAACGTACGATCCTGCACCCCGTCCTGAAAAAGACGGTGCGTAAGTCGAAGCGTTATCACGCTCATGACGAAGCCAATACCTACAAGACCGGCGAAGCCATTCGGATCATCGAGTGCGCGCCGAAATCCAAGCTGAAAACGTGGGAAGTCCTCCCGCGCGACGCTCAATAGTCAGCCAAGGAAAGTTTGAACCATGATTCAGATGCAAACTAACCTGGAAGTCGCCGACAACTCTGGCGCGCGCCGGGTCATGTGCATCAAGGTGCTGGGTGGCTCGAAACGCCGCTACGCCTCGGTGGGTGACCTGATCGTCGTTTCGGTCAAGGAAGCGATTCCTCGCGGCCGCGTGAAGAAGGGCGACGTTCTGCGCGCCATCGTCGTGCGGACGTCCAAGGATATCCAGCGCAAAGACGGCTCGGTGATCCGTTTCGACACCAACGCCGCTGTCATCGTCAACAAGTCGAGCGAGCCGATCGGCACGCGTATCTTCGGGCCTGTGCCGCGTGAACTGCGCGCCAAGAACCACATGAAGATCATCTCGCTGGCTCCGGAGGTCATCTAAATGGCTGCGAAGATTAAGAAGGGCGACTCGGTTGTCGTCCTGACCGGCAAGGACAAGGGCCGTAGTGGCACTGTCACCAAGGTCCTCCCTGAAGACGGCCGTGTCGTCGTTCAGGGCGTTAATATGGTCCAGCGCCATACCCGTCCGTCTCAGGGCAACCCGAACGGCGGCATCATCAACAAGGAAGCAAGCCTCCACGTTTCCAACGTCGCGCACGTTGACTCCAACGGCAAGCCGACCCGCGTCGGTTTCAAGGTCGAAGGTGACAAGAAGGTGCGTTACGCCAAGACGACGGGAGATGTCATCAATGGCTGATACTGAAACCCCAGAGACGAAGTACGTCCCCCGCGCCAAGCTGGTCTATCTCGAAACGATCCGCGCCGCGCTGAAGGAAGAATTCGGCTATACCAACGAAATGCAGGTCCCCAAGCTCGACAAGATCGTCGTGAACATGGGTATCGGTGAAGCGACTGCCGACTCCAAGAAGGTCAATTCGGCCATCAAGGACCTGGCGGCCATCACCGGTCAAAAGCCCGCTCCGACCCGCGCCCGTCAATCCATCGCCGGCTTCAAGCTGCGCGAAGGCATGGTGGTCGGCGCCAAGGTGACCCTGCGCAAGGACCGTATGTACGAGTTCCTCGACCGCCTGATTACCATCGCCCTGCCGCGCGTGAAGGACTTCCGTGGCCTGAACGGCAATTCGTTCGACGGTCGCGGCAACTACGCCATGGGTTTGCGCGAACACATCGTGTTCCCGGAAATCAATTACGACCAGATCGATCAGATGTGGGGCATGGACATCGTCGTTTGCACCACGGCCACGAGTGACAAGGAAGCCAAGGCGCTTCTGAAGCACTTCCAGTTCCCGTTCACGGCTTAAGGGCGGGTAGAGAGACACAATGGCAAAGAAATCCGCTGTCAACCGCAACGAGATGGTCAAGAAGCTGGTCGCGCAATATGCGTCCCGCCGCGAAGCCCTCAAGGCGAAGGCCAATGACGAAAGCCTGCCCCTGGAAGAGCGTTTCGACGCTCGCCTGAAGCTGGCCAAGCTGCCGCGTAACTCGGCACCGACACGTATTCGTAACCGCTGCGAAATCACGGGGCGTCCGCGCGCCTACTATCGCAAGCTTCACATGAGCCGGATCTCGCTCCGTAAACTGGCCAACGAAGGCCAGATTCCGGGCATGACCAAGGCCAGCTGGTAAGGGAGGGAAGAAACCATGTTCGTCAACGACCCTCTCAGCGATATGATCGCCCGCATCAAGAACGCCGCCATGCGCCAGCGTTCGAAGGTGCTGACCCCGGCCTCCAAGCTGCGTGCGCACGTCCTGGACGTGCTGCGCGACGAAGGCTATATCCGCGGTTACGAAGTGCTTGAAACTCCGGGTGAATTCCCGCAGTTCGAAATCGAGCTGAAGTATTTCGACGGCCAGCCGGTCATCGCGGAAATTGCCCGCGTGTCCAAGCCTGGCCGCCGCGTCTATTCGTCGATCAAGGACCTCAAGCCCGTCAAGAACGGTCTGGGGATCTCGATCTTGTCGACGCCCAAGGGCGTCATGTCTGACAATGCTGCCCGCGAAAACAACGTCGGCGGTGAAGTTCTCTGTCGCGTCTATTAATTTAGACAGGGCAGGGGACACTTAAGGCACAAAGGTTTTATAATGTCTCGGATCGGTAAGAAGGCCATTTCTGTCCCGTCAGGCGTGAACATCACGCTGGCGGGCCAGGACGTCTCGGTCAAGGGCCCCAAGGGTCAGTTGGCCTGGAAGGTCGTGGAAGAAATCGAAGTCAAGCAGGACGGCAATGTTCTGCACATCACGCCGCGTGGCGAAACCCAGCGCCACAAGGCGATGTGGGGCCTGTCGCGCACCCTGATCGCCAACATGGTCAAGGGTGTTACGGACGGTTACGAAGTCGGTCTGGAAATGGTCGGCGTCGGTTACCGCGCCGCCCTGCAGGGCACCAAGCTCGAGCTGTCGCTCGGCTTCTCGCACCCGGTCGTCATCGATCCGCCGGCAGGCATCACCTTTGCCGTGCCGAAGCAGACCGAAGTCAAGATCATCGGTATCGACAAGCAGGCCGTCGGCGAGATGGCTGCCAAGATCCGCAAGATCCGTCCGCCTGAACCCTATAAGGGCAAGGGCGTCAAATACGCCGGCGAGAAGGTTCGCCGCAAGGAAGGCAAGAAGAAGTAAGCCATGGCCCTGTCTCCTCGTCAGCAACTGGCGCGTCGTGCGCAACGCAATCGCACCCGCCTCAAGAAGCTCTCCAACGGCCGCCCGCGCCTGTCGGTCTTCCGTTCGGACAAGAACATCTACGCCCAGGTCATCGACGATGCCACCGGCGCTACGATCGTTGCCGCCTCTTCGCTGGAAAGCGAAAAGAAACAAGGCAGCGATTCCGCAGCGGCGACGCAAGTCGGCAAGCTGGTCGCGCAACGTGCCATCGAAAAGGGCGTCAAGGACGTCGTGTTCGATCGCGGTGGCTATATCTATCATGGTCGGATCAAGGCGCTGGCGGAAGCCGCGCGTGAAGCCGGTCTCAACTTCTAAGGAATTCTCATGGCCCGTCCCAGCGAAAACCGCAACCGCGACCGCAACGAGGAACCTTCGGAGTTCGTCGAAAAGCTCGTCGCCATCAACCGCGTCGCCGCCACCGTCAAGGGTGGCCGTCGCTTCTCGTTTGCTGCCCTGATGGTCGTTGGTGACCAGAAGGGTCGCGTCGGCTACGGACACGGCAAGGCGCGCGAAGTGCCGGAAGCCATCCGCAAGGCGACCGAAGAAGCCAAGAAGTCGATGATCCGCGTTCCGCTCCGTGAATCGCGCACCCTGCACCACGACGGCTACGGCCGTTGGGGCGCTGGCAAGATTCAGATGCGCGCGGCCCCTCCGGGTACCGGCGTCATCGCCGGCGGTCCGATGCGCGCCGTTCTCGAAACCCTGGGCGTGGGCGATGTCGTCGCCAAGTCGCTCGGTTCTTCGAACCCCTACAACATGGTGCGTGCGACCTTCGAAGCTCTGAAGGTCCAGGCCTCGCCCCGCCAGATTGCCTCCAAGCGTGGCAAGAAGGTCGGCGACATCCTGACGCGCCGCAACGACGGCGCCTCGTCGCCCGAATCGATGGAAGGCTAAGTCATCATGGCTACCGTTAAAGTAAAGCAGACCGGTTCGCCGATCCGCCGCACCAAGGATCAGCGCGCCACGCTCGCCGGTCTCGGTCTCAACAAGATGGGCCGTGTTTCCGAACTGGAAGACACCCCTTCGGTCCGCGGCATGATCGCCAAGGTCCAGCACATGGTGACCATCGTCGAGTAATCTTATTGAGCGTGCGCTGCATTTTGAGCATCGCACGCTTGATCTGTTTGTAAGCGTGCTGTAACAGGCACGCTCTTTCTGTTTTCAGAATCTGTTATCACTTCCGTTTTTGGCCGAGTCGGTCCTCATCGGGCCGGCGTCAATCGAGAAAAGGCATTATCATGACCAAGCTGAACGAAATCCGCGACAACGAAGGCGCCACCAAGAACCGCATGCGCGTGGGCCGTGGCCCCGGCTCCGGCAAGGGCAAGACCGCGGGACGCGGTGTGAAGGGCCAGAAGTCGCGTACCGGCGTCTCGCTCCTGGGCTTCGAAGGCGGCCAGATGCCGCTGTACATGCGTATGCCCAAGCGCGGTTTCAACAATCCATTCGCGCTCAAGCTGGCCGAAGTCAATCTGTGGCGTCTGCAGGACGCCGTCGATGCCGGCAAGCTCGACGCCTCCAAGCCGGTTGACGGCGCTGCCCTGGTTGTGGCCGGCGTCATCCGTCGTGAGCTCGACGGCGTGCGTCTGCTGGGCGAAGGTGAACTGAAGGCCAAGCTGAACCTGACCGTTTGGTCGGCGTCGGCGTCGGCGGTCAAGGCCGTCGAAGCGGCAGGCGGCACCCTGGTCCAGAAGCGCCCGGCCAAGGCGGAAGCCGCGGCCTAAGCCGCGATTGACCTTTCATTAAGCCTACCCCATATGGGTCCGGGGCGGTTGAAACCTGTGTCATGCGCAGGGACGGCTGTCCTCCCCATATGACAGTGATTTTTCGGGTTTGAGGACTTCATGGCATCTGCTGCTGAACAACTTGCGGCCAATATGAACTTCGGCGCCTTTTCGAAGGCGACTGATCTGCACAAGCGAATTCTGTTCACGCTTGGCGCGCTGATCGTCTACCGGCTGGGCACCTATGTGCCGCTGCCGGGCATCGATCTGGCCGTCTTTGCCCAGATATTCGACGGTCAGTCGAAGGGCATGCTGGGCATGATGAACCTGTTCGCCGGCGGCGCGCTGCAACGCAGCGCCGTGTTCACGCTGAACCTCATGCCGTATATCTCGGCCTCGATCATCATTCAGTTGATGGGCTCGGTCTACGGTCCGTGGGAAAAACTGCGCAAGGAAGGCGGGGAGGCGGGGCGCAAACAGCTCAACCAATATACCCGCTATCTGACCGTGATCCTGGGCCTTTGTGAATCCGTCCCGATCGCCATCAGCCTGCAGTCGGGCAACGCCGCCCTGCATCCGGGCATAATGTTTATCGTCAGCACGGCCTTTACCCTGACCGCCGGGACGCTGTTCCTGATGTGGCTGGGTGAACAGATCACCGCGCGCGGCATCGGCAACGGTTCGTCGATGATCATTTTCGCCGGCATCGTGGCTGTTCTGCCGCGGACCGTCGGCAGCCTTCTGAGCATGGGCTCGACCGGCGACATCAACCCGGCCGTCGTTATCGGCATCGTCTTGCTGTTGATTGCTGCCGTCGTATTCATCGTCTTCATGGAACGCGCCCAGCGCCGTCTTCTGGTGCAGTATCCGAAGCGCCAGGTCGGCAACCGGGTGATGGGCGGCGAAAGCTCCTTCATGCCCTTGAAGGTCAATACGTCGGGTGTCATTCCGCCGATCTTTGCCTCGTCCTTGCTGCTTATGCCGACCACGGTCCTGGGTGTGTTGGACAAGAGCAAGAATCCGGCGGACTGGATGCAGTGGCTGCATACGGCGGCCTCGACCCTGCAGCACGGCAATCCGATCTTCATGGCGGTCTACGCCACCCTGATCGTCTTTTTCTGTTTTCTCTACACCTCACTGGTCTTCAATCCGGACGAAACGGCGGAAAACCTGCGCAAATATGGCGGGTTCCTGCCAGGGATCCGTCCCGGCAAGCGCACGGCGGAATATCTCGACCACGTCCTGACGCGCATCACCGTGATCGGCGCGGGCTATATTACACTCGTCTGCCTGCTGCCCGAGTTCCTGATTTCGAACCTGGGCCAGAGCTTCTATTTCGGCGGCACCTCGATCCTCATCGTGGTCACCGTCACCATGGACACCGTTGCGCAGATTCAGTCGCACCTGCTGGCTCACCAGTATGATGGCCTGATCCGCAAATCGAAGATGAAGAATGGCGGGAAGGCCGCTACCCGGGGAGCGCTGCGATGAATATCATCCTGTTCGGACCGCCGGCGGCGGGTAAGGGGACCCAGGCCAAGCGCCTCGTCACCACCCGCGGCATGGTGCAACTGTCGACCGGCGATATGCTGCGTGCAGCGATCGCCTCCGGGTCCGAACTGGGCACGCGCGTCAAGCACATCATGGAGACCGGTGGACTGGTCTCCGACGCGATTGTCATCGATCTGATCAAGGACAACCTGCCGCGAGCCGAGGCGGCCGGCGGGGCTATTTTCGACGGTTTTCCGCGCACTGTGGCCCAGGCCGAGGCGCTGGATGCCATGCTGGGCGGACGCGGCGCGATGATCGACAAGGTCGTTCGCCTGAAGGTCGACGAGCAGGCCCTGATCGATCGCATCGCCAAGCGCTTTCATGAAGAAGGTCGTGCCGACGACAACCCCGAATCCTACAAGGTCCGCCTGGCGGCCTACAACGCCCAAACCGCGCCTCTGCTGCCCTACTATGCGGCGCAGGGTAAGCTCTATGAAATCGACGGAATGGGCGCGGTCGACGATATCGCCGCCCGCGTCGAGCATGTGCTGGGCAAGAATGAATCTGCCACGGCCGAGTAGGCTGTGGCGACCGCCGGCCCTGGCCAAAGGGGGCGGCAAAGAAGACTGTTTAAAAAAGTGTGACGGAAAAATTTCCGACTTGCTTTTTTTGCGGATTAACCCATTGACGGGAGCGAAAACCCTTCTATAAGGGCAAGCTTCCGCGAAATCACGCGTATGAGCCTTACGTGGGCCGAGGTTCGGCTGACGGGGGATGCATACGCGTCGTCTTTTCGTTTTACAGGTGCGCCCGTCGGGTGCATTGCAGGAGATTACCTCGTGGCCCGTATTGCAGGCGTCAACATACCGACCAACAAGCGCGTAATCATCGCGCTTCAGTATATCCATGGCATCGGCCCCAAAAAGGCTGAAGAGATCGTCCAGAAGGTCGGCATCGAAGACGCCCGCCGCGTCAACCAGCTGTCGGATGCCGAAGTTCTGCAGATCCGCGAAACCATCGACCGCGACTACACGGTTGAGGGCGACCTGCGCCGTGAAGTTTCGATGAACATCAAGCGTCTGATGGACCTGGCTTGCTACCGTGGCCTGCGTCACCGTAAGGGCCTGCCGGTCCGCGGTCAGCGCACCCACACCAATGCACGTACGCGCAAGGGCCCGGCTAAGCCGATCGCCGGCAAGAAGAAGTAAGGATTAGCCCAGATGGCCAAAGAACCTTCACGCGTTAAAAAGCGCGAACGCAAAAACATTACGTCGGGTGTGGCTCACGTCAACGCGTCGTTCAACAACACCATGATCACCATCACCGACGCGCAGGGCAATGCCGTGTCGTGGTCGTCGGCCGGTGCGATGGGCTTCAAGGGGTCGCGTAAGTCGACGCCGTACGCCGCCCAGGTCGCCGCCGAAGATGCTGGCAAGAAAGCCATCGAACATGGCGTCAAGACGCTCGAAGTCAGCGTCGCCGGTCCGGGTTCGGGCCGTGAATCGGCTCTGCGCGCCCTTCAGGCGGTGGGCTTCACCATCACGACCATTCGTGACGTGACCCCGATCCCGCACAACGGCTGCCGCCCTCCGAAGCGTCGTCGCGTTTAATTTTTCTCTACCCCATTCTTTAGTCGCTCCGCCTGTCCGTTCCGGTCTGTGGCGGGGCGGCCTTTCCTGTCTTGAGGGACGTAAATGATCGAAAGAAACTGGCAACAGCTTATTCGTCCCGAGAAGCCACAAGTCGAAGCGGGTTCCGACCCTTCGCGCAAGATGCGTCTTGTCGCGGAGCCTCTGGAACGCGGTTTCGGCGTGACGCTCGGTAACGCGCTTCGTCGCGTACTCCTCTCCTCGCTGCAAGGCGCGGCCGTGACCTCCGTCCAGATCGACGGCGTGGTTCACGAATTCTCTTCCATCGAAGGCGTTCGCGAAGACGTCGTCGACATCATCCTGAACATCAAGCAACTGGCCCTGCGCATGCATGCGGAAGGCCCCAAGCGTATGGTGCTGCGTGCATCGGGCGCCGGTCCGGTAACCGCCGGTCAGATCGATGTCCCGGCCGATATCGAAGTGCTCAACCCCGACCACGTGATCTGCACGCTGGACGAGGGCGCCAGCGTTCGCATGGAGTTCACGATCCAGAACGGCAAGGGCTATGTCCCCGCCGACCGCCTGCGTCCGGAAGATGCGCCGATCGGCCTGATCGCCGTCGACGCCCTCTATTCGCCGGTCAAGAAGGTTGCTTATCGCGTCGAGCCGACCCGTCAGGGTCAGTCGCTCGATTACGACAAGCTGATCCTCGATGTCGAAACCAATGCGGCCGTCACGCCGGTTGACGCGGTGGCTTTTGCTGCCCGCATCCTGCAGGACCAACTGCAGATCTTCATCACCTTCGAAGAGCCCAAGGCGCCTGTCATCGAAGAAGGCAAGCCCGAACTGCCGTTCAACCCGGCTCTGCTCAAGAAGGTCGACGAACTGGAACTGTCCGTCCGTTCGGCGAACTGCCTGAAGAACGACAATATCGTCTATATCGGCGACCTGATCCTGAAGACGGAATCGGAAATGTTGCGCACGCCGAACTTCGGCCGCAAGTCGCTCAACGAGATCAAGGAAGTCCTGGCTTCCATGAACCTCTCGCTGGGCATGGACATCCCGAACTGGCCGCCGGAAAACGTCGAAGACCTGGCGAAGAAGTTCGAAGACCAAATCTGACACAGAGAAAGCCGGGCGGATCGTCCGGCTTTCGCTTTTTTTAGAAGATGAATTTCTGCGAAATTCGTTTTCACTTATCGCGAAAGACCCAAGACCTTGTCGCGATAATTTCCACGTCTCACGGCGTGGACGTTCGGAACGGGCAGGGGCCGCAGGCCTCATGACCTTTGCTTCCGGGCTCGTTTTTGGGGCCGCGCCATGTCCGAGGACAGGGCGGTCTTTGGAGATTTACCCATGCGTCACGGCTCCGGCTATCGCAAACTCGGTCGCACCACCTCGCACCGTATCGCCATGTTCGCCAACATGTCGGCCTCGCTTATCAAGCACGAACAGATCATCACCACCCTGCCGAAGGCCAAGGAACTGCGTCCCTTCGTCGAAAAGCTGGTGACCCTGGCCAAGTCGGGCACACTGCACGACCGCCGCATGGCCCTTTCGCGCATCCGCGACGTGGCACAGGTCGGCAAGCTGTTCGAAGTGCTGGGCAAGCGTTACGCTGATCGTAACGGCGGCTATATCCGCATCCTGAAGGCGGGCTTCCGCCACGGCGACAACGCCCCTATGGCCGTCATCGAATTTGTCGATCGCGACGAAGCCGCCAAGGGCCAGGATTCGGGTCCGGTCTTTGAAGTGGCCGGCGACGACGAATAAATATCTTCGGCAATGCCGACGACAGGGCCTCCGGTGCGAACCGGAGGCCTTTTGCGTTTACTCCAAGCGCGCTATCGCGCTTGGCAAGGGCGCCCGCCCGCCGCGCACGGTTGCGCGAGCCATCGGGGCCGCCCGTGCGACGGCTTGAGCTGAAAAAAATTGTCGCTTCTTTAGATTTCCTTCATCTCAGTTAACAACCCTGTGATGTTTCGTCAGCAAGCGTTATTTCCCCCGCGGATTGAAGTAGGCTAGCCTTATCATCGGAAGCCTTGCCTTCCGCCGCCAATCCCACAATTCAACGCTCAAATCAGGAGGGTACAATGACCGACGAAAGCCTGGCCGATCCCGCCGAACTGACGCAAGACGCGTCTGGCGATACCACCTTGAGTGACTCATCCACGCTGGAAGCGTCCGGTGAGACGGGAACTGCCGTGTACTGCTCGCCCGTTCTGGATCGTATCCGGACCAGCGACTGAGGCAGGCTGCCCCGCCGTAAAAACCAGGAAAGCCCCCGGACTGTGCGCCGGGGGCTTTTTCCTTGCGCACGGTCTTGACGGTGTCACGTGAAGGCACGAAGGTCAATACGGTGCGAGACGGAGGTACCTCATGAAAGCATTGACCAGGCTATGTGCGCTGCTGGGACTATTGGTGCTGTCGGCCTGCGCCAGCCTGCCACCTGCGACGCAGGCCCCACCCAAGCCTCTGGTCCTGATCTCGATCGACGCCTTCCGCGCCGACTATTATGATCGTGGCCTGACCCCGAACCTGAAGGCCCTGGCAGACACTGGCGCGCGTGGCACTATGAAGCCGTCCTTCCCCAGCCTGACCTTCCCCAATCACTATACCCTGGTGACGGGTAAGGTTCCCGACCATCATGGTGTCGTCGCCAACTACATGTACGACCCGACCCATCCCGCCGATCCGAACGATGCGAAAGCGGCCTATTTCGACAAGACCAAGTCCGGCGACGGCTTCTGGTGGCAGGGCGCCAAGCCCATGTGGGTCAGCGCCGAGCAGGCGGGCGTCAAGGTTGCCTCGGCCGCGTGGCCAGGCAGTTGGGCGACGATCGACGCGACGCTGCCCAGCCACGTTATGGCGTGGTCGAAGACCATGACGCCGCAGACCCAGGTCGACCAGCTTCTCGCCTGGATGGATTTGCCGGCGGACCAGCGACCGGGCGTCTATATGCTGTATTTCGATGCGGTCGACCAGGACGGTCACCATCACGGCCCGAATTCGTCCGAAGTGGATGCGTCGCTGACCATGGTTGATGGCATGGTGGGGCAGGTTATGGCGGGCCTGAAGGCGCGGGGCATCGAGGCCAATATCATCGTCGTCTCGGACCACGGCATGATCGATGTTTCGCCGGAGCGCGTGACCTATGTCTCCGATCTGCTGGGTGATCCTCCGGCTGAGGGCAGGACCGATCCGCGCTACGACCTGATCTATTGGGGTTCACTGGCCATGCTTAACCCGGCGCCGGGATTTGAAGATATATTCAAGGCGAAGGTGACGGGTGTGCCCCACGATCATATGCAGTGCTGGGACAAGGCCGATATTCCGGCGCGCTTCCGCTATGGCCACAATCCGCGGGTCACCCGCGTCGTCTGCCTCGGCAATCCCGGCTGGCAGGTCGGCGGTATTGCCCGCGTCGGTATCGGCACGGATGTCGGCAACCACGGCTACGATCCCGACATTCCCGAAATGACGGCGATCTTTATCGCCAATGGGCCGGATATCAAGCCGGGCGTCCTTCTGCCGCGCTTCGACAATGTCGATGTTTATGACCTGGAGATGAAGCTGCTGCACCTCCCCCCCGAGGCGAATGACGGCAGCATCGCGCCACTTCGGTCGGCCTTGAAGTAGTTTTTGCAAGGGGCAGCGGACACTGCTGACGTGTCGTGGCAGCAGTCGTGCGACACCCCATAGCCGAGTTGACGGAATTACTCTAAGAACAACGGCGACTCCACGGGGACTGCATATGTCGGACAAGCTCAAGGCCGCAGCGCCTTTCATCCTGCTCACCGTCTTTCTCGACATGCTGTCGATCGGCGTCATTATTCCGGTCCTGCCCCATCTGATCGAAGATTTTGTCGGCACGGTCTCAGAAGCCGGCATGTGGGCCGGTATCTTCGGTTCTGTCTGGGGCATGGCGCAATTCATCTTCTCGCCCATCCAGGGCGGACTGTCGGACAGTATCGGCCGCCGTCCCGTCGTCCTGGCCTCCAACCTTGGGCTCGGGCTAGATTATCTGCTGATGGCCCTGGCGCCCAATCTGTGGTGGCTGCTGGTCGGACGCATCGTCTCCGGCATCACCTCGGCCAGTATCTCGACCGCCTATGCCTATATCAGCGACGTCACGGCGCCGGAAAAGCGGGCCGGCGTGTTCGGCATGATGGGGGCTGCCTTCGGCGTCGGCTTCATTGTCGGCCCCAGCCTGGGCGGCATATTGGGCGGCGGTCTGCACTGGGCCTGGCTGGATGCCCACGGCCTGGGTTTCCTGCAATTCCAGGGCAATGCGCGTTATCCCTTCTACTTCGCCAGCGCGCTCAGCATACTCAACTTTCTCTATGGTTTCTTCGTTCTGCCGGAATCCCTGGCCAAGGACAAACGCAAGCCGTTCAGCTTCCACACGGCCAATCCGCTGGGCGCGTTCCGCTTCCTGGCTAAATCGGGTCAGGTCCTGCGTCTCTCGGTCATGTACCTGCTGATGATGTTTTCGCAGAACGTCTTTCCGACCACGACTGTGCTTTATTGCGCCTATCGTTTCGGCTGGGGCCCGACCGAGGTCGGTTTGATGCTCGGCATCGTCGGCATCTGCTCGGCCGTCGTCCAGGCCGGCCTGACCGGCGTCATCGTCAAGAAGCTGGGCGAACGCAAGACCATGTTCCTGGGCCTGATCTGCGGCGTGCTGGCCTTCTGCGGCTATGGTCTGGCGCCCAACTGGCACTGGTTCATCGCGGCCATCCCACTGGGTTCGCTGTGGGGGCTGGCGACGCCCAATATCCAGGCCCTGATGTCGTCCAAGGTCGACCCGAAAGAGCAGGGGACCTTGCAGGGCGCCAATATGAGCCTGTCGTCCATGTCGACCATCTTTGCCCCGTTGATCTTCGGTTCAACCCTGTCCTTTGTCACCAAACCGGGCATACCGATGGTCTTCAGCGGCGCGGCCTTCCTGGTCGCCGGCGCCTTCATGGTGCTGTCTGTGGTCCTGGCGACAGGCGTTAAGCAATCGCACAAGGTCGCGACCGCCTATGACGGCGGCGCAGTGCACTGATGCCGGCGGTTGCCGATGCCGACGCGCTGGTCGCTGATCATCCGCGTCGCGCCGAGATCGACGCACTGCGTGCTATCATCCTGACCGCCGATCCAGTGATTTCCGAAGGTGTGAAATGGAACGCACCGAGCTATCTGTGCCGCGAATGGTTCGCCACCTTTCACCTGCGGGCCAAGACCGGCGTCCAGATCATCCTGCACCGAGGGGCGAAAAAGCGCCCTGACGACATGGCGGACATCGCCGACCCGGAAGGCTTGCTGACCTGGCTTGACGGCAACCGCGCCTCGGTGAAGTTCGACACCATGGCCGACATCGCGCGCAGGACGCCGGCGTTTACGGCAATCTTGCGGCAATGGATCGCCCAGCTATAGAGACACGCGGCAATTGTGGCCTAATCCTGCTCAGGCCAAGCCTTGATACCGCCGCATTGGTTTTTACATATAGAGCGAATTCAAGTTAGGGGTTTGCCTTATGAAATGCCGTCCTGTTTCCCTTCTGCCGATTCTGTTCGTGCTCGCCGCCTGCGGTCCCGGCCATTCCCAGGACACTCAGAAAGACACGCAAAAATACGCCGGTGCGGGCTTCGGTAACACGCCGCGCCAGGTGCCGGATTCGGCCGTCGGCATGAAGACGTCGTTTGCTCCCGTGGTGCGCACCGTCGCCCCGGCCGTGGTCAATGTCTATGCCAAAAGCGTCGTCCGCCAGCAGGTCGATCCGTTCTGGTCGATGTTCGGCTACGGCGTGCCGCGCAACCAGGTTCAGCAGTCTCTGGGCTCGGGCGTCTTGGTGCGCAAGGACGGTATTATCGTCACCAACAACCACGTCATCGAAGGTGGTCAGGCCTTCATGGTGGTGCTGAATGATCGCCGCGAATATCCGGCCAAGCTGTTGCTGGCCGATCCGCGCACCGACCTGGCCGTGCTGCAGATCGACACCAAGGGTGAAAACTTCCCGACCATCGACCTCGACGACGACCGCGACCTGGAGGTCGGCGATCTCGTCCTGGCCATCGGCAACCCGTTCGGCGTCGGTCAGACTGTCACCAACGGCATCATCTCAGCGCTTGACCGCACCGATGTCGGTCCGGACGGCGGCACCTATATCCAGACCGACGCCGCCATCAATCCCGGCAATTCAGGTGGCGCCCTGGTCGATATGAACGGCAAGCTGATCGGCATCAATTCGATGATCCTGTCGCAATCGGGCCAATCATCCGGCGTTGGCTTCGCCATCCCCGCTACTCTGGTCAAACGCATCGTCGACAGTGCGGCGGGCGGGGCGACACACCTGCAACGGCCATGGCTCGGGGCGCGCGGCGATACGGTGACGTCAGACATCGCCAAGTCGCTGGGCATGGACCGGCCCGAAGGCGTCCTGGTGTCGGACGTCTATAAGGGCAGCCCGGCCGATCAGGCGGGGCTGAAGACGGGGGACGTCATCCTGCGCATCGACGGCCAGCCGATCAACGATTCTTCGGCGCTGCGTTACCGTATCAATCTGATGCAATTGAACCAGACCGTGGCGGTCGATGCCCTCCGCTCCGGCAAGCCGCTGACGGTCCGCATCAAGGCCCTGCCGCCGTCCGATTCGCCCCCGCGCGACGAACGCGTCATCAAGGGCGAAAATCCCTTCTCCGGCGCCCATGTGGTCAATCTGTCACCGGCCGTGGCCGATGAAATCGGTGTCGATCCGTTCGACGCGCCCAAGGGCGTGATGATCTACTCGATCGAGTCGGCCCAGACCTATGCCGCCAGCGTCGGTCTTCAGCCGGGCGACATCATCCGTCAGATCAATGGTCAGGACATCACCTCGTCGGGTGCGCTCGATACCCTGGTCAAGGCCGGTGCGCGGTCGTGGCGCGTCACCATCCAGCGTGGCGGCCAGATCATCACGGCCCGGTTCGGCTAAGTTGAGCTCCACTGTGGCAATTCGGCTACCGCCGCGCCCTGTCACAATAAGCGTAATTTAACTTCGCACCCCTGTCACAAACCCTGCCTATCACCCGCCCCATATGCCGGTGCCGGTGCGCCAGGCGATCATGGGGTAGTGATGATGACGAATTCAAAGCAGGGCGCTTTGCGCCTGGTGCTGATGGCCGGTGCGGCCTGGGCCGTTGGTGGCCATGTGTGGGCGCAGGATGCCGCTCAAGGCGCGGCTCTGGCGACGGAAGACACCACGGAAGTAACCATTGTCGGCCGTCGTCCGCTGGCCGAATCCGACGCCGCAGCCATGAAGGCGCAAAAGGCTTCGGACTCGCTGGTCAGCGTCCTGGCCGCCGACGCCATCGGCGACCTGCCCGACCAGAACATCGCCTTCGCCGTCGGCCGTCTGCCCGGCGTCGCCCTGGAACGCGATCAGGGCCAGGCCCGCTATGTCAACCTGCGCGGCATGCCGCGCCGCTGGACGACCATTTCGTTCGATGGCCTGAGCGTCGTTTCGGCCGAGGGCCGCGACTCGCGTTTCGACAATATTCCGTCGGCCATCGCCTCCCAGGTGACGATCCAGAAGGCGATCGTACCGTCCATGCCGGGCGATACAGTTGCCGGCAATATCGACATCCGCACGCGCCGCGCTTTCGACTACAAGGGCCAGAAGATCACCGGCAAGATCGGCGTCGGCGCGGTCAACCTCGGCGGTGGCCAGGAATATGACAGTAGCCTCGTCTATTCGAATATCTTCATGGACGGCAAGCTGGGCCTAGTGGCCCAGGCCTCGCACTACCAACGCGAAATGGCGACCGAAAACTGGGAAGTCGATCCCTATCTGACACAACGCGCCGCCGCCCCCGGCAAGCGTTTCGCCCGCGAGTTCGAATACAAGAACTACCGTCTGACGCGCTACAACGACTCGGCCTCGTTCCGCGCCGACTATAAGCTCGACGACAGCAATACCATCTTCGCCTCGACCATCTGGACCCGCTTCCACGACGACGAACTGCGCGACAACTTCATCGTCCGTCTCGACCAGGGCACCAACTCTGCCAAGAAGTCCTACAACAGCGACGACTATTTCACCGCGAACGACCCAACTCACGGCACGGTCTATGGCGCCCGCGCCAATGGCCGTGTCGATTACCGCGACTCGGTCGAAACCCTGGGCACCTCGACGATCGGCGGCGAGCACAAGTGGGACGACAATGCCATTTCGTGGCGCGTCAACCACACCGAGGCCTCCAACGGCGCCGATGAACCGGTCGGTTTTGCCTTCCAGAGCCCGTCGACCTTCACGGACCGCCCTTCCGTCGTCTACGACTTCACCGATCCGGATCACAACACGATCTCGCTGTTCCGCACCACGGGCACCGACACGGCGCGCACCTTAGGCGCCGCGGTCACTTCGATCGAAAGCTTCCCGGCGCCGATGTCGTCGGTATTCCAGATCAAGGGCGGCGAACTGACCATCGCTGATACCGCCAAGGTCGACTACGATCACAACACTCAGTTCTTCGGCCATGACACCAAGCTCGAACTGGGTGGCATGGTGACCAGCCGCCGCAAGAAGAGCACGCCCGTGCAATATACGGGAACGCAGGCGACCCTGACCGCCAAGGGTTTCGTCGTACCGACCTACGGAACGCTCGCCGCCGACATTCCCTACAAGGGCAAGCAGGAACTGGGCTACACCTTCCGCTATACCGACAAGGCCCTGGCCTATGACCTGGTCCAGACCTACGCCGACGCGGGCGCCCTGGTTCGTGACGACGCCGGCGCCGTCCAGAACTACTGGAAGGTGAGCGAAAACCTGACCGCCGCCTACGCGATGGCGACCACGACCTTCGATTGGGGTAACCTGGTCTACGGTGTCCGCGTCGAAAAGGTGGAAAACACCGGTGAAGCCTATATCAGCCCGACCGGCACGCCGACTTTGGTTCACACCAAGAGCGAAGACACCCTGGCCTATCCCAGCGTCCACGTGAACTGGAACCTGACCGACGACCTGAAGGCGCGACTCAGCCTGACCTCGACGGCTTCGCGCCCCGACTACGACGACATGCGGCCGAACTTCACCTTCAGCGACAGTAACCAGACGGTAAGCGGCGGCAATCCCGACGCCACGCCCGAAAAGCAGAACGGCTTTGACGCCTATCTCGAATGGTATCCGCACAACAGCTTCGTCATGGCGGGCTTCTTCTACAAGGATATCAAGGACGTTCTGTTCAGCCAGACCGGCACCTTTGGCTCGGACGCCCTGAACTCGGGCAGCACCGATCGCTCGGGATACGCTTTCACCACGCTGCGCAACGGCGGCAACGGCCACCTGCAAGGCTTTGAAGTCTTCACCTCCACGACGGCCGAAGACTTTGTCGAAGCGCATAACCTGCCCGACTGGCTGGGCGGCTTCGGCGTCCACGCCTCGGCGACTTTCGCCGACTCGGAAGTCAGCGTCCCGGCCTACAATGTTGGTTCCAAGACGACGCCGGTTATCGTTCCGGAACGCAAGGTCAAGCTGCCGGGCACCTCGGACGCCGTCTATAACCTGCAGGCCATTTACGAAAAGTACGGCTTGACCGTGCGCCTTGCTTATCAGTACCGTACCGACTGGATCCAGGATATCGGCGCCTACACCATGGTCGGTGGCGTGGCCGTCCCGACCGACAACGGCGACATCTACTGGGCAGCCGACGAAGAAATCGACCTGTCGGTCCGTTACCAGATCAATACGAACCTGGAATGGTACGCCGACGCCTCTAACATCGGCAACCAGCCAGCTGTCCGTTACGGTGGCTCGGAAGACAAGCCGATCGAGCACGAGCGCTTTGGCGCGCGCTATGTCACGGGTCTGCGCTTCAATTTCTAAAATCGCGCTTCCTGCAACTTGAATGGCGCTGCTGGTTCATCCGGCGGCGCCTTTTTTTGGCCTCGCGCTCCGGCTACCGTTTGCAATTCAAGTCGAGGAGGGGAGTATGAAGAACATTATCCGTACTAGCCTTCTGGCCTTCGGCTTTATGGCAGCGCCGCTGATGGCCAGGGCCGAGGCGACTGGCTGCGATCGGCTGCCGGCTCCTGAAATCTCCCAGTTGACAGGGCTTACTCTGGACTTGGATTATGCCGGCCGCCTTGATAACTGTGGCGGCAAATGTGAGCTCAGAGACGGCCGGGTGTGCGTCTATAAGGTGCGGGGAGAGCCGCAGCAGGTTGCTGTCGATATCTATTTTCCACGTCACGATTTCGACTCGGAAACAGAGATTGCTCAACGGCGCGTGATACAGAGATGGGATATCGATATCGCCGGTGTGGGCACTCGGGCTATCTGGCACTATGATCCTGAACATCTTGGCGGCATCGGGTACCTGTACATCTACGATGGCGATCGCCTGCGTATAGACGTCAGCTCAAGCGGCTTGCCTGAGTTGGATGCCCTTTCCAAGGCCCAAGCCGTGGCCCAACTCGCCCTTAGCCGCTTTTAGAATTGAAATCACGGCCGATCGTTCTATATTTGTTTCATGCCTGCCCCCAATACAGACCTGTTCGGACACACTGCGCCGACCTCGAAATCCGCCATCCCGCAGGTCGATGACGCCCAAAAGCCGCTGGCCGACCGCCTGCGTCCCAAGATGGTCACCGAAGTGGTGGGGCAGGACCACCTGCTCGGCCCCGATGGCGCCATCTCGCGTCTGATTGCGCGCGGGTTCCTGCCCAGCCTGATCCTGTGGGGACCGCCGGGCGTCGGCAAGACGACCATTGCCCGCCTGCTGGCCGAGGCTGCCGGCTATGAGTTCCAGCAGATATCGGCCGTCTTTTCCGGCGTCGCCGACCTGAAAAAATCGTTCGAACAGGCCCAGCAGCGTCACCAGATGGGACAACGCACGGTCCTGTTCGTCGATGAAATCCACCGCTTCAACCGCGCCCAGCAGGACAGTTTCCTGCCCTTTGTCGAGGCCGGTGTCGTGACCCTGATCGGCGCCACGACCGAAAATCCGTCTTTCGAGTTGAACGGCGCCTTGCTGTCGCGCTGCCAGGTCTTCGTGCTGAAACGCCTTGATGACGCGGCGCTGGACCTGATCATCGCCCGGGCCGAAGCCCATATCGGTCATGGCCTTCCGCTGCAGCCGGAAGCCTATGATACGCTGAAACTGCTCAGCGACGGCGACGGCCGCTATATCCTCAGCCTGATCGAGGCGCTGGACCATATGGGCTTTGACCAGCCGCTCGATTCCGCCGGACTGCTCGACAACCTGCAAAAGCGCCGGCCCAATCACGACAAGGATCGCGAAGGCCACTACAACCTGATCTCGGCCCTGCACAAGTCGGTGCGCGGCTCCGATCCGGATGCGGCGCTCTACTGGCTGGCGCGCATGCTGAACGGCGGCGACGACCCCTTGTTTATCGCCCGCCGCCTGATCCGCATGGCGTCCGAAGACATCGGCAATGCCGATCCCATGTCGCTGATGATGTGCAATGCGGCGCGCGACACCTATGAGGTCCTGGGCTCGCCCGAGGGCGAACTGGCCCTGGCCCAGGCCGTCGTCCACATGGCGTCGGCGCCGAAATCCAACGCCGTCTACACCGCCTTTAAGAAGGCCACGGCCCTGGCGCGCGAAACCGGCCATCTCGATCCGCCGGTGGTCATTCTCAATGCGCCGACCAAGCTGATGAAGGACATCGGCTACGGCCAGGGCTATATCTACGATCCCGACGATCCCGACGGCTTTTCCGGACAGAACTATTTTCCCGACGGCCTATCGCGTCCCAGCCTCTATGACCCGGCCGGCGCCGGTCACGAGGGCAAGGTCCGTCAGCGACTGGACTATTGGGCGGAACTGCGCGACAAGAAAAGCAAGGCGCGCGGGGAATAACACAAACCTGGGGGGAGGGGACGATGGTCGGGTTTTCGACAGTTGCGATATTTGTTTTGGTCGCCATTGTGCCAGCCTTCCTGCCTTTGTTCGTTCCTCGGCCGCCTGGCAACAACCGTTTTGGGCATCAGGCCGAAGCCGTCGCGGATTTCACAAGCGCCATCACAGGCTGTTTCAGGAAATATGCCGATTTCAAAGGCCGTGCCGGCCGGTCGGAATACTGGTGGTTCTTTCTGTTTTTCATGCTGGCACTTTTCGCCATCGGGATTGCGGTGTTCCGGGGCGTGACTGTTGCCGGGTTGCTGTTTTGGGTCGTCTTTATTCCGTTTCTGGCGGTGACGGCGCGCCGGCTGCACGACATTAACCGTAGTGGTTGGTGGATTCTGATCGGATATCCCGTGAGCCTGGGTATGATTTCCCTTTTATACATGCTGGTCCAACCCCCTTCGAAAATCGACGAGAAGATGATCAGGGTCTTTGATTAGGGGGAGCCGGTGATACTGGAAAGCGATATGGCGTTTATATTTCTGCTGATGCTGAGTGGTGTTGCGGCCGTGGCCGCGGTGATTGTCTTCCTGTGCGCGCTGCCCTTTCTGCTCAAATCCAGGCGGGGCGATAACCGGTTCGGCGCACCTTCCAAGACACAAGGCATGGGCACGGCGATAGTCTCTGGCCTGCGGCGCGGGCTAGATTTTGCCGGTCGATCCAACCCGATGGACTTCTGGTTTTTTGCTATATTTGTGTTGATGCTCTGCGGGCTCAGTTTGGTGGGCACTATCGGCCTGGTGTTCGTCAACAGCGTGCACCCAACGGCATGGTCGGCCCTGCCGCTGATCGTCATCCCGGTCATGGCCATGCCCAGCCTGGCGGTGGCTGTACGCCGCCTGCATGACATCAATCTCAGCGGCTGGTGGCTGCTGCTCCTGGGCTGTTTCGGTTATTTCGTCCTGCTATACTGGTTCTTTCAACCGACGCAGACCGACAGCACAGCGGAGATCTTTTAGAAGCCCATGAGCGCCATGCCGGAAATCTCTGATCTTCCGACGGACTTCATGGTCTATGTTGTCCTGTATTTTGTCGTTCTGCCCATTGTGGCCACCGGTCTGCTGGCTGTTATCAGGCCCGCCGGCGCCCCCAGTCCGTTTGGCCCGAGGCCCCGGCCTAAGTCGATCGCCAGCGCCGTCCTGACTGTCTATCGCAAGACCTTCATGTGGCGGAGCCGGGCAGGGCGATCGGAATTCTGGTGGTATATGCTGTTCGTGGTCACGGTGCAGAACGGCATCGCCTTCGCCCTGGCCACGCGCGACCATAGGGTGGACCAGACACTGTACTATATCGTTCTGGCGGTCTTTCTGCCCACGGGTCTGGCCGCTGGCACGCGCCGCCTGCATGATATTGGTCGCAGCGGCTGGTGGCAATTGCTGGCCCTGACCGGTATCGGCTATCTCACCTTGATTGTCCTGTGGCTTCTGCCCTCGCAGAAGGACGGCGATATGCAAGTCGCCGACATGTTCGAGTAACGCCATGCCGGGTTCGCGCGACTTCGACCTGTTTATCGCCAATGTCGAAATTGGTCTCAACAACGCAATCATTTTCGTTTTTGTGCCTCTCGTCCTGGCCATGGCGCTGTTCTTTGCGCGCCCGGTCGGACGCAATCCCTATGGTCCCATGCCGGTCGAGATGCCCGTTCCGGAGGCCGTTGCAACAGCGGTGCGCAAGACTTTGGACGTCAAGGGGCGTGCCGGCCGCGCCGAGTTCTGGGGCTATATGTTGCCGGCCCTGGTGCTGGCGCTTGGGACGGTCGTGGCAGCGTGGTGGTTTGACATCTTGCCCGCAATGACGATCGCCGTGCTTTTGTTGGCGCCGGCGATTGCCGCCGGTGCGCGGCGTCTGCACGATATCGGGCGCAGTGGCTGGTGGCAGTTGCTGGCCCTGACGGGGCTTGGCTTTATCGCCCTGCTGATCCTGTGGAGCCTGCCGTCGCAAACGATTGACGACGCCGACGTTTCCGACCTGTTCTAGAGCGAAATGACTTTAGGTAGAATCGTCATTTCGCTCTAGTTTTTGCTTTGTCGCGCAATTTAACCGAAAAGTGGCATCCACTTTATCGGATTGCGCTCTAGCGATCGAGAATATCCCGCACACGGGCTGCCAGTTCATCCAGGGTGAAGGGTTTGCTGATCAGTTCCACGCCCTTGTCGAGGGCGCCATTATGCACCACGGCGTTGCGCGTATAGCCCGTCGTATACAGCACCTTGAGGTCCGGTCGCAGGACGCGGGCTTGATCGACCAGCTTGCGGCCGTTGGTTTCCGGCATAACGACATCGGTGAAAAGCATCACGATTTCCGGATGGTCCTGTAGCAGCGCCAGGGCCACGGCAGCGTTTTCGGCCTCCAGCACCCGATAACCCAGTTCGGTCAGGGCATCCGCGCTGAACTGCCTGACCGCCGGTTCGTCATCGACCACGAGAATGACTTCGAGGGGATCGCCCGGCAGGCATTCAACAGGGATCTCGTCGTGCGCCGACCTGGCGTCCTGGCCGTCGGCCCGTGGCAGGTAGATCCTGATGGTTGTTCCCTGACCGACCTCGGAATAGATCTTGACGTGCCCGCCGGACTGCTTGACGAAGCCATAGACTTGGCTCAGCCCCAGACCCGTTCCCTTGCCGACCTCCTTGGTCGTGAAGAACGGATCAAATGCCTTGGCCATGACTTCGGGCGGCATGCCGGTGCCGGTGTCCGTAATGGCGATCATCACATACTGGCCTGCCGGCACACCCATTTCGGCTGCGACGTAGCGCGCGTCGAGATGGGCATTCTGGGTTTCGATCGTCAGCTTGCCGCCGTCCGGCATGGCGTCGCGGGCATTGACGCTGAGATTGAGAATGACATTTTCGAGCTGGTTGGGGTCGACCTCGGTCTTCCATACCCCACCGGCCAGCACGGTTTCCAGGCGAATGTCGGCGCCGATCGAATGGCGCAGCAGGTCAGACATGCTCGACACCAGCCGGTTGGGATCCAGCACCTCAGGCTGCAGCGGTTGCTGGCGGGAAAATGCCAGCAGGCGATGTGTCAGGTTTGCCGCACGCTTGGTCGCTTCGGAAGCCGACTGGACATAGTGCCTGGCGCGCGCGTCCTCGACTCCGATGCGGCGGTTGAGCAGTTCCAGTGAGCCCATGACGACGGCCAGCATATTGTTGAAATCGTGGGCTATGCCGCCGGTCAGTTGCCCGACCGCCTCCATCTTCTGGGATTGGCGAAGCGCATCCTCGGCCTCGGCCAGTCTGCGTTGCGCGGCGATCCGATCGTTGATGTTGGTCACAATCTGATAGGCGCCGATGCGTCGGCCTTCGTCGTCATACAGGTTGTTGAACTTCATTTCGTAGCTGTTGCGTATCCGCCCCGCTTCACCGAGTTCACTGACGGTCGTAAATTCCTCGCCCGCCAGGGCGCGTGACCAAACCGCCTCGATCGCGGCCCTCTGCCCGGGCTGGTCGTCGAGCAGGTCCAGCATGCACAGGCCGACCTCGGGGCAGGCACCAAAGACGCGCGCGAATTCATCGGCGCCGGCCTTGTTGAAGGCCAGCCAGCGATAGTCGAGATCGACGACGTGAATAAAGGCGTCGGTCGATTCGAAGACGGTGGCCAGCAGGTTGCGCTCCTCGGTGCGTTGGCGGACCTGGTGCTCAAGCGTGGCGTTCAGGCGGGCAAAGGCATCGAGGGCGGCCTTCTGGTCCTCGATATCAGTATTGGTGCCGATCCAGCGGACAATCCGGTTGGCGACACCCAATAGCGGTGCGCCGCGAATGGGCAGGGCACGCACGATGTGCGAGCGATAAACACCGTCGGCACGGCGGATGCGGAACTGCGCTTCATAGGTTTCACCGGAGGTCAGCGCAGCCGCCCAGGTTTCGGCGGCCGCCTTGCGGTCGTCGGGATGGACGATCTGCGTCCATGTCTCGCCGTCCAGATCGCCTGGCGAGGTACCGCTGTAGGCGTAGGTCTGGTCGTTGAACCAATCGAGTTGGCCGTCGGGAGAGGCCGTCCAGATATGGTTCGGCACAGCCTGGGTAAAGGTGCGGAACTCGGCCTCGCGTTCGGCCAGGGCGGCTTCGGTTTCGGCGCGTTCGATCAGTTGCCGTGTGCGTTCGGCGACCGCCTGCATGAACTCGACTTCGTCGTCAGCCCATTGTCGCGCCTTCTGGTCATTGAGATAGACGATGGTGTGCAGCCGTTTGTCGCGCAGGAACGGCACCACCAGTATAGCGCGGGTATCGACCTCGGTGGCGGTAGCCAGGGTTTCGCTCTCGTTGCTGATGGCATCCTCGAAGAGATTTCCGACAACGATGGTTTCGCCGGCGCTCAGCCGGACAACGATCTGGGTGCCGAAGGCGTGCGCCGGATATTCGCCCAGCAGTGGTGGTACGCGACCGTCGGTCCAGCAGACCGTATAGCTGAAGATGTCCTCGACCGGATCCAGAAGACCGTAGCCGACGCGCGAGACGCCGAAATGGCTGCCCATCAGCGCGCATGCCTGATGCAGGGCCGCCGCTGTATCGTGGCCGCGCAGCAGTTCCGTCAGTTCCGTCATGACGGCCCGGCGTGTTTCCTCCGCCTTGCGTGCGGTTATATCGATCGCGGTGCCGATGGCGCGCACGCAGCGACCCGAGGCGTCGAACAGGCCGCGTCCCTTGGCGGCGACCCAGCGCACCCGACCGTCTTCCTTGCCGACGGTCCGATATTCGACGTCGTAGGTGCCGCGGTGGTCGGGATCTATCGTCGCCAGGAAAGCCTTGCTGGTGACTTCGCGATCCTCGACATGCAATCCGTCGTAAAAATCGTTCATGGTGCACGGTACGCCGGGCGATATGCCGAACATGGCCTTGGTTCGGTCCGACCAGTTCAGTTCGTCGCTCACCAGGTCCAGGTCCCAGGTTCCGATTTCGGCGGCTTCCGTCGCCAGCCGCAGCGATTCTTCACTCAGCGCCAGGCGCGCCTGGGCGGCATGGCGATCGCTGATGTCACGCAGGAAGCCGACAAAAGCCGCGTCTCCACCCGGCGGCGCCGCAACGATCGCCAATTCGATCGGAAATTCGCGTCCGGTCCGGTCGATGGCCGTTATTTCGATACGCCGGCCAACGACATGGGCCACGCCGGTCTCATTATAGCGCATCATACCCTGGCGGTGGCCGTCGCGGTGGCCTTCGGGAATAATCAGGTCACTCAGCGACCGGCCGAGCGTCTCCTCGGACGACCAACCGAACATTTTGGTTGCCAGTTCACTCCACGCCACGACATGGCCGTCGGTGTCGATCGCAACCACGGCGTCGAGCATTGAGGCCTGCAGTGCAGCGACCGTGCGATCGCTGATATCCTTCTTGTGGGGCAAACAGCGCTCCTGGCTCCGACGAGCTTGGCGTAAATGGCGGACGGGAAGGCATGCGTGATTTTTCAGGCCGGAGCAATGCGATTCTATGGCGGCCTTTTTTCAGCCTGGAATAACGTCCTTACAGGTTTGCCTTTCGCCGCCGCCATGGCTATGAGACCGCATGGCGAAGCATTCCCCACAACATATGAAGGCCCTGCAACGCCGTGGCTCGCGCCCCGTCCAGACGCCGAAGCAAATTCCTGCGTCCAGGTTGCCGCGGAAGCTGTCGGACGACGAGATCGCCTGGGTGAAGTCCATGGTGATCTATGAGGACGCCGATATCATGGGCTTTAACAAGCCATCTGGCCTGTCGAGCCAGGGCGGGCGCGGCGACGGCCACAATCTCGATGACATGATGTGGGCGTTTGCACGGTCGAACGGCAAGCGTCCAAAACTGGTTCACCGCCTGGATCGCGACACCTCGGGCATATTGCTGGTTGCCAAGACCCAGCCGGCGGTGTCGTTCCTGGGCAAGGCGATGATTCGCCGCGCCTTTGACAAGACCTATCTTTGCCTGGCTTCGGGCGCCGACCTGCCCGACAACTTTAGCGTCGACGCCGCCCTGCGGCGCGAAGAACTCGGAAGGGAAGCGTGGTCACGCATCTGTGAGTCAGATCATCCCGATGCCCAGACGGCGCAGACAGCCTTCGAAGTGCTGGCGCGCGGTGACGATGCCGTGCTGCTGCGCTGCAGCCCACATACGGGCCGCATGCATCAAATTCGCGTTCACCTGACCCATATGGGGGCACCTATTGCGGGCGACATCCGCTACGGCGGCGCATTGAGCCTGGGTGGCCATGGCGTGAAGCGGCTGATGCTGCATGCCCGTTCCCTGACCTTTCCGCATCCGGCCGGCGGTGACAAGACCCTGTCTGCCCCGGTTCCGGAAGACTTTACCAGCCTGTGTCAGGCACTGGGGATTGTAATCTAGAACTTCATATATATTGGTTGTGTAATCGGCTTGTTTATTATTTGATTAAGTTTAATTATCGGTCATGCTTAATGAATAGTTGGGTTAACATTGAACCATTTTCTGTTTACTTAATCTATTTCTAATTCTTTAACGGGCGACTGCTATTTTGGTGAAAATATCGCGAAACTAACCCGGAAAAGGTCGTTTCTCTCACCCAAGGCGCACACCCATGTTGCCCATGAAGTCTTTTAGCGGTTTCCTTCGTCGCTTGTCCGCCGATGTGCGCGGCAATGTGACGATGATTGTTGCCTTTGCCGTTATCCCGACGGCGGCAGCCGTCGGTGGTGGGATCGATTTTGCCAATATCCAGGCAGCCCGCGCCCGACTTCAGGACGCCGCCGACGCCGCCGTGGTCGACGCCACACTGGATCCGACGACGAACGCGACCCTGACGAGCCGAACCGCGGCGGCCAAGAAAGCCTTCTGCGCCAACATAAAGGCGACGACAGGGGGGCTGCAGAACAGTTTCTGCGCCGCCAAGTCCCTTGACACCCTGGCCACGGCTTCGGGTGTTTTGACCACTTCGACCACCAACAACGTCATGACACTCAGCTATGCGGCGACGGCTCATGTGCCGACCTACCTTCTGGGGCTGGTCGGCATCGACACGGTCGATATCGATGCCCTGGCCAAGGCGGGTGTCAGTACCAGCACGTCCGAAATCGCCTTCGTGCTCGACAATACCGGTTCGATGTCGTCGAACAGCAAGATGACCTATCTGAAATCCAGTCTCGATGCCTCACTGGCCGGACTGCTGGATTCAACAGGCAAGAACATCGCCAACACCAAGGTCGCCCTGGTGCCGTTCGATACCCAGGTCGCGCTCAACAATGTCGCCAGCATGACCGGTTATGCCGGGAATTTCGGCACGGTAAATCCGGTCTATGCCTGCACGGGCTACAATTCGGCCCAATGCCAGATTCTGTCCGACAACTACACAGCCATGTGTAACGGCAATACCTCCTGCCTGTCGAACAAGCTCAACTATACGCGCAGCTGGTCGTCCAATGGATCGACATACTTCGGTGTCTTTTCCACATCCTACTATACCTCCAGCTACACCTATTCCTACAATCACCACACCTATAACTACACCTATATCATGTACCGCCAGATCGTCTATCGGGTCAGCGGCTCAACCTATACGCAATACAGCACATCGAGTGACGGCGACTACTATACCTATAATGCCTATTATCAGCAGCCCAACAACTACAGCCAGTACAACGGCACTGTAACCTACTCGACTCCGACAGCCGGCGGCTATGGCAGCGGATCGACCACGGTCTACAAGGACAACAACACCATCACCACCAATGACGACCTCTTGGGTGTCGGTACCAACAACTGGTCGGGCTGCGTCATCGACCGCACCCAATCCTACGACGTCACTGCCGATGCGCCGGTCACCACCACCGCCGCGACCCTATACCCGGCTTCGAAGTGCGCCACCAACTCGCTGCTGCCCATCATGCCCTTGACCACCGACATCGCTGCGGCCCGGTCCTATGCGGCAGGCATGACTCCGGCCGGCAACACCAACATCACGATCGGTGTCCAATGGGGCATGGAAGTCCTGTCGCCGACGGCCCCCTTCTCGACGGGCGGCGCGTTTACCGACCCGACGGTGAAGAAGTACATGGTCGTGCTGACCGACGGCATCAATACGCAGAATCGCTGGAGTACCACGGCTGCAACCATCAATGCCCGGACGACGCTCGCCTGCACCAACGCCAAGAACCTCGGCATCACCGTCTTCACTGTGCGGCTGGAGCAGGGCGACTCCACCATGCTGCAGGGCTGCGCCTCGCAGACCGGCTACTACTACAACCTGACCAATGCCAGCGACCTGCCGGCGACCCTCGCCAAGATCATGAAATCGATCAAGAAGGTCCGTCTCACAAAGTAATCCGACCTGATCAGGTCAATCCCACTCCGGCGAAGACTCACCAAGACCGCCGACTCCTGAGCCGTCCTGCTGCAAAGCGGGGCGGCTTTTTTTTGCATTTTTTTCAGATCAAGCCGCCGCCCGGACGGCCTCGATGGCTCCTCGCATAAGCTCGGGCGGCCAAAGGGCGTTTTCTGGCGCCCTTGCCAAGCTGCGATGAGCATCGCAGCTTGGAATAATCGACTACTTCCTGTCCGCAGGGTTAATGAACTCCTAATTTTCGGCCCGAGGTTTGCAAAGCTTGTGTGACTGTCCCGTTTGGGGACTGGCATTTTGTTCGCAATTCCGAGGATCACGCCGTGACTACGCAGCCTGACCGTCATAACCGTTTCGCATGTCTCATCCATGGGGTGGACGCCATCTGTCGCGACACGCGCGGCAATGTCGTGATGATTTTCGCCCTCAGCACTGTTGTCATATTCGGATTTGTCGGTGCCGCCATCGACTTCTCGCGGGTCGACGCAGCCCGCCGGCACCTGCAGGACGCTGCCGATATCGCCGTCCTGCGCTCGCTCGACATGAAATCGGCTACCGACGCAGCCCGGGCCATTGCCGCGGACAGCTCTTTCGCTCAAAATTTCAGCAATCCCGGCGTCTCGGGCATTTCGGGAAGCCTCGAACGCGACCAGGCGGGCAGCGTCATCAATGAGACCTATACGGTCCATGCCACAGTCTCGAGCTATTTCGGCGCCTTTTTCGGCAAGGACAACTACCCCGTGACGGTCGTGTCCCAGGCCAGGACGTCGCTCGACGTCTTCGAGATCGCCTTCGTGCTCGATTCGACCGGCTCCATGGCCGACAGCAACAAGATGCCGAACCTGAAGTCGTCGGTCGACAGCGCCCTGGCCAGCCTGCTAGATGCCAAGGGCAAGAATGAATCGGGCAGCAAGGTTGCCATCGTGCCGTTCAACACACAGGTTCGCCTGGCCAATACCGATCTTAGCAACCTCGCCAATCAGGGACTGAGCAGTGGTGGCGGCGGCAACTGCGTCGTCGACCGCACGCAATCCTACGACGTCTCCGGCGATGCGGCGCTCAAGGGCAGCGCCAAGACGCTCTATCCGGTCAGCAACTGCGACGAAAACACCCTGCAGCCCGTCCAAGGCCTGAACAGCAACATCGCCACTTCGCGCAGCTTCATCAAGTCGCTGAAGCCCGGCGGCTACACCAACATCACGGTCGGCGTGCAATGGGGCATGGAAGTCCTGTCGCCGAACCAACCCTTTACCGGTGCCGTGCCCTTCGGCGACACCTCGGCCAGGAAATTCATGATCGTGGTGACCGACGGCGACAATACCAAGAACCGCTACAGCTGGAACGCCGCCCAGATCGACGCCCGCACGGCACTGGCGTGCAAGGACGCCAAGGCGCGTGGCATCACCGTCTACACGGTCAAGGTCATCGAGGGGAATTCCAACATGCTGCGCGCCTGTGCAACAGCGCCTGAAAACTTCTACGACCTGACCAGCGCCAGCCAGTTGAACGCCACCATGTCCGGTATTTTCAAGTCGATCAACAAGACCCGCCTGAGCATGTAATTCCAAGCGCGATGACGATGACTCATCGGGCCGGGCGCCGCGCGCTTGGCAAGGGCGCCAGAAAACGCTCTTTGGCCGCCCGAGCTTATGCGAGGAGCCATGCGGCGCTTGAGCTGCAAAAGAGAATTAGGCTTGGTCTCCGGTCCGGGTTTGGTATAAGGGCAGGGTGATCGAAGCGGAGGCGTTGCATGAACCCGAAAACCGACTGGGCTGAACTGTTTCTGTCCGCCGGGGGGCGTGCCCGCCAGGTGCCTTTTACCGTAGCGGCGGCCCTGATCCTGGTTTGCGTCGCGCTTTATCAATCCGCCTTCAAGGGGCCGGTCGAGCTGCTGACCGGTTGGGTTGTTTATCCGGCACTGCTATATGTCGGCGCCTGCGTCCTGTCCAAGCGTCTGCACGATCGCGGTCGCTCCGGCTGGTGGGCGGCGGTCATCCTGATGGCGGTAATCATGGCCTGGCCGCGGCCACAGGGCTTTTTCGACTTTATTGCCGTTGTGATCCTTCTTTGGGCGGCTGTGGATCTATGTATCATGCCGGGTGAGCGAGGCGACAACCGTTACGGCAAGACGCTGTTCCGCTCGAAATTGGCGGCTTAAGCCGCTTCGACCGGGCCGAATAGGGCCTCGAAACTGACCTTCAGGGCATAGTCGACCTCATCCATAGTAACCGGCAAGCCGAGGTCAAGCAGGCTGGTCACGCCGTGTTCGGTAATGCCGCACGGGACAATTCCGCCAAAGTGCGACAGGTCGGGTTCGACATTCAGGCTGATGCCGTGAAAACTGACCCATCGTCTCAATTTGATACCGAGCGCGGCAATCTTATCTTCGCTCACCGGAAGACCCTTGTCCCTGCGCTCAACCCAGACACCGACGCGCCCGTCACGGATATGTCCCTCGACATTGAACTGCACCAGGGTGTCGATGATCCATTGTTCCAGGGCCTGGACGAACAGGCGTACGTCCTTGCGGCGGCGGTTGAGGTCCAGCATGACATAGACGACGCGCTGGCCCGGCCCGTGATAGGTATATTGGCCACCGCGACCGGTCTGGAAGACCTCGAACCGGTTGGGAGCGATCAGGTCCTCCGCCTTGGCCGACACACCGGCGGTATAGAGCGGCGGATGCTCGACCAGCCACACCAGTTCACGCTCGGAACCATCGGCAATGGCCGCTGCGCGTGCTTCCATGAAGCGCACGGCCTCGGGATAGGGGACCGGGGCAGGGGCCACCTGCCATTGCGGGGGCGGGCCGTCGATTTGGCTGTGGAAATCCAGCGGTTTTAACGGGTCGGAAAGCATAGAGGCTTCATTGAGTTATAAAGTTTTAAGAGGCAAGGGCCTAATGTAGGTCTTTGCAGGCGTGGTGGTAAGGGTGGTCGCGTGACGACATCTCAGGTGGGATCGGTTCCCGTCGAAATTTCGGTCCTTCTCGGGCGATCGGTCCTGCCGATGCAGCAACTGCTGCGCATGGGCCGTGGCGCCGTGATTCCGCTCGACGCCCGCGAACACGACGAAGTGTGGATTCTGGCCAATAACCACCCGGTTGCCCGTGGCGAAATCCAGATTTTCGAAGAAAAAATCTCCATTGTCGTGACACGCCCGGCCGATGTCTACGACTTCATGGCTATAGGCAGTTAGATTAGCTTCCCAAAATAAATACCCGTCAAGGTTGGTTGTAACCTGAGAACGATTTTAGGGGGAAAGCTGACAGCGCGGAAAGCGAGAAACCCCACCACCCCCCGTCGCCAAAGCTTCGCTTCGCTTCGCAATGGCTCGGGCGGTCCCCCTCCCCACGCTTCGCAAGGGCTTCGCGCAGGGAGATTTAAGAGAAAGCCAATCCTCAGTATACATCCCTGGCCCGAAGGGACGGGGAGGGGCGGGGCGGCCCGTGCCGACCGCACGAGCGCGAATTGGCGATAGCCAATGAGGCGTGAGATGTGTGCCTGCCGGCGAGGCTGGTGGGGTTTCTTACTTTTCTTCGGGAATACCAGTTTCCAGCTTGGAAGGTACAAATAAATGCGCTTTTCCGTAGTCGGTGCGCTTTAAAGGCTTCACAAAGCGAAAAACAGTTGCTATGCCCGCGCCTCTCCGGATGGCGTGCGGTCGTGGCGGAATTGGTAGACGCGCAGCGTTGAGGTCGCTGTGTTGCAAGACGTGGAAGTTCGAGTCTTCTCGACCGCACCAATCTGGAGAATAAGGTGTTGAAATTGTTTCCCTTTACAGGAAGCTGCGTATACAGACCACCTTTTGGTCCACCTTTGCCATCGCGCCCTTCCTCATATACATTCCTTCGTGCCCGGGATTTACCCGAGCTCGCGCGAGCTCCTTAACACGATGGCGGCGCCGTGCTCAGGCGGCTCGACAAGCAGATGGCCGGCGTCTGCGCGACGCAAGGCGAAGCGGCGGCGAACTGTCGCAATTGGACGCAGGCGGCATGATCATGCCCTGTCCGTCGCGGCCGAATCCGGGGACAGGGCCCGGCCGCCTGGCCTGATCCGATAGCCGCCCGCAGTTGCTGGCGCAGGACCGCGTCGGCCTCCTTTAGGGCGGCGTCTTCGCCGTCGAATCAATATTCGCGCACCTGCCCGGCCGATCCGATGCGTCCCCAGTGCCGCATCACGGCGACGTCACCGAACAGGCCGGGTTGGACCGACAGTTCGCACGACCGAGCCATGTTGCGGGCCGTATCGACACGGTGCAGCAGGGTGATAGACATGCGGAATCGTCATTGAATCCAATGAGATACGACAGCTGTCCGACCTCGAGAAACAAGAACAAAACGTGATTTTGGAGGGCGCGCTGGCGGTCGTTTCGCATGGCCAGGCTTGTCCCGAAACCCCGGTCCTGGAACGAGGGATGGCGTCGGCGATTTCCCGGCGTCCATTCGGTAAACTCGAGCGTCCCAACCCGCTTCGAAGGTGGGCGCGATTTCAACGCTGACATGCGCCGCAGGCCGGCGTCATCGCTGCCCTGGTCAAAGGTAATTGCATAACGCCGGTCAGAAAAGCCCTTGCAACTCCGCATTACGGTATTAAAGTGCACCGCAGTGGCGTAATGTGACAGCGCGTATGTAGATTCTTAAAACCGACATTCCAACAGCACACACAGGGGGCAACCCATGCGTCGAGGGTTCACACGCGGCTTTTTCAGCGGGGCGAGCCTGCTGACCATGACGGCGGCGCTGGGACTGGCGTCACCCGTGGCCGCCCAGACGGCCACGCCTGCGCCCCCTCCGCCCGGCACCATTCCCGGCACGACGCGCGAGGAAGTGACGCCTCCGGCACCGGCACCGGCGCTGAACCAGCCGCGCATCCACGTCGACAGCCAGGATGCCGTAGCGAAGACGCCATGCACCCTCGATTCGTCCGACCTGCGCGTCACTATCAACAGTGTGAATTTCAGGAGCGCCAGCGGCGTCGAGCTGTCTCCCGGCATCATGCACGTCCTGAGCGGATTCGCGCCGCTGCAGCCGGGCGACCAGCCGATCCGCAACGTCTGCGAAATGCGCGATCGCGCCAACAGGCTGCTGCGCAGCTCCGGTTACATCGCGTCGGTCCAGGTCCTGCCGCAGGACCTGTCCGGCGGTGTGTTGCAGCTGATGGTGGTGACGGCTCATATAACCGAAGTGCGCGTGCATGGCGATCCGGGCCCCTATCGCGGCCTGCTCGACGAGCGCATCGCCGCGCTGCAGGCCCTCGATCCGCTGAACGAGTTCGATGCCGAGCGCATCCTGCTGCTGACCAGCGACGTCCCCGGCATCGACGTGCGGCTGTCGCTGCGGTCGGCGGGTACGACTCCCGGCGCGGTCATCGGCGACCTGACCATCGACACCGTTCCGTGGCGCGTGCTGGCCAATGTGCAGAACATGGGTTCGGAGCAGATCGGGCCGGGAACGGCCTATGTCCGGGCTGAATTCTATGGCCTGACGCACCACGAGGACGTGACCTATATCGGCCTGTCGGACACCTTCGACAGCGAGGAACAGAAGATCTTCCAGATCGGCCATACGATGGGACTGTTCCACAATGGTACGACGCTGGGTGCATCTTTCATCTATGCCCGATCAAGGCCGGACATAGGAATCGACCTGCGTACGACCTCCACCATCTTCAATGTCGAGCTCTACCATCCCATTATTCGCTCGGTTCGGCGCGATTTCGCCGTCGCGGCGGGCTTCGACGTCATCGAGCAACGAACGAAGATCTACAACGACACCCAGCCGCTCAATCTCGACAAGCTGAGCGTCGCCTACCTGCGAGCGCAGGGTCAGGTGCGCAGGTCTGGCTTCGATGGCGGCGGCCTGTCGCTGCGCGGCGATATCGAAGTCCGCCAGGGTCTCGACTGGTTCGGCGCCTCCAAACGCGGGATTGTCACGGCGCAGGGCTATTCGCCGTCGCGCTTCGACGGCAATCCGAAGGCGACGGTTGTCCGCCTGAACGCCGATGGCGTGTGGACCGTCGGTCCGGTATTCAGCCTTGCCGGCGCGCTGCGCAGCCAGTGGGCACGCGATCCGTTGCTAAGCTACGAGGAATTTTCCGTCGGCAATCTCAACATCGGACGCGGCTATGATCCCGGCGCGACCACGGCCGACAGCGCGGTCGGTTGGCGGCTGGAAGCGCGCGCCAAGCTGCCGCCGATGGTTCCAGTCAGGCCGGAGGCATTTACCTTCTACGACAGCGTCCACATCTGGAACCGGGACCTGGGCACGACCGAAAACGATCGCGAACTGCGCTCGTGGGGGCTGGGCCTGCGCTTCTACCTGCCGAAGATGGTGGCGGAAATCTACTACGCCAAGCCGATGGACAAGGCGTTATCGATCGATGCGAAGAAGGCCGACGACCGCTTCATGTTCACATTGACCATGCAGTTCCTGCCTCACGGCGAATGAGACTAAACAGGACAGAGGAGTCGAAACGATGAGCCCCCACACGTCGACCTTAATCCTCAAGCGCCGGCGCCTTGCCGGCACGACCGCCCTTCTGCTGGTGTGGACCATAGCCAGCCAGGCCCAGGCCGGTACCCCACTCCCGACCGTCGGTGTGCCCGCGGTCGGTACGCCGGACATTACGTCCGACGGTACGGACATGACGGTCAAACTCAATGATACCGATACCGTCATCAACTGGACGACCTTCGATATTGCCACCGGTCACTCGGTGACGTTCGGTCATGGCACGGCCGCGGGCGACCTGGCTGTGCTCAATCGCGTTTCGGGCGTGCTCGGGCCATCGGACATCCGCGGCACGCTGAATTCGGACGCGGACATATCGGTATGGTTGCTCAATCCATCCGGAATTCTGGTCGGCGACGGTGCCGCCATCAATACCGGTGCGCTGTTCCTGTCGACGCTCAATATCTCAAACTCGGACTTCAGTAACGGCGACAACAGTTACACGCTGAAGCAATTTCTGTCCGACGGCGGCGAAATCAATCCCCTGTGGACCTCGCTCGGTCCCATCAGCTTCAGCGGATCGAGCGTCATCACGACCGGCGGACCGATTGTCGCCGTGGGTCAGAACATCTCGGCCAACGGTACCATGACAGCGGGCGGTGACATCGCCCTGGTGGCCGCTACCAATCTGAACCTCAGCTACAGCCCCGGCAGCCCGCTTTCGATGACCATCAATGCCGGCACGACCCTGGTCAACGCCAAGGTTGCCGCGGGCGGAGATCTGACCGGTCAATCCGTCATCCTCGGCGGCGCGACCGACATCACAGACCTGCTGCTGAACGTCAGTCCCAACGCGAACCTGACGGCGACCGCAGTCGACGGTCGGATAATCCTCAGCACGGGCGAGGATGTGGCGGCGAGCGTGACCCAGGCAGGGTTGACCTTCGCCGATGCCGGCAGCGGGGCGAAGATCGACACGCGCGGCACGCTGACCTCGGCAGACGACATCGTGGTCGCAGGCCAGGACGACGTCAACATCAGGGGCACTGTGACCGCCGCCGGGGATTATGGCGTTTTGGGCGATGCGGTGACTTTGTCTGACGTCCAGACGGCCGGCGGCAAGGTCGATATCAGCGGCAACTCCATCGCGCGTGGTGTCGCGGCGCTGACCCTGACCTCGAACAAGGATGACGCCCACCCCAGTGGCGACGCCGCCGGGGCCATGACCCTGACGTCGGCAGGCGGTCTTGACCTGAACGGATCGGCGCTGAACGGGGGCGCCACGCGCACCTCCAACGTGAATCTCAGCGCCGGAGCGGGTCAGGATGTGACGCTGGGCAAGGTCGATGCGCTGGGTCTGCATGGACTCGACGCCCGCGACGGCAATATCACCGTCGGCAATGTCACCGTCGACACGGCCTTGACGCTCAAGACGAGCGCCGGCGCGATCTCGACTCAGGCGGTGACCGTCGGCGGTGCGACGCAGGATCTGATCCTGGATGCCAGCGGCGGCATCAGCGCCGGCGGCGCGTTGCACGCCAGCGGGAACGTCTCGGTGGCCACAGGCGCCGACACCCGGTTGAAGAGCGTCGCCAGCGACAGCGGTGATGTCGAAGTGACGGCAGCCTCAGGCGAGGTCACCGGTACGACCAGCGCCACGCGCACCAATCTGACGGCGACCACGGGCTCGGTTACCGTCACCGGCGGCAGCAAGGCCTTGATCGGCGCGGCGCATGGCGGCACCGACGTTACAGTAACGGCGGATACGGTCGATGTCACCTCGGCCGTGGCCGACGGCGGCGCCGTCAGCCTGATCGCCGACAACGGGAACGCGAAGCTGGGTTCCGGATCGGCGGGCACCACGACCGAGGTCAGGACGGCCGCCGGCAGCGGTGGCGACGTCGTCACCGGCGGTCTCATGAGCGGCAGCGGTGGCATTACGATATCTTCTGACCACGACGCGACGGTCAAGGGCACGGTCAACGCCGGCGGCGACTACAATGTCAGCGGCGCCAATGCGGTGACACTTGGCGGCACGCAAGGTGCCAAGGGCGCTGTCACCATCACCTCCGGCGCCGGCGGTACCGGTCATTCCGGTGGCCTGGCCGTGACCTCGAACAGCGACGGCGCCGGGACGGAGGCGCTGAATCTCGTTACGACCGGCAATATCAGCCTGTCCGGTACGACACTGAACGGCGGCTCGGCCAAGCAATCGGTTGTTGCCGTGAGCACGGGGCCGGCAACCACGTCGGTAGCGCTCGGCAACCTCAACGCCGATACACTGAACGGTTTCCACGCCGGGGATCTGTATGCCGGCGACCTCAGCCTGGGCACGGTCAAGGTCGCCAACGGCTTTGACGTGCATACGACGGCAGGATCGGTGACTGCGACAGGGGTGACTGTCGATTCAGGCGCGTTGACCATCGGCGCCGGTACTACCGTCACAGCCGGAACGCTGAGCGCGCCTGGTGCGGTAACGGTCAGCAGCGGCGGCGGTGTCCAGGTGACATCGGCCACCTCCTCCGGCGACGCGCTGTCGGTCAGCTCGGCGAACGGCAATGTCGTGCTCGGCACGGGTTCGGCCGCGGCCGCGGCCGATGTGCGGACCACGTCCGGGACCGGAAATGTCACGATCAACACCTCGCTGACCGGCGGCGGAACGGCCACGGTGAGTTCAGCGGGCGGCCATGCACGCGTAGCCTCGGTGACCAGTACGGCCGGCAATGTGAACGTCACTGCCACTGCGGGCGAGGTCACCGGCAAGACAGCCGCCCAGCGCGCCACGCTCACCGCGACGGCGGGACAGGTCACAGTCACCGGCGGCACCAAGGCGTTGCTCGGGACCGTGAACGGCAATGCCGGCATCGCTGTCACGGCCGATACGCTGGATGTGTCAAGTGCCACCACTGGCGGCGCCTTGACGCTGACGGCCGATAACGGCGCGGCGACGCTCGTTGGCGGCACGGCGGGTAGCGTCGATATCGAGACGACCGGGGGCGGCGGCGACGTTACGGTGTCGAGCGCGTTGCACACCACGGGCAACGCCGTCATCGCTTCGGATCACGATGCGCGCCTGGTCTCCGTTACCAGCGACGGCGGCGACATTACCGTAACGGCGGACGAGGTGCGCGGAACGACCTCCGGGGGGCGCGCCGGTCTGACGGCGACGGCCGGGCTCGTGACGGTGACGGCGGGCACCCTGGCGCGGCTTGGCGCGGTCGTGGCCGGCACCGACATCGATGTATCGGGCGCAACGGTGGACGTGACCAGCGCCAACGCAACGACAGGACATGTCGCCCTGATCGCGTCGGGTGATGCGACCCTGGGCGGCGGATCGTCGGGAACGTCGCTGCTGCTCCAGGCGGGCGGCGCCGCCGATCTCACCGGAACCTTCACGGCCGGGACAACCGGCACGGTCACTGGCGGCGGTACCGCCCATGCCGGCGATCTGACGGCCGGGAACACGGCTTCAGTACAGGCGGGCACGGCGGCCACGGCAGGTTCCCTGACCTCCACCACGGCGGATGTGTCCGTCACCGGTGCCAGCGTCGATGTCGGCACGGCCGACGCGGCGACAATGCTTACAATGACGGCCAGCAACGGCAATGCGACACTTGGCACGGGTACGGCCGGCAGCGCCGATATCGAAACCACCGGCGGCAATGGCGATGTGACGGTCGCGACGTCGCTGCATACCACGGGCGACGCCGTGATCGGGGCCGATAATAATGCACGCCTCGCGTCCGTTACGAGCGACTCGGGCAATATTACCGTCACTTCCGGCAACGAGACCAGCGGCGTGGGCGCGGGCGGCCGCGCTAACCTCGCGGCGGTGGGCGGAACGGTCGTTGTGACCAGCTCCGGCGACGCGCGGCTTGGCGCCGTCAGCGCGGGAACAGATATCTTGGTCAGCGGACCATCCGTCGACGTGACCAGCGCCGATGCCGGCGGGGCAGTGTCGATCACCGGCACAACCGGCGATGCCGCCCTGGGTAGCGGATCGTCGGGCACGACGCTTCTGCTCGCTGCGGCCGACGATGCCGACCTGGGCGGCACCTTCACTGCCGGCACGACCGGAACCGTCACGGCAACCGATACCGCACACGCCGGCGACCTGACGGCGAACGGCACTGCATCTGTGCAGGCCGGCACTTCGGCCAGCGCGGATAGCATTACCTCTACCGGTGCCGATGTGTCGGTGACCGGCGCCAGCGTGGACGTCGGTACGGCCACCGCCGCGACCGCCCTGGTTCTAACGGCTAGCAATGGCGATGTCACCCTTGATACCGGCACGGCGGGAACGGCCAGTCTGTCGACGACCGGCGGCGCCGGTGATATCGTTGTTGCCACGTCGCTACACACGACCGGCGACGTGACGATCGCATCGAACGGCGACGCGCGCCTGATGTCGGTCACGAGTGACAGTGGCAATATCGGCGTCACGGCCGGGGACGTCACCGGCATCGGTGCCGGTAATGCCGACCTGATTGCCGCCACCGGATCGATCACGGTGACGGGTGGCGCGCTGGCGCGGCTTGGGACAGTGCAGGCCGGCGACTCGATCGATGTCACGGGCGATACCGTCAGCGCCGACAGCGCCGTCGCCGGAAGCGGTTCGGTGTCGCTGGTTGCGGATGCCGGCGACGCCACACTCGGCGGCGGGTCCTCCGGCGGCGACGCGACGCTCCAGGCCAGCGGCAATGCGGCCCTGACCGGCACGTTCAGCGCCGGCGGCGCGGGCACGGTGAGCGCCGGCGGCACGGCCACGGTCAACAGCCTGACGGCGGCGGACACCGCGTCCGTCAGCGCCGGAACATCGGCATCCGTTAGCGATATCACATCGCTCGCGGCGGATGTTTCCGTCACGGGCGCCAGCATCGATGTGGGAACGGCGGACGCCGCCACGGCACTGGTGCTTACCGCCAGCAACGGTGACGCGACACTCGATAGCGGTACGGCGGGAACGACGGCCCAGGTCATGACCACGGGCGGCGCCGGGGATGTGCATATCACGAACGATCTGCATAGCGGCGGCGATGCCACTGTTACGGCGGATGGCAACGCGCGCATCGCTGCGATGACCAGCGACAGCGGCAATGTCTCGGTGACGGCGAATGAGGTGACCGGCGAGACGCCGGCCGGCCGCGCCAACCTGACCGCCACGACCGGCTCGGTCACGGTAACCGGCGGCACCCTGGGCCGGCTTGGAACGGTAACCGCAGGAACGGACATCACCGTCACCGCCGATACGCTTGACGTCGATACAGCCGATGCCGGCGGCGCGGTGTCCCTAGTCGCGGACGCAGGCAATGCGACGCTCGGCGGCGGCACCTCGGGGACGTCGCTGCTGCTCCAGGCCAGTGGCAACGCCGATCAGACAGGGACTTTTGTCGCCGGCACCACGGGTACGATCACCGCTGGCCAGTCAGCCGACGTGAATGACCTGACAGCGACAGGCACGGCTTCGGTCAGCGCGGCTGTTCTGGCCCGAGCGGATTCGATCACCTCCACCGCGGGGGATGTGTCGGTAACCGGCGCTACTGTCGACGTGGGTACCGCCGGCGCCGGTACATCCCTGACCCTGACGGCCAGCAATGGCGATGTCACGCTCGACGCAGGCACGGCTGGCACGACAGCGAATGTTTCAACCACGGGCGGAGGCGGCGACGTACATGTCACCAGCCTGACCTCGGGTGGTACGGCGACGATTGCGTCCGACGGCGATGCACGGCTTAGCACTATTGAAAGCACCGGAGGAGACGTCACCGTCACGGCTGGTGATGTGACAGGTGCGATAGCGTCTGACCGCGCGAACCTGACGGCGGATGCGGGCCTGGTGCAGGTTAATGCGAGCGGAAGAGCTCTGCTTGGCGCCATTACCGGGGACTCAGTCGATGTGACGGCGGCGTCGGTGGATGCCACCTCCGCCACGGCCGACACGACGACCTTGTCCCTGGTGTCGACGGGCGGCGATGTGACCTTGGGTGACGGCAGCGCGGCTACCGACGCCACACTCACCGCCAGCGGCAATGCCACCGTAACAGGTACGCTGACAGCGGGCGGCAACGGTTCCGTCACCGCCGGGCAGGCGGCCGATGTCGCTGTCTTGGCGGCGGGGAGCACGGCTTCGGTCAATGCCGGAACCCTGGCGAGCGTGGATTCGATCACCTCCACCGCCGGGGACGTGTCCGTCACCGGTGCCAGCGTCGATGTGGGTACCGCCGACGCCTTTACGTCGTTGTCCCTGACGGCCAGCAACGGCGATGCAACTCTTGGCACCGGCATGGCCGGAACGACGGCGAATGTCTCAACCACGGGCGGAGGCGGCGACGTCCATGTCACCAGCCTGACCTCGGGCGGTACGGCGACGATTGCGTCCGACGGCGATGCACGGCTTAGCACTATTGAAAGCACCGGAGGAGATGTCACCGTCACGGCTGGTGATGTGACAGGTGCGACATTGTCTGACCGTGCGAACCTGACGGCGGATGCGGGCCTGGTGCAGGTTAATGCGAGCGGAACAGCTCTGCTTGGCGACATTAACGGGGACTCAGTCGATGTGACGGCGGCGTCGGTGGATGCTACCTCCGCCACGGCCGACACGACGACCTTGTCCCTGGCGTCGACGGGCGGCGATGTGACCTTGGGTGACGGCAGCGCAGCGACGGATGCCACGCTCACTGCCAGTGGTAATGCCACCGTGACGAGTACGCTGGCAGCAGGCGGCAACGTTTCCCTCACCGCCGGGCAGGTTGCCGATGTCGCTGCCTTGACGGCGGGCAGCACGGCTTCGGTCAATGCCGGAACCCTGGCGAAGGTGGATTCAATCACGTCTACCGGCGCGGACGTGTCCGTCACCGGTACCAGCGTAGATGTCGGTACGGCCGCCGCCTTTACGTCCTTGTCCCTGACGGCCAGCAATGGCGATGCAACTCTTGGTACCGGCATGGCCGGAACGACAGCGAATGTTTCAACTACGGGTGGAGGCGGCGATGTCCATGTCACGAGCCTGACCTCTGGCGGCACAACGACGATTGCGTCCGACGGCGATGCGCGGCTGGCAGATGCTGAAAGCACCGGCGGCGACGTGAATGTCACCACGACGGGCGACCTGACAGGCGCCACCGCTTCAGACCGTGCGAACCTGACGGCGGACGCCGGCCTGGTGAAGGTGAATGCCGGCGGAACAGCTCTGCTGGGCATAGTGACGGGTGATGCCGTCGATATCACTGCGGCATCGATGGATGCCACCTCCGCCACGGCCGACACGACGACCTTGTCCCTGACCGCGACTGGCGGGGACATTACCTTAGTTGACGGCAGCGCGGCAACAGACGCCACACTCACCGCCAGTGGCAATGCCACCGTGACGGGCACAGTGAACGCCGGTGGCGCCGGCACGGTGACGGCCGGGGGTGTGGCTGACGTCAACACCCTGACCGTCGGCGGCGCAGCTTCGGTTAACGCAGACACCCTCGCCGACGTAACCAACGTCACGAGCACGAGCGGCAAGGTGTCGGTGACCGGTGCCAGCGTAGATGTCGGTACGGCCGACGCCTTTACGTCCTTGTCCCTGACGGCCAGCAACGGCGATGCAACCCTTGGCAGCGGCACGGCTGGCACGACAGCGGATGTTTCAACTACGGGCGGAGGCGGTGACGTCCATGTCACCAGCCTGACCTCGGGCGGTACGGCGACGATTTCATCCGATGGCGACGCACGGCTCAGCACTATTGAAAGCACCGGCGGAAATGTCACCGTCACGGCTGGTGATGTGACAGGTGCGACAGCTTCGGACCGTGCGAACCTGACAGCGGATGCCGGCCTGGTGAAGGTGAATGCTGGCGGAACAGCCCTGCTGGGTGCGGTGGACGGTGATGCTGTCGATATCACTGCGGCGTCGATGGATGTCACCTTGGCTACGGCAGATACAGGCGCGCTGTCCCTGGTCGCGACCAGCGGCGATATTACCCTGGCTGACGGAAGTGCGGCAAGCGATGCCACGCTCACTGCGAGTGGCAAAGCCACCGTTACGGGTACGCTGACAGCGGGTGGCAACGGTTCCGTCACCGCCGGACAGGCGGCCGATGTCGCTGTCTTGGCGGCGGGGAGCACGGCTTCGGTCAATGCCGGAACCCTGGCGAGCGTGGATTCGATCACCTCCACCGCGGGGGATGTGTCCGTCACCGGCGCGAGTGTCGACGTGGGTACCGCTGGCGCCTTTACATCCTTGTCCCTAGCGGCCAGCAACGGCGATGCAACCCTTGGCACCGGCACGGCCGGAACGACAGCGAATGTTTCAACCACGGGCGGAGGCGGCGATGTTCATGTCACCAGCCTGACCTCGGGTGGTACGGCGACCATTACGTCGGTCGGCGATGCACGTCTGGCAGATGTTGAAAGTACCGGCGGCGATGTGAATGTCACCACGACCGGCGACCTGACAGGCGCCACCGCTTCCGACCGTGCGAACCTGACGGCGGATGCCGGCCTGGTGAAGGTAAATGCCGGTGGAACAGCTCTGCTGGGCATAGTGACGGGTGATGCCGTCGATATCATCGCGGCGTCGATGGATGTAACATCTGCGACGGCGGACACGGCCACGCTGTCCCTGGCCTCGACCGGCGGCGACATTACCCTGGCTGACGGCAGCGCGGCAACCGACGCCACTCTGACTGTCAGTGGCAATGCCACCGTGACGAGTACGCTGACAGGGGGCGGCAACGTTTCCCTCACCGCCGGGCAGGTTGCCGATGTCGCTGCCTTGACGGCGGGCAGCACGGCTTCGGTCAATGCCGGAACCCTGGCGAAGGTGGATTCAATCACGTCTACCGGCGCGGACGTGTCCGTCACCGGTACCAGCGTAGATGTCGGTACGGCCGATGCCTTTACGTCGTTATCTCTCACAGCCAGCAACGGCGACGCGACGCTCGGCACCGGTACGGCTGGCACAACGTCCGATATTTCGACGACGGGCGGAGGCGGCGATGTCCATGTCACCAGCCTGACCTCCGGAGGCACGACGACGATTGCGTCTGTCGGCGATGCGCGGCTGGCAGATGTTGAAAGCACCGGCGGCGACGTGAATGTCACCACAACGGGCGATCTGACCGGCGCTACCGCTTCGGCCCGCGCTGACCTCATGGCCGACGCGGGCCTGGTGAAAACGGTCGTTGGCGGCACAGCCCTGTTGGGCACTGTCGACGGTGACGCGGTCGTACTAACCGCGGGCTCCCTCGACGCATTGTCGGTGACCGCCGATACGGGCTCCTTGTCGGTGATGGCAACAAACGGTGACGCGACGCTTGGCACCGGCTCCGCAGTGACATCCGCCTCCGTTAGCGCGACCGGTGACGTCACTGTGACCACATCGCTGGCAGCCGGCGACGTATCGGTCAGCGGGGCAGCTGTCGATGTCGGAACGGCCAATGCCGCGCAGCAACTGACCCTGACCGCGACCTCCGGCGATCTCCGCCTGACGACCGGCACGGCCGGCACGGCAGCAAGCCTGGATGCGGTCGGCGCGGCGACGATCGGCAGCCTGACCTCGGGCAATACGGCAAGCGTCAAGGCTGGCGGTGCGGCCAATATCGCCAATATCGAGAGTACCGGCGCCGATGTCTCCGTCACCGGCGGCAGCGTCGATATCACTGGCGCCAAGGCCAGGACCGCGCTCGATGTGCGCTCGACCACAGGTGATCTGCTGCTGGCGACCGGCACGGCGGGCATGACAGCTTCGCTCAACGCCTTTGGCAAGATGGACGTGACGACGTCCCTGGTCAGCGGCGGCACGGCTTCGCTTACGTCGGGCGGAGCGACCCACGTCGCGCTGCTCAGCAGCACGGGCGGCGACGTAACGGTGAGCGGCGTCACGGTGACTGTGGACACGGCGAATGCCGCCGGCGCGCTGGCTATGACCGCGAGCTCCGGCGATACCGCGCTTGGCACGGGCACGGCGGGAAGCACGGCAACCCTTACCGCCACCGGCAAGGCGACCATCAGCGGTTCGCTGACCTCCGGCGGCCAGTTGACCGTGACATCGGGCGGGCTGGCCAAGGGCGGAACCTTGACCAGCACGGGCGGCAATATTGTCATCAATGGTGGTGCGGTGGATGTCGCCCGCGCCGATGCCCAGGGCGCACTGGCCCTCACTGCCAGCAGCGGCGGCCTCGCCCTTGGCACCGGCACGGCCGGCGCCGGCGCCACACTGACCGACAGCGGCAGCGGCGACATCGATCTGACCGGCAGCCTGACCGCCGGTGGCGATATCGCAGCGGATGCCCAACACGGCGACCTGCACCTGGCCTCGCTGACCTCAAGCGGAGGCAATATCGATCTGACCGCGGCCAAGCTGGTCCGGCTGGCCGATGTGACGGCGGCGGATCATACGGTGACGCTCAACGGCGCCGACGGCGACCTGACCGGCGACATCCGCGCCCGCACCATCATCGTCAACGCCACGTCCGACCTGCGCCTGGGCACCGATCCCGAAGGAACGGCCGGCTTCGATCTTTCGAGCGGCGAACTCAATCATCTCAAGGCCGGCGGTGCCGACAGCATGGTCTTGCTCGACGCACACGGCAAGGCGATCCGTATAGGGGACACGTCCTGGACGGTGGATAACCCGGCGACCACGGTCAAGCTCCTGACCACCAGTCGCGTCGATATCACCGGCCGGTTCGTACTCGACCCCGGCGCGGATAATCGCAGTACATCGACCGCGGCGCGGGTGGTGGTCATCGGCGGCGACACGACGGATGGTTCCAAGGCTGGAACGATCCGTATTTCGGCCACACCGGACGCGGGAGGCCGCATCGATGTCGGACAGGGGTTGCTCGACCTGCGTGCCGACGCCATTGGCGCCGGCCAGGAAGAGAGTTTCCTCGACAGTATCGGCGTTGACGTGGGCGGCAACCCGATCAGCGCTGAGGTGGCGGCGCGTGCCTATGTCAGCAATCCGGGCTCGACCCTTTACCGCGCGCGGCTGCCCTACAGCGATCCGGTCCTGGTTCGGGCAAGACGGATGACGGTCGAATATACCAACTTCGCCCTGTTCCAGAACAGCGGTCTGGCCGGTCAGAACACGGGTGTCATCCTCGGCGGCGAACTCGCCTCGCCCGTAGATGGCGCCATCGGCATCGACGCCGCGACCGGTTCAGCGCTCAACGCCTTCTCCGCCTATGGCCGGATCAACGGTATAGACGGCGTGGCGGCGGCCCTGCTCGGGCGTGACGTCATCGTCGTCAGCGGCCCGGTGTCGGCCGGCAATACGCGCTTCAACGGCTGCGTTATTGGCGCAGCCACGGCGTGTTTGTCATCCTCCCTGGTCCAACCGCCGCTTAACGTGTTCGACAGCTCCAAACTCAGCGTGCTCAAGACCGAAGCGCCCGACCTGTCGTTCGACTCGGTCATCAGCTCCAATAACGAGACCCTGTTCACCGACATCGCCACCCCGGCCTCGGCGTTGGATCAGCGTTGCGATCCGAACAGCCTCGACCATCCATGCCCGCCGCAGGGAACCCAGCAATGACGCCGCGCCTCCTCCTCAGTCTCGCCGCCGTACTCGCCCTGCAGTTTCCGGTAATGCTGGCACATGCGGCCGAGCTGGATCTCCAGGACAGTTTCTATCTCGGCCGCGATGCCAAGGGCGATCCTTGCACGGCGACGCGCACCTGGAACGATCCGCGGGTCAGCCGCTACGATCGAACCTATACCATCACGTGCCGCGGGGTGTCGGCCGCGCGCGCTCAGGGTACGCTGTTCGTCATCGATGCCCGATATGCGACAAAGGCGCCGGATGAAGCCTGTGCGCCGGAGCAGGCCGCGAATATCACCGCCGTTGGCGACGTCGCTGCGCGTCAGTGCTACGACGCCAGCCAAGGCATTCCGCTCGTCTTGGCGCAGTTCACACGCGGCAAGTTGCTGTACCGGGGCGAAGCGGCGTTCACCGCCATCGGCCCGATGGAGACGGGCCTGCGTACCCTGTCCGGCGCGGCGGCGCCCGTTACCGACCGCTATGCCGACAACACGCCATCGCTCAAGCCCGAGGCCCTGCCAGCGGTCCAGACGACAGCGGCTGCGACACCGCCTGCCGACACCAGCTTCATCCCCGAAGTGACCCTGTCGCAGGGAATCCTGCTCAACCAGCAGGGCTCCTTCGTCGAAGCGTCGCGTATGCTGAACGACGGTCTTAGCCGCCTGCGTCCAGATGCGGCAGCCTTTACCCGTGCCGAGTTCGACCTGGAGGCTGCGGTCGCCGACAGCAATATCGGCCAGCTCGGGTCCGCCGACGCTCACTTCGCGGACGCCGAGCGCCTGCTGACCACCGCCGGCGCCGGCAAGATCGGCACCTACCTGCTGCGCAAGCAATCGACCTATCAGGCGCTCGACGCCATCAATCGGCGGAACTGGCAGCAAGCGTTGAACGCGCTTCAATCGGGCGAGAACACGGCCAATCCGTTAATGGACCCGGCAACCCTGGTCACGCTCAACCAACCGTCGCAGAATAATCCCGCCAGCGGTTCGACCGCCGTGGTCGACCGTGGCGAACTGGCCAGCAAGCTGCTGGAGGCCCAGCGTCACTGGGCGGCTTCGGTGGCATGGCTCGGTATCGGCGAAGATGACAAGGCCAGCACGGCGCTGGAACAGTCGATTGTTTACGTCAACCTGCTCCAGAATAGCGTGCGTGCCGACAGTCTGCTGCCGACAAAGGCACGGATCGAACGCCAGCGCGGTCGGCTAGAGGCGCGTGCGGGCAAGACCGCTGCCGCTATCAAGAGTTTCGACTGCGCCCTGGCCCTGTTGCAGGGCGGGGTGCTGAAGGATCAGACAGGCTGCCTGTTCGACCTCGGGCCGAGCGCGGCCTTACTGGCCGGCGGCGTCAATGCCTTCGCCGGGCCGGTGATCGCCGAAACCGAACTTGAGCGCGCCAGTCTGCTGGCGCGGGATCCGGCCTACACCGCCGACCAGGTGATTGCAGCCTATAGCACCGCGATCGATTCGCTGTTGGCATCGAGCGACGTCGTGGAGCGGCAGCCGGTCGAGCTCGAACCCTACTTTGATATCTTAATTCAGCGAGCGAACACCGATCCCGACGCGGCAGAGCTTTATTTCAAGGCGATCCAGGCGGTCGGTGAACCAGCGGTGGCGCGTCAGGTCGCGCAACTGCAAACGGTCGTCTCCGGTGGGACGACCTTGGGCGCGAAGGTGCGCGATCGTTCGGAACTTGAACGCAAGGTCGTTCAGTTGCGGTATCAGATTTCGAGCAATACGGCGCTGGATGCCACGGCGATTGCGGCTTTGGATCGGCAGCGTCAGGATGCGGAAAATCGGCTTGTCCAGGTGAATGCAGAATTGGCGGCGGATCCCCACTTCCGCACGGTCGACGACCAGCTGGTGACGCTTTCCGATATCCGCGCCGCGCTGAAACCGGGCGAATACTACCTTAAGGTCAGCCAGCTCAAGCAACATGCCTATGCCATCGTCATCGGGCGCAACGAGAGCTACCTGTATCGAATTGCGGTCGACTCCGACCTGCTCACCCACATTTCGCGCTGCGTCCGCGCCTCCATCCGCTACGTGCCGGAATACGCCAACGAAGGGTGCAGCCAGTTCGGCACACCCACCTATGGCGATGAGCCGGGCGTCGAAAACGAGCGGCCCTATTTTGATGTCCAGGCCGCCTATTCGCTGTTTCACGTGCTGGCCGGGCCGGCCGAGCCGCGGCTGAAACAGGCGAGCGCCATCATCGTCGATCCCTCCGGGCCGCTGGAAAACCTGCCGTTCAGCGTCCTGGTGACCAATGCGTCCAGCGTCAAGGCCTTCAAGACGACCTTCGCGACGAACCCGTATGACTACAGCCATGTCGATTTTGTCGCCTACCGATCGGATGTGTATTACGCCCTGTCGCCGCGCTCCCTGCTGATTGCGCGTGCCCTGCCACCGTCAACGGCACCCAAGCCGTTCATCGGCTTCGGCCAGAACGCACCGCCACCGCTCGAGGCCGCCGCTGCCTTCGGCGACCGTCAGATTAATATCGGCGGCTGCGACATCAAATACAGCGACTTCCTCGACATAATGGCGTCGAACAAGCCGGTCAGCGCGCACGAGATCACGCTTGCCGCCAACGCCCTGGGCGTTCCCGGCGCGCCGGAGGTCACCGGAGCGGCATTTACCGATAGCGGACTGATGCAGGCCTCCGATACGGGCGCCTACGAACAGTATCAGGTGGTCCATTTCGCCACGCACGGCATTCCGGAATCGAAAGTCGGCTGCTCGGACGTGCCGCCGTCGCTGATCACCACGGTGGCGCCGCCCGCGCCGGACGGCACGATCGTGTCGGACGGCTTCCTGACCTTCCCCGACGTGGCGCAAATGCGCTTTGACGCCAATCTGGTGGTGCTGTCGGCGTGCGACACCGCCGCTGGCGTCAGCGGCCAGCTGGGCCGTCTGTCGGGCCAGGAGCAATCGGGTGCGACCCTGGATGGCCTGGTGCGCGCCTTCATTACCGCGCGTGCCCGCGCCGTGCTGGCAACCTACTGGAACGTGCCGGCGTCGGACGAAACGGACCAGCTAATTCAGCGTTTCTACAGCGCCGGACGCATCTACGGCATGGCGTCGGCGCTGCGCAGCGCGCAGATGCGCCTGATGGGCCAGCCGCAATATAGCCATCCGTATTTTTGGGGCGCCTATGTGCTGATCGGCGACGGCAACAAGCTGATGCTGTCTACGCCGCCAAAGCCGACGGAGGCGCGATAGACGCATGTTGTCGGTCTCACCTCAGGCGCAGGGGGCCCTGGCGGACATGGCTCGGCCGGCCTTCGCCGCGCGTCTGCGTGAGCCGCTGGCCGCCGCCTATCCGACGATCCTCAGCCGATTTCCACCGCACGTCCAGGCGCGGATCATCGGTAACATGCTCGAACGAGCGCGGCGTTGGCGACTGACCGGCCAAGCGGCGTCACTGGCCTTCTGCGAGCTGATGCTGAAGATTGCGCCCAACTTCGACGAGGAACCTGACCTGCGCCGTTGGCTGGAACGCGGTTATCCGACACCTGATCGCGCGCTGACGACCTTGCCCGACGAGGCGCCGGAAGAGGCCTGGGAACGGGCCAGGCGCAACCGGTCGGTGCTCGGCCTGTTCATTCCGGTCGACCTGATCGGCGCGCCGGTCCTGGACCAGACAGTCGCCGCCCTGCCGTTGGTGCTGTACGACCGACCGCCCCAGCCTTCGGCGCGAATTGCGGTCGAACAGGCTCTGCCGTCGGTGCAGGAAATGGGCTTGCGCGGTCTGGCCGATGCGCCGCTGGTGGTGTGCGTGTGCCGGGCGATGTGGGGTGCGGACTTTCTGCGCCAGCCGTGGGCCGTGGTGGTGGCGCGTGAGCGCTTTCCGCCGGAACTGGTATTGAGCGCCCTGCGCTTGCGCCTGGCCCAGGACAATGGACGGTTCGCATGAGTGCCGGCGACGACATGAAATGGGCCGAGCAGATGGCCGACACGGCCACGACCTATGCCGACAAGGGTGCCGACGCGGCCCAGGGCGCGCTGTCGGACGCCGCGGACAAGGCGCAGGAGGCAGCGACGGCTGCCCAGAACGCCGCCGAAGGTAAGATGGCCGATGCGCAGGCTGCGGCGCAGAAAGCCAAGGACGCCGCGCAGCAAAGGGCCGACCAGATCGAGCAGCAGGCGCAGCAGATCGAGGATGAAGCCGAGCAAAGGGCGCAGGCGCTGGAGGAAAAGGCCGATCAGGTCGAACAGCAGGCCGAGCAAAAGGCTGCTGAAATGCAGCAGAAAGCCGACGAACTGAAGCAGGCGGCGGAAGAGAAAGCGCAGCAGCTCCAGCAGCAGGCGCAGCAGACAATCGCCGAGGCCGAACGGAAGGCGGAGGACATCAAGGACAAGGCCAACCAGGCGCTTGCCGACGCACAGGGCAAGGCCGATGAGATGAAGGCCAGGGCCGAGCAGGCCGTCGCCGACGCCCAGGCGAAGGCGGAAGAGCTTGAGCAGCAGGTCGAGGAAAAGGCACAGGCGCTTCAGGACAAGGCCGAGCAGGCCTATGCCGATGCTCAAAGCAAGGCCGACGAAATGGCTGCCCAGGCGCAGGCCGCTGTCGATGACGCGCAGAAGAAGGCAGCCGAGTTACAACAACAGGCAGAAGATACGGTCAAGGATTTACAGGCCAAGGCCGATCAAGCCAAGCAGCAGGCGCAGCAGGCGCTTAAGGACGTTCGTGAAAAGGCGGAGCAGGCGGCAGCCGACGCCAAGGCCAAGGCCGACCAGATGCGCCAGCAGGCGCAGGCCAAGGCGCGCGCCTTGCAGCAGACGATGAACGACATGGCAGCTCAGGCTCAGGCCGCCATAGACGCCATACAGGCGAAGATCGCAGCGCTCCAGGCCCAGGCCGATAAGCTGGCGCAGGCGGCGCGCGCCAAGGCGGAAGCCATCCGCGCCGCCGCCAAGGCGAAGATTGCCGCGCTCGAAGCTCAGGCCCAGGACCTGCTGGACAAGGCCAGGGCTGCGGCAGCCATGGCGAAGCAGGTGATCATGGTGCCGGCGGTGCAGCTAATCGATGGCGGTTTCGAGGTGCTGCCATGCGGGCGCAGGGTTCCCAAGCCATCGCTGCCGGTGATGACGCTGGAAAAGCTGGAAACGGGCATCGACGATTCACTGTTCGGCGCGGCGGACGTTCTGCTTGCCAAGGCCGATGCCATGGAGCAGGCGGTTGACGATGAATTCGGGCAGGCACTCGACCAGATCAATGATACCTTCCAGCAGGCGCAGGACTTCGTCCGCGATCAGGCGGCGGATATACTGGGGGAACTGAAAGACCGGCTTGCCCGCGCGCAGTCGCTGGCCAACCAGCTGGTGAACGACGCCATCGACACCGCCAATAACGCCTATGACGAGGCGGAAAAGCAGGCTGAGGACCTTGCCAATCAGGCAGACGACTATGCGGCACAGGCGGAAGAAAAGGCCGATGCGCTGATGGACGAAGGCGAACAGGCGCTGAACGACGCGGTCCAGCAGGCGATGGACGAGGAAAAGGCGCTGGCCCAGCAGGCTCAGGGCGCCGTCGACCAGGCGCAGCAGGAAGCACAGGCGGCGATGGAGGAAGCCAAGGCGGCGACGGACGCGGCCAAGGCAGAGGTCGAAGATGCCGTGCAGGATGCAAAACAACAGGCCGGGGCCGCCCTTGACCAGGCCAGGCAGGCCGCTGAAGACGCCAAGCACGCGGCCGAGGATGCGGTTCAGCAGGCGGAAGATACCGCCAAGCAGGCCGTCGATGAGGCAAAACAGGCGGCGGATGAGGCTCAGAAACAGGCCGAGGATGCTGTCGCCGACGCTGAAAACCAGGCCCAGACGGCGGTCGACGAAGCCAGGCAGGAGGTCGAGGCGGCCGAGCAACAGGCGAAGGACGCCGCTCAAGAGGCCGCGGACGACGCCAAGCAGGCGGCACAAGACGCCAAGGCACAGGCGCAACAGGCCGTGGACCAGGCCAAGCAAGCTGCACAGGCGGCGGAGCAGGAGGCCAAGGACGCCGCCGCCGAGGCCGTACAGACAGCAGAACAGACTGCGGAAGATGCCAAGCAGGAGGCCGAACAGGCTGTCGACGATGCGAAACAGGCGGCGAGTGACGCACAGCAGCAGGCCAGCCAGGCCGTGGATGATGCCAAGCAGGCGGCGGGTGACGCTGCGGGAGCAGCCAAGGATGCCGCCAGTGACGCCAAGGACGCGGCGAGCGACGCATATAATTCGCTCTTCGGCGATGATTAGGATAGGGTAGGGCGAAAGGAGCGCATCATGGGACAACCGGCGGCACGCATAACCGATATGCACGTCTGTCCAATGGTCACCGGCATAGTGCCGCACGTCGGGGGGCCGATCCTTCCCGCCGGCTGCCCGACCGTGCTCACGGGATCGCTGCCTCAGGCGCGAATTTCCGACATGCTGGTCTGCGTCGGCCCGCCCGACGTTATCGTGCTGGGCGCATTCACCGTCCTCGTCGGCAGTTTGCCGGCGGCGCGTATGGGCGATATGACGGCGCACGGCGGCAGCATTATCATGGGCTTTCCGACTGTGCTGATCGGCGATGCCGGCGGCGGGGGAGGCGGGGGCGGAGGTGGCGGCGGTATGGTCGATGCCGCGCGGGCGGTTGGCGCGGCCGGCCAGACCGGCAGCCTCACCGCGCCAGCGCTGGACTTCACCACCTCGGCCGCCCTGCAGCAGCCCGATGCCCAGGCCAAGGCGCTGCAACAGGCGGCCAAAGACGGGACGCCGTTTTGCGAGCGCTGCACGTAATGAGCGAAGATGTCGAAAGCGACTGGTTCGCCGTCATTGATACGGCCCAGGACTCGAAGCTGCACGGACTGGTGACGCGGTCGCGCGGTCATGTCTGCTTGTTCAGCGGACATCTGGCGCCTGTCCTGGCCGCGGCGGCGCCGTGGCTCGTGCGCCTGAGCCCCGACGAGCCGTTGCTCGACGCGTGGAAAAGCGAAGGACGCGGCCACAACTGGGGCATCATGTGCCGCTCGGGCCGGACGCTGGGCGAGATGCGCAAGCACTTCCGGCAATTTCTCCAGGCCAAGCTGCCGGACGGACGAATCGCCCTGTTCCGCTTCTACGACCCGCGCGTGTTCAACACCTATATCCGCGCTGCCACGCCGGACGAGCGCCGGCCATGGTTCGAGGCACTGGAGCTGTTCGCCGTTGAAGGGGCAACACCCGAGACAATGCACAATTACAGCCTTCGCGGCGAGGTGCTGTATGATTCCGATACTGCCGTAGGATAGCGCATGGACTGGATACGTGGCGACGGCAAGTTACAGGCGGCGGCGGTGTTTGCCGTCGGCGCCGTCGTGATCGCCTTGATCGTGCTGTTCCTGGGCAGTGCGGTGACGGCATTGCTGCACGCCACCGGCGTGGACATGACGCTAAACCTGGCGTGGCAGTCGGTCATCATTACGCTGGTTCTGTTCGGCGCACTTATCGCCGTCGCCTGCGCCTGGAATGCGTTTGTCAGGGGTCGAGTGCTGGCGCCGGGGCGGGATGCGGTCAAGGCGGTCGCCGGCGCGCTCGGTCTCGGCTTCGGCGGGCTGGCCGTCGCCGTCGTGTACGCGGCCCTGGCCGGGACTGTGACTGCAGCGAGCAAGGCCTTCGATCCATTGCTGTTCCTGCTCAGCATACCGCTGGTGCTTTATCAGGCGGCGGCAGAGGAAATCTATTTTCGCGGCTGGCTCCAGCCGGTGATGACGCGCGCATTCGGACCTTGGATCGGGATTGGGGCGGCTGCGGCGCTGTTTGCCCTTTTGCACCTGTTGGCCGGCGCGACCCAGACGCCGCTTGGTCTCGTCAATATCGCCCTGGCAGGGGTGTTGTTCGGCCTTTTGGCATGGCGCACGGGCGGTGTCGCCGCGCCTATTGCGGCCCATTTTGGCTGGAATTGGGCGGAGTCCGTGCTGTTCGGTCTGTCGCCGAACCCGGGCACGGATATCTTCGGCGCCGTGGTCAATCTCGATATGACCGGATCGCCGCTATGGGGCGGTTCGGCGGAAGGGCTGAACGCGTCCGTCGCGGTCACGTTCGTTCTGTCGGCAGTGTGCGTGCCGCTGATCCTATGGCGTCGCGCGCCGCGAAAGGACGAGCCGGTGAATACCATTCTGAGCTGATCTATCGGTTCGGCACGTCGTCGACGGTATCGATCCAGATCATTTCCGACTTCCATCCGTTGGCGGCGGCTGTCCGGTCGAAGTCTTGCCGCCATGCCACGCCGCGGTTGGACGGCGGCGGAATAATGACGGATGGCGGGAACGGTCCCTTGCCGGTGAGCAGCAGAAGACCTGCCCAACCGGTTTCGTCCTGTCCCAGCTTCATCTCGTACTGGCCGTTACCGCGTTCGGTGATGCCCCAATCCGAACGGAAGGCCGGGTCGGCCAGCTGTCTCAGATTTTCGATCAGCGGAAGGCCTTCCCCGGTTGGCTGGATACCGTATAGCGCGAGATCGGGTGTTCCGGGATCGACGCGAAAATCGATAATCGGGCTGGCCGAGGGCGCGGTTTTACCTTCCGGCAAGGTCATTTCATACTTGACCTGCGGCGAACTGAGCGCGCTGGTGTCGCCGCCCTTGATCGCCGCATAGGCGTTCAGCATGGGACAGGCATTCTGCCGGCTGAGCGGCGCCACGTCATTGGTATCAAGCCCTTTCAACGTCAGGTTCTTCGACGCCACGGCATCCGAAATCACCTTTTGCACGGCCAAGGTATCGCGCGCCACCCCCTTGACCGACACGGTCACCCCCGACCCGTCGCCGCTCAGCGAGCCGATGTCGAGCCAGGCACAGTCCATTGCCGGCAAGGCGGATGTGATGGCGGCCCGCGCCTCGACGACGGGGTTGCCCGTCGCTGCAGGAGCTGGACCTTGCGGCTTTGGTTTCACCGAAGGCTTGCCACTGAACAGAATCACCCCGCCAACGATCAGCACCAGCAGAAGGGCAGCGCCCCCGCCACCGTACATGAGAAGTTTCGGATCAACCTTCGGCGCATCACCCGTCACCGACGCCGGCTTTGGAGCTGACTTCGGTTTCACGTTCGTCGCGGGGGCGGCAGGCGGGGCGAGGGCAGGTCCGTTGTCGATAAAGGCGATGACTTCGTCCATCGAGCGCAGCCGCAGCTCAGGATTGGGCGTCAGCATGGCCGACAACAGCAGCCGCAGCTCCTCCGGCGCATCCGACAGGTCAGGTCCGGCACGCCGCTTATCGACAGCATCGACCAGGGTGCCGCCCATATTGACCGGCCTGCCGCGCGCCACCGCCAGGATGACGAGCGCCAGGCTGTAGACGTCGGTCCACGGTCCGACCTCGCGGTTAAAGTCGCCCAGCTGCTCGGGCGCGACGAAGTTCAGCTTGCCGGCAAAGCCGTCGCCAACAATGGTCTTCGAAGATGGGTCAAGGTCCTTGGCAATGCCAAAGTCAATGATCCGCGCCTTGGCCAGCTCGCCGTCCTCGAGCAATACGTTATCGGGCGAAATATCACGGTGGATGGCGCCGAGGCTATGCGCAGCGCGCAGGCCATCGGCCAGCCGCCGCGTCAGGGCCAGCAGTTGCGCCGGCGTCGCCTTCAAAGACGCCAGGGCGTCTTCCAGGTTCTTGCTGTCGACATATTCGGTGACGATGAACAGGACACCAAGCTGCGGTTCCTGAGCGATGGTGCGGTACTGGACCAGAGCCGGGTGCGACAGTCGGGTCAGGGTTCGCGCCTCTTTCTTGAACATGGCCTGCACATTCGGATCGGCAGCCAGTTGCGGCAGCATGACCTTGATCGCTACACGTTCCTCGCTGGCGATGTTCGTCCCTTCGAACACCTCGCCCATGCCGCCGCGGGCGATAAAGCGTTTGACTTCGAACATGTGGTTGAGCACGTCGCCGACTTGAATGCCGCCCTCGCGCGGGGTGAGCGGTGTAAACGAGGTGACGGGTTTCGGGTCCGGTTCGGGCTGCGGCGGCGCGGCCTTTTTGTTGTTGCCGAGGTCGAAGGGGGACTGTACGTCCTTTCTGCCGGTCGTCGGTGACGACAGGGGCGATGGCCTGAACACCGTCTTGTCGTTGTTGTCGTCGTCGGTCATGACAGGCCCTGCGGGTGCGGCGCCAGCGACAGTACGGTGGCTTCTGACGCCTTGATCAGGATCACAGTCACGTTGTCCGGGGCCCCGTTGTCAAGACACTTCGCCACCAGGGCGGATCCGGCCTCGTCGATATGCATGCTGGTCAGCGTGCGCGCAATCTCGTCGTCGCCTACGACGCCATAAAGGCCGTCAGAGCACAGGAGAAAGACATCACCGGCCTGCATCGTGTCGGTGACGGCTTCGAGCTCGACATCCTCCATCACGCCGACGGCGCGCGACAGGACGTGGCTCATGGGGTGCCCAGCGCTCTGCTCGGGCGTCAGGAGGCCTCGGTCGATCAGTTCCTGCACCTGGGTATGGTCACGGCTCAACTGGTGCAACATTCCGTCGCGCAGCACATAGGCGCGGCTGTCGCCGGCCCAGACGATGGCGAAGCGCGCGTCGCGAATGACGGCGACGACGACGGTCGTGCCCATGCTGATGCCACGTGCCCTGGCCTCATCGAAGATGGTGGCGTTGGCCTGATGGATCGCAGCGACGGTGTGCGTGACCTGATCGTTGAAATCGCCCAGGTCCGGTACGGTGCGCAAGGCGTCGACGATGGTCGCCGACGCCCATTCGCCGCGTTCGTGCCCACCCATGCCATCGGCAACCGCCCATACGCCTAGCCGGTCGTTGGCGAACAGGGCGTCCTCGTTATGGTCGCGCACCCGGCCTTCATGGGTCTGCGCGTGCCATTCCATCCTAAGCGTTGTGCCGATCATGACCGCCCCGCCTCCACCATGTGCCGGAGAAGGTCCGGCGGCCTTTCGCCATCGAGGCGGTCGACCACCACCTTGTCCGCGTTTTCCAGGAACCAGCCGGTCGGCGACAGGACCACGGCCTCTTCCGGCAAGCCGGGAAAAGTCGACAAAGCCGCGAACAGCGCATCCGCCGTCTGGCCGTTGGCGAAGGCGTCGTACAGATGCGCCTCCACCGCATCGATCAGCATGCCGGTATTCTCGCCTGCCGCCACGCCGGCAAGAATCGGGAATTGTCTTCCGACCGAGTCGAGCGACGGGGCGATCACCCCGCACATCGCCATCCTGCTGATCGTGGCGATGAAGCGCCACGCCGGAGCCTGGGTATACAGGCTGTCGAAATCTTCCATCGTGGCGGCATCGCTTAAGGAGGCGGACAGCCAGTCGTCGAGCGCTCCAGCCTCGCTGTCGCCGAGGCCGCGCGCCACGAAATCGCCGTGTGCCGGCAACTTGCCGAACAGCACCGCCGCCCTCACAGCGTCACCGGGCAGCGGAAGGTCCACATCCCGCCTTTGCTGAACGGATTGCTGATTGAATCCAGCGTCACCCGGATCGTTGCCGCCTTTGTGCCCTGACCGAACGTGGCGAGGAAGGCGTTGCTGCCGGCGTTTTGGCGCGCGCTGGCCGCATCCATGACGCGGAACACCGCCCACGGCCCCTGTCCGTCGAATTTCTGCACCACCTGCCCGCTTTTGAACATGGTGACGTGGGCGGCAGGCAGCCCTTGCACCGTCCACACGACTGGTTGCGGGTCCTTGTTCGTGGCGTCGAAACGGTAGGTCGCGCCGCCGGACGAGACCTCGACTGCATCCACGTCGGGCCCCAAGGATTCCGGCGCTACCTTGAACGATAAGCCGGTCGCCAGCATGTCGCGTATCTGGGCCAGGCGCGACATATCGTCAGCCGTGGACGGGTTGAAACCGGCAGCGACAGGGTCGTCGGCTTTCCAGCGCCATACCGGACCGGAGGTATCGAGCAGGGACATCAAGCGCTGTTGTACGAAGGCGTCCATGGTCCCGCCGGGACCAAAGGTCCTGATGGCGTCTATGGTGGACACGTCGATCTTCGATGCGCCGAAGAAGGGATATTTGTCCTGCGCCGCGGTCTGGCAGGAAGGAAGGATGCCGGCGGCGTAGGTTTGAGTGACCGCGCCCTCCGCCGCCGACGTTTGCGCCGCTGACCCGCCCTTGGCCGCGTCGCCCATGAATCCCTGGAGGCCGGGCGGCGCTCCCCCTGCAGCCTGGCTTAACGCCGCCGTGGCGGTGGCGGTCTGGGCCTGAACCGCGTCCGAACCGGCGCCGCCGCCAACGGCCTTCGCTGCGCCTATGGCTTGTCCGGCCGATTTCATGGCGGCGAGGAAGTCGTCGATCGGACCGGGCGTCTTGCCGTCACCGACATAGGCCTTGACCGGCTTGAAGTAGGTCTGGATGGTCTCACCGGCGTCTCTACCGCCGGCCCCGGACGGCAGCAGGGTGGCCGCCTGACCCAGCTTATTCTTCAGCATGTTCTGCGCACCCTGGGCCGCGGCGCGACTGCCACCGGAGAAGTCGCTGTTCTTGACCACCTCCATCAACAGCATCTTGAACGGGGAAGGGCTGCGCACGAAGGCATTAAGCGCCGTCGTATTGTTAAAGTAGTCGGCCGGTTTCGGCGTATTGATCACCTTGTCCCACGCCGCTTCGTAATCCTTGGCGTAGTGGTCGGCGACGCCCGGACGAATGTCGCCGATCTGCGCCTTGGCACTGGTGGTATCGGCGTCGGCGCCCAGAACCCACAGGTCCTTTTCCATGTCCTGCTGCACTGTCAGCAAGCCCGGCTGGTACAGCTTTTCATAACCGGCACGGGTGAAGAAGTACGGCACCTGTAGCGCCATCACCTCGTCGCCATTGGCAAAGGCGGCGGCGTCACCACTCGACAGCAGAGCGTCGGCGCTCCACGGTGGATCGTCCGTCGCCATCGCCTTCTGGTACAGTATGGCATAGGCGCGGTCGGCCATCGACAGGGTCTGCACCGCGGCGCGGGCACGGGCGATCAGGTCGCCGTCCAGGGGCGCCTGGTGATCTTGCCACGACACCTGAAGGTCCTTGTCCTCCAACAGGGCGTCGAGGTGCGCATCCAGCCGCTTTCTGAGATTGGCGCGGTCGGAACCCGGATAGGCATTATCCGCCCAATCCTGCTCGATCCATGCGGCAATGCTCTTGGTGTCGATCTGGCCAGGCTTTTGTCCACCCAGCTGGAGATAGGCTTTCAGCGGTTCGTAGATGGCGAGCGGATTGCTGATATTGGTGTTGATATAGTCCTCAAGCCGCAGCAGGATGCGCGGCAACAGGATGCGGCGCAGGCCTTCGCGGTATTCCAGCTCGGCGCGCTGGCTATGCCCACCCTGGTAGAGGCCAAAACCCAGGGTCAGCGGCGGTCCGCCCGCCTTTCGGTCGGCATAGCCGCGCGACAGGGACCGAATGCTGTCGAGCACGTCGATCGCCTGCTCCAGGTCGGCATCGTTGGGGCCAACCTCGACCATATCAATGCCCTTGTCCTTTTCGAGCTGCGCCGCGGCGATCGCCTGGTCGTTCAGATTTTTCTGAAGCCCGAGATTGGCGAAGAGACTGATGGTCCATGCCAGCAGTACAAGCACGCACACCGCGGCAATGCCCCCAAAGGCCATCATCAGGTTGCGTTGCCGGCGAGCCCGCGCCTTGGGCTCCATCTGGACCAGTCCTGCTTCCGGAAACACGACTTCGCCTAGCAGCCGGTTGAGGAAGTAGGAACGACCGCCCGACGGCGGCGTCTGCGGGGCGTCATAGATATCGCCCATGCCGGCCAGCAGGCGATCGAGCGGCGCGCCCTGCTGTACGCCCGAGGTCAGGTAGAAGCCGCGCAACTGACCGACCGGCTCGTCGTGTGCCGAGAAGATGCCTTCCAGGAAACGCACCACGCGGGCACGAAGGCCGCCAACCTGGGCTGGAAAGCCGAGGATCAGGCTGCGCCGGCGCGTATCGTTCTCGTCCTCCAGCCGCTTGGCCTGGCGGTCGGCGATGGCCTGCGCAACGGTATCAAAAGCTCGCGCCACATCCAGCGCCTGCGGCTGGCCGGTGCGGAAATCGAAGGTCTCGCCGAATACGGCGCGGCGGCCCTCGACATCCAGATCCTCGAAATATTCGCTGAATCCGGACAGCAAATCGGCCTTGGTGAAGAGCACATAAACCGGTACGTTCAGTTCCAGCGACTGGCGCACTTCACTCAGGCGCCGCCGCACGGTCGCGGCGTGGTGGTCGATCTCGCCTTGCCCAGCGCGCAGCAGTTCGTCGATGGGAAAGGCCACCAGCACACCGTTGACCGGTTGCAGCGGTCGGTTCTTCTTGAGAAGACCCAGGAACGAGGTCCACGCGTTGGCGTCGCGCTCGCGCTGCGAATCCTGGGACGTATAGCGTCCCGCGGTGTCGATCAGAACAGCCTCGTCGGCGAACCAGAAGTCGAGGTTGCGTGTGCCGCCGACACCCTTACATGCCTGATCCGACAGCGGAAAGCGCAGGCCGGAATTGAGCAGAGCCGTCGTCTTGCCGGCACCGGGTGGGCCGATGATGACGTACCATGGTCGCGAGTAAAGATAGTCCTGCTTATTGCCGCTGGCGGTCTTGAAGGACGCCAGGGCTTCGCCCATCCGGCGCGACAGTTCCGCGCCTTCGGCTCCGGCCGCCTGTTGCGCGGTCAGTTCTTTTGCGATGGCGTCGGCGGCGGCGCGGGCCTTGCGAATGCGCAGGAAGGCCAATACCCCCCATACGCCGGCAATGACCACGAACAGGATCAGGCGAACCCACCATGGCCGGAGGATAGCGACGAAGAGCGGCAGGCCGAGACACAGCAAGAGGACGAGCAGGACGGCAATGGCGATGGTCACCGTCCACCAGTTGAGCAGGGCGCGTTTGATGGCTTGCATGATCGATGCCCTAGTCGTGGCGTTGCAGGACAATTTCGACGCGGCGGTTTTCCGCCTTGCCGTCCGGTGTCGCATTGGAGGCGATCGGCTGGGTGTCGCCATAGGCCTGCGACGTGATGCGCGACGGGTCGCTCAGCACCGTAGCGAGGATGTTGGCCACGGTCCTGGCGCGTGCGCCGGACAGGGCCATGTTGTCGGGAAAGGCCAGGGACGAGATGCGGTCACTGTCGGAATGGCCCGCGACCATGACCGGTCCCGGCTCGCTTTCGACCGCCTTGCCGATGCGTGTGAACAGGTCATGTTGGGCGCTGCTCGACAGCTGGTCCGAACCGGACTTGAACAGGGCGCCTACCGTGGTGCGCACACGCACAGTGTTGGCGTCTTCGTCCACCGCCACCAACCCTTGGGCGATTTCGGGTGCCAGGAAGGTCTTTAGGCGCGACGCCTGACCGCCCGACGGCAAAGACGGCGTGACCGCCTGCCGCGACAATCGCAGCGGTTCGCTCGGACTGAGTGCGCCGAGGGCATCCCATGATCTATGCCCCGTCTGCATCAGGATGAGGCGCAGGATGATATAGATCAGCAATAGCACGCCCGCGGCGACCGCGCCGGCCAGGGCGATGTGGCTCCAGAAGCCGACCCTGGCCGGCGGGGCGTTCTCACCAGCCCAATGCGGTACGAGTTCGCGCGTCGACTGGGTGCGCGGATGGTCGAGCGCGGCATACAGGCGCGCCATCACTTCCTGAAGGCGGCGCTTGCCGTCCGGCTCGACGCGGAACCGGCCCTCGAACCCTGCGGCCAGGCAGGCATGGTACAGCTCGATCAGGTCGAGATTTTGCGGCGGATTTTTCAGCATATCCTCGACCAGCTGCCAAAACCGGTCGCCGCCGATGTTTTCCTGGAAGAAGGTGACCACCATCGAACGGCGCGCCCATTCGGCGGTGTCGTTACCCTGGCCCGGCAAGGTCTGGACGATATCGTCGACCGTGGCGCACAGGGCATAGCGTGCGCGCTGGAAGGTCTCGGTCGGCACATTACCGCCAATCGCCTGGTCGAAGCGGGTGATGGCCTCACTGACGATGCGATGGAACTGCGGCAGGGGCGGCCGGGCCCGTCCGGCGCGCAAGGATGCGACCAGGGCCAGTACGGGCCCGGCCTCGGCCATGAGCCGGTTGCGAACCTGGGCTGGCTGGGCAGGCTGGACGATATCGTCGCTGATCGGGGCGGCCTTAGCCGGCTGGGGCGCCATGCCGAATGGCGATGCCGCGCCCGGGGCAGGGACCGGCGCCGCCTGCGGCTTGTTTTGGTTCAGGCCCTGAAGGGGACTCGGACGGAACACCGTCCGGTTGCCGCCGTTGCCATTTCCGTCCTTATCGTTCATTTGTCACTCCCCCGGACGTACCAGAGTTCGAGTTTCAAAGCCGGCCAGTCGCCTGCGACCATCAGCCCGAGGCCCGGCGCCGTGGTGAAGTCGCGCCAATCGGCGACGCCACGGTCGAGCTCGAAATAAACATAGCCCGGCAGCACGCGCAACTGCGGCGGCGGATTGGGCGTGTGGCGCAACGGTACGCCGGGCAGGGCCGATTCGACGATCTGACGCATCTTGGGCGTGGCCCCGATCTTGGCCACGGCCGGAAAGCGCGCGCGGATTTCGTCCAGAGGTGCGGCGGCGGATACGGCGAGGAAGAAGTAGCCGGTCTTGAAGATGGCGTTGTTGCGGATTTCCGACACATAGGCGCCGGGCGTCGGCGTCGGGACGAGCGGCAATTGCATCGCTGCCTGATCGAACACCGCCGCCATGATCGAGCGCAGCATGTCGAACACCGGCTCGAAGGTTAATTGCAGCTTCTCGTGGTCGTATTTCGGGAAGGCTGGCGCCCTGCGATCCGGCCGTGTCATGGTCGCCAGCTCGCCCGCCATCGACGTCAGCGACTCGTATAGCCGTTCCGGGTGGACCGACGGCAAGGCATCAAGGTGGGCCAACAGCGGGCACCAGCGATTGAGCGCCACCAGCATGAAGTAGTTCTTGAACGAATCCTGGCCGCCGTCTGTCGCTTCGGCAGCGCGCACGGCCAGGTCCTGCGCGCGCTGGTCGGCGCGGCCCAGGACATCACTGAGCCCGCCCTTGAGCCGCTGGGCGGCGCGAATGTCGTGACACGGCGGAATGTAGCGGTCATCGAACATCATCTGCTTGTTCTGCAACTCGCGCACCCGCGCAAGGCCCAGCGTCACCCGGCCGTACGTCTGGTCGCGCGTGACGCCGAAATGCAGGTTGGGCGTACCGAACTCAATCGATTCCTGCATGCGGTCGTCGGAGAAGCTGTCGATGACCTCCATCTCTTCGACGATGAAACGCGCGTCATGGGCGGCGTTGTCTTGTTCGCGGAATTCGACCGTGCCCTCCTGGCTGGCCGGCAGCGTCAGATAGACGATGGCGTCGCGCGTATCGGGCGGCATGTCGAGCGGCGGTGGCGGCGGCATGTCGCCGGGAATGGAAAAAGCCGTGCCGTCAGGCATGACGCCACTGCACTTGACCACGCCGAACTTGCCCAGCGTCGCCAGGTCCTCGTCGATCTGGATATCGAACAGGCCCCAGGCATAGGGCTGCGTCGCTCCGGCGCGCACATTCAGCTGGGCATCGAAGTACCGGTCCTGCTGCTGGAAATGCTGCGGCCGCAGGAACATACCTTCTCGCCACGCCACACGCCGCTTGCCAGCCATCTTCCGGTTCCCGCTGTGAATTGGTGCGCGAATAAAGCACAGCTTCACGCCGCTTGAAAGCCATGTTACACGAATTCTGACTGGAAAATATTCGTGTTATTGGCGAGCGCGGCTTATATGACAGAAGATCCCGGCAGTCTCTCCTTCGATCCGCGCACGTGGAGCAGGACGATCGCAGGCGCGGGTAAGCAGGCGCCGCACGACCCGCAGGCACCGCAGCCACCCGAGACACCTCCCGCAGGCCGTCGCAACCTGATTGCGCTGGGTCTAAGCGCCGTCATCCTGGTGGCCGGAGCGGGCACCGCCATTCTGTCGCACAAGGTTCAGACCCATGGCGGCGTCGTGGTCAGCGCGGTTGCCGCCGCATCCGTCACGCCCGCCGACGAAGGCGCCGCGACGCGCACCTTGTCGATCTCAGGTCCTTCGCGCCTGGTCGAAGCCCTGACCGCGGCCGGTGCGGCGCCCGAGGATGCGCAGACGGCGGCGCAGGCAGCGACCGCGCAGCTTGGATCAGCTCCGGGAGAACTGCGCATCGTCGCGCACCTTGCCGGCACGGACCTGCGCGCGGCCGAGATCACGCGCGGCGACAGCTCAGGCGTCCGCATCGCCCGCTCCGGCGACAGCTATGCCGCGACGCCGATTGCAGCCGCGTTGAAAACCGTCACCGTCGTTCGGCGCGGCGAGATCGACACCAACAGCTTCTATACCTCCGCCGTCACGGCCGGAATCACCGACAGCCTGATCCCGGATTTCGCCAAGGCCTTCGCCTATGATTTCGACTTCCAGCGCGAAATCCTTCCCGGTGACGTGTTTGAGGCTGCCTTCGAGGAAACGCAGAACGCTGATGGCCAGGTGGTCGGCCAGCCCCACCTGATATATGCCTCGCTGACAACGGCGGCCAAGTCGAAGGCGCTGTACTTCTTCACGCCGGCCTCCGGCGACGCCGGTTGGTTCGACGGCAATGGCGCCAGCATCATCAAGAGCTTCCTGCGCACGCCCATCGACGGCGCACGCATTACCTCCCAGTTCGGGATGCGCGTTCACCCGGTGCTGGGCTTTCAGAAGATGCACAAGGGAACCGACTTTGGTGCGCCGGTCGGCACGCCGATCTACGCCGCCGGCGACGGCACCGTACAATGGGCGGCGATGAAGGGACCGAACGGCAACCTGACCATCATCCAGCACGACAACGGCTGGCAGACCTATTACCTGCATCAGAGCGCGTTTGCCTCCGGCATTGTTGCCGGGGCTCGCGTGCATCAGGGCCAGACTATCGGCTATGTCGGTACGACCGGGCGTTCGACGGGGCCGCACCTGCACTATGAGATGCATATCAGTGGCGAGCCGGTGGACGCCATGACCGTGCCGCTGGAAGCGGGCCATGGCCTGAGTGGCGCCGACCTACGCGGCTTCTTCGCGGAACGTGACCGCATCGACGCCATCCGCGCACAGGCCGGGGCGTAGACCGGGAAATAGCAAGTCTCAAAATCCCTTTTTCATTGTCAGCGCTTCGTACGCCTTGCGGAACTCCTGGGCGAAGACATCCATGAAGGCCTCGTCCGAGCCGTGGACGACGCCGCTGAATTCCTTTTCATAGGCTTTCCACAAGGCGGCGTCGCGCGCGTCGGGGAAGATCTTGGCCATGATGCCCTTCTTCTCGGCGCGCTCGCGGATGGCGGCAGGCGAGAAGCGGTCGAGCGTCGCCTTCAGCGCGCCCTGCATGGCCTTGAGCGTCGCCATCTGGTGCGATTGCAGGTCGAGGAAAGCGTCCTCGATGGCCCGTTCGGCCGGCATGAAGCCGCGTTCGGGTGCGTTGAGCAGTTGGGCCAGGGCCTGCTCCGGCGTGCGCGCGAATTTGAGCGGATTGTTGCCATCGAAACTGAGCGCCGTGCCCTGCGCACCCATCTGCGACTTGGCGCGGGCGCGAGCCTCCAGCATCACGACCATGCCGGCGATCAGGCGACGCAGCAGCACGGCCGAAGTGGCAAGCGTCTCTTGCGGCGCGGCTTTCAGATCGGCTGGTGACAAGCCAAGCTGCTGAATGAAACCGTCAAGCGAAGGCGGCGCCGATTGTACCGGTTGCGGCGCTGGAACAACCGGGGCAGGGGGGGCTTCGGGAGGCGCATGGCCGGCCCATTTCTGCTCGACCGGCGGCAGGGACTGGGCGAAATTGTTGGTCGTGTCGAGGCCGAGCGGCGCGGAAGCCGGCTTGAGTTCCGGCGCCTGCTGCCCGAAGCCGCCGCGCGCCCAATCGACGATATGGTTTTCGGCAAAGCGGCCCCATACGTCATCGGCGGACGGTGGAGGCGCGACCTCGGGTATGGCGCTCGACCATGGCGAGGCCGGCGTGGGAGGCGGGGTCGGTGCGCCGACATCCCACGGTGACGCGCCAGAGGATTGCGGACTCGGACCCCATTCGGAGGGAGGCGGCGGTGCGGGTGCGGCGTGCACCGGATCCCAGCCGCTTCCAGTCGCGGACGACACGACAGGGGCGGGACCGGGCGGCGGTCCCCAGGCGTCAGACGGGGGTTGCACGGGCGGTGGCGGCGCAGCGGGACCGCCGGCTGTCGCGGCCTGGCCTTCGACCTCGGCGCGAATCCGGTATTGACCGATGTCGATGACGTCGCCGGTATTGAGCCGGTGCGGCGACGTCAGCTGACGACCATTGACGAAGGTGCCGTTGGTCGAGGTGTCGGTCAGGGTGTAGACACCGTCGCGAAATCCCACTTCGGCATGGCGGGAGGAAATATGATTGGACGGGTCGGGCAGGCACCACGACACGGTTGGCGAGCGGCCGATTATGGCGCCGCGTTCGGCAAGGTCGAGCCGCGCCGGCAGGCCGTTGTCGAGCCGGTCGAGCCCCTGGATCGTCAGAATAAGCTTCATGCCGCCCTTTGCGCCAATTTTTCGCCGGCCTCAAGCGCGCTTATTAGCCCGCCCCGTCCGTCAACCGTGCCCAGGGCGGTCAACAGGACGGCGCCGGCCACCATCTTGGCCGTGATATCGGACGCCGGATGAACCGGCGGCAGGTCCTCCGGGGTCATCGATCCACCGGACATGAAGATCGCCTGAAGCAGGAACTTCTCGGCGCACGCCTCCTCCATTCGCGTAATCTGAACCTCGCAGGCACGGCGGACGGCTTCGGACGGGTCGCGCAGCCACTGATGCGCCAGGTCGAAGGCGCGAACCTCCTCGATGTCCCGTTGGCTGTTGGGCTTCAGCTCCGACATGACGCGCGCCGCCCACTGGATCGCCTCGTAGCGCGGCAGGGCGTGGGCCAGGAAGCGGATGGCGTCGGCGAGCTCGCCGGAGGAAATGAGATTGGCGAAATGCTGCGGCGGTGTCACGGCCGGCGCCGGTGCCGCCGGATCCTTGTCGCGGATACCCATGGCCTGGGTGATCTGCCGCGCCCGCGACCATTCGACCATGCCCCATTCATTCATGTGCTCGTTCCCAGTCTATCATCAGGCCTAGTCTATCATCAGGCCTAGTTTATCATCACGATGCCACCCTTGATGGTGGTCATGGCGTCGCTCTTGACCGTCGTCATCGGTGACTTCATCTCGGCCGTGACCTGGCCTTCGACATTGACCATGAGGCCGGTGATTTTCACGCCGGCCTGGGAGATCTCGATCTTGCTGCTGCCGACCTTCAGGGTAATCGTGGTATTGGCCTCGATCAGGATGTCGGTACTGCCAGAGATCTTCAGCGTATCGCCGACACTGATGGTCGACTTGTCGCCATAGGTCTGCTTGTCTTCGCCATCGACCTTGACCGTATTCTTGCCGTTCGTGGTGTAGCTGGCGTCCGCCAATAGTTTGACGGTATGGTTTTTCTGAACCTCGACGGCACATGTGCCCTTGGTGGTGCGGCTCTCGTTCTCCTCGATCTCAATGGTCGAGTTCCTGCGGATCTTGACCTTGCTGTCGCGGCCGACCTCGCGCTCGGAATCGAGTCCGATCTTGGTCTGCTGGTTATGGCCGACATGGTGGCTTTCGTCATTGCGGATGCGCGTGTTCAGGTCACGCTGGGCATGGACGAATACTTCTTCCTTGCCCGACATGTCCTCGAACCGCAGCTCGTTGGCGGCCGGATTGCCGGTGTCGAGCGTAACCGCGTCGTCGCCCAGGGCGGCATTGGCGTCGCCATAGGTCTTGGTTCGCCATAAAGCCCGGGTCTTGTTAGCGGGCAGGTCGTAGATCGGCTTGTTCTCGCTGTTGAACAGCCGTCCGGTGACGATCGGCCGGTCGGGATTGCCGCCCAGGAAATCGACAATCACCTCATGGCCGACGCGTGGCAGCACGACGTTACCGAGGCCTCCGAAGTTCGACACGCGGATCCAGCATGTGGTGTCGGAGCCCCGGTCGTCGGCGACACCACTGTCCCAATGGAACTTCACCTTCACACGGCCCCATTCGTCCGTATAGATGGTCTCGCTGTCCGGCCCAATCACAATCGCAGTTTCGGAACCATGCACGAGTGGCCGCGGCGTGATGTGCGCCGGGCGCCACTGCTGGTCGGCGCGAACGCATTCGAACCAGGTGCCGCTGTCGTCGACCGCGCCTGACGACGTCTCGAAGCCGGCACCGTGCGCCACCGTGCGCACCCGTGTCATCAGGTAGCTGGTGTTGAAGCGGCCGACGGGATGATCCGTCATCTCGATCAGTTCGCCGCAACGCACACCCGGCGTCAGCGACGTGCCCGCGAACAACTGGCGTCCGGACTCGATCAGTTCCATATGCGTCTCGGTGCGTGCGACATCGGCGCGGACATCGCGTGTGGCGGCGAAGCGCTGGACGACGACCGTCTTCTGGCCCAGGGCCTTCTTGACGCTGGACTCGTTCTTCACAGGATTGGTGGCGTCCTTGAAGTCGTAGTCCTGGTACCCGACCGAAGTTTCGCTGCCGGTCGAGACGCTTTCCGCCCACGACAGGATGTAATAGTCGTCGTTTTCACCCTTCTGGTCGGAAAAGTGCAGGTTCTGCGCGTCCGGGTTGAAGGCCAGGCTGTAGGGCTGGGCCTTTGGATGGCTGGAATTTCGCGTCTGGATGACAAGGGTGTGACTACCCTGGCCATGGTCGAAGTAATAGTAGGCGCCTTCCTCCTCCATCAGGCGCGTCATGAAGCCAAAGTCGCTTTCGTCATATTGCACGCAATATTCGCGGCTGATGCCAAAGGCTGCGGGCTTCCACGGCAGATTGCAGCGCTTCATCGTCAGGCCGACGATGTCCGACGCCGCCTTATCCTGGTAAATGGCATAGAAGCGGCTGAGGCTGTACAGCCAGTGCACCGGGCGTAGCGTCAGACGGTAGCGCCAGCCGGCTGGCGTGCGCTCGACGAACTCGCCGGCGGTAAAGATGCCGTTCCACACCCGGTCCGGCTCCTCGTTCTGGAAGATCGCGACCGTCACCGACGCGCCCAGTTTGTCACTCAGGGACACCTGATCTTTCGTCAGAATGTCGGCCGTGATGATGAACAGCTCGCTCAGCGCTTCCTGGATGTCGACGCGAACGAGATCGGCATCGGTGGACCCGAAGCTAAGGTCTATGGTGGCTAAGGGCTTATCGGGCAACACGCATCTCCATCTGCCGGGTGGCGGACCATACTGTGCCCTTGGATTTATGCCATCCCAGGCGGAAGCAGCTTAGACTGCTTTTTCTTACAAGGGTAATCCAGTTGCGCCGGGTTTGTAAATGGGGTATTTTCGGTCATAACACTGTTGGCTGAATGGTCGGCCCTTATTTATAAAGGTGTCGTATGCGTTTCTCGACTTTACGTAGTCTCAGTGCATGCGGTCTTCTCCTGACCGGTTTTGCGCTTTCATATGGTTCTGCTCCCGCGCAGACGGTCAAGGCGGACGACATCATCTGCCGGATGTCGGACAGCTGTGACGACACGAGCGTCGCGCCGGCCGGCAGCAAGCAGACGAATGGCGACGAGAAGATGTTCAGCCTGCAGAAGGCTCAAAACAATCCCGCTCCGGCCGCCGTGCCGGGCAAGCCTGCGCCGCCCAAAGTGACGTCGAGTGCGCCGTCCTATAAGCCGGGTGCGAAAGCGCAGGTCCACGCCGGTACTGGCGGCGGCAGTGTCTCCGGTACACCGTCTGCATCGCATGAGATGGCAATGCAGGTGCATTTCCTGCTGGGTTCGGCGGTACTCACGCCCGATGCTCGCACGGAACTGGGGGAGTATGTCAAAGCGCTCCAGTCGCAGCAATTGGCCGGCATGAAGTTCGTTATCGAAGGCCATACCGACTCGACCGGTTCCTATGCTACCAACCTGGACCTGTCGAAGCGACGGGCGCAGTCGGTCGTTGATTTCCTGGTTGCCAACGGCGTTTCTCCGGACCGGCTCCAGGCGATGGGCTATGGCCCGGACCGCCCGCTGACCGGCGCTACGCGGACATCTCCACTCAACCGCCGTGTCGAGTTGGTTCGCGCGAACTGACAATATTCATAATAACAGTCTCCCGGATGTTTCCGGAGACAGTTTCTTTTCAAGGGTGACTTTGTGGCGGCTAATGTCGAGGCCTTGCTTGCGCCGGTTCCCGGCGACTCGCCGGTGGGTGAGGATCTCGCCTATGACGTCCAGCGCCAGGAAATCGAGACGGCGTTCGAGCGCACGGCGGGCGGCGGCGATGCCAATGACGGTGACACCGACTGGCGCGCCGTGGTGCGTCTGATCGAGGCGCAGAGCGCGCGCACCAAGGACATCTGGCTTCCTGTCTACATGATGCGTGCCGGCGCCCGCATGGCGCAACTCGAGACCGTCGCCAAGGGCGCGGAATACCTGGCCGGTCTGGTCGAGACCTGGTGGGACAGTGTCCATCCGCAGATCGAGGAATACGGCTTCCAGGGGCGCAAGACACCGTGCGAATCGTTGACACGCATCGGCGAATTTCTGGGTCCGCTGCGCAATATCATCCTGGTCAGCCATCCTCGCCTCGGCCAATATTCCGCAAGCGATATCGAGCGTTTCATGAAAGGCGGCGATGCCGAGGACGGCTACGGCATTTTCCGCGCTGCGATCGCCGATGTTCCGGCCGAAGAGCTTGAGGCGACCGCCGCCAACCTCGACGCCATCATCTTGGCATTGAGGCGCGCCGATAAGGTGATGACCGCCAATGCCGGCGGCGAGACCTCTGTCAATTTCGCTCCGACCTATGAAGCCTTCAGTGGTGTGCGCAGGGCCTTGGCGGAGTTCCTGCCAGGCAGTGGTGCCGCCGCGCCGCAAGCGGATGTGCCGCCGGCGGGCGGTGGCGATATTACCTATGCCGCCTCGAACGGCAGTGGGCGATCGGGGATGGGTTCGCCCGGTTCGCCCAGTTCTATTGACTCGCGCGAGGACGTGGTCCGCGCCATCGACGCCATCGCCGATTATTACCGCCGCCGCGAGCCGGCCAGTCCGGTGCCGTTGGCGCTGAAACGGGCCCGGGAGTGGGTGACGCTCGATTTTATGGCCGTGCTGGAAGACATCGCGCCGAACAGCCTTGACGAGGCGAGGCGCGTGCTCCTTCCCACCAAGAAAGACGAAAACAGTAACTGGTAACCGGCTAATGTTGCCGCATGGGTAAGCTTGCCCTAACGAATTCTGACAAATGAGTGTTTGATCTCGAATTAGCTTGTAAAAAGAAAATTGCCGTTTGATAATTTGGCGAACCGCGTTCTAACGGCGCTCGAAAGCGCACTCATAAAAAGGGTCAGCGATGTCAAGCAAGGGTGGTCAGCGTTTTATCAGCCAGAATCGTAAGCCGCGCGTTCATATCGAGTATGAGGTCGAAACTTTCGGCGCCAAGCAGAAGGTCGAACTGCCGTTTGTGATGGGCGTCATGTCCGACCTGTCGGGCAAGAGCCTGGTCGAGAAGAAGCCGGTGGACAAGCGGGACTTCGTCGAGTTTGATATGGACAATTTCGAGCAGCGCATGGAGGCGATCGCGCCGCGCGCCGCTTTCAATGTCGACAATTCCCTGACCGGTGAGGGCAAACTTTCGGTCGACCTGACCTTCAAGAATATGGACGATTTCGACCCCGGCGAGGTCGCCAAGCGCGTCCCGGCGCTGAACAAGCTGCTCGAGGCGCGCCAGCAGCTGAACGACCTTATGATCTACATGGACGGCAAGGATGGCGCCCAGGAGCTCCTGGATAAGCTGCTCAAGGATCCGGACCTGATGAAGTCGCTGGCGGCTACCCAAGGCGCGAACAAGGGTGGCGATACGGCGAACGAAGCGGCGCCGGAATAAGGGAGACGGGGATCAATGGCTCAAGAAGCAGTACAGACAACGGGCGCAGCTCAGACCGGCGAGGTCGCCTATGATGACTTCGCATCGCTGTTGCAGAAGGAATTCAAGCCGACCGACGATACGCGCAAGTCACGCATCGAATCGGCCGTCCAAACCTTGGCGCAGCAGGCACTGGCCGACGCCAATGTCATCGGCCACGACGTCTTCACGACGCTCGACGCCATGCGGGCGCAGATTGACAAGAAGCTCACCGAGCAGGTCAATCTAATCCTGCACAACGAGGAATTCCAGAAGCTGGAATCGGCGTGGCGCGGGTTGCACTACTTTGTCATGAATACGCCGACCGGCAAGGACCTCAAGATCCGTGTCATGAACATCGGCAAGGACGAGGTGCGCAAGATGCTGCGCCAGTACCGTGACGCCGCATGGGACCAGAGCCCGCTCTTCAAGAAGATTTACGAGTCGGAATTCGGCCAGTTGGGGGGGCAACCCTACGGCGCCTTCATGTGCGACTACAGCTTCGATCAAAGCGCGCCCGACATCGAGGTCATGAAAGGCCTGTCCAAGATTGGCGCGGCCGCTCACGCCCCGTTCATTGCCAATGCAGCGCCCGGTCTGATGGGTATGCAGAGCTGGCAGGAACTGTCGCAGCCGCGCGATCTCGGCAAGCTGTTCGACGCCACCGACTATGCCGCATGGCGCGGTTTCCGCGCCATGGAGGACAGCCGCTACTTGGCGCTGACCATGCCGCGGTTTCTGGGCCGCCCGCCTTATGGCGCCAAGACCAACCCGGTCGATGCTTTCGACTTCGAGGAGGACACCGGCGGCGAGCATGACAACCACCTGTGGCTTAACGCATCCTATGCCATGGGCGTGCGCATTACCGAGGCCTTCAAGGACTGGGGCTGGTGTACACGTATCCGCGGCGTTGAATCGGGCGGCACGGTCACCGGCCTGCCCACAGCCATGTTCCCGACCGATGACGGCGGCGTGGACATGAAATGCCCGACCGAGATCGCCATTTCCGACCGGCGCGAAGCCGAACTGTCGACGTCAGGTCTGCTGGCGCTCGTTCACCGCAAGAATTCCGACCAGGCGACCTTCATTGGCGCGCAGACGGTTCACCAGCCCAAGGTCTATGACGATCCGGCGGCAACGGCTTCGGCCAACCTGTCGGCGCGGTTGCCCTACATCTTCGCGTCATGCCGTTTCGCCCACTATCTCAAGTGTATGGTGCGCGACTGGGTCGGTGGCTCGCGCGAGGCGCCGCAGCTGACGCGTGATCTGACCAACTGGATCATGCAGTATGTCGATGGCGCGCCGGAAACCTCGTCGGAAGAAACCAAGGCGCGGCTGCCGCTCAAAGCAGCGTCGGTCGAAGTCGTGGCCGATGAGGAGAATCCCGGCTATTACAAGGGCAAGTTCCTGTTCATTCCGCACTACCAGCTTGAGGGCATGGACGTGTCGATGAGCATGGTGTCGCGCCTGCCAAAGGGGGCGGGATAAAACGCGACTGACGCAGGTGCGTTGGGGCGCGCGTCCGGAGTTAGTTGACAGACCTACGTTTGAGGCGGCTCGCACGCAGGTCTGACATGCTTCCGTGATCCATAACGGTCCAGGCATGATGGTGTGCGTAGAGGGCCGGCAGTGCCCGCCGCGTATTCGGCGGTTCCAATCACATGCTCACTTCCATGGAGTAGACAATGTCTATCGATATGTTTCTGAAGCTGGACGGCATCAAGGGCGAGTCCAGGGACGCCAAACACAAGGACGAAATCGACATCGATGCGTTCACGTTCGGCGTGTCCCAGCACGGTCTTGGCGGCCGCAGCGGCGGCAGCGGCGCCGGCAAGGCCGAGTTCAGCGATATCACCATTCACAAACGCTCCGACAAGGCTTCGCCAGTGCTGATGATGGACTGCGCCACCGGCGAGCACATCAAGACCGCCCAGATCACCGTGCGCAAGGCCGGCGGCGGCAAGGCTGGAGGTCAGGAATACTACATCATCAAGCTGACCGACATACTGATCTCCAGCTTCCAGAACTCCGGCGATGCGTCTTCCGACGTGCCAATGGAGACGCTCTCGCTCAACTTCGCCACGGTCAGCTTCAGCTATCAGCCGCAGAACGACGACGGCACGCTTGGCGGCGCTGTGTCCGGTGGCTACGACGTGCGGCAGAACAAGCCGGTCTAATAAGGATTGATATAATCCCGGCTGCTGGCCCTGCCGGCAGTCGGTTCAGGTCACGGAATTTAGATGAGTCTCGCAGAAATCAAGCTGCGCGAGGGTGATCTTGGCGGGGCCCGTGCCGAGCTTGTCGACCTGGTAAAAAAGGCGCCGGGCAATGTGGACGCCAGGATGTTCCTGTTCCAGTTGCTGTGCCTGACCGCCGAGTGGACCAAGGCGCGAGCCCAGCTGAGCGCGCTTGCCCAGTTATCCCCCGAAGCCCAGATGCTGAGCGTCGCCTATAATCAGGCCATAGACGCCGAAATAACTCGCGCGGATGCGTTTGCCGGCCGGGCGCCAGTGGCGCTCCTGACCAAAAGCAGTCCGTGGTCGCAGGACCTCGTTACCGCGCTTGGCCACGACCTCGCCGGCCGGGCGGATGAGGCGGAAGCAGCACGCGCCCGTGCCTTCGACGCCGCTCCGGATACGCCGGGCACCTTCAACGATACCGCCTTCGACTGGATCGCCGACGCCGATACGCGTTTCGGACCGGCGGTCGAAGCCATTGTCGCCGGCAAGTGGGGCCTGCTGCCGTTCGACACGCTGGACTATATCAAGAGCGACGGCCCGAAGGACCTGCGTGATACGGTATGGCTGCCGGTGCAGATCGGGTTCAAATCGGGGCAGTCCATCGCCGGCTTCCTGCCCGTGCGTTATCCCGGCACGGAGACGTGCGAGAACACCGCCGCCATCCTGGCGCGGTCCACCGACTGGATCGATGACGCGCCTGTCGGCCAGCACGTGCTGAACCTGTCGGGCGGCGAGGAGATGGATCTGCTATCACTGCGTGCGCTCCGGTTCGGGTCATAGGTGCGCGCATGGCGATTTCCGAGCGGCTGAATCCGTCACTGTTCGACAAGCTGGTCGCCGATCTCGACATGCCCGGCCTGCGCGACGAGACCGGCGCCGTGGTGGAGATGTCGCGCGAGACCATGCGCTCCTATTCGGTGCCGAAACTGGAGCGGTTCAACGAGAACGCCCTGCGCGAAACCATCAAGCGCGACATGGCGTGGCTGCTCAACACCACCAACATGGCGGCCGGTATCGATCTCGACCCCTATCCGCACGTCAAGACATCGGTGCTCAATTTCGGCGTTGCCGACCTGACCGGCAAGGCGCATTCCTATCGCGTGGTCCTGGCGCGCGCCAAGAATATCGCCGCCGCCGTCAAGGCGTTCGAGCCGCGCATCAACCCCGACTCCCTGCATGTCGAACCGATGGAGACCCGCGAGCGCGAGAACGCCATCACCTATGCCATCCACGGCGATATCACCGCCGCTGTGCAGGCGATTCCGGTCACCTTCAAGACCGATGTCGAAGCCGATGCCTCGACCGTGACGGTGAGGGACTGATGGACCCGCGTCTTCTTCGTGCCTATAGCGACGAACTGGCCTATTTACGCGAAGCTGCGCGCGAGTTCGGCGAGGAGCACGAGGCTGTGGCCGGCAGGCTGGGACTGAAGACGCCCACCGATCCCGATCCCTATGTCGAACGTCTGCTCGAAGGCGTGGCTTTCCTATCGGCACGGGTTCAGCTCAAGCAGCAGGACCAGTATCCCGAATTCACCCAGCATCTGCTCGCTGCGATCCAGCCGCACTACCTGTCACCAACGCCGTCCATCTGTATCGCCCAATTTGAGCCCAGGGCTGGCGATCCAGGCCTGGCCAAGGGCGTCACCGTACCAGCCGGCACGGCGATTACCGCCACGGCGGCGGACCAGGGCGGGGCGCCGGTCGTGTTCCGGACCGGTCACGAGATCAGGCTGTGGCCGCTGCAGATCACCCAGGCGGAATATCTCGGTTCACGCGCCGCCATCGCGCCTTTTGCCGCCGGCACGCGTTTCAAGGCGGAAGCCGGCCTGCGCCTGCGCTTCGCCGCCACGGCGGGCGCCGACCTGGCGAAAATCCTGCCGGGCACGATCAGCCTGTATCTCGACGGATCGGAAACGATTCCCGGCGAGTTGTACCGGCAACTGGCCGGAGAAACCCTTGCCGTTATGGCGCGCGATGCCAATTCGGCCGCCGGAGCGGGGGGCTGGATTGAACTGCCGAAGCCGGTGCAACTGGGGTTCGACGATAAGGAAGCCTTGTTGCCGCAGGAGGTGCGATCCTTCCGCGGCTACCGACTGCTGACCGAATATTTCGCTTGCCCGGAGCGCTTCAACTTCGTCGGTCTGGACGGTCTGGCGAAGGTGCTGCCGACGGCGAAGGAGTCGGTCGACGTCATTGTTCTGTTCTCGCGCAGCGTGCCGGCCCTGAGCGGCGCCCTGACACCGGCCAACTTCCGCCTGTTTTGTTCGCCGGCGATCAACCTGTTCGAGATGCAGTGCGGCCGCCTGCAGATGAAACCTTATGAGCACGAGTACCATGTCATTCCCGACCGGGCTAAGCCGCTTGATTACGAGGTGTTCCGCGTGCTCGACGTCAACGCCTTTGCCCGCGAGAACACCGAGTCGCAGAAAGTTGCGCCGCTCTATGCCTTCGGCGCCCTGCTGTACGACTGGCGCAATGCCATATTCTACACCACCAAGCTGCGGCCGCGGCGACTATCCACCAAGGAACAGCGCGTGCGCCGTACCGCCGATTATGTCGGCACCGAGGTCTGGCTCAGCCTGACCGCGCCCGGTCAGCCGCAACTGCTCGACACTATCCACGAAGTGGCGGTACGCGCCCTGGTCACCAATCGCGAACTGCCGGAAACCCTGACCTTCCGTGGCGAGAACCATTTCACTGTCCAGGGCGTTCCGGTGTCAAAGGTGTCGGTTGTGCGGGCGCCGACCCGACCGCGTCCACCGATGGGACTGAACGACGCCGCGTGGCGCGTGATCGGTCACCTGACGCCCAACTATGCCAGCCTGGTCAGCCAGCCGGGCGGTGACCCCGCGCTGCTGCGCGACCATCTGGCGCTGTATGGCCGACCGGATGACGCATCGTCTCGACGCCAGATCGACGGCGTGATGACCGTGACCTCGCGTCCCGTGTCGCGCCGTGTTCCGGGCCGCGACCGCATGGCCATCGCTTCTGGCCATCACATCACTGTTCGCCTGGATGACGCGGCCTTCGACCGCGCGCGGCTGTTCCTGTTCTCGGCCGTGCTGGAGCGTTTCCTGGCTGAGTTCGCCACCATCAACACATTCACCGAGTGCGCGTTCGAATCGCCGCTCGAAGGAGCCTTCGTCCAATGGCCCCCCCGGATCGGCCGCCAGCACACCATCTGACCTTCCTCGAAGGCGCTCGCACGACGATCCGCCGCTGGGGGTTGTTCGCCTTGGTGCGCGGCGCCGAGGCGCGGGCGCATGGGCTTCCGCGCGTCGGCCGGTCGCATCTGCCACAGCAGAACATCGTCGACCTGGCGCAGACGCCGGTCATGGGCTTTCCGGAGTCGACCCTGGACGAAATCGTCATCAAAGGCGGGAGGGCGCGCGTGTCCGGTTACTGGCTTGGCATGACCGGACCGATGGGACCGATGCCGACCCACATCACCGAATTCGCGGTCTATGAAAAGAAATATGCCCGTTCGCGGCCGCTCGGCCGCTTTCTCGACCTGTTGGCCGGGCGCATGCTGCAACTGTTTTACCGTGCCTGGGCCGATAGCCAACCGGCGGCGCAGGCCGACCGGCCGGATGACGATCGCTTCGCCGGTTATCTTGCGGTCCTGACCGGTGCCTATGAAGGCGCGCGCGCCGACAGTGCCTTTCCGGCACGGGCGCGGCTGCATTATGCCAGTCTTCTGGCGGGCCAGCGCAATGCGCGTGGCATCGAAGACGCGCTGTCGCACCTACTGCGGCAAAAGGTCGAAGTCCACGAATTCCAGCCACGCTGGCGCACCATCGAAAAGGACGACCGCTCGCGACTTGGCCAGGCCTTTGCACAACTCGGCGGCGACATTGTGCTGGGAGGGCGTGTGCGCACGGCGTCAGATGCGTTTCGGGTGGTCATCCGCTCCAATACCCTGCGCGACTACGAAGACCTGTTGCCGACAGGCAGCCGCTTTAAGATCCTGGCCGAGGCGCTCGACGCGTTCGCGCCCTCTCACCTGGATTGGGACGTCGCGCTCGAAATCGACGAGCGGCTGTGCCCGCCGGCGAAGCTCGACGGACGCACGCGGCTCGGCTGGACCACCTGGATGACGCCTGGCAAGACCGGACGCATCCGTCGCGATACCATTATTTCCAAACGACAGGCAGCCTAAAGGATTACAATGGCCGACATTAGCAGATCCTCCCTCTTCGGACGGCTCAACCCGACGGCGCTCAAGGCCATCGAGACCGCGACCACTTTTTGCAAGATGCGCGGCAATCCCTATGTCGAGTTGGTCCACTGGATGCACGTCCTGTTGCAGGATCCGAGAAACGACGTGGCGTCGATCCGCACCGCCTTCGGCATCGACGACACCCAGCTGGCCCGCGACGTGGTGGCGGCGCTCGACCGCCTGCCGCGCGGCGCGACGGCGATTTCCGACTTCTCGCCCCAGATCGAGGAGGCCATCGAGAAGGGCTGGCTGTATGCCTCGCTCCAGTTCTCGGCCGGCCGCATCCGTACCGGTCACCTGGTCTATGGCATGTTGAAGACGCCGACCCTGAAGAACGCGCTCGCCAATGTCTCGGGCGAATTCCGCAAGATCAGTGTCGACAAGCTGGGCGACAGTTTCGAGAGCATCGTCCAGTCGTCGGCTGAGCAGACCGTCGCCGAACCGGCGGGCGCCATGTCGTCGGGCGGCGGAGAGCCAGGGTCCGGCCCGACAGGCGAGGGCCAGGCCCTGGCGAAGTTCAGCGTCGACCTGACCGAACGTGCCCGGACCGGCGCTATCGACAAGATCGTCGGCCGTGACGCCGAGGTGCGCCAGATGATCGATATTCTTCTGCGCCGGCGACAGAACAATCCGATCCTGATCGGGGAGGCGGGCGTCGGCAAGACCGCCGTGGTCGAGGGCTTCGCCCGCCGCATCGTCGACGGCGACGTGCCGCCGGTACTGAAGGATGTCACGCTGCGCGCGCTCGATATCGGCCTGCTCCAGGCCGGGGCCAGCGTAAAGGGCGAGTTCGAGAAGCGGCTGCGCCAGGTGATCGACGAGGTCGAAGCCAGCGCGAAGCCGATCATTCTGTTCATCGACGAGGCGCATACCCTGATCGGCGCCGGCGGCCAGGCAGGGACCGGCGATGCCGCCAACCTGCTCAAGCCCGCTCTGGCGCGCGGCCGGCTGCGCACCATCGCCGCCACGACCTATGCCGAATATCGCCAGTACTTCGAGAAGGACCCGGCGATGACCCGCCGCTTCCAGACCGTAGACGTGGGCGAGCCGGAGACAGCCAACGCCATCGCCATGCTGCGCAGTGTGGCGCCGATGATGGAGAAGCACCACAAGATCGTCCTGCTCGACGAGGCGGTCGAGGCCGCGGTCAAGCTGTCGCAGCGCTATGTGCCGGCGCGGCAACTGCCGGACAAGGCCGTCAGCCTGCTCGATACCGCCTGTGCGCGCGTGGCCGTCTCGCAGCACGCTACCCCGGCGGCGGTCGAGGACCGCAGGCGTCGCGTCGAACTGCTCAATGTCGAGATGGAGGTGGCGGCGCGCGAACTGGCCGGACAGTACCGCAGCGACGATCGCGGTCCGAAGCTCCAGGAACAGCTCGACGAAGCCGAAACGGCCCTCGCGGAAGCCACCGCCAAGTGGGAGGCGGAGAAGGCCGCGCTGGAGAAGGTGCAGTCGGCGCGCACCGCACTTGAAGAGGCGCCAGGCGACGCGGACACCGGTGCGCTCAAGGTCACTCTGCAATCGGCCATCGACGAAATGCGCGCGGCGGGCGGCGACAGCCCCATGGTATTCGCCGTCGTCGATGCCGATGCCGTATCGGCAATCATCGCCGACTGGACTGGCATTCCGGTCGGACGTATGGTCAAGGACGAGATCCGCAGCGTGCTCGAAATCGCCGACCGTCTGAAGGAACGCGTCATCGGCCAGGACCACGCCATGGACGCCATCGCCAAGCGAATCAAGACCAGCCGCGCCAAGCTCGACAATCCGAACAAACCGGTCGGGGTGTTCATGCTGTGCGGTCCGTCGGGTGTCGGCAAGACCGAGACCGCGCACGTCCTGTCGGAACTGCTCTATTCCGGCGACGACTCGATGATCGTCATCAACATGTCGGAATTCCAGGAAGCGCATACCGTCTCGACCCTGAAAGGCGCGCCGGCCGGTTATGTCGGCTATGGCCAGGGCGGGGTGCTGACCGAAGCGGTGCGGCGCCGGCCGTACAGCGTGGTCCTGCTCGATGAGGTCGAAAAGGCTCACCCTGACGTGCACGAAATGTTCTTCCAGGTGTTCGACAAGGGCTTCATGAACGACAGCGAAGGCCGCCATATCGACTTCAAGAACACCTTAATCCTGCTGACCTCCAATGTCGGCACCGACCTGATCACCACCATGTCGGAAGACGAGGAGATGAAGCCCGATTCCGAAGCCCTGGCCGAGGCGCTCAGGCCCGAACTGCTCAAGGTTTTTCCACCGGCCCTGCTGGGCCGTCTGCTGGTTCTGCCCTATTATCCGCTGTCGCCAACCATGCTTCAGGGCATCGTGAAGCTGCAGATCGACCGGGTCAAAAAACGTATCCAGGAGAACCACGGCATCGCCTTCAGCTATAGCGACGAGGTGATCGATTTTATTGTCTCGCGCTGCAATCAGGTGGCGTCGGGCGGGCGCATTATCGACGCCATTCTGACCAACACTATGCTGCCCGAACTGTCGATCGCCCTGCTGGAAAAACAGATGAATGGCGAGGAGGTGCAGGCGATTTCGGTTGGCACCGGTGAGGGTGCGAGCGGATTCATCTACAGCTTCTCATAGCAGGGACAGACAATGGCGATGCGGTTCGACGTTGACAAGCTGAAGTCCCTGCCGGGCAAGATTCCGACCGTGGACGGCGAGGTCAATACCTACCTAAATCCGGAAGTCGGCCAGCCCCAGTTGATGAAGACGATCATCTTCATCAACGGAATGGGCAATACCGGTCTCGATCACAAACAGTCGGCGCTCGCCCTGTCCCTGGTACAGATGTCGAAGGTCACCGGCGTCTACAACATGACGGCCGGGTTTCGGCAAGACCTGATCCAGTGCCTGGGCGACAAGAACCAATTCAACGGGTTTTCGCTGTCGGCACAACACCGGATCGTGTGGAACAATGGCGTCAGTCCGCTGCAGAAGGCGGAGATCATGCGCAGAGCGCTCAGCCGCAACCCGGCGCAGGTGGCGCTGTTCGACCTGCTGCGCAAGACGTCCGGCGCCATTGAGGTCTTCGCCCATTCCCAGGGCAATCTGATTCTGAGCAACGTCCTTCAGGCGCTGGACGCCATCGGCGCTGAAACCTTGCGTTCGTCGAGGGTTTGCAGCTTCGGCTCGCCAACGGTGAACTGGCCGGCCGGACTGCAGCGCGTCGAAATGGCCTATACCATGGACCCGGTATCGTGGCTGGGCGGCATCGACCTCAGCTTCAGTGTGTCGAAGCTTGGCATGCCGTCCAGTTCGTGGAATCCGATCACTCATGCTTTCCTGCAATATCTCAATGACGATCCGGCTTTTGTCATCAACCGCTTCCGCACCGGCGGATGGGGCGTGACGGTCAACATGGACGAAGATGGCCTTGCGCAATGCCTGGCCGAGATGGGTGACAATACCAAGCGGGTGTTCGACATCTTCACCTATCTCGAAAAGAACAATCCCAGCGATTCCGACGATATCGCGCTATCGTATGCCGGGATCGTCCGCAAGGACAAGAAGCTGGAACAGATTGTGCGTGGCGCTGGACCCTTGAAGGCCCTGTTGATCGACCTGATGTCGGCGGGCTGGGTCGGCGCCGACGAAAAGGCGGCCATCGCCTATCTGAAAGCATTGTAGCAGGCACAGGAGGCGCACATGCAACGCCATGGAACTGAGTTTAGAGCTGGGAGCGACACGATTGTTTTGACAGCCGGCGGCGTGTCGAGCGTGCAGCAGGTTTTGCACCGGTTGCTGGCCAGCCCGGAGCAGATGCAGCGTCTGCGTGCCTTCCTCGACCGGGAGCGCCTTGTTCCCACCGAGGCCCTGTATCACCGCCTGAGCGACCATGAGGTCATCGCCATTGTCGCGCGCCAGGTCGCCTCGGGGAAGGTGCAGGCGCAGCACACACCCGGGTTTGGCGCGGCACATCCGTTTACCGGCGGCGACGCTCCCGCCGCTGTCGACCTTGATCGGCCGTGGCAGCCAAAGGCGGCGCCGAAGGCTGCTGCGTCGGGCGCCGTACCAAAACCGTCTTCGTTGCTGGACGAGGCCAAGACAGCCGCCAAAAACACCGCGCAAGGCGCCGCACAAAAGGCCCAGGATGTCGTGCAACAGGCAAAGGACACCGCCGGCCAGGCCCTGGATGACGCCAAAAACAAGGCCGAAGAGGTGGCGGACGCTGCCAAGCAAAAGGCACAAGACGCGGTCCAGCAGGCAAAAGATACTGCCAACCACGCCGTAGACGACGCCAAGAACAAGGCCGAGGAGGTCGTGGACTCTGCCAAGCAGAAGGCGCAAGACGCGGTTCAGCAGGCAAAGGATACGGCCAATCAGGCCGTGGACGATGCCAAGAACAAGGCCGAAGAGGTCGCGGACGCTGCCAAACAGAAGGCACAAGACGCGGTTCAGCAGGCAAAGGATACGGCCAGTCAGGCCGTGGACGATGCCAGGAACAAGGCCGAAGAGGTCGCGGACGCTGCCAAAGAGAAGGCGCAAGACGCGGTGCAACAGGCAAAGGATACGGCCAATCAGGCCGTGGACGATGCCAAGCAACAAGCGCAAGATGCGGTCGAGGCGGCCAAGGAAAAAGCGCAGGACGCCGCCCAACAGGCGCAGGATGCCGCCAGCGAGGCTAAGCAGCAGGCTCAAGATGCGGTTGACGCGGCCAAGGAACAGGCACAGGACGCCGCCAGCGAAGCCAAGCAGCAAGCTCAGGACGCGGTCGATGCCGCCAAAGAACAGGCCCAGGATGCTGCCAGCGAAGCCAAGCAGCAAGCTCAGGACGCGGTCGATGCCGCCAAAGAACAGGCGCAGGATGCTGCCAGCGAAGCCAAGCAACAAGCCCAAGACGCGGCCGACGCGGCCAAAGAACAGGCACAGGACGCTGCCCAACAGGCCCAGGATGCCGCCAGTGAGGCCAAGCAGGAGGCTCAGGACGCCGCATCATCCGCCGAGGACGCGCTTGGCGACGCTTTCAAGGATCCGTTCGGCTAAGCCTAGCTGTGCGAAAAGGACATCATGACCGCTCCGACAGCCTATGACACCGTCGCCTATCCGTCATCGATCTTCAGCCAAACCCATCCGGACCGGCTGGCGGCGATTGCCAGGCTGCACGGACTGAAGCCACCGGAGATTGCAACCGCGCGCGTACTGGAAATCGGCGGCGGGGAGGGGATGAACGCCATCGCCCTTGCCGCAGCCTATCCGCGCCTCCGGGTGCTTAGCTTCGACCTGTCGCCCCAGGCTGTGGCGCGCGGCAAGCTGGCGGTGGAAAAGGCCGGCCTCGCCAATGTCCAGGTCGAGGTGGGCGATATCCTCGACGCCGCGCAAGACCTGACGCAGACCTTCGACTATGTCATCTGCCACGGGGTCTATGCCTGGGTGCCGGAGGTGGTGCGTGACGCTATCCTGCGCCTGACCGGCAGGGTGCTGGCCGACAACGGCGTCGCCTATATCAGCTACAATGCCCTGCCGGGCGGATATCTGCGCATCGCGCTGCGTGACATGCTGCTGCGCGCGGTGGCCGGCGTGGAAGATCCGCAGGCACGCCTGGCCGCCGCCCACGCGTTCCTTGATGCCTATATCGCTCAGGGGACGGACGACGACCGGCCGCCGCAGAAGGCGCTGATCGACGAAGCGCGTACCATGCGCACCAAGTCGGCGAGCGTACTGTTCCACGATGAACTGGGTGAGTGCTTCTTTCCGCAGGCGCTGTCGGACGTGGCGAGGTCCGCGGAAGCGCATGGTCTTCAGTTTCTCGGCGATGCGGGCGAAGGACCGCTGGGCGACGGCTTCCTGCCTGATGGGGCCGACGATGTGTCCACGCCGGCGGTTGTCCGGGCCGCCCAGGTGCAGGATGACCGTAATGTTCGCTTCTTCCGCCAGAGCCTGTTCGTGCGTGCGGCGCAAAGGCCGCTGCGCCAGGTTGATCCGGATCTGATCCGCACGCTGTATGTGTCCTCCAACGCATCACGGTCGGGCGAGAACGGCTACAAGAACAAATCCGGAATCTATGAAATGTCGGATCCGCGCATGATCGCCGTCATGGAGCGGCTGATCGGCGCCTTTCCCGACCGCGTGCCGATGGCGGACCTCGACGCCGATGACGAGGTGACGCGCGCCCTGCACGGCCTGTTCGAAGCCGGCCTGGTGCAACTGCATGCCGGGGCGCCGCCATTTGCGGTGACGCAGCCCGCCAGACCGGAAGCCAGTTCGCTGGCGCGGGCGCAGCTGGAAGACGGACAGGTACATATCTGTACCCTCGACCATCACATCCTGGCGATCCGGGAACCGGCGCCAGCGGCCTTTATCAGGATGTTGGACGGCACGCGGACGCTGGACGATCTGCGCGCGCATTGGGCCCAGACCGAATTCGCGCAGCAGACGTCGTTCGACGCAGCAATGGCCCTTGTCATACGCGCGGCCTTCCTGAAGCTGCGGGTGCGATGATCGAACTTGCTGCCAAGGATCTTGTCTGGACGCCGATCCCCGCCGTTCCTGTCGTTGCATTTTCCATAATGTTTATTGGCTGCGGTTGATGGTCACTTTGGCCGTCGTTCTCTCACCCGCCGCATTTTCGACGGTGATAGTCGAGATACTGGTCGTATCTGAGGCCAAGGCGACTGTAATGCCATCCGACGGTGCAATCAGAACAAATGGCAATCCGCTGGCCGAAACGCATTGCGCCAGCAAGGTTGCCGGTGTGAGATGAGTATGGCTTCGCCAGCGAATTCACCTGGGTCGCCGTGGCATACAGGTCGACGCAAGTGACATCAGGCGTCTGGGCTGTGTCCGCCATGGCAGGCGAGGCGACCAACCCAGTACTCCGGCGCGAACTCAATTCGAGGACTTCTTCGGCAAACAGGCGGCGACCGAGGTCGTACTGGAGGCATGCGGCGGTTCGCATCATTGGGCCCGCGTGCTTCGTCAATTTGGGCATAGCGTCCGCCTGATCCCGCCGCAGTACATCAAACCCTTCGTCAAGCGTGCGAAGAATGACCGCAACGATGCTGAGGCCATCAGTGAGGCTGCGGCGCGTCCGACCATGCCCTCGGTCGCGGTCAAGACTGTCGAGCAACAAGCCAACGCCATGATCCTGAAACATCGCGATATGGTCGTCGCGCAACGTACTCTACGGGCCGTCCACACATGGTATTATGCCCATGGGGGATTGAAGACGGCGACCTAACCGGCCGATCAGGCCAGTTTGCGGCGAAGACCCTGACCGCCTGCCTGTCCGGGGCTGGCACGGCGACGACGACAGCAATCACCAGCTACGGTACGTCAAAACATCCCTGCACGGCTTCATTAACCGTTAGGGGCGCCTGGCGTCGCTTTTCCTTCAAACGCGTCTGAATGGGGTTGTGTCCGGCCCGAAGGAGCTTCCTCGCTTCGGCGGCACTGGTACGGGCTTCCGAGATCGACACATCCGGCCAAGGGCCAAGGCCCATCTCTTTACGCTTACCGTACAGCGCGAATCGGAACACCCACTTGCCAAACTGCTTTTCGCGCTTCACGAGCCACAGCCCCTGACCGTCCGCATACTTTCCCGCGTCCAGGTTCTTGGCCGTCATCTGATTGAGGACATTATACCTCATAGTCCACCTCTCAGTCCACCTTTTACACTGAGAAGGGGCGAGGTGTAATGAGAATGTACGAGTACCTCTTATATATAGTATCGTTGCCCCTGTTGACCTATGAGAAAGCATGAGCTAGGGGAGACGCCCGGTACGGTGCCTCTCGACCGCACCACCCTCAGCTCAAAGCTTCGGGTGGCAGGCCACTCGGCGCTATAGTTTGAAGGTACAGGCCTCCGGAGATGGGTGAACAGATGAGGGATTACGCTATAGAGCGTTGAAGGGGAGGCTTTTACCGTGAGCCAGACAACCGAAACCCCGCAAAAGCCCGATATTGATCCCGAAGTCATCATCAAGCCTCGTGAACAGACGGCGCGCGAAAAGCGCGAGGCTGAGGCTGATCCCGAACTGATCACCCCCGAACAGATCGAAGACTTCGCCCTCAAGGACGATTACGCCCTTAATCCACAATATATCTCGCTGGTCATCGACGCTGCCGATCGTGGTGACGGTATGCGCCTGCGTGAACTGCTGGACGCCCTGCATCCGGCCGATATCGCCGACCTGCTGGGCTTTCTGTCGGAGGACTATCGCGAAGAGGTCATCCCCTGGATCCCCGCCGATGCCCTGGCCGAGATCCTGCCGGAACTGGACGACGACATCCGCGAAGAGGTCATCGACACCCTCCATACCAACGACCTGGCCGAGGTCCTGCAGGAGCTCGATTCCGACGACGCCGCCGCTGTCTTCGAGGACCTGGAGGAAGACCAGCAGAAGGCCGTCCTGGCCGCCATGCCGCAGGCCGAGCGCGACGCCATCGTCACCTTCATGGGCTACGAAGAGGAAACCGCCGGCCGCCTGATGCAGCGCGAGGTCATGGCTGCGCCCAGCTTCTGGAATGTCGGTCACACCATCGACCATATGCGGGAAAACGGCGACGACCTGCCGGAACTGTTTTTCGACATCTACGTCATCGACCCAAGCCACAGGCCTGTCGGCGCCGTGCCGGTGTCGCTTCTGCTGCGCGCCCGGCGCGACGCACAGCTGCAGAGTCTGATGGAGCCGATCACCGAGATCAAGGTCGACCAGGACCAGGAAGAGGTCGCCTATATTTTCGAGAAATACCACCTGATATCGGCGCCGGTCATCGACACCTCGGGTCGTCTGGTCGGCCAGATCACGGTCGACGACATCGTCAACATCATCCAGGCCGAACACCGCGAAGACATCCTGGCCCTGGCCGGGGTCTCCGACGTCGAAGGCCGTGACACCGACATTGTCGGCATGGTCAAGTCGCGCCTGCCGTGGCTGCTGATCAACCTGCTGACGGCCTTCGCCTCGGTCACTGTCATTTCGGTCTTCCAGGACCAGATTATCAAGATGGTGGCCCTGGCCAGCCTGATGCCGGTCGTGGCTTCCATCGGCGGCAATCTCGGCACCCAGGCCCTGACCGTGTCGGTGCGGGCCCTGGCCGCGCGCGAGCTGACCGCGGCCAATGCCATGCGCACATTGTGGCGCGAAATCTGTTCCGGCTGGCTGGTCGGCGCGTGTGTCGCCCTGGGGCTGGCCGCCGTGACCCTCATTTTCTGGCACGATATCCGGCTGGCCGGCGTGATCGCCGCCGCCATCCTGATCAATTTCACCATGGCGGCCCTGGCCGGCACCTTGATCCCGCTGACGGCGTCGAAACTGGGTATGGACCCCGCCAGCGCCTCGCCCATCTTCGTGACCCTGGTGACCGATTTCTTCGGTTTTTTCAGTTTCCTGGGTTTAGCGGCTATAATCCTGTTGTAATTCTTAAACGGTCTGTGGTTTGCTAAGTATGGGGCGTACAGGCTCAAAACGTCTCGTTTTGGGTCGGGGGTGGGTCAAGTTTACCCGCCATAAGGCTAGTTTGGGGTCAGGATTAGGGATGAGAGCGCGTCAAAAGGTTTCCCGCGCCGGGGTCGAGCTGATCAAGAGTTTTGAAGGCTTGCGATCGACCGCGGCCCGCCTGCCGGACGGCCGGTGGACACTCGGGTATGGTCATACCTTTTCGGCGCGTGAGGGCGCCCGGGTCACTCAGGAAGATGCCGACGCACTGCTGCGTTTCGACCTCCTGCCGATCGTCGATACACTGAACAACATGGTCCTGGTTCCGCTGAACCAGAACCAGTTCGACGCCCTGGTTTCGTTCTGCTTCAATATTGGCGTCGAGAATTTCGGCGCCTCGACGGTGCTGAAGCGCATTAACGAAGGCCGCATGACCGAGGCCGCCCTGGCTATGGACGCGTGGCGTTCAGCGGAGTTCAACGGCCAGACCTACGTCCTCGCGCCGCTGATCCGCCGCCGCGCCGCCGAAAAGAACCTGTTCCTGACGCCGGAAGAATCCGCCGGCAATGCGCCGACCCTGCTGGTCCGTCCGGTCGAAGATGCCCCGGGCGCCGCACCCATGCGTCCGTCCGAACTCGATTCGCCGGATCGTGGCGGCATCCTGTCGGCCTATCCCGTCGGTGCGTCGGAACCCGCGCGACCGGCGCCTGAGCCTGCCCCGGCTCCTGCCCCGACGCCAAATCCGGCGCAATTCTACTCACCCTATTCGCAACCGGCACCGGCGACCTTTGCCCAGCCGGCGCCGACGCCGATCGCGGCACCGGTGGCGTCGCCTTACGCTGCGCCCGTCGAACCTGTCGTCGAGCGTCCCGCCCCAACCCCCACTTTCACTGCGCCTGTTGCCCCCGAGCGCCCAGTCGAGCATATAGTCGAAGCCCTGCCCGACGGTATGGTTGTCTCTTCGGCGATGCGCGAATCGCCGGCCGAACCGGCGGCCCCTGCTTTTGCGGGTCAGGACCGTGTCAGCGACGAGCCTGCGCCGCAGATGAGCGCCGAGGTCCAGGCCGCCCTGGCCCGTGCCCAGGAAGAACAACGTCTACGCGACGATGCCCTGCGCCAGAGCCAGGTCCTGGCGGCTGCCCGCGCCGCCGAGGAAGCCCGCCTGCGCGAAGAGGCGCGCCTGCAGGAAGAAGCGCGTCTCCAGGAACAGCAGAGGCTTGTTGCCGCTGAACAGGCGCGCCTCGAACAGCAACGCCTCGAGCAGGCCCGTCTGGAACAGGAGCGCCTGGCTGCCGAAGATGCCGAACGCCAGCGCGCCGCCGCCGCTGCCGACGCTGCCCGTCTTGAGCAGACACGTCTTGAGCAGACCCGGATAGAGCAGGAACAACGGGCGGCCGCTGAGGCTGCCCAAGCCGCCGCCCAAGCCGCCGCCCAAGACGCTGAACGTCAGCGCCTGGCCGCCGAGGAATCGCGCCGTGAGTACGAGCGTCAGGAGCAGGCGCGAATCGAGCGCGAACGCGAAGCTGCGGCCGCCGCCGAACGCGAACGCCTGGCCGCCGCCGAGGCTGCTGCCCAGGCCGCAGAACGCCAACGCGCCGAACAGGCACGAGCCGCCGCCGCGCCGGTCGTTCCGCAGGCCACCAGCGAAGAAGCCGAGAAGATCCGCAAGGCCGAGGCCGCCGCGGCCCTGATGCGTCTCTATTCGCCGTACGGCGGCGGTTCGCTGGGCAAACCCCTGGCCAGTCCTTTGGCGGCGCCGGTGGCCAAGCCCGCCGCACCTGCGGCCGTCGAGGAATTCAGCAACCACAGCGTCATTGCACCGTCTTCGGCGCAGTCGTCGCCGATCGATATTTCCAGCCACGCCGAGCCGGCGAAACCGCCAGTCCAGCAGTCTGAGCCTGAAACTGAGGACGACGAAGACGAAGGTCCGATCATGGCGCCGTTCGGTGTTTCGGCCTTTGCCATGCCGGCGCCCGTGATCACGGCTATCAATCCCTATGCCCAGTCGCCGAGCCGGCCAACGCTGGTACCGGCCCCCGCAGCGGAACCCGAAGTCGTCGAGGTCCCGCGTCCGGCGCCTGTCGATCTGTCGGCGCCCTCGACGGCGGCGATTTTCGAGCGTGCGCAGCCGGCGGCCGAGTCCGCGCCTCAGGCCCAAAACCTGGCCAAGCCCGAACAAAACTGGCGCGAGCAACTGCAGCGCCCTCTTCCCGAAGGCTACAAGACGCCGGAAACCGAGCAGCCCGAACAGGCCAGCCTCATCCAGGCGTCCCGCGCATCGCGTTACGACCAGGTCTATGACGACGACAACGAGCCATGGACCATGGACGGCGACCGCATCGCCCTGTCATCCGAAGAAATGCACGAGGAAGGCGCCAGCTGGGGCAAGATGATCATCTCGACCCTGTGGTGGATATTCATCTCCGGCATGGGCCTGGCCTGCCTGGGCGTCGCGACGGCGGCCTGGTGGAAGGCGACCAAGGACATGACCGTTGTGCGCAACGGCTTCGCGCCCGACTACACGACCCTGTCCATCGTCATGGCGGCGCTCGGCATCTTCTTCGTATCGGTCTCTGTCTGGCTGATCATGAAGCGCCTGGGCGGCCTCAGGGATGAGTCCTGACGTCTGACTGGCGTAGGGGGGACTGGCGCTCGGGTGGCGCTGACGCCAGCTCGAAATAGCTGTCATCCGGTGTAAAGGCCGGGATATTGGGATGAACGCTTCGCCCCAGCTTTCGTAAGGTCGTGACCGGGGAATCGAGCTGCGCCAGGGTCGCCACGGTCGTCTGGTAACCGTTCTCCACAGCCTTATCATAGGCCTTCCAGTCACGGATTTCGACCCCGGCCGGCTCAGGAATGATCAGCAGATCCGTCGCGGCGCGTGACTGGGCCAGATCGGCGGCCGTGGTAATGGTCGCCGAGCGCATCATCACCGAGACAATGGGCGGTCCCCGCCGCCAGTCACCGCGCGCGATCCACGACAGCAGGCTTTTCGGTACGCTCAGCGCCTTGGGGTCCAGTCCGCGCGCCCGTGTCACGTCAACCCCAATCACCGTTCCCAGGTGCATATTGCGCATCATCGTCGCCGGGAAGGAGCGCATCACCGCGCCGTCGACCAGGACCTCGCCGTCCTCGATGACCGGCGGCATGACGCCGGGCAGGGAAATCGACGCCCGCAACGCCTTGCGCAGCATCCCTGTCTTGTGAACCTTCAATACGCCGGTCGTCAGGTTCGACGACAGGCAGAAATAGGGCAGGGGCATATCCTCGATCATCACATCGCCGAAATGTTTTTCCAGCCGGGCATCGACCTTGCGTCCAGCGGTCATGGCAATGAACGGGAAGGTAATGTCATCGAGTGGCGACGAGGTGACGAAGGCGTCGCGAATACGTGTTTCGATCTCGGCGTCATCCCATTGCAGCGCCAGGCTGGCCGACAGTATGGCGCCCATGGACGAGCCGCACACGAAGTCGACGGGTATATGCGCCTCACGCAGGGCCTGGACGGCGCCGATCTGCGAAAAGGCGCGCGCCCCACCGCCGGAAAAGACAACACCGACGCTGTGGCCCGTGACGATTCGGGCCAGTCGCGCGACGTCGGAGATGTCGTCGTCATGGATATGAAACCACCGTGTCGGCGACAGGGCGTCCAGCCAGGCGCGTGTGCGGCCGGGCGTGTGGGCCAGCCGAACCTTTGTCGGATAGGCCAGGATCAGGTCGGGCGCACGGTGCAGCAGCGACTTTTCGCCCTCGGTCTCAACCAGATTCGGCGGGTTTTCCGCGTCGGCGACCAGGAAGACATGATCGACCTGACGTGAACTGAGCAGGCGCCAGTGGCTTTCGTGGCGCTCGGCAACATGCAGGACGTAGTCGTTTTCACTTTCGATGTTCGAAAACGCGTCCGGATTGGTGCCGTGAAACGTCTTGTCCAGCACGGCCGCCCTGTAGCCAAGCGCGCGGATCTGGACCGCGACACGCTCGACCATTGGCCGGATCGGCTTGTCGCAGATGGCGTGAAAGGCAAAGACATTGGGCGTCACGGCCGGGGCGTTATGGCGGGCGCGTTCCATCATCTTGCGCGACAGGGCCATCAGCAGTTCGGGCCGCGAATCCATGGCGGCGAGAAAGGCGTCGCGTGGCATGGCCAGCAAGTCGGAGTCACGTAGTGCCATGACGGTATGGCTGTGATGGGTACCGGCAATCAGTGACATCTCGCCCACCGGCTCGCCCGGCCGGATAATACCGATCAGGCTCAGTTCGTCCTGATCCTCGTCGTGACGGAAGGCGCCAAGCCGGCCTGAGCGCAACAGATAAAGATGGTCGGATTCGTCACCGGCGCTGAACAGCCGTGATCCGCCCGGCAGGGAGATCAGGCTGGCGCTTTGCCCAAGCGTCGTACCGAACAGGTTTTCAAGGGCTTCCTGAAGTGTGGGAGCGGCTGTGGACATGTCTTTGGCCATACGCGTTACCTGAGGCGTTTCCCTGTTTTCTTATAGGAATGCGCCTGAATTGCTTCTAAAGATTTAAGTCGCATTTACCAAGAGCGTTCAACGATAAATCGTCTCAACGCTCTTGGTTTTTTATCTTGTCGCACGTCTTATCCGAAAAGTGGCGGCCACTTTGTCGGGACGTGCTTGGATTGGAAAGTACCTGTGGGCGATATTCATATCATGAAGCTGGCGGTGGGCGCCGAGAGCCTGGAAGACATGCTGCGCTGGCAGCGCGAGCGCGGCTTTGACGAGATATCCTATATCCACACCCGCCACCGCCCGACGCGCTGGGAAGAATTGATCAATGGCGGTTCGCTCTATTGGGTGGTGAAGGGGGTGATTCTCTGCCGCCGTGAGATCGTGTCGTTCGATTTCGACGAAAAGGCCGATCACTGGCTGATCGGCATGAAGTCGCAGAATATCCTGACCGAAGCCCAGCCACGCCGCCCGTTCCAGGGCTGGCGCTATCTGAAGCCGGCCGACGCGCCGCGCGATATCGCCGATTCGGCGCACGGCGACCTGACGCCCGAACTGGCGCGCGCCCTCAAGGAAGCCGGCGTTTGGTAATCTAAACCGCTATATTGTCGATCAGCCGGGTCTTGCCCAGCCATAGCGCGGCCAGCAGGCGCTGTGGACGCCCGGGCGTCACGTCCCCCAGGGTTTCGGCATCGCGCAGGGCGATATAGTCGACACTACGAAAACCCGCCGCCAGCAATCCAGTCTGCGCCTGGGCGATTGCCGCGTCAGGCGCGTCGCCGGCCAGGACCGCTGTCCGAACGGTTTGCAGTGCCTGGTGCAGCAAGGGTGCGATCGAGCGCTCTTCTTGGCTGAGATAGGCGTTACGCGACGACAGGGCCAGGCCGTCGGCTTCGCGAACGGTCGCACCGGGGATGATCTCGATAGGCATATCGAAGTCGCGCACCATGGCGCGGATAACGGCCAGTTGCTGGAAGTCCTTTTCGCCGAACACGGCAATGTCCGGGCGCACCTGGTTGAACAGCTTCATCACCACGGTCGCGACACCGGAAAAGAACTGCGGGCGGAAATCGCTTTCCAGTCCGAGCGCCGGGCCCTTCATCTCGACCCGGCTGACAAAGCCCTGAGGATACAGCGCATCGACCGTCGGCAGATAGACGACGTCGCAGCCGACACTATGCAGCAGGGCCAGATCACCGGCCTCGTTACGCGGATAGCGGTCGAGATCCTCGGTCGGAGCGAATTGCAATGGATTGACGAAGATCGACACGACGACCTTGTCGGCCAGGGCGCGGGCCTGGCGGACTAGGGTGAGATGACCTTCGTGCAACGCACCCATGGTCGGCACAAAGGCGATCCGGGCGCCATCTTGCCGTAAGGTTGCGACGGTGGCACGCAAGTCCGGGACCGTGGTGACGCGGGTCAGATTGTCGACGGGAAAAGCGCTGTCCGGCATCACGGTTTCCAAATTAACCATAGTCCCTAACCATGAATTAAACGGCTAGGCACATAATTCGGCTTATGACCCATCCAGACACATCTCGTAAAGCCGTATTTTTGTGCGCCGCACTCCTCGCCGCGTCGGGACTTAGCGCCTGCGATAATCAGAATTTGGGAAAGACCTTCGCACAAATCAAGGCGATCGAGGTCGATGACAGTGGCCAGCCGTCTTCGGACAGCCACAAGAAGCTCGACAAGAAAGACGTCGAGCTGGTCGTTCGAACCGCTGAAGATCTGGCCGTGGGGGAGGGCGGACTGCTGAAGAAGCCGTCGAAAGACGGTGCCGACAAGGTGCAGATCGCCGTTGTCGATCCGTTGCAGTTGCCGCCTGCTTCTGAACCGGAATTGGACGTCAAGCCCGAAGCCGGCACGGCGCCGCAACTGCGGACCGAGGTGACGCCACGTTCTGTGGTCACGGAAGCAAAACCCGTCGACATCAAACCGGTCACAGTTGCGGCCGCCGGAAAGACCATACAGGTCGGATCATTCGGCAGCCTGGCCTCGGCCCAGAATGCCTGGCGTACGCTTCAGGCCAAATACCCCGGTGTCGAACAGTTCCGGCCCAGCTACCAGTCGGTCACCCTGGCCTCAGGCAAGTCGATGGTGCGCCTGAAGGTGGGGCCAGTCACCCAGCCCGGCCAGGCCGAACGGTTGTGCAACCAGCTCAATATCCACGACGCCTGGTGCGCCCGCGCGTCGTAAAGATAAAACAACCTCCACACGGTTGAGAAGTCTGTCGCGGAAAGTGCGATCTGCGCTATAAACGCCCCATGACTCGCCGGTTAAGCGCTCGCCGCATCCTTTTCGACGCCGTGACCCGGGCCATTCCTGCCGGCTTCGCGGCCATACTGTTCGCTGCCGGTGTCGCCCTGCTGCTATCCATCATCACGCCGATCGACCCGGCCGCCATGCCCTTTGTCGAGCGCTGGCTACCGCTGGGCCTGGTCGAAATCTCCCACGTCGCCGGCACCGTCATTGCGGTCCTGATGATCTTTGTGGCACGCGGTCTGTGGGCGCGGATCGAAGCCGCCTGGTACGCCGCCATCGCGCTGTTCGTTGTCGGCGCCATCCTGTCCCTGACGCGTGAACTGGCCCTAATCAATGCCGTGCTCCTCGGTATGGGGGCGCTGTTGCTGGCGCCGTGCAAACCGGCCTTCAACCGCCGTTCCAGCCTGCTGGCGATGGACATCAATCCATGGTGGGCCGGCAGCGTCATGACCACGCTCGGCCTGGTCGTCTGGGGCGGCTTCTATGTTTACATGCACGTGCCCTATGCCCACGACCTGTGGGTCGACTTCTCCTACCACGCCGCCGCGGCGCGGTTCCTGCGCGCTATCGTGGTGATCGGCTTCACCCTGATGGTATTCACGCTCTACCGCCTGTTCGGCATAGCCCGCCGTCCACCAGCCATGCCGGACGAAAGCGACGCCCGAGATCTTGAGGCCGTGGTCGTCAGCGCGCCTCAGCCGCATGCCTGGCTGGCCCTGCTGCGCGACAAGCACATCCTGTGGAATGACGACCGCACGGCCTTCCTTATGTATGGCATTTCGGGCAACCAGTGGGTGGTGATGGGCGAACCGATCGGCGCCGCTGCCGACGCGCCGGCCCTGTGCTGGCGCCTGCGCGAGATGGCGGCCCTGGCCAATGCGCGCCTCAGCTTCTACGAGTTCGGTCCGCACCGGCTGCCCCTGATGATCGACCTGGGCCTGCGCCCGTTCAAAATCGGCGAGGAGGCCTTGGTCGAGGTTGCGGGCTTCGAACTGGCCGGCAAGAAGGGCTACGGCTTTCGGCAGACCCTGAAGCGCTTCGACACCCTGGGGGCGACGTTCGAGGTCCTGGAGGGCGAGGCGATCGACGCCGAGATGGCAAACCTGAAAGCCGTATCCGACGCCTGGCTGACCGCCAAGGGGGCGCGTGAAAAGCGCTATTCGCTGGGCAGCTTCCAGCCCGACTATATCCGTGCTACGCCGGTCGCTGTGATCCGGTTGAACGGCGATATCCTGGCCTTTGCCAATCTGTGGCCGACCTGCGACCGTTCGACCCTTAGCATAGACCTGATGCGCTACGATCCGAAGTCGCCGCAAAGCATCATGGAATACCTGTTCCTGCGCCTGATCGCCTATGCCCGCGACAGCGGCTACACGACCTTTTCACTCGGCCTGGCGCCCCTGGCGGGGCTTGAGGTCCGTCCGCTCAGCAGCGCGTGGGACAAGGTGGCCTCGGTCATCTACCAACTGGGCGGCGACATCTACAATTTCGAGGGCCTGCGCGCCTACAAGGAAAAGTTCCACCCGCAGTGGCAGCCGCGCTATGTCGCTGTGTCGGGCCAGGAAACGGCGCTGGGTGCCAGCCTGATGGCGGTGGTGGCGCTGGGCGGAAAGACTCCCAAACAGCGCACAGCGCCGTAGCGCATCTCAGGGCCTAATCGTATGTCTCCCAGCTCCCCGCTCGCGGGGAGCGGGGCGCCCCGTGGCGTGCGCCGTAGCCGACGGAGGGGTTGTTTCACCCTGCGCCGTCGCTCTTTCTCACAATACCTCCAGAGTCCGCTCAAACCGCAGTCCCTGTTCCGAAAACTCCCACGCGACCGCCAGCACCTCGACCCCTGCCGCTCGCGCCGCATCATAGGCCCGTCCGAACGCCGGATCGCAATCGCGCGCGATATCGAAGGTCGCCACATCATGCCTTTGCACACAAAAGACCACCACGGCGCGATGGCCCTCATGCACCATATCCATCAGCTCATACAGATGCTTGGCGCCGCGTTCGGTGACACAGTCGGGAAATTCGGCATGCCCCGCCGTCCGCGACAGGTGGACATTCTTGATCTCGACATAGGCGTCGGGTCGCATGGCATGCCCGGTCAGCATGAGATCAATGCGCGAATTGCGGCCATACCTTACTTCCGGCTTTATAGAACCATATCCTTCCAACGACGGAATCAATCCCGCCGCGATGGCCCGCGCGATCACCCGGTTGGGCCATTGCGTATTGACGCCGACCCAGCAACCGCGTTCCTTCAGCGCCTCCAGACGGTACTTCAGCTTGCGCGACGGATCGGCCACCGGACTGACCAGCGCTTCGGTACCCGGTTCCAGCAGACCCAGCATCTTGCCCGGATTGGGGCAGTGTGCTGTAATCGTCTCAAAGGTATCCAGTTCGATATCGGCAAAGAATCGCTTGTATCGCACTTGCAAACGGCCTTTGATAAGCCCGTCGAAACTGATAAGATGATCCACCGGAAGTTCCCAAGATGACTGCCAATCCGACCGCCGCCATAATCATCATAGGCGATGAGATCCTGTCCGGGCGTACCATCGACACCAATGTCAACACAATCGCCAAATTCCTCGCGGCCCTGGGCGTCGACCTGATGGAGGTCCGCATGGTCCACGATATCGAGGACCAGATCATCGCCGCCGTCAACGCGGTCCGCGACCTGTACGACTATGTTTTCACCACCGGTGGCATCGGCCCGACCCACGACGACATTACCGCCGACTGTATCGCCAAGGCCTTCGGCGTCCAGATTAGCGAGCACCCCGCCGCCCTGAAGATGCTAACCGATCGTGCGCTGAAGATGGGCTGGGAGCTGAACGACAACAGCCGCCGCATGGCGCGCATTCCGCATGGCGCCGAGCTGATCAAAAACCCCGTCTCGGCCGCGCCCGGTTTCCAGATCGGCAATGTCTTCGTCATGGCCGGCGTGCCCAAGATCATGACCGCCATGCTGGACGACGTCGCGCCACGCCTGCGTACTGGCCGTCGCGTCCTGTCGCGTACCCTGAAACTGACCTATGTCGGCGAAAGCTGGGCCGCCGATGTGCTGCGCGATCTTGATACGCGTTTTCCGGAACTGTCGCTGGGCAGCTACCCCTATGGCATGGTGCCCGGCGAATTCGGCACCCATCTGGTCGTGCGTGGCCAGGACGAAACCAGCCTCAATACTGCCACTTCCGAGTTGATGGCGCGGCTAGAACCCATCGTCGAAGAGGCCCGGCAGCGTAATTCACTCGCCAGTCTCGAAGACGTCAGCGCCTAAGGATTTCCCATGAAACTGTTCCACGTCTCCGCCCTGGCTTCGGCCGGCCTCGCCCTTGTCATCGCGCCCTTCGCCGAGGCCAAGCCGAAAAAGCCGGCACCTGCGCCGGCGGTTGTCGCGCCTGTCCTGGCGCCGCTCGACCAGGCCGCCGCCCTGCGCGACGCGGCCCTGGCCGGCAATGTCGCCTACCAGTTTACTTCCGACCTGACGACGCGTTTCGGCGCTCGCCCGGCCGGCAGCGATAAGGAAAAGGCGGCCGGTGCCTGGGCCGCCGAGCAACTGAAGAAAATGGGCTTCGACACGGCCGTGGTTGAAACCTTTCCCTATCATCCGTGGCTGCGCGGCAAGGCGGACTCGATCGAGATCACCGGACAGTTTCCACAAAAGCTGAATGGTGTCGCACTCGGCGGTTCGACGGCCGGCGAGGTCGAGGCCGAAGCCGCCCTGTTCGACAGTTGGCAGACCTTCCTCGATTCCAAGGCCGACGTGACGGGCAAGATCGTCGTCATCCTGCAACCCATGCCGCGGTCATCGACCGGTGGCGGCTACGGCGCCATGTCGGGCGCCATCCGCTGGGCCGGTCCTGCCCAGGCACAAAAGCGCGGCGCCGTCGGCTTCGTCCTGCGCTCACTCAGCACCGATGACCATCGCTTCCCGCACGCCGGCGCCACGGGGTGGAGCGACGGCAAGGGCATTCCGGCCATGGCGATCTCGTCACCCGACGCGGCCCAGTTGTCGCGCATCAAGACCCTGCAAGCCAAGGGTGAGGCGGGCCCTGTCCGTCTGAAGATCGTCTCGGGCGCCAGCTTCCCGGGCGTCGGCACCTCGGTCAATGTCGTGGCCGAAATCAAAGGCTCGGAGCACCCGGAAGAGGTTGTCGTCATCGGCGGCCACCTCGACAGCTGGGACCTCGGCACGGGCGCGATCGACGACGGCGTCGGCATGGCGATTGCGCTGGGCGCAGCCAAGACCATACTCGACCACGGCCCGCGCCCGAAACGCACGATCCGCCTGGTCCTGTGGGGCTCGGAGGAGATGTCGCAGCCTGAGGGCTTCACCACGGGCGGTGGCAACTATGCCCTGATGCACAAGGACGAGGCGCCGAAGATGGTCGCCGCCCTGGAGGCCGATTTTGGCGCCGGCCGCGTCCTCAGCGCCAGCCTGGCGCCGACCGATGACGCGACCTATCGCACCAATATGGCCGCTCTGCTGCAGCCCCTGGCCATCTATGTCGAAAGAGAGCCGGCGACGGAGGGTGATTCCGACACTGACGTGCTGTATAATCTGGGCGTGCCGTGCCTGACCCTGAAACAGGACGGCTACGACTACTTCAACATCCACCATACGCCGGACGACGTGCTGGAACGCATCAGGCCCGACGACCTCAACCAGATCGTGGCTGCCTGGACGGCCAGCCTGTGGATGATTGCCGGCACGGACATCACATTCAAGCGTCCGGAGATCAAGCCGGCAGGGTAGGGGTTTGACGTCGCCCGCCGATTCAGGCAGAAGCGGGCTCTACCTGAACTGCGGGCGTGGCGAAATGGTAGACGCTACGGACTTAAAATCCGTCGGGAGCAATCCCATGCCGGTTCGAGTCCGGCCGCCCGCACCAGGGTGCAAGCACCCTGGACCCGTAACGCGACAGAGTTCGCGGAAGATTGCAATGGGATTGCAGGCATCTTCTAAGTTTAGGCAATTGATAAGCTGTCCACGAAATTTTGCTGGTGGCCAACGACGCCCTCCGCAATTGCCTGTAAGATCAGTTTCCGTAGACGATCGCCAGGATGTCTATGCCTATTCGCAAACTATTGCTAAAAGAGGTCCGACGGTTAAGTTGGGTTATGGCTTATCTCAGGTTTCTCGCTGTAGTCGCCGAATTGAGCGATACGTCAAGCCTTCATCGCTTGCCAGAATCCATGCCGTGGCGGGCCTACCGTACTGAGGACGGGTTGGTTCTGATCGAGTGGCTGCGACGACCAAATCCGAATAACGTTCCGTGCAGTCCTGTCGTGTTTCCGAAACGTCCAACCTTCTCCTGCCGTCCGTCTGGCGTAAGCTTTAAGACAAATTTCGACGTCCGCGCGCCCGGGCTGGACGCTTTGTATGCTCAACTCGGCAAGCAGCGCAGAGCCGGAACGTTTCCCGTGGTCGCCGTGCATTCCGCCCTGCTTTTGAATAGTCTCATCGGCTGTCCGGTCCTGTCCATCGCCTCAGACGATGACGAATGGGATTTCGCGTGTGAAGCGCGACGGCGTCCTGCACCACGTCGCGTTCATGTCTGATGAGGAAGAGATACGCGTCAACAGTGAAGGTCGGGTCCATATTGTAACCTTGGCCCAGCCTTCGCGCAGTTTGCATGAAATTGCGCGCCACGAGGCAGCGCTTTGGTCGGAAAAGTTGGTTGATCTATTCGAGTTTGACAATGAATACAAAGGATTGGCCTTAACCGAAATCGATCGCGTATCCGAGACTCAGCCGCCACCGAATACTGGTGCTCCAAAGCCAGGCAAATCTTTTTGGAAACTCTGATGAATACATCAGTCTCGATTCAGTCGACTCTTGAAGCACGCTGTCATTGGCAGTAATCTCTCTGGCCCCTTTAAGCTCTATGGCTGGGCGCGAAGACAGGGAATTATGCAATTGGTAATAAGAATAGCAAATTAAACGCGCGCGTCACATACTGGTATTTCAGGCTCATTGGAGAATGGATTATTTGGCAGAAAAGATAGCCATTACGGACGTAGTCGTTTGATGTCTGGCAAAAAGAGCCGCAAGGCATAGAAGTTGTTCAGAGCGAAATGACGAGTCCGCCTAGGGGCCTTTGGTTTTGATATCCAGGGTCGCAATGGCCTTGTCGAAGCGATATCTGGGTGTCCATCCTGGCCCGAACAGACCGAGATTCACGGTGTATTTACCCGCAACCGCCGGCGTCCAGCGGTAGGTAAATTGCCGCGTCTCGCCGCCCGCCAGCTTCTGTCCTTCCGTGACCTGCTGATCGACCTTGTTACCTTTTGCATCCATGACTTCCATATCGACAATGCCGGCATGGGCGGGACCGCCTGTGTTCGTCACGGTTACGATTACGGTCAAAGGCGATCCCACCACCTCAGGACCTGTGATCGACACGGCGCTCCTGAGATCCGGCGCCTGTTCCGCCGTGGAAGCGGCATTTAACGGGCCTTGGGTCAGCCATTCCCTGAGCTTGTACGCAATGGCTGTGGGGTCATCGTCGATGTTCGATAAAATGACGACCGTGTAGCCGAGATCGGGATAAACCTCGAACTGGTTGGTGATGCCTTGCCAGCCACCGCCGTGACTTATGACCCGATGACCATTATACCGCTCGATATAGGCCCCATAACCGTATTCCCGGTGCGTGTCGGCGTCTTCCGTCACGCCGGTCCACAGGATTTTCAGCGAGGCTTCCTTCAAAAGCCTGTGGTTTGTCAGCGCCAGGTGGAACTTCACCATATCAGGCCCCGTCGAATAGGCGCCCGTGCTGGGCGCGCCCCTGACGGTCAGGGCGTAGATGTTGTCGCGCCTCACGCCGTCTGGACCGTCCATAAACCCGGTCGCCAGGTTTGGCGGGTCTGTCTCAAGGTCGTAAAAGGCTGTGTCCGTCATGCCTGCGGCTTTGAACACATGGTCGCTGACGTAGCCGTAATAGGTTTGGCCCGAGGCTTTTTCTATAATCGCACCCAGCAGGATATAGCCGGCATTACTGTAATCGAAGCGTTGCCCGGGGACCGCTGACAGCGGTTCATTGACAAAGGTTTCGAGCCAATGAGCGAGTGTCCGGGCAGATTGCGGGACAGGCGCTTTTTCCGCCAGCGCGCGGCCACCGATCATGCCCGATGTGTGTGACAACAACTGCCCGATCGTTACGGTCTGCGCGATCGCCTTATTCGGATAGCCAGGCAGCACCTCGCCGACCGTCTGGCCATACGACAGCTTCCCCTGCTCGACCAATTGGGCAACCGCCACGGCGGTGAACATCTTTGTGACGGAAGCGAGGTTAAATCGCGTGTCGACCTGGTTGGGAATCCGCCAGGTCTTGTTCGCCAGGCCGAAAGCCTCGGCATAGATGGGTCGGCCATTTTTGGCGACATACACCGTTCCCGAAAAGGCGTCCGCCTTTGTCAGCTGCAACATGAGGATCGAAAGTTTATCATGTATCTGGCGATCGCTTAACCTAGGACCTTTCGTGGTCTCCGCAGGCGCGGCCACGTCGGTAAACCCCAGACCCACGATCTGATAAGGTGCGGCAGGCATTATATAATCCGGCGGCGCCGCTGTCGTGAACAAGGAAACCTTGTTCCACATGCCGGTCGACTTCGCCCGGGCCAAAACCTGGATGGCGGCCGGCGATGAAACGACAACAGTTTTGACCTCAAATCCCTGGCTCAGAACATACAGCTTTTCATCCTCATCCGTCATGTGATCGATGAAGCCTGGATCGTCCGCAGGGATGGCGAAATGCGTGGCGAGGAAGTGTCTCAGTGTCGTCCTGTCGCCCGAGTTCAGAGCTTCAAGGAATTCGCCCAATTGCTTTCCGGCGACCGTATCCGGCAAGACCGTCTGAGCCGAGACCTTGGCTGACAGAAAGGACAGCGAAGCCAGGAGCGTACAGACGACGATCTTTCGGCGCAGTTTCGTGTTGTGGGTACGCATCATGTTTCCTTGCCAGAGGGCAGAAATCCTCATCGATTTTCACTATGCCAAAATTATGGCACCCCTCGGGACGGCACGTCAAGCCTGAATGCCAAAAAATTGGCACCAAGATTGATGCGACATCAGTTTCATGCTAAAAATTTGGCATCGCCCGAACATTCAGCTGGAACCTGCCCCTATGTCAGAGAAAAAGCCCGACAAGGAACTAAGTCGGCGAGAGCGCCAGATCATGGACGCCCTCTATCGGCTTGGGCGGGCGTCGGCCGCCGATATTCGCGAAGCCCTGACGCATCCCCCAACCTATACGGCGGTGCGTACACACCTGACCCTGCTGCAAGAAAAGGGGCTTGTCCGTTTCGAAAGTGACGGCACACGATATATCTACGAGCCGACCGTGCCGCGAGAAGCGATGGCCCGGACCGTCATGAAGGGCGTTTTGCAAAACTTTTTCGAAAATTCGGTCGAGAAGGTTGTGGCCACCCTGATCGACCAGGACGACAAACCCTTGTCGCCTGCGCAACTGGATCGCCTGGCGGCCATGATCGAGCAAGCACGGAAAGACGGACGATGAGAGGCAACGAACTGCTTCAGGACCTTTTGAGTTTCGGGGTCCTCAATGCCTGGATTGCCGTAGCCCTTGGCGCCGCATGGTTGATGACGCGGATGTGTCGCAAACACGCGGCCATGCGCCACCTGATCCGCCTGACGGCGCTCATGGTCCTGCTGGCTATCCCTGTTCTGGCCCAGATGTCCCAGCCGCATTATCCCTTGCGGGTGCCGATACCGGCGTCCGCTGTTCGTGCCGCACGTTTATTCGTTGCGCCAAACCCAGCCGTTCCCTCTCGGGTTGGCGCGTCTCTTTTGCAAAGCAAGGTTGGGCACAGCCCCAGGGCGCCACATCGTCCAACCCCGATAACGAAATGGCGTCTGGCTGGGATTGCGCTTGCGTGCCTGTGGGCTGGCGGCGCTGTCTGGTTCGGCCTTCAGCCTCTCATCGCCATTTTTGGCTTACGCCGGTTGTATCGCAACAGTGAACCTGGCCGTCTGACGGCCCGCCAGCGGTCGGATCTGGAAAGGCACATCGGCCTGATGCGTGCCTGGGAACTTCGCGTCAGCGCGACCCCAGCTTTGACCACGGCCATGACCTGGGGATTTATGAGGCCGGTCGTTTTATTACCTCACGAGTCCTCACTGTGGACAGAGGACCGCTACCGGGCCGTTCTGCTGCATGAATTGGCCCATGTGAAGCGAGGCGACAGCCTGACCGGCATCCTGGCCTATGCCGTCTGTGCCCTCTATTGGTTTCACCCTGCCGTCTGGTTTACGGCCAATACCATGCGCGAAGACGCCGAAGGCGCGGCCGACGATGCCGTTCTGATGTCGGGCGTGAAGCCATCCGTCTATGCCAGCGAGTTGATGCACATGGCAAAGCAATCTGACAGCCAGGCCTCGCGCTGCGGCTTGATCAGCGTGTCGTTCTTGCGGCAGTCCAAGATTGAGACCCGCATAGGTGCCATTGTCGGCACAGACCTCAAGCGCCAAGGTGTGAGCATGAGAGGTGTTCAGATCGTTCTCGCCCTTACTGCGCTGATTGTCCTCGCATCACTTGTGCTGCGACCCTCGGTTTCCGTTTCCATTCGTCCGGATATGCTGAACGACGCGAGTGCGCTACACGGAATGAGGTAGGACACCAGGAATTTCGGCGACGCCATAAGGATTGCAAGACCATACTGCAAAGCTCCAGGACAACCTCCGTCGTGCCAGTCTTTCTTCATGCGCGTCGAGGCGGCAATGAGCAGCAGGGCCGCCAGAAGATAGAAGGCAAGGCCGGAGATAAAGCTGTACTTCATCGCCTCCGCGCCGAAATGCGGCGTCAACACGTCCGACATCTTGCCGAAGAAGAAGGGACCCAGGCCCAGGCCGATCAGGTTGTTGATCAGCAGGAAGAGGGCCGAAACCTGGCTGCGCGCATTGGCCGGCCCCAGGTGCTGAACCGCCGTCAGGACAGGCCCCAGCCAGACCAGGACCAGGGCCTGGGGGATAACGAACAGCCAGAAATTGTTCGGCGACGGATGCGCCATGACCGCCCAGACATAGAGCGGAGCCGAAATCAGGAACGACACAGCCGGGATCGGCGGATAGACGGCGCGGCGGTTCTGCCCCAGGGCGTCAGCCAGCCAGCCGCCCAGGGGCCAGCGCCCGGGCGCGGGACCTGGGCGGGAAATAGTCGGAGATCAGGCTGTAGGCCGGCGCCACACCACCTGCCTCGCCGATACCGACACCCATCCCGGTTTCGGTGACAGGTTACCAATTGCATATATAATCGACACTTGAAAAGCTGTCTCAATACTCAGATGTACGGCATAAATCTGGGTATTGTGGATGATTCTACACGCTACGCGGCGTCACCGCCGTACGGCCAGCCCGCGCAAGGGCAACGACTCGGTCGCGCAACTGGCGATAAAAGGTAGCGGGAAGCTGCCCATAAGCGTAGGTCGTTGCGCCCCGACGAATGGGGCGACGGTCTACGCCCGGCCAAACAAATTGATTGAGGTCGGCAGCAATCACCCAGGCGCGTTCGCTGTCGAGACCGAGACGTAGTTTGGACGTAGTTTGGTTGCCGTCGAAATTTCCAGGGCGCTTTCAGCATGGGCACGCGGTGAATGGGTGATCGGCACTACCGTCACTCTTTTTGCGGCCATCAGTCTCCTCGACCGCCACGACAATGACGCGCGGGCGGTCCTTCTCCCTCCTCCTGACCACGTAGCGCCTCATCCCGCCACAGAAAGGGGTAAGAAATCACCAGGCCAGGAACAGGTTGAGGAAGCGCCACAGGGTATCAGCGCACTTCGCGATCGAAGTCGGCGGTTTCAGGCGGCGGCTCCGCTACGGCTATTGCGCTCAATGTTGTATCGCTCAGTTCCCACGGGTACTGGGCGACGCGATCATATTGTTTAAGGCCGCGGTATTCGGCAGCCGAAAGCAGTACCAGGTGCTCACGTCCGTGGTTGGTAATGGCTACCGGCTCACGCAAAGCGATCTGCACGATGCTGACGTAGGATTTTAAAAACTCAGCGGACGAAATGGTTTGGGTCATACGCTTACCTCTCATGTCTAGACTCACGGACCAGCGTTGTATCGGTTCAGCAGACGTTTGGCGCGCAGAACGGCCTGAGGCAATAGTTTCGAAAACGCCATCAAGGACATGTCAGATAGGTGCGCGGCGACAAGAGAAAGGCTTGTTTGAATTGTATGCCGGAACCTTGATTCACCGACTGCGATTTTATTTGTAAACACCTATCGTGACCTTGACAGTAGCGTTAACGCACTCATGATTTGGCGGTGACTCGCGTCCCATGCGGTCGGAAAGGCGTTCTGCGTATGAACGATCCTCACAACAGTTCGGACGACGCGACGGTTTCCTGGCTGAAGGCCAATCTCGCGGCCATCGTCGAATCCTCGGACGACGCCATTATCGGCAAGACGCTCGACGGCACAATCTCTTCGTGGAATCGCTCTGCCGAAAACATGTTCGGGTACAGCGTGGACGAAGCTGTCGGGCAATCGATAACCCTCATCATTCCCATGGACCGTCAGCACGAAGAGGCGCTCATTCTCGGCAAGATGCGAGCCGGTGAGCGGATGGAACATTACGAGACGGTGCGCCGGCACAAGAACGGAACACTGCTCGACATTTCGCTGACTGCGTCCCCCATCAAGAACGAGACCGGCCAGGTGATCGGCGTCTCCAAGATCGCCCGCGACATCACGGAGAAAAAGCGAGCAGAGGTGCATCTGCGCGAACTCAACGAAACGCTTGAGCGCGGCATGGCGGAAGCCCTGGCTGAACGCAAAATTCTTGCTGATATCGTTGAGTCGACGGACGTCTTGATCCAGGTGGTATCGCCGGATTTTCGCTGGATGGCTATCAACCGCGCGAGCGCGGACGCGTTCGAGCGTATTTTCGGTGTGCGGCCGAAAGCTGGCGACAGCGTGCTCGACCTTCTTGAAAACAGGCCGGAACACCGAGCGTCAGTGGAGGCCAACTGGAGCCGGGCGCTGGCCGGCGAAGCGTTCACCACAGTTGAAGACTTTGGCGACCCACCGCATGATCGCCGGTTCTATGAGATGAAGTTCAATCCGCTTCACGACGTCACCGGTAAGATAATCGGCGCCTATCAATTTGTTTACGACGTGACCAGGCGCATGCAGGATCAGGCGCGATTGGAAGAAGCCGAGGTGCAGTTGCGTCAGGCCCAGAAGATGGACGCCGTGGGCCAGCTTACAGGTGGCATCGCCCACGATTTCAACAACATGCTGGCCGTCATCATGGGCTCGTTGGAACTGTTGAAGAAGCGCATCTCGGCAGAAGACGTTCGGGCAAAACGGCATGTCGACACCGCGGTGGACAGCACCAAGCGTGCAGCCATGCTGACGCAGAGACTTCTGGCCTTTTCGCGCCAGCAGCCCTTGCGGCCGGAGACGGTGGACATCAACAAGCTCGTCTCCGGCATGTCCGAATTGTTGCTTCACGCCCTTGGCGGACAAATCCGGCTCGAAACCGTGCTATCCGGCGGGCTATGGCATACACATGTCGATCCCAACCAACTGGAAAACGTCATTCTCAATCTCGGCGTTAATGCGCGCGATGCGATGCCCGACGGTGGGCGGCTGACGATCGAGACCCAGAACGCCTCACTCGACGCCAAATATGTCAGCAGAAATCCGGGCACGACTGTAGGCCACTATGTCATGATCGCCCTGACGGACACGGGCACGGGCATGACGCCGGACATCATGGCCAAGGCTTTCGATCCATTCTTCACCACCAAAGAGGTTGGTAAGGGCACTGGTTTGGGACTTAGCCAGGTCTATGGTTTCGTGAAACAGTCGGGCGGCCACGTCAAAATCTATTCCGAGACCGGCCAGGGCACGTCGGTGAAGATCTATCTGCCGCGAACCACAGACATGAATGCTGCCGTCGAGAGCGACGTCGAAACGCCCTTGCCAATGGGCGATGACCTGGAATTGATCCTGGTTGTCGATGACGAAGAAGCCGTGCGCCAGATCAGCGTCGATGCCCTGTCCGAGTTGGGGTATCGGGTTATGGAAGCCGACGGCGCCGCCGCGGCACTGCGCATCCTGGCCGCCAATCCCGACATCGATCTTCTGTTCACCGATATCGCCATGCCTGACACCAATGGTCGCAAGCTTGCCGACCAGGCCATACTTCTGCGGCCCGGATTGAAGGTGCTCTATACCACGGGCTATACGCGCAACGCCGTTGTCCATAACGGCGTGGTCGATCCCGGAGTGGAACTGATCGGCAAGCCGTTTACCCTGGACGACCTGGCGGAAAAGGTTCGGGAAATCCTGGATCGTCCGTGACACTCGGTGAAGGTGGGCCCCCAACGTGACAGGTCGCGCGGAAGATGATCCTGGGTTGGCTGGCGTCGCCTGAAGGCATCAGTCGGAGATCAGCAAGACGCGGGAGGCTTCGGCCGCATCACGCCGCGCCTCGGCAAAATGCGCCGCTATGACCGATTTCAGGGCGAAGAAAAAACTGGGTGGCAAGGATCCCGCAGCTTGCTGGCGCTCGAACATGTCATCGATTTGGTGATGGAGACCTGCCGTATTGAAGCCGGCAATGGACCGCGCGTGCAATCCGACAAGCTGCTTCATGGCCGCCTTGGCGACCTCTCGGGCGATAACCTTTTGGTCAAGCCGTCTGAAAATCTGGTCAATTTCCGGTCCCATGACTACGCTCCTGTTGCGTCGCAGTATTGAACTGACGGGCTGTAAAAAAACGATACCGGGCCGCTGGTTAATGCGATTTTGACCATAATCTCTGGCGGTTGGACTTGCGGCGATCGGTCGTTGGTTTTTGGCTGTTATCTCGTTTCCGTTGTTTGACGGCCTTCTGCTAAATTTCGTACCAGAGCTTGCACATGGACCTGGAAAGCTGCCACAAGTTAGTATGGGTGCGGTATAAATAAGGGGCGACGTGCATGTGTATTAAATCGTTGATAGTCGCAAGCTTTCTGGGGCTTTCGCTATTAGCTCCAACTATTGTTAGCGCTGAGGAAAAGTCTTCATCGAGCGCCGGTGTGGCGGATCAGGATGCACAGCTTGCTGCAGCCGAAGCGGCCTTCAATGCCGGTGATTTCACAAAGGCTGTTCGCATATTCCAACAATTGGCCGAAGCCGGCAATGCTATCGCGCAGGCAGATCTTGGCACCTTGTACCAAATCGGCCAGGGCGTATCGCAGGATTATGTGACCTCGGTGAAATGGTACCAAAAGGCGGCCGAACAAGGCGTTGCCTTGGCACAAACCAATTTGGGAATCGACTATTTGAAAGGCCGTGGCATAGCGCAAGACTATGTCATCGCGGCGGGTTGGCTGGAAAAGGGTGCTGCGCAGGGGATAGTCTCGGCACAATTTAATCTGGCTATCCTCTATGAAGGCGGCCAGGGTGTTGCACGGGATTACGCTGTCGCTGCGAAATGGTATGAAAAGGCCGCCGAGCAAGGCTTGCCTGTCGCCCAATCGAGGATTGGGTGGATCTACGATAACGGTCAAGGCGTAGTAAAAGACCTGACCAAGGCGGCACTTTGGTATCGCAAGGCGGCTGACCAGGGAGACGCACTTGGACAACTCAAATTGGGAGACGCCTACGGTCAAGGTTTGGGGGTGCCGAATGACTTCGTACAGAGCTACAAATGGCTTAGCTTGGCGGCATCCAACCCGGCGCCTCCGGGACCGGAAGATATCCGGGGCGCTGCAGCGCATGATCGCGATGTAGCTGCGCAATATATGACCGCAGCCCAGATTGCGGAAGCCCAGAGTCTGGTCGCGGCGTGGGCGCCGACAAAGCCGTGAAGGCCTGAGTCGCAACTTGCCAGGTTTGAGTGCTGCGCGCGAAAGGGGAAAGCGGCCCCATTAGATCTCGCGCCGCAAATTCCCATTTCCCCCTTATGCCAGATGGCCTGATGATGATCCTGCACCCACAGGAGCAGGTCATGGCCGACGATACGAAACCTACATTGCGCGATGACGACCGGGTGAGTCACGCGGTCAAGGGCCTTGGGACCGTAAAGACGCAGCCCGCCGAAGACGACCTGGTCATTGCGCCGGCCGAGGCCGCCAAGAGCGGGCCCGACATGGTCTATGTTGTCTGGGACGACGACCGGTTTCCGGTCGGCAGGGTGCCGGCCGCCGAACTAGAATTGGTCCCGGCAGCTTCCGCCGCCATCTCGTCCGGCGTGTGATGCCAAAAAACGATGAAAATAGCCACCTACAACGTCAATGGTATCAATGGTCGCTTGCCGGTTCTGCTGCGTTGGCTGGAAGAGGCGAGGCCGGATGTCGTCTGCCTTCAGGAGTTGAAGGCGCCCGACGAAAAGTTTCCGCACGCCGCACTCGAACAGGCGGGTTATTCCGCTATCTGGCACGGTCAGAAGGGCTGGAACGGCGTCGCCATCCTGGCCCGCGGCGCATCACTGCACGAGACACGGCGCGGCCTGCCAGGCGATCCCGACGACAGTCATAGCCGCTATATCGAGGCGGCAGTGAACGGGATCATGGTCGGCTGCCTCTATCTGCCGAACGGCAATCCGTGGCCCGGCCCGAAATTCGAGTACAAGCTGCGCTGGTTCAAACGTCTTCAGGATCATGCATCGGTCCTGATCAATAGCGATCTGCCCGTTGTCCTGGCCGGCGACTACAATGTCATTCCGACGGATTTCGACGCCCTGACGCCGAAAAGCTGGGTCGACGACGCCCTGTTTCAGCCGGAGTCGAAACAGGCCTACCGCGACTTGCTGGCCCAGGGTTGGACGGACAGTCTTCGCTATCTGCACCCCGACGAGCAGATTTTCACCTTCTGGGACTATTTGCGCCATCGCTGGGAGCGCAATTCCGGCCTGCGCATCGACCATCTGCTGCTCAGCCCGGCCTTGAAGCCGCGATTGAAATCTGCCGGAGTTGATCGCCATGTTCGCGGCTGGGAGAAGACATCGGACCACGCGCCGACCTGGATTGTGATCGATTAGCCCATGCGAACGGACGCACAGGCCGCCGCAGGCACTTTATTACAAATTGGTAACCTGGTCGCGCTGCGCCGCAATCGCGCCCCAAATCGCTTGACGCCGCGAAGCTATAGAGTTTCAACTGACACCAAATGGTAATTGGAGTTCTTCTCATGACGCGCCTCTCGTCAAATGGTTTGAAAAATCTCATGAAATCCGTGGCCTTGGTTGCGGTCGTCGCAGGTCTGGGGGCCGGGTTCGCAAGCTCCGCCCTGGCCGAGTACAAGGCGCCCGCGCCAATGTCGATCGACGACGCGGCCCGTTACGACGAGCTTAGCGACCTGACGATTTCCCCCGATGGCAAGCACATGGCCGGCCTGATCGCCGTCAAGGACCAGAAATGGCCCGTCATATCGATCTGGGATACGTCCGATCTCAAGAAGCCGCCGATCTGGATTCCGTCCAAGACCAACCGCATCGTCGCGGTCGGCTTCTTTACCTCGAACAAGGTCTACTTCCTGATCGAACAGCCGATCACCGGCTATAACGGCAAGCCGACCTTTACGCAAAAGCTCTACTACGCCGACCTCGACGGCAAGAATATCGACGAACCCTTCCGCATGACCGGTACGCTGAACAAGGAGGTTCGCGACTCCATGGAGCGCGGCGTGTCGGCGACCGTTTTCAATAACAATCTCTATGACGACACCAAGGTGCTGATGGAGACGGTCAATCCTGACGACTTCGTCCAGAAGATCTTCGAACTCGACACCGTGACCGGCAAGACGCGGACCGTTGCCCTGGGCAACAACGACTCCAACTATATTTCGGCGGGTGTCGACCTCGATACCGGCGAGCCGATGATCAAGGAAGAGGTCGATACGATCGGCAGCGAATACTGGTACAAGGTCTATATCAAGGATCGCAAGACTGGCGAATGGGTCTACCACGAGCCCCTGAGCTACAAGCTGGCGGATCGCAAGAACATTACCATCCTGGGTTTCGACAACGATCCCAACAAGCTGGTTGTGTCGTCCAACATCAATTCGGACCACGCGGCCATCTACGATTACGACATCGCCGCCAAGTCCTTCTCGGCCGAGCCTTTATTCGCCAACGACAAGTACGATATCGATCGCGTCGGCTTCCGCGTCGACCGGGCGAACAAGTCGGTATCGATCTTTGCCATTGGTCTGAGCGGCCCAACGGTTATCGTCAGCTATCTCGACGACAAATGGTCGGCCGTCCAGAAATCCATCCAGGCGGCGTTCCCAGGCAAGAACGTCCATCTGACGATCGACCGCGATACCTACACGACCGCCGTCGTCGAGGTCGAGGCGCCGAACATGCCGCCGCAATACTTCCTGTACAAGGACGGCAAGCTTCAGGGGCTGGGCGGGGCGCGTCCGTGGATCGACCCCAAGGGCCTGGGCAAGCCGGAATTCATTACCTACAAGGCGCGTGACGGTCTCGATATACCGGCCTTTGTCACCTATCCGCCGGGCTGGACTCCCGATCAGGGGGCGGTGCCGACGATCGTCCTGCCGCACGGTGGCCCGTGGGCGCGCGACTATGCCGACTGGGATGCGTCCAACTGGCCGCAATTCTTTGCGACACGCGGCATAGCCGTCATTCAGCCGCAGTACCGCGGCTCGGAAGGCTGGGGCTACCATCTGTGGACCGCCGGCGACAAGGAATGGGGCCAGAAGATGTCGGATGACAACGACGACGCGGCCGCCTATCTGGTCTCAAAGGGGGTGGCCGATCCGAAACGCATGGCCATATTCGGCTATTCCTATGGCGGTTTTGCCGCCATAGCCGCCAGTGTCCGGCCCAACAGCCCGTACAAATGCGCCATTGCCGGGGCGGGCGTGTCCAGTCTCGAACGTATCGGCAATCTGTGGGGTGACAGCCACATCCAGCGCGACATCCAGGGCAAGACCGTGGCGGGCATGGATCCGCTGAAGAATGTCGCCAATGCCAGCATTCCCATCATGCTGTATCATGGCGACCACGACCGCCAGGCCGATACAGAACATTCCCGTATGTTCTATGCTGCCATGAAGGCCGCCGGCAAGGACGTCGAATACCATGAAATCAAGGGGATGTGGCACACCCTGCCGTGGCACGTCGAGTGGCAGCAGGAAACCCTGAAGCTGATGGAAGATTATCTCAAGAGTCCGAAGTGCGGGCTGCTTTAATCGTCAGAATATCTTGAGAATACTGCCTCCGTCGATCATTAAATTTTTGTAATGATCGACGGATTTATTTATCCTTTTCCCTTACGACTGCGACAAATTGGTCACGCATGGGTAAGACCTGTGCAAATGCAACAATTTCGTATTGCGTCAATCATGTGACGGATTAGGGTCGTTGCCATAAGTTCGCCTCAAACTTTGGAGTCCCCAATGTCGAAAACTTCCACCCTGACGCGTACATGGCTGCTCGCCGGTACCGTGCTGACGTCCCTGTCGCTCGGCCTGCCTGCCATGGCTCAGGATACCCCGCCGGCCAGTGATACCCCCCCTGCGGCTGAGTCCGCACCTGACGCCAGCGAGCCGACGGAAGTTGTCATTACCGGTTCGCGCATTCGCCGCAGCGAATACAATTCCGCTGCCCCGGTCCAGGTCATCACGGCTGAAAAGTCGTCGTTGTCGGGCATGATCGACGCCGCCCAGGTCCTGCAGAGCTCTTCGATCGCGGCGGGTTCCGGCCAGATCAACAACACCTTCACCGGCTACATTGTCGATGGTGGCGACGGCATCAACACGCTATCCCTGCGCGGCCTCGGTGCCCAGCGTACCCTGATCCTTATCAATGGCCGTCGCATGCCGCCCGCCGGTGTTGGCGGCACGGTCGGCCCGGTCGACCTGAACTTCATCCCGCAATCCATGGTTTCGCGCTACGAAATCCTGAAGGACGGCGCGTCGTCCATCTACGGCTCCGACGCGGTCGGCGGCGTGGTCAACATCATCACCACCAAGAACTATGATGGCTTCCATATCGAAGCTTCGGCCTTGGCCTCCGAAGAGTCCGGTGCCGACAGCTATACGACTAGCGCCATGTACGGCAAGACCTTCGACAAGGGCAGCTTCCTCGTCTCGGGCGAATACTATGAACAAAAGGAACTGACCTACGCCGATCGCGAAGGCCTGGCCTGCCCGCAACTGCTGCGCTACAAGAAGTCCGACGGTACGCGCTCCGACCGTATCGATCCGCATACCGGCACCTACAAGTGCTATAACGCCGCGGGCATCTTCGGCGGTTCGGTCTATGACAATATCTTCGGCAACATCTATTTCTACGAACCCGGCAAGAACCCCGGCGCGACCTACGACTGGGCGCTGGGCGATACGGATATGAAAGACTTCGTCACCTATGACGGTACAGGCGCTACGGTTGTCTACGAACACGACAACCCCGAAGCGGCCCTGACCCAGACCGCCATTTCGCCGGTCAAGCGCGCCTCGGTCTTCGCCCAGGGCAATTACCGCGTCGGTGAGGTTGAGCTGTACACCGAACTGATGTTCGGCCGCCGTGAATCGTCGCAACGCAACTGGGGCGAACTGTTCCCCTATTATTCGGCCTATTCCAGCGTCAATCCGCTGTATTCGGCCGCGGCCGGCTATGCCCTGCCGTACGCTCAGCCGGTGGTCATCCATCAGTTCGACTCGCAGCAGCAGGTCGATTTCGCCCGCCTCCTGGGCGGCGCCAAGGGGGCGGTCGGCACATGGTCGTGGGACAGCTACCTGTCCTATTCGAAGAGCCACGGTACCTATGATGACGACGTCGTTTATGCCGATCGCGTCAACTGGGGCACCGGCTTCGATCAGGATAACTTTGTCGACGTTCCGGAATGCGGCGCCGGTGCACCTGCGGGCTGTGTGGTCCTGAACCTGTTCACGCCGGCCGCCCTGCAGTCGGGTACCTTGACGCCGGCGGAAGAGGCCTACTATTTCACCATCGATCACGGCAAGACCGACTATACGCAGTTGACGGCGGAAGCCACTCTGACCGGCGACCTGATGCAACTGCCGGCCGGTCCTCTGGGCGCGGCCTTCGGTATCAGCTACCGCCAGGACGAGATCGACGACCTGCCGGGCGAACTGTCGCGCAGCGGTAACTCGTATAACCGCTCGTCGGCCGGTCAAACCAAGGGCAAGCAAAGCCTGAAGGAAGTCTACGGCGAACTGGAAGTGCCCGTCGTCAAGGGCAAGTTCATGTTCGAAGACCTGACCCTGAATCTGTCGGGCCGTTACAGCGACTACGACACCGTTGGCAGCGCGACGACCTACAAGGCGGGCTTCAACTGGGCGGTCGACAATATCTTCCGCCTCCGTGGCACCGCCGGCACCTCGTTCCGTGCCCCCGCCCTGTATGAACTGTTCCTCAACGACCAGACCGGTTACCTGAGCCAGCTCGGCGTCGACCCCTGCATCAACTATAACCAACTGGGCGCTGACGGCGAATTCAAGGTCAATGCGACCGTGCGCGCCAACTGCGCGGCGGATGGCGTACCGGGCAACTATGCCGGCAACAATCCGTCGGCGCGCGTCACCACCGGTGGCGGCATGGGGCTGAAGCCTGAAACCTCCTACGCCACGACCCTGGGCTTCGTCATCACGCCGCCCAGCAGCGGCTTCAAGATGGCCATCGATATCTGGAAGATCAAGATCAGCGACCAGATCACCTCCAACGGCGGGGCGGTTGTCGGGGCCTGTTACGGCAGCGTTCAGTTCCGTTCGCAACCTGGCTTCTGCGACCTGTTCACGCGTGATCCGGGCAGCCATGCCATCACCGAAATCGACGGCAGCTACCGTAACATTCCGACGGAATCGACCGCCGGTATCGACTACACGGTCAGCTACGAGCACGAGTTCAACTTCGGCAAGCTCAGCTCGGATGCCCAGTTCAGCTGGTATCGCTACTACAAGAGCCAAGCCTATGAAGGCTCCGTCATCAACGACTATGCCGGCCTGATCGGCCAGCCCAAGTGGGTCGGTGACGTGCAGACGAAGTTCACCCACAAGGACTGGACCGTCGCCTGGACTGCCAACTATACCGGCGTGTCGTCCAATCTCGGCTACTACAACGAAACCGGTGAAACGGCGACCTCGACCTACACGGCTTCGACGCCGCCGTTCGTCACCCATGACCTGGAGCTGCGCTACCGTGGCAAGGAATTCGAGGTCATTGCCGGCATCAACAACTTGCTGAACGACACGCCTCCGGAAATCGGTTCGGGCATCTATGCCGGTTCCGCTTCTCGCCTCGGCAACTATCCGTTCTCCAGCCAGTACTATTCCGGCCTGATTGGACGGCAGTTCTATCTCAACCTCAGCAAAGACTTCTAAGCTGGGAAAATCCGCCCAGGCGGTCTGCAAACGGCCGTCTGGCTGCGATACGGTGCTCACGTACAAAAGTACGCTCCGCTCCGCGTCTCGCCAGCCAGCCGTTTTCGACTCCCCTGGACGAATTTTCAGCCGGTGCTGAAATAAAAGAATTGAGGCGGCGAGGTTATCCTCGCCGCCTTTTTTAATGCCAGCGGGCACAAAAAAGCGGCGGTTTGATCCGCCGCTTTTCCTTATAAACTTGTGGTTCTAATGGAAATTTGATCGGGCGAGTCGAAAAGGGCTGGCCCGCGAGAAACGAAGCGGAGTGTACTCAAGTACGTGAGCATCGTTTCGCAGCGGGACGGTACTTTGCAGACCGCCCGATCAGATTTACAAGACACCCAGCATCTGCGCGACGAGAGGATGCCTGACAATGTCTTTATCTTTCAAGCGGACCACGGCTATGGTTTCGACGGCTTCGAACTTGTCGGCCACATCCGCTAGCCCGGACAGGCCGTGCATCAGGTCGGACTGCGCCGGGTCGCCGGTGACCACCATGGTCGAGTTCCAGCCCAGCCGCGTCAGCAGCATCTTCAACTGCACATAGGTGCAGTTCTGCGCTTCGTCGATGACGACAAAGGCGTTGTTCAGCGTCCGGCCGCGCATATAGCCGACGGGCGCGATCTCGATCAGCCCTTCCTGCATCAACGCCTTGACGCGCTTCATACTGAGCCGGTCCGTCAGGGCGTCGTACAGCGGCCGCAGATAGGGCGCCAGCTTGTCTTCCATGTCGCCAGGCAGGAATCCGATCGATTCACCGGCTTCGACCGCGGGGCGCGACAGGACGATACGGCCGACCTTGCCAGCTTCCAGTGCCTCGACGGCCTTGGCGATGGCGAGATAGGTCTTGCCGGTGCCCGCAGGCCCAAGCGCCAGGATCATGTTCTTCTCGTCCATCGCGGCCAGCAGTTCAGCCTGGCCCTCGGACTTCGGCTTGATCGTCTTGACGTAGGATTGGTCGCGCTCTCCGCCCGGAGAGTTTGCAGCCGGCCCCATTGGGGACCAGCTCGAGCTCGCACCGCCGCCGTGTATGCTCAAGCGGCGCACTTTGGTGTCCGAGGCATATTGCTCGGCATCCAGGGTTCCTTCGCGCATAAAGCGTTTGGCGGATCGCTTGGTCATGATGGGCTCCTACAAAGGCTCCGTGCGGCCGTTAGGCGCGCATCGGGCATGAAAAAAGGCGAGGCCCATAGAGGCTCGCCTTCGACTACGGTTAGGGAGGAGAAAATGCGGCTTAAAAGAAAGCCGCCGTCGCCGGTTGGTGGCGGAGGGGGAACAACAATTGGTAAATACGCAACCCGAATTGCCACTTTTACCTCTAAGGCTGATAGACCTTAAGTGCGGTGTACCGACGTCGTTGGGGGCAAACTGATTCCCCCGCTACGACGATACCATGATCTCGCTATTGTCTTACCGAGTTCTTAAAAAAGCTGTGTGGTTTGTTTCGCACTCGCGTAAAAAACGAAACTCAAAAAGGGAAAGTCTCTCGCATGAGCACATATCGGCTGGGTGAAACAACGCCGGATCTTCCGCCTTCGGACGCTGTCTGGATCGCGCCATCGGCGGATATTATCGGCGACGTCCGGCTGGGGGAGGGCGCAACCGTTTGGTTTCAAGCGGTTCTTCGCGCCGACAACGAACCGATGATCATCGGCGCCCGGAGCAATATCCAGGATGGTAGTGTGCTGCATTCCGATCCCGGCGCACCGCTGGTGGTGGGTGAGGGCGTGACCGTCGGCCATAAGGTGGTGTTGCACGGATGTATCATTGGCAACAATTCTTTGATCGGAATAGGCGCCATTATTCTCAATCGCGCGGTCATCGGCCGCGATTCCATCGTCGGCGCCGGCAGTTTGGTGCCTGAAGGCAAGGTGTTTCCGGACGGGGTCCTGCTGCTGGGCTCACCGGCGCGGGTGATACGCGAGCTCAGCGTCGACGAGATTGCGAAATTGCGGCGCTCGGCCGACCATTATGTCGCCAATGGCCGTCGTTTCGCGACGATGCTGCAGCCATGTTGATCCCGCCTTTCCTGACCCTGAGCCAGATTGAGGCATGGGGCGGAGTCGACCCCATACTGACCTTGTTTGAAGAAGCCGGCTATTCTGCGCATCAGCTGTACCTTGCTCATTTGGGCGCGATCCTGCGGTCCCGCGGGCAGAGTGGTTCGCTGCTGTCGTATTGGGAAGAATGGACGAAAGAACGTTTGGCGGCGGAACTTAGCCCAGGTTTCGGCGACATTGCGCGTCTTCACTATCTCTCATCAGCCAACGGCACAGCGAGTGATCTGTATGCAGGTTTTCGTACGTCGGAAGACGATCTTGATGGATTGGCGCGGCCTGATCGCGTCATTTCCGATATTCTGTCCGATCCTGTCGCGTTTCCGCGTGGCCGCATGTGTCTCCCCGAGGTTTTGGTAGCCATGCGGGACGAAATACAAGCTATCAAAGACACTGAAATCCGCCGCCTCGATCTGACCGGCGCCCATTGGGACGGCAGCAAACGACAGGCCCAGAAGGTGTTTGCCGACGCGGCGAAGCTCTACGGCTTCGAGCGCGGCACGTCCCGGATGCCGCGTCCGGAACTGACGACGTCGAAATGGTATTACCGTGAGGGACCTGGAGGTGTCCGACACTGTATCGCCCTCGATCAGCACCCGCGCGCGCCGTTTGCCGGTTATGTCCCGTACGATGTCTGGCGGCTTGATGGCGGCGACACCTATTATGGTCCAGCGCTGTTCGATCTTATTCCGGGGTTATCGGCCTACAGTTTTGCCGGCAGGGTGCCTGAATACGGTATGGAACTGCTCGACGTCAGCAGAACGGCAGAGACTTGCGTCCTCAATGTCCACGCAGTTTTCGCCGGCTATCGGGCCTTGATCGATACACTTCCGCGGATTTAAGCCGCCCGCGCTTCGCTGATGCCCTTGTTGGCCAACTGGTCGGCGCGTTCATTGAGCTCGTGTCCGGCATGGCCCTTAACCCAGTGCCATTTGATCTTGTGGCGCTTGGTTGCCGCGTCCAGGCGCTTCCACAGATCATCGTTCTTCACTGGCTTTTTGTCGGCCGTTTGCCAGCCGCGCGCCTTCCAGCCGTGGATCCATTCCTTGATTCCCTTCAGCACATATTGGCTGTCGGCATGCAATTCGACCTCGCATGGCTTTTTCAGCGTCTCCAGGGCGACGATCACCGCCATCAGTTCCATGCGGTTATTGGTCGTCTGGGCTTCGTAGCCATACAACTCCTTCTCGTGCTCGCCCGATATCAGGATGGCGCCCCAGCCGCCCGGGCCGGGATTACCCTTGCAGGCGCCGTCAGTATAGATGGTGACTTTGGAAAGTGACATGCGGTAATTTATAAGCGACTCGCCACGGAAGGCGAGGGCGGGCCGCTGCGAATTCTGTGAATTATGCTTCCGTCAGAACCCGAGGCAGCTTGAAGGTCACGGTTTCCTGGACGCCCGACGTCTCGATCACCTCGGCCTCGAAGCGCGCGGTGATGGCGTCGATCAAGCCGGTGATCAGGTTTTCAGGCGCGGAAGCCCCGGCCGAGACGCCCACATTGGCGACCCCGTCGAACCAGGCCCAGTCGACGTGGCTGGCGTCATCGACGAGATAGGCCGCCTTGGCGCCGGCCCGCAGGGCGACCTCGACCAGGCGTTGTGAATTGGATGACTTGGCCGATCCGATGATCAGCATCAGGTCGCAATCGCCGCTCACCGCCTTGACGGCCTCCTGGCGATTGGTCGTGGCGTAACAGATGTCTTCCTTGTGCGGCACCTTGATCGACGGAAACCGGGCGCGCAAGGCGCCGACAATACCGGCGGTGTCATCGACCGACAGGGTGGTCTGGGTGACAAAGGCCAGGTTGTCCGGATCACGCGGCACATAGGCTTCCGCGTCGGCCACGGTCTCGATGAGCGTCACAGCCCCAGGCGGCAACTGGCCCATGGTGCCGATGACTTCGGGATGGCCGGCATGGCCGATCAGTACGATTTCGCTGCCTTCGCTGAAATGGCGCTCGGCCTCGACATGGACCTTGGACACCAGCGGGCACGTCGCATCGAGGAAGAACATCTTGCGGTCGCGCGCCTCGGCCGGCACCGACTTGGGCACGCCGTGGGCGGAAAACACGACAGGACGGTCGGGCGGACACTGGTCCAATTCCTTGACGAAAACGGCCCCCAGCCCCTTCAGCCGGTCAACCACATGCTTGTTATGGACGATCTCATGACGCACATAGACGGGCGCGCCATAGAGCTCCAGGGCGCGTTCGACGATCTGGATGGCGCGATCGACGCCGGCGCAAAAGCCGCGCGGCGTGGCGAGATGAACTGTCAGGCGTGAGGTCATGGCCCATACATAAGGCGTTTCCCCCCGCTTTTCCACTGACATATGCGCGCAGGCCACACATCTGTGCATGTTGCAAACCCGTAACGCGGGCGCGGGCTTTGCATCACAGTCCGCCGTGATTTCGCCTTATCTGGCCGATAAACACTTTGAAAAGCGCGCGGCCCGCGCTACACAAACCCAAAGGGGGCGGCAAGCCTGCCCTTTGTCTCGCTCAAAGGATTGATTCGTCCATGTCGTTCACCAAGTCTCGCACTTTGGCCAAGTCTCGCACTCTGGGTCTTACTCTGGCGGGTGTCTGCCTCGGTCTCATGATGACGGCCGGCCCGGTGGCAACGGCCTATGCCCAAAGTCGCGGCGGTGGCCAGGGCGACGGCGAAACGGCCGAGGACAAGGCCAAGAAGGACGACGAGTGGGGCGAACGCAGCCTGAACCTCAAGGCCCTGAAAGCCGAAGGGCCATGCCCCTTTGTCAAGGTGCTGTACGATGCGGCGCGTTATCACGAGTTCAAGGACAACAAGGAAACGACCGGCAACGCCATGTGGACGGGCGAGATCAACGGTGTCGCGTCGGACTGCGCCTATAAGGGCGAAGCACCGATCCAGGTCGGCATGAATATCGGCTTTTCGCTGGGCCGCGGTCCCATGGCCGACGGCCAGACCAAGGTCTATCACTACTGGGTAGCCGTGACGGAACGTGACACGGTCGTCCTGGCCAAGCAGGAATTCGACCTGCCGGTGACCTTCCGTCCCGGCGAACAGCGCATCGACGTCAGCCAGGACGTGGCGAATATTGTCATTCCGCGCGCCAATATCAACGTTTCGGGCTCGAACTTCGAAGTCCTGGTCGGCTTTGACGTGACGCCGCAGATGGCCGAGTTCAACCGTGAAGGCAAGCACTTCCGCTATGTCACCCCGGCTGAAACCAAGCCTGCGCAATAGTTTGCCAAGAACTAGGGTTGTCAGACAGAAGCCTCGCCTGTATCAGGGCGGGGCTTTTTGAAAGACCTGATGATGACCGCCCTGACGCCTGAAGCCTTCTCCGATTCCAGCGATTTCCGTACGCAGCTCAGCGACGTGACCTCCGCCGCCTTCGTCGCCGAAAGCTTCGATGCTGCGGCCGGGCGAGTCAATGCGTCCGACCGTCCGGACCTGGCGGATTTTCAGTGCAATGGCGCGCTCGCCGTCGCCAAGGCGGCCAAGGCCAATCCGCGCGAGGTCGCCACCCGTATTGTTTCGCGTTTGGTTGACGATACGCGCCTGTCGAGCCTCGACATCGCCGGGCCGGGTTTTCTCAATTTCAAGCTGGCCGACAGCGCTTTAAGCGAGCGCGTCAATGCCATCGCCGACGACTCGCGTCTCGGCGCGCCGTCCGTGGCGCATAAGCGCAAGGTCGTTATCGATTTCGGCGGACCTAATGTCGCCAAGGAAATGCATATCGGCCACCTGCGCACAGCGGTGATCGGCGAAAGCCTGAAGCGCATCATGCGCTTCCTGGGCGACGAAGTTATCGGCGACGCCCATTTCGGCGACTGGGGCCTGCAAATGGGCCAGTTGATCGTTGGCGTGTCGGAGGAAATGCCGGACCTGCCGTATTTCGATGCCGCGTTTTCGGGGCCTTACCCGGCGCAGTCGCCGGTGACCCTGGCCGATCTTGGCCGGATCTATCCGAAGACCAGCCAACGCATCAAGGACAAGGACCTCGATTTCCTCAATGCGGCGCGGAAGGCAACGCGTGAACTGCAGCACGGCCGGACGGGCTATCGCGCCCTGTGGCAGCATTTCGTCGTGGTCAGCCGCGAGGCGCTGAAGCGCGACTATGCGCTGCTGGGCGTGGAGTTCGACCTGTGGAACGGTGAATCCGACGCTGATCCCTATGTCGAGCCGATGATTGCGGACCTGGAAGCCAAGGGGCTGCTGGTCGAGGACCAGGGCGCGCGGGTGGTCCATGTCGCCCGGCCGGGCGAAACCCGCAAGAAGAAGCTGGACGACGGATCGATCATCGAAGGCCCGAGCCCGCCGCCGCTGTTGGTTGTATCATCGGAAGGTTCGGCGATGTACGGCACCACCGACGTGGCGACCATCCTGCAGCGCAAGACCGAGCTTCAGCCGGACCTGTATCTGTATGTGGTGGACCAGCGGCAGGCGGAGCATTTCGAGCAGGTATTCAGGACGGCCTATCTGGCCGGATATGCCGTCGAAGGTCAACTGGAACACGCTGCCAACGGTACGGTCAACGGCACGGAAGGCACGCCGTTCAAGACCCGCGACGGCGGGACATTGAAGCTCCACGCCCTCGTGGCGGAGGCTGTCGAAAAGGCTGTGGCGCGTCTGCACGAAACCGGCTTGGGCGAAGGTCTTCCGGAAGAGCAGTTCAATGCGACGGCGCATAAGGTCGCCGTGGCGGCGTTGAAGTTCGCCGAACTGTCCAACCATCGCCTGACCAACTACATCTTCGACCTGGATCGCTTCGTGACCTTCGAAGGCAAGACCGGACCCTATCTGCTGTATCAGGCGGTTCGGATGAAGTCGATCCTGCGCAAGGCTGCCGACCAGGGGCTGAAGGCAGGAACCATCACAGTGAGCGAAGGCGCCGAGCGTGAACTGGTCCTTCTTCTGGACGCTTTCGACAATGCTTTGAAGGAAACCTACTTGAAGCGCGCCCCGAACATCCTGGCCGATCACGTCTATCGGCTGGCTCAGGCGTTTTCGAAATTCTATGCCGCCTGTCCGGTCCTGGCCGGCGACAACGAGGCCGTGAAAATTTCCCGTCTCGGCCTGGTGTCGGTGGTGCTGCGGCAGCTGGAACTCGGACTCGACCTCATGGGGCTCAGCGCGCCGGAACAGATGTAATTTTGGCCACGGATCACCCTTCGCCAAGGCTTCGGGTGACAGGTGTCACAGGTGTCCTTTTCTGCATCCGTGTCACGGCATAGCCGTGATCCGTGGCATCCGTGGCAAAAACCTTTTGTGCTTTTTGACGAAACCCGGTGACAAAACGCCGGACTTGGGTTTTAGTGTTACCCAAGTCTTAATGGGGCGTCAGAATGGCGGGCGGACAAGAATCGGGCTGGAGTTTGCCGTTTTTCCGCAAGCGCGCTGCCTTCTATTTCGACGGCTTCAATCTGTACCACGCCGTCGACGCCTATAAGCGCCCCTATCTCAAATGGCTGAACCTTAAGGCCTTGTCGCGCGCCATCGCGCCGAAATCGGAAGCGGTCAAGCGCGTCGTCTGGTGCTCGGCCTTTCGCCCGCAGAACAAGACCAAGCTGAAACGCCACGAAGATTATCGCAAAGCCCTGGAAGGGCAGGGCGTTGTCTGCCGCATGGGCCACTTCGTTCACGCCACCGACGGCTGCAATGCCTGTGGCCATAAATGGCAGCTGTCGATCGAGAAGCAGGGCGACGTCAATCTGGCCCTGTCGATCGCCGCCGATGCCGAGGACGACCTGTTCGACGTCTGCTATCTCGTCACGGCCGATGGCGACCATGCCGCGACCGCGCGCTATCTAAAACAGCGCTTCCCGAAGAAGAAGCTGGTCCTGGTGACACCGCCGGGCCGCCATCATAACCGCCATATCGAACGCCTGGCCGACGCCTGTATCGAGATCGACGTCGCGCATCTCGAAGCGTCGTTGCTGCCGCAGATGGCCAAGTACAAGGAACGCTTCCTGCGCCGGCCCGAACGCGTGTCGCGGCCGGAGCTGTATGACCCGCCGCAACTGCGCGTGAAGCAGCATCTGCGGCTTGTGGTCAATAACGGCTGATCCTCACCCCGCGACGCTTGACTCTTCCCGTTCGTTAACGCACAACCGTTTCGCTCATGCGGGAGAGATCGTGACTCGTCACGACACCGAAGGCGCAACCGCCCCGGAAACGCTCAGGTACCACGGACCGCACCGAGCCACGACACGCTGGAAAGTAGCGCCGTAAGGGCGTTCGCCGAAGGAGCAAATCTCTCAGGCCCAAGGACAGCGGGGGCAGATCACGTGTTTAACGAGACTGCGAGCCCCCATGTCCGATTCCCCAGAAACCCTCAAATCCACAGCCTTGTTCGACCGCCATGTGGCGCTGGGCGCGCGCATGGTGCCGTTCGCCGGCTACAACATGCCGGTTCAATATGACGGCGTGCTCGGCGAACACAAATGGACGCGCGAAAGTGCGGGCCTGTTCGACGTCTCGCATATGGGCCAGGCGCGCCTGACCGGCAGCGATGCCATCGCCACCCTGGAAGCCCTGACCCCGACCGATTTCGCGACCTTGCTTCCGGGAAAGCAGAAATATTCCCTGCTGCTCAATGACGAAGGCGGTATACTCGACGACTGGATGGTGTCGCGGCCTGAAGCGACCGGTTTCTTCCTGGTGGTCAATGCTGCCTGTAAGGAACAGGACTTTGCGATCATTGCCGCCAACCTGATCGGCGATACGACCTTTGAGGTTATCGATGACCGCGCCCTGCTGGCCTTGCAGGGTCCCAAGGCGACCGACGTCATGAAAGACGTCTGCCCGGCGGCGTGTGATCTATATTTCATGGAATGCGGAACCTTCGACATACTGGGTGAGACAGCCTTTATCTCGCGCACAGGCTATACCGGCGAGGATGGTTTCGAGATCAGCTTTCCGGCGGCGAAGGTAGGCGAGTTGTGGGACCTGTTACTGACCTTTGCGCAGGTCAAGCCGATCGGCCTGGGCGCCCGCGACAGCCTGCGCCTGGAGGCCGGCATGCCGCTCTATGGTCACGAGATGGACGCCGGCTACACATTGGTCGAGGCCAATCTCGGTTTCGCCATGCAGAAGTCGCGCCTCAGCCGGGGCGATATCAAGGGCGGCGCCCGCATTCAGAGCCAACTCAATGGCGATCTCGGTCGCGTCCGCGTCGCCCTGCGCGTCCTGGAAGGGCCACCGGCCCGTGAAGGTGCGAAGATCCTCCGCGACGACGGCGCCGAACTGGGTGTCGTCACCTCGGGCGTGCCGTCGCCGACGCTCGGCTATTCGATCGCCATGGGCTATGTGCCCCCCGCTCAATCGGCCCTCGGCACGCGCCTGAAACTGGAAGTTCGCGGCAAGCCCTACGCCGCCGAAGTCGTCAATCTGCCGTTCGTCAAGAACGGTTACCACCGCAAGCCGAAAGGATAAGACCATGAAATTTACCAAGGATCATGAGTGGGTCGAAGTGACCGGTGATACCGCCCTTGTCGGCATCACAGCCTATGCCGCCAACGCTTTGGGCGATGTGGTATTTGTCGAGGTCCCGGCCGCCGGCACGGCACTGAAAAAGGGCGACAGCTTCGCCGTCGTCGAAAGCGTCAAGGCGGCGTCGGACGTCTATGCGCCGGTCTCCGGTGAAGTGCTCGACGCCAATACCGGCCTGTCGGACAGCCCGGACACCGTCAATGCCTCGCCCGAAGGCGCCGGCTGGATCGCCAGGATCAAGCTGACCAACCTGGCCGAGCTGGACGAATTGATGGATCGCGACGCCTACGAAACCTATCTGGGCACCCTGTAAAAACATATCGGTCGGGAATGAGTGATGAGATATCTGCCGTTAAGCGAGGCCGACCGGGTCTCGATGCTGGAAAAGATCGGGGTTGGCTCGGTCGATGATCTGTTTGTCGACGTGCCGGCCGTGGCGCGTCGTTCGGGCACGGTCGACCTGCCGATGTATGCCGGCGAACTGGAGGTCGAAGCCCAGCTTCAGCACTTCGCGCGGCAGAATCTCAGCCCGTCGCGTGTGCCGTGCTTTGTCGGGGCAGGGGCCTATCGCCACCATATCCCAGCAACCGCCGACCATATCATCCAGCGCTCGGAATTCCTGACCAGCTACACGCCGTACCAGCCGGAAATCGCCCAGGGCACATTGCAGGTCCTGTTCGAATTCCAGACCCAGGTGGCGCGCCTGACGGGGATGCCCGTGGCCAACGCCTCGCTGTATGACGGTTCGACCGCCGCCGCCGAAGGCGTACTGATGGCCACCCGCGTTACACGCCGCAACAAGGCGGTGCTGTCGGGCGGCCTGCACCCGCACTACCGCGAAACGGTCGAGACCTTGGCCCACGCCGTCGGCATCGAAACCGAAGCCTGCGCCCTGGCCATCGATAACGAAACCGAGGTGCTGAACCATATCGACGCCGACACGGCCTGTGTCGTCGTCCAGACGCCGAACGTTTTCGGCACGGCTACCGACCTGACCAAAATCGCCGCCGCCGCGCAAGCTGCCGGTGCGCTCTTGATCGTCGTGGTGACCGAGGTCATGTCGCTGGGCTTGCTGAAATCGCCCGGTGAGATGGGGGCCGATGTCGTCGCCGTCGAAGGCCAGTCGATCGGCGTGCCGCTGTCTTATGGCGGGCCCTATGTCGGCCTGTTCGCCGCCAAGGAAAAATACCTGCGCCAGATGCCCGGCCGCCTGTGCGGTGAAACGGTCGATGCCGATGGCGAACGTGGCTTCGTCCTCACCCTGTCGACGCGCGAGCAACATATCCGCCGCGACAAGGCGACGTCGAACATCTGCACCAATTCTGGCCTGTGCGCCCTGGCATTTTCGGTCCACATGACCCTGCTGGGCCAGGAGGGCTTGAATCGCGTCGCCAAGATCAACTACGCCAAGGCCCACGCCCTGCGCGATCGCCTGTCCGAACTGGCAGGTGTCGAGGTCGTGACGCCGCGCTTCTTCAACGAATTCACCGTCAGGCTGTCCCGGCCGGCGGCCGAAGTGGTCGAGGCCCTTGCAACGCGCGACCTGTTGGGTGGTGTGCCGGTTTCGCGCCTGAGCGACGATCCGGCCTTTGCCAATCACCTGATAATTGCGGCGACCGAAACCGTCAGCGATGCGGATATGGATGCGCTTGTGGGCGCTCTCGAGGAGGTGCTGTCATGAGCGGCGATATGAAGATGAACACGGTCGGCCGTCCGTCCGCCCCCGATTTCGAAGTTGAAACCACGTCCTTCAAAAGCCTGCTGGGCGGTCGCGGCCTGGTCCAGTCGGAGCGCCTGATCTTCGAATGGGACGATTATCACCGCACCGGCGTCGATTTTGCCGATGTCGCCATCGATACTTCGGATCTAGGCGACCTGGTCCGCGGCGACGACCTGAACCTGCCCGGCCTGACCGAGCCGGAAGCCATGCGCCACTATGTCCGGCTGTCGCAGAAGAACCACGCCATCGACCTGGCCCTGTATCCGCTGGGTTCGTGCACCATGAAGCACAATCCGCGCCTCAACGAAAAGATGGCGCGCCTGGCCGGTCTCGGTGATATCCACCCCCTGCAACCGGTCTCGACCGTGCAGGGCGCGCTGGCCCTGATGGACAGCCTGGCCCACTGGCTGAAGACCCTGACCGGCATGCCTGCCGTCGCCCTGTCGCCCAAGGCGGGCGCCCATGGCGAACTGTGCGGCCTGCTGGCCATCAAGGCGGCCCACGAAGCCAAGGGGCAGGGGCATCGCCGCACGGTGCTGGTCCCGACCTCGGCCCACGGCACCAATCCGGCGACGGCGGCTTTTGTCGGCTATACGGTGCGCGAAATCGTCCAGACGGCCGATGGCCGTGTCGATCTCGCCGATCTGAAGGCCAAGATCGATGACGGTGTCGCCGCCATCATGCTGACCAACCCCAATACCTGCGGCCTTTTCGAACGCGACATCGTCGACATAGCCGAAGTGGTGCACGCCGCCGGCGCCTATTTCTACTGCGATGGCGCTAATTTTAACGCCATTGTCGGCCGGGTTCGCCCGGGCGACCTGGGCGTCGACGCCATGCACATCAACCTGCACAAGACCTTCTCGACGCCCCACGGCGGCGGTGGTCCGGGCGCCGGTCCGGTGGTGCTCAGCGCGGCGCTCGCCGCCTACGCGCCGCGTCCGTGGGTGGTCAGCACGGATGCCGGTTTTGTCCTGGAAGAACATGGGGAAGGGGACAGCGCCGCCAATTTCGGCCGCATGTGCGCCTTCCACGGCCAGATGGGCATGTATATCCGCGCCCTGACCTATATGCTCAGCCACGGCGCTGACGGCCTGAAGAAGGTCGCCGAGGACGCCGTACTCAACGCCAACTATATCAAGGCGTCGCTGAGCGACCTGATGAGCGTGCCTTTCCCCGAAGGGCCGTGCATGCACGAAGCCCTGTTCGACGATCGCTGGCTGGAAGGCTCGGGCGTCACCACGCTCGATTTCGCCAAGGCTATGATCGACGAAGGCTTCCACCCGATGACCATGTATTTCCCGCTGGTCGTCCACGGCGCCATGCTGATCGAGCCGACGGAAACCGAGTCGCGCGCCGAAATGGACCGCTTTATCGCCGTCCTGCGGGCCCTGGCCCAGGCGGCGTTGGGCGGCGATGTGGCGCGGTTCAAGGGCGCGCCCTATCTGGCGCCGGCCAAGCGTCTGGACGAAACGCGGGCGGCCCGCCAGCCCCGCCTCACCTTTAGCTAAGCCCTTCTTGGCCTTTAACTAAGCCCTTACGGACGCCGCTGTTTTTCCGCCTTGCAGGGGAAGGCAGCGGCTCCTATATCCTTCATAGATAAGGATCGGGGCCATGACCATTGTGCTGAAACTACTGATGACGGTTGCCGGCTTCGTCCTGATGCTGCTGGGTGTCGTCGTGACGCCCTTGCCCGGTCCCTTCGGTATTCCGATCATCCTGCTGGGCCTGGTTCTGGTCCTGAGAGGGTCGACCTGGGTCAAGCGCCACTTCGTCAAGCTGGTTCACAAATATCCGAAAATCATGGGGCCGATCCGGGCACTTCTGCGTCCCGGCGCCAAGGTCGTGGCCCTGTTGTGGCTGAACACGCTGCGTATCGAACGCCGCGTCCTGCCACGCCGTTTTCGCTTCATGTATCGCTTCCGTCACGAGCTTAAATCGCTGCTTCACATGCGATTCCGCCGTCCGCGCTGGCAGCTTATTCCCGCCTGACGCGCGCCCCTGAAGGTGCCATAAGGCCTGCGGTTTATGGCCGCAGGGCATCGGTCAACACCGCGTTTTTCTATAAATACAAGCTATTACTGACACATCTTGTCGCTACGGAAATTAAATTTTGTCCACGTTCATTTGATCTTCAGGACACGCCTTTACATTGCCACGAAGCGTCTCCATATCAGATCCATCAGCGAGCGGCTGACGTATAAGGTTTCAGAGTTTAGGGCGATTGAAGGCGTCTGTTAGGTCCATGTCGAGCGAAAAGGGTGCGGTAGCACCGGAACATCATCATCCCGGAGTTCACTGGCGCGCCATCAAGCGCAGTGCGAAGCGCTTTACCAAGAAGGTACTGGGCTGGATTTTGATTGCGCTCGGCTTTGTGCTGATCGGTGCCGGCCTGGTTCTGGTTATTGTCCCAGGCCACTACTTCCTGGTCGTGCTGGGCCTCATCCTTGTGCTTCGTAACGCCTTCTGGGCGCGCCGCCAGTTCATTCACCTGAAGCGCCGCCACCCGGCCTGGATCATGCCGATCCGCAAGCTCCTGCGCCGCAATCCGCCGGTAGCCTCGATCTTCTGGCAACAGGTCCTGAAGGTCGAACGTTTCCTCCTGCGCAGTAAGGTGGTGCTGGGCAGCTGGCGCCGCCGTACCTTTCGCCGGACGCGCGCGGTCGCCTGAAACAGACATCAAACAACAGGAAAGCCCGCCGGAATAACCGGCGGGCTTTTTTTTATGCTGTGTATTCAAATCGGCAAACCACCTACAGCCTGGTAGCGACCCAAAAAGCTAGTCCTCCACCGCCTGCGGGGGACCGGGGCGTCCCGTGGCGTGCGCCGAAGGCGGCGGAGGGGGGACTTTTCTTACTTTAAAGGTGTGGTATTGCCCCCTCCGGCGCTTCGCGCCACCTCCCCCGTAACGCTTCGCTACGGTGGAGGACTGGCCCTACTAGCTGTTCTGCACAGTCAAAAAGATGAGAGAGCAAAAAGTATGCGCCGGAAGAGGAATTTAGGAACCGATCAGAACGCCGCTGACAGAGCAATAAAGATCGTCCGGCCGAGCGGGTCATAGGTGCCGGGATAGGTGTTGCCGTTGCCATTCTCGACCAGCAGCCCGGCATCGATCGCCGGGGGTGCCTTGTCGAGGATGTTGTTGATGCCGACACGGATAACGGCCGCATGCGTCACGTTGAAAACCGTCGCAAGGTCGAAGTAGTTATAGGCGGCGATTTTCGCGTTGATGACTGACGGGCTGCCGGCAAGGAACGGGTTATCGGTGTTTTTAGACAACTCGGTCCCACCGAGATATCGCCAGTTTAACGAGATCGCTGAGGGTGCCCACGCTTTGTCGGTCCACGGCGTAGACCAGGTAGAGCGCAGGTTGTGACGCCACTTTGGCAACGGCTGGCCGCAGGTTACGCCGTAGAGGCCGGTACAGTCATAGGAGCCGCCGCCCGGCAGGGCCTCCGTCTCATGCGAAGCCAGATAAGAGCCGGCCAGGGCAAAATTCACTTCGCCAATAGCGGTCTCCAGGCGGTAGCTGGCGTTGATGTCGTAGCCGGTCGTTTGAAGGTAGCCGGTATTGAGATTGGTACCTTTGATGTAGCCGCCCGCGGTATTATAACCATACAGCCCGCCGGTGGCAGGATCGCGATGGATTAGTCCGCAATAAAAGGCCTCGCCGGCGATGCACTGGTGCATGACGACACCTGGGTCGATCGTTCCGATATAGCCATCGACGCGGATCTTGTAGTAATCGATGCTGGCTGTGAAATCACGCAGAGACTGTGGCGTGAAAACGACTCCGAACGTGGTTGTCTTGGCGATTTCCGGGTTCAGATCTGGATTGCCGCCGCCAAGTGCCGAGCCGGTATCAGCCGGTGGCGACGTGATGGTCTTGTTATTGTACTGCGCGTCCGTTACGCCCGTGAGCTTGCATTGCGCGAGCGTGGCGGTCTGGGTGTCGCGGGAGCAGGGATCGACCAGGGATGTATTGCCCACGCTTTGTGGTGCAAACAGCTCGGAAATGCCGGCAGCGCGCGCGGCCTTATTGTAGCTGGCGCGGAACAGGATGTCAGCGGTCGGAGCGTAGCGGCCTTCGATCTTGTAGGTGGTGGTCTTCTTCTCAATGGGGCTGGTCAACTCCGACGAGGTCTCGAAGGTCGAACTCCGGTAACCCACCGAAATGTTGAGGCTGTGGATGAGCGGTTTGTCAGAGACCAGGGGTATTTCGGATTCGAAGAAGATTTCCTTCGCGCTCACCTTGCCGTTTGCAGGCGCCAAACCTGCGTCAATCTGGGTTTGGTCAATCTTATGGTCGTAGGTTTCAGCGCGGTTTTCCACACCGAGAACAACGGCAATGCCGTCATCGGTCCAGGGCGAGGTCAAGCCATACTTGCCGAGATCGCCGCTAATGAACGCATTGAACACCTTGATGTCCTGTGAGTCATTGGTGAAGGTCGGCGAGAAAATGTAGTTATAGGCCTCGATACTGGGGCCTTTGGCGCTGAAGACGTCGACCGGCACGCAGCCCTGCTGACCGCCCTTACAGACAATCTGACCGCCCGAGGTGACGGCCTGCAAGGCGTTGGCAACCTTGTCCTGGTTGATGTCGTTCTGGTAGTTGAAGGCGCCAATCGTCTTGGCGTACATGATGCTGGCGTCAAAGCTGAAGGCATCATTGATGTCGCCATGGAGCGCGCTGGTGAAGCGGTAATCGGTATGACGCATATCATTGATACGCCCCATGCCCAGGGCGGCTGCCCGGAAAGCCACTTCAGTCTGCTGGCTGTCGGTCGAGGTCGTCGAGCCGCACAGCTTCATCTTCTGGTCATTGCTCATCAGCGGATTGTCGCAGTTGATGGTGAACTGACGGCCGGACCAGATGGCGGACGGCGCTGCCTGGGAACGAGAATGATCGTCCATAAACATGACACTGCCGGAGTAGGTCAGGTGATCGGTAATGTCGTAGCTCACAAAACCACCGGCCTGATAGCGTTCGGAATTGCGCTGGATGAAGTTAAGGGGCGCGTAGTTGTAGGAGAACGACGAATCGTTCGGCACCCACGTCTTGGAACCATCCTTGTTATTGGCATAACTCACACTTGCACTGGGGCCAGTTGAGGGAAGGAAGCGGCCGTAGGCGTGGTTGCTGGAGCCGCCACAGCCGAAGGTTTCTGGCGTCGGCTCAAAAAGGGCGCAGGCCGAATAGTCGCGGCCAGACTGCAGAACCGGTTCCATCTTTCGATAACCGAAATAGCCGGTGACATTGCCGCGGCCGTCATCAAGATTGGAACCGATGGCAATGTTGAAGTCGTACTTCTGCCCGTCAGTTATGCTTTTCGGTGCCGGTGTGATACCTTTCGCCGTTTGAATGTCGCGCAGATAGCTGTCGTCGTTGGTGTGCTGGAAGATGCTGTATTGCGAGTCGATGCGTACGCCGTTCAGCCTCTTGCGCATGATGAAATTGACGACGCCTGACATGGCGTCGGAGCCGTAGACCGAGGACGCGCCGCCGGTCAGGACGTCGGTGCGCTCAATCAGGGCTGAGGGAATGAAGTTCAGATCAACGCCTTGTTGCGGAAGGAGGCGCTGACCGTCGATCAGCACCAGGCTGCGGTTGCCGCCCAGGCTGCGCAAATTGACGTTCGCCGTACCGTCGGAACCATTCGACTGGTATTCGTTAACACCGGCTTTGAATTGAGGCAGGTCTTTCAGGAACATGTCAGCAGAGACTGCGCCCTCGAGCTTGACTTCCTTGTCGTCGATGGACGTGATCGGCGAAGCGCTCTTCAGATTGGGCCGGCGGATACGCGTGCCGGTGACCACAACCACGGTCTCGCTGCCGTCAGCGGCATTTGTCGTGGCGTCCTGGGCGAAGGCCGGCATGGCCAGGCAGGTGGGGATGAGGGCGATCAGAGCGACCCCGGTAAGACTCAACGCTCTTTTTCTGGTTTTCATAATTTTTTCCCGATCTTGTGTCGATTTGGCGAGCTGTCTGTGCAGCGTGTACTTCCGCGTCGGATTGGCACGTTCGATTGGCACGTCGGTCTGTAACAATCCCAACGGGATTCAAAAAACACCGATGTCCCGTAACGTCAATATATGTTATACGATTCTCTGTAATAAAGTATACGATTTTTGAAGGTGATGCTTTTATGTCATTGCTGGGGGCTTCAAACGGGGCGGTCACCGCGCTTAATACCGTTACGCCGGACCTGTTCGCCGGGATGCAGGCGGCTGGACGTCCGGTCGTTCTGAAGGGCGTGACCGCGCCTTGGCCGGCCGTCCAGTTGGGCCGGCAGTCGGACGATGCCCTGATCGATTATCTCCGGCGCCATGACAATGGTGCGCTCGCCGGCGTCTATGTCGGCGCACCGGACATCCACGGTCAATTCTTCTATGGCGCCGATACACGCAGCGACAATTTCCGCTTCGGCCCGGCGCCACTGGCGCAGATCCTCGATCGTCTTGTGGAGGAGCGCGCCAAGGAACATCCCCATTCTGTCTATATGCAATCCGCCGAAATCGACAGGCATCTGCCGGGATTCGCCGCGGAAAACCGGCTCGATCTGCTGCCGGATGTCGCGCCGCGCATCTGGATCGGCAATGCGACGGTGACGCGCGCGCATTATGACCTGAATGCCAACCTGGCCTGTGTGGTTGCCGGCCGGCGGCGTTTCCTGCTGTTTCCGCCCGAACAGCTGGTCAATCTCTATCCCGGCCCCTTCGACCGGACGATCGGCGGTGTGCCGGTCAGCATGGTGGATGCGTCGAACCCGGATCTGCAACTCTATCCACGCTTTGCCGAGGCGCAGGCAAGCATGCTGACCGCCGATCTCGAGGCGGGGGATGCCCTGTATATTCCGTATGGCTGGTGGCATCAGGTCCACGCCCTGTCGCCCTTCAATGTCCTCGTCAACTATTGGTGGGATACGGCGGCGCCCCAGGCTTCGCCCTATGAAGCCCTGTTCCACGCCATACTGGCGCTGCGCGACATGCCTGCCGATCATCATCGGCTGTGGAAGAGCCTGTTCGACTACTACGTCTTCAATACCGGCGGCGACGCCCTGGCGCATTTGACGGAAATCGACCGGGGCACCCTGGGCGAGCTGACTCCGCAGCGGGTACGGGAGATCAAGGCCTTCCTGCGGCGCGGCATGACGACATAACCGCGATTTTTTGCCGCTTGCCGTTGCGACGGGGTGGGGTAAGTTACCTGCCTATCCCATAGCTAAGCCGAGGGTGGTTAAATTGCGCGAGATCGATCAATGACTCCGCCTGTGGGCACATCCAGCGACCGGATGCGGCGTATCCTCGATGCCTTCGATCAGGTACTCGATGTCGAAGAAGGCGCGCGGGAAGCCTGGCTCACCACCTTCTTCCCCGACGATGCCGATGCAATCACCGCCGTGAAGGCGCTGATCGCGGCGGATGCCGTGGCGCCGGAGATCATGCCCACCCAGATGCCGGGCGAGGCCGGGCAGGCCATATTGCAGACGCCGGAACGTATCGGGCCCTTTCGCCTGGACAGCATGATCGGCGTCGGCGGCATGGGGGAGGTGTGGCGCGGCGTGCGCGACGACGGTCTTTTCGACCAGGAAGTCGCCGTAAAACTGATGCGGCCCAGCCGCTACGCGATTGAGGCCCTGGCCTTTTTCGACACCGAACGCCGGGCCCTGGCGCGTCTGAACCATCCGAACATTGCGCGGCTGCTGGACGGCGGGATCACCGAGGTCGGCCTGCCGTGGTTCATCATGGAACTGATCGACGGGCTGCCTCTACATGTCTATGCCGCCGGCAAGGCCCTGACAAAGCCGGAATGCCTGGCATTGATGGCGCAGATCACGGACGCGACGCAATATGCCCACCAGCAACTGGTCGTCCATGCCGACCTGAAGCCGTCGAATATCCTGATCCGGCCGGATGGCGCGCCGTGCCTGGTCGATTTCGGTATCGCCTCCCTGGCCGCCAATGCCGCCGAGCAGGACAACAAGATCACCTTCCCGTCGACTCCCGCCTATGCCAGTCCGGAGCGGCTGGCGGGCAAGGTGCCGACGCCGTCGGACGATATCTTTGCCCTGGGGTTGCTGTTGCACGGCCTGTTGGCGCGCCAATGGCCGGAAGCGCCGGCGTCAGGTCCTCTGCCGTCGACCGGTGACGCCGATTGCGACGCCGTCATCGCCCGCGCCAGTGCCGCGGATGCCGATCAGCGCTACCCGACGGCGCAGGCTCTGGCCGACGACCTGCGCGCCATGCTGGAGCATCGCCCGACCAGCCTGCAGGCCGGTCAGTGGCGCAGCGAGGCGCGCTTGCTGGTCAAACGCCGCCCGCGCGCCGTGGCGGCCGGGCTGGCGGTCATTGCCGGCACCGTGGTTGCCCTGGGTGTCATTACCGGGCTCTATGTCCAGGCGGCGCATCAGCGGTCGCTGGCCGAAAAGCGCTTCAATGACGTGCGCGCCCTGGCCAACTATATGCTGGACGACTTTCACGACGAACTGGTCAAGCTGCCCGGATCGACAGCCCTGCGTGAGCGCAACGCCACGGTCGGCTGGCAATATATCACGCGACTCTCCGAAGGTAATGCCGTGTCGGCGGACGTTCAGCGCGACATTGCCGTCGGTTACGGCCGGCTTGGCAATGCCCAGGCGACGACCAGCACCAATGGCAATGGCAAGGTAAAGGACGGCAATGGAGCGCTGGCGAAGTCGGAGGACCTGCTCAGGGGGCTGATCAAGGCCTATCCCGGGCGCGACGATTTCAAGCGCGAGCTGGCCCGGACCCTGACCTGGCGATCCGGCGTCATATTGATAGCGCACAAGGACCCAAAGGGGGCGCGCGCCGCCTTTGACGAAGCCTTCGCGCTATACGACGGTGTGCTGGCGCGTAATCCCGGCGATCTCGAAGCGGCCTACGGGCGGTGGAATGCGGCCATTGGCCTGGGCGACATGTATTTCGGGCAGAACGACATGCCGCGCCTGAAAGCGTTGATGGAAGAGACCCTGGCGCATTTCAAAACCCTGCCGGCGCCGGGCAAGTATCGCGCCCAGCACGCCATGCTGGAGGCCAGCAGTGAAAATTCGTTGGGCGACGCCAGCTATTATGTCGTCGGTCCGCAGGCGGGTGTCGATCACTATCTGCGCGCCCAGGCTATCCTGGCCCAGGCCGACGCGGACGGTGTCATGGATATGCGCATCCCCCAGCGCGAGGGCTATTACGACTATCAACTGGCGTCGTCCTTCGAAGACATGGGCCAGCCGGATAAGGCCTTGTTATGGGCGGAGCGGGGGGAAAAGCTGATGGCCGATCTCAGCCGCTATGACGATAGCGCACCGACGCTACACATACTGGATATTCTGAGCATGCATCGGTCCCTGGCGTTGGAGGCTCTTGGACGGGGCAGGGAAGCGGTCGCGGAGGCCGAACTGGCTGTGGCGCGGCGCCGGCGGATGTCGGTGATCCATCCCGCGGACCCGGACAACCGCGTCAATCTTGCGGTTACCCTGCAGCGCCTTGGCGACCACTATGTGGCGGCGAAACGGCAGGGACCAGCCTGCGCCGCGGCGCGGGAGTCATTGGCCATATTCACGGATATGGACACCCGTGGGACCCTGGCCGAGCGCTACAAGCACACCGAAATACCGGCCGCCAGGGCGATATTGGCAAGGTGTTCCGGATAATCTCATGACCTTCGCAATTTTCATCTGTGTTCGGCTACAGATGAATCATAAGCCACTGAAATAGTGGTAATTTTCAACGCGGAAAGCGCGGAAAAGTCGGAAAGACGCGGAAAATTCAGGGCAATACACACGTCCGCGCGAAGCGCTTTCTCACAAATTCGATATCACCAACACGGACGAATGCCCTTCGGGCAGAAGCTGCTCGACAAGCTCCCTTTCCGTGTCTTTCCGACTTTTCCGCGCTTTCCGCGTTGAAAATGACTGTAAGTTCAATGTCTTGCGCCGCAGAGGATGCCGCCCGCAGCTTGCGCCACGAAAAAGGCCCGGAGCGAACTCCGGGCCTTCATATTCTCAGCACAATCGCGACTGCTTAGTTAAAACGGCCGGGCAGTTGCACGATCGCCTTGTCGATGGAAGCGTCGCTGTCCATCTTGGCCGTGCGTTCGGCCAGAACGATCTCGGTCAGTTGCGTCGCCAGGTCGGTGGCGGCAGCCTTGACGTCGGCTGCGGCCTTGGCTTCGGCCTGGGCGATCTTGCGTTCGGCCAGTTCCTCACGGCGCTGGATCGATTCCGCCAGCTTCTCGCGGGCTTCCTTGGCCAGGCGTGTCGCTTCTTCCTCGGCCAGGGCGATGATCTCGCGCGCCTTCTGTTCAGCCGCCTGGCGCTGGGCCCGGATGCTGTTCAGCAGGTCGGTGGCTTCCTGGCGAATGCGGACGGCTTCGTCCAACTCGGCCTTGACGGCCTTGCCCGTATCGCCCAGCGAGGTCCACAGCTTGCCCGGGACCTTGGCGAAGACCAGGATCAACAGGAAGATGACGAGGGCGAGACGTACCCAGGTTTCGGCTTCGGTAAACAATTCCATTACGATACCTTTCCGAAGGCCGATTTCAGGGCAGCGGCCGTCGCGGCCTTGCCGGTCAGCTTTTCGATCAGGGCCTGGGCCGTGTCACCGGCAATGTCGGTGACATGGGCCATGGCGGCGTCGCGGGCCGCACGGATGCGGCTTTCGGCTTCCGACAGGCGCTGGTTCAGCTTCACGTCTTCGGCGGCGGTCAGGGCTGCGACCTCGGCATTGGAACGCGCCACGGCCTCGCTGGCCAGCTTGCGCGCCGCCGTGTGGGCTGCAGCCGTTTCGGCAGCCGCTTCGCGGGCCTGGGCTTCAGCTTCGTCACGGTTGGCGCGGGCATTGGCCAGGTCTTCGGCGATGGTCGAGCCGCGGTTGCCGATCACCTTGCGCAGACGCGGGGTGAAGACGGTGGCCATCAGCACGTAGAAGACCGTGAAGATCACCAGAAGCCAGACGATCTGGCCGGCCCAATGCTCGGTATTGAGCTGGGGCAGGCCGCCCGATTCATGGCTGTCCGCGTGCTCGGTCATGGCCGTTGTGCCGGCGGTGTGATCGGCAGCCGTGCCTTGGCCTTCGCCGGCCAGCGGCACCAGCGACACGACGGTCGTGGGCACCGAGGCGTCAGCGGAGGCAGCAACGCCTTCGACATCCGTCACAGCAGTAGAGGAGGCTGCGGTCATAACAGGTCCTTGAAGGCCCGTTCCGGCCAGTGGCCGGAAACAGGTTCAATTAGAGAGTGGGCTTACCGAACAGGATCAGCAGGGCGATAACGAAGGCGAAGATGCCGAGAGCTTCGGTCAGCGCCATGCCGATGAACAGGTTGGTTTGCTGCGTCTTGGCAGCCGACGGATTGCGCAGGGCGCCGACATAATAGTTGCCGAACAGGATGCCGAGGCCGATACCGGCACCGATCATGCCGAGGGTGGCCAGGCCGGCGCCGATGTACTTGAGGCCGATGGCGAAGAGGGTGGCGGATTGAACGTCCATTGGGGGTAGCTCCGTAAGTGATAGTCGAGTTGAGTGATTAGTGGTGGCCGATATTGACCACGTCACCGAGATAGACACAGGTCAGAACGGCAAACACGAAGGCTTGCAGATAGGCGACCAGGAATTCGAGGGTGGTGAGGGCGACGATGGTGCTGAACGACACCAGGCCGATGGCATAGCCGCCGAGGCCCAGGACAGCCGCCGAGACGATAAAGCCGGCGAAGACCTTCATGACGATGTGGCCGCCCAGCATGTTGCCGAAAAGACGAAGCGTCAGGGTGACCGGGCGCATGATGAAGGCCAGGATTTCGATCGGCACCAGCACGAACAGGATCGGCAATGGCACGCCCGACGGCACGAACATCTTGAAGAAGCCGAAGCCGTGGCGGACGAAGCCGACACCGAGTACGATCACGATCGTCATGGCGGCGAGGGTCAGGGTCACGGCGATCTGCGAGGTCGCGGTGAAGTAGGTGAACATCCCGACCAGGTTACAGCTGAGGATAAAGAGGAACAGCGTAAAGACGTAGGGCATGAACTGACGGCCGTCGTGGCCGATGATCGAATCGGTCAGGTCGTCGATCAGGCGGAACAGGCTTTCCGCCATCACCTGGCCGCGGCCGGGGATGATGCTGGCGCGCGCCGTGGTCAGGGCGAAGAACAGCAGGGTCGTCCCCACCGCGATAAGCATGGCCAGGACCGAATTGGTGATCGACATGTTGACATGCACGCCCGCAACGTCAAAGGCGGGAAGTTCATAGATCGTCTCGATCTGGAACTGGTGCAATGGATCGGCCATAAGCCCTCAACCTCTATATAAATTCAGCGCCTTGGAGGGCGCCGATTGAAATTTCACGGATGAGACCAGGGCTTCTGCCTTGTCTCAGGAAGAACCGGACTGACTGCGCTTCACGACCAGATAGATCGAAGCCACCATGCCCAGAAGAACGCCGATGATCATGCCCCAGGGCGTACTGCCCAACAGGTAGTGATCGACGACCCAACCCAGTCCAAGACCGCCCAGAATACCGCCCACCAACTCGCCCAAGACCTGCAGGCCTTGATTCGCACCGACTTCCGCGCTGGCGTCGACCGTTTTGCGCTGACGCGCTTCGGCCGCCTTGAGGCGGTCATCGAGATCCTTCAACTCGTCGTCGGTTGAAGGTCCGTTGGGAGGTTCATCTGTCACGGTCAGTACCACGCAGGCAGGACTGGCGGAAAACCAGCCTGGCTCGAACGCGGCGGAACCTACTGAAACGACTGCCAAAGGTCAAGCGCGTGCGGGGACAAAAGCCAAAACAAGGCATATTTATGCCATAATGGCTTCGGAAGTCCGTACAATATAACGTTTTTATGGCAGGTTTGGGGGCATTTTCGGCGGCTTTTACACCGATCAGGCCAAGTTCAGGCCCTGATCAGGCAACGTTTTCGGCGACCATCTCGGCTGCCTGCGACAGATCGACGCTCACCAGCTGCGACACGCCGCGTTCGCTCATCGTCACGCCGAACAGACGGTCCATCCGCGACATGGTGACGGGGTTGTGGGTGATGGCGATAAAGCGCGTCTTGGTCCGCGTGCGCATCTCGGCCAGCAGGCGGCAATAGCGATCGACATTGGCGTCGTCGAGCGGCGCGTCGACTTCGTCGAGCACGCAGACCGGCGCCGGATTGGCCAGGAAGACGCCGAAGATCAGGGCGGTGGCGGTGAGGGCCTGCTCGCCACCCGACATCAGGCTCATGGTCGACAGGCGCTTGCCCGGCGGGCAGGCGAAGATCTCGAGGCCGGCTTCGAGCGGATCGTCCGATTCGACCAGGCGCAGCTCGGCCGAGCCGCCGTCGAACAGGGTGACGAACAGGGTCTTGAAGTGCTCGTTGATGATATGGAAGGCGGCCAGCAGGCGTTCGCGGCCTTCGGCGTTCAGTTCGTCGATGCCGTCGCGCAGCTTGGCGATGGCGGTGATCAGGTCGGCGCGTTCGCGGCCCAGGGTATCGAGCCGGCCTTCATATTCGGCGGCTTCTTCCTCGGCGCGCAGATTGACGGCGCCGAGCGCATCGCGTTCGCGTTCCAGGCCGGACAGCAGTGATTCGGCGCCGGAAGCGTCGGCCGGGGTGGCAATAGCTTCTTCCTTCAGCCGCTTGCCCAGGTCGTCGGGCGTGCCGCCGGTCTGGTCCAGGATAACGGCTTCGAGATCGGCCGATTTCGACTGCATGGCTTCGAGGCGGGCCTGGGCGCCGGCGCGTTCTTCGCGGGCAGCCGAGGCTTCCTGTTCCAGGGTGCGCAGGTTGATATCGGCGTCGCGGCGGGCGGTTTCACCGGCATTGAGGGCGTCGCGCGCGGCATTGAGGCGCTTTTGCGCGGTTTCCAGCTGATCGACCAGGCTGACCCTTTTGGTTTCGAATTCGTGCGGCGCGGACTGCGACTGTTCCAGGGCGGCGCGGGCGGCGGCCTGGTCCTTTTCCAGCTTCATCAGGCGCGAGCCCGAATCCTGGGTCCGCCGCGTCCATTCGGCCAGTTCGCGGCTGAAGGTGCGTTCGCGGCCTTCGCGCGCCGAGCGGTTGCTCATTTCCTGGTCGAGGTCGGCGCGGGCGCGCATGACCGACTGGCGCTTGCCTTCGGCCATGGCGCGTGCCGAATGGAGCGACGCCTTCATGCCCGAGGTATCGATGGCGGCGGTTTGCGACGCCACGGCCAGCTTATAGAGGTGTTCCATCTCGCCATGGTCGCCGGACAAGCGCGCCAGGCTGGCTTCGAGACCTTCGAGGCGGGCTTCGTAATGGGTCTGCGCGCGCAGGCGCTCTTCCAGGGCCTGCTGGCGGTTGCGGGCAGCGCGTTCGAGGTCGGGCAGGCGATTGCGCGCCTGGCGGAGCGCGTCGTCGTGGCGAGCCTGCGCCTCAGCCGTCGTGCGTTGCGCCGTCTGGACCTCGGCAAAGCGCGGCCGCAGGGTAGCGATCTCGGCTTCAAGCTCGTCGTGGCGGTTGCGCTGGGCCAGGCGGACGGCCGCGGGTTTGGGCGCCTTGGCGCGGACGATCAGGCCGTCCCAGCGCCATAGGTCGCCTTCCTTCGAGACCAGGCGTGCGCCGACGGGCAGTTGCGCCTGCAGGCGGTCGCCGTCGCCGGCGGTGACGACGCCGACGGTGGACAGGCGCAGGGCCAGGGCGGCTGGGGCGCGGACATGGTCACGCAGCGGCGCGACCCCAAGGCCCGACAGGTCGATATGGGCGGCTTTCGATTCGAAATCCTCGCTCCAGAAGGCGAGGGCCTGGCTGTCCTTTTTCGATAGAGTGAGATTAAGGTCGTCCCCTAGGGCGGCGGCCAGGGCCAGTTCATAACCCTTTTCCGGACGGACTTCGTCGAGGACGGGCTTGGACGCCTTTTGGCCCCCCTGTAGTATTTGCGCCAGGCCGCGCGCTTCAGCGGTCAGGCGGCCCAACTGGTCTTCGATCTCGCGCATGGCCTTCCGGGCCTGGGCCTCGGCATTGACCAGGGCGACTCTTTCGGAGTCCAGGGTGTCGGTAGCCTTGCGCGCGGAATCTAAGTCGGTCTGGGCCTGGGCGGCCTGGGCCTTCAGGGTGTCGACGGCGGTATAGTCGAAATGGCCAAGCGCATTGCGTTCGTTGTGGGCGGTCTGAAGCTGGGCGGCGATGCGGTCGAAGCGTGACTTGGCTTCCTGCAGGCGAGCGGCTTCCAGACGCTGGCGCTCGACCTGGGCGGCCTGTTCGGCGGCCATGGCTTCAATGGCGGCGTCGGCCTGTTTGCGTTCAGCTTCGGCGGCGTCGAGCGCTGTGCGCAGTTCGGGTTCGCGCGACGGGGCGTCGGCAATCTCGGCCTGGACGCGGGCGAGAGCGGATTGCAGGCGTTCCAACTGGACGGAACCGTCGGACGACAGGTCGAGTTCGCGCTGGAAGTCGGTAGCCAGGCGTTTCAGTTCGGATTTCAGCCGTTCGATCTCGGCGGCGACCTGCTTTTCTTCGAGGTCGAGCCGTTCCTTTTCGATCGTCAGGCGGTGCATGACCGTGGCGGCGATGGCCTCTTCCTCGCGCAGGGGCGGGATGGCTTCGGTGGCGTTGATCTGGTCGGTCTGGGCCTGGGCGGCGGCACGGCCGGAGGTTTCGACGCGCAGGGATTGGGCCTGCATGTCGGCCATGGCCGTTTCGAGCAGGGCACGAACTTCCAGCCATTTGGCGTGGAGGATGGCCTTTTGCAGGGCGCGGATCTCGGCCGAGATCTTCTTGTACTTTTCGGCCTGGCGGGCTTCGCGTTTGAGGCGCGACAGGGCGGTGTCGAGTTCGCGGGCGATGTCGTCGAGGCGCGACAGGTTGGATTCTGCGGCGGTGAGGCGCAGTTCGGCTTCGTGGCGGCGGGTATGCAGGCCGGAAACACCGCCGGCTTCTTCGAGGACGCGGCGGCGGTTCTGCGGCTTGGCGGCGATCAGTTCGGAGATCTGGCCCTGGCGGACCAGGGCGGGCGAATTGGCGCCGGTCGAGGCGTCGGCGAAGAGCAGCTGGACGTCGCGGGCGCGGACCTCCTTGCCATTGATGCGGTAGGACGAGCCGGAGCCACGGTCGATGCGGCGGGCGACATCGAGCACGGGCTGGTCGGTAAAGGGCTGGGGGGCGAGGCGATCGGCATTGTCGATGGTCAGGGTGACTTCGGCCCAGTTGCGCGACGGGCGTTTGTCGGAGCCGGCGAAGATGACGTCGTCCATGCCGGCGCCGCGCATCGCTTTCGCTGACGTGGCGCCCATGACCCAGCGCAGGGCTTCGAGCAGGTTCGACTTGCCGCAGCCGTTTGGCCCGACAATACCGGTCAGGCCCGGGTCGATGCGGAACTCGGTCGCATCGACAAAGGACTTGAATCCCGAAAGCTTGATCTTCTGAAACTGCAAGGGGGGGGCCTGATACGCGCGGGAAGCGATGTTTACCGATTCTTTACGGTTATAATAGGGAGGGGTGCGCGCGGATGCAAATGGGGGCGCGGCTTCAGGACTACCTGCGCTCCAAAGCGCGAGGCCGCTTGCAGGGAGTAGGCGGCCTTACTGGTAATTAGTAGCGGGGTTAAAACCTTATTCTCTGACGACATTTATATAGGGACACGGATTGCGTAGACACGAAAGTGAGAATGCTCGATTGCTGGGCATTTATTCTATATGCACGTGTGTCAAACAGTGGCATTTTCATTATTATCTCGGTATCTAAGTTAGTGTCATCGCTTAATGAGAGAATGGTTAAAACGTGCAGACGCCTTTGAACGCTTCAGCAAGTAGCGCCGGTGCTTTATTTTCGAACGCCGTATTTGAAATTCCACCTTTTCAAAGAGAGTATTCCTGGGGAGAGGATGAGGTTTCTGATTTTTGGAACGATCTATGTAGCAACATAGATTCAGATTCGTATTTTCTCGGTCTAATAATATTGACTGATAGCGAGAAAAGGAAGCGTGTTGTAGATGGGCAGCAGCGAATAATGACGCTTACGCTTCTGGTAAATGCTATTTATCACGAGTGTCAAAGGCGTCAGAGGTTTGCGTTAGCGGATAGGATTCAAGCCGATTTTATACAAGCTATCGATTATGAGTCAGATAATACAGATCCCAGGGTCAAATTGTCTGATGAGCGGGACAATGATACTTTTCAAGCAATTATTGAGACCGGAAAAGCGCCAAAAGTTGCAGATAAGAATTCAGTATCGGCGAGAATTGTAGAATCCTATGAATATTTGTCGAGAAAATTGAAAGGTGATCTTGCCGAAGATCCTTTCAAACGCTTAGGTAAGTGGACGAAATTTCTCACAGAAAGGCTCTATTTTGCTGTTTTCGTGCATCCGGATCCATCATCTGCATATCAAGTGTATGAGGTAATAAATACGCGTGGCAAAGAATTAACTACTGCAGACTTACTAAAGAGTTATGTTTTAAGTCAAACTAATGAGACCAATCGCCAGCAACGGTATAGGGAATGGCAAATCATTCAGCGGCGGTTTGTCGACGAGGGGGCAAATAATTTTGTCCAATATATAAGACATGTAATAACTGTAGAGTCCGGGCACATCTTGCCTAAAGATTTATTTGGTTTTCTAGCTAATAGACTTACATTCCTAGGCAAGGAACCTCCGACAGTTCCTGAACTGATGCGGCTGCTGGAGTTGCGGCTGCCTCTATATCTTCAAATGATTGATCCGAGCCTCGATGGGCCTGCGGAACCGGGGGCGTTAAAAATTTTTTCTGCACTTAACAGCTTGGGAGTTATTGCAGTTCGACCGTTGCTCATTGCCATTTCTGGTGTCCCGGATTCTTTAACGGGTATGGAATACGTTTTGCGATTGGTCGTTCGTCGGATTGTCGTGGGGAATTTGGGAACTGGTAATGTAGAGCGACGATTTGGTGAGGCCGCAAAGAAAATTTCCGACACTGGTAAGTGGCAAAATATTGTTGGCGACTTGAGGGATTTAAATCCATCCAAAACTGATTTTATTTCACAACTCAAGAAAAGGTCATTTAATAAAAGCGTACTTTCATTTGTTAGAAGATCTATTATCGAGGGCGTATTGACGCCAACGAAATGGGGAAATCTTCATTTCATTTGGACGAAGCAAGCGGATCAATGGCACGATATGAGTGCTGAGGATGGAAGTTATTGGGCGTCGACCATTGGTAATACTATATTGGCTGCGACCGAAAGCCGTCCGAAAGATATTGATACATGGTATGACTTTAAAGAGGAATTTCTACCGCTAGCGATACGCGGTGAGTGGAGCGATAGACTCGATGAGGTGGATGAATGGGATGCTGACGCCGTGGAAGAGGTGGGCGAGGAATTGGCTCGGGCGGCAGCAGCGATCTGGTTTGAGGAATGAAATGCGGAGTAACGGTGACCGCGAAACGCAAATTATGGCGGTACTCAATCGTCAATCGAGTGTGGACGGTTTAAGCGCACTTGTTCGTGCTTATAAGCCAGAGGCACGTTCTATTGTTTTGGCGGAAACTGCGATAGTATTGGATTCGAGTGTGTTTCTAAGACTTGGATCGTACGATGACGTGATTGATTACTTAAATGTCGCGCATGCCGCGCCACTTGTATTGCCTGGTCAAGCTGTACAGGAATTTTGGAATAATAACTTAAATGTGACGGACTCAATTGCTACCGGAATAAGTAAAAAATTTGATGCGCTAAAAAGCGAGATAGAAAAAGTCGATAGCTCATTTCAAAATTTCTCTCAAAGATTTGATGCTTTGTTAGATGAGTTTAAGACTTCTTATGGGTACGCTTATGACGGCGGAACCGTTAGAAGAACTCATTCTTTGTTTGAACTTCTGCAGAGAAAAGCAATAATTTGTTATGTTTCTAGGGAAAAATTCGCATCTCTGGCAATTCATAGAAAAATGACGAAGACACCGCCTGGATTTCGAGATGAGGGTGATGGAGATTTTTTTGTATGGTTAGATATGCTCTGCGCTCTTCTGTTAGCTAAAGACCGAGGGTTTGCGTTTACCCAAGTCGTATTAGTCACAAATGACAAGAAGCCTGATTGGAGTCGAGAAGGGATAGCGCATCCGATCTTGAGTGCGGAATTAGCTGCTCTTCTCGATGTTTCTTTTGAAACATGGGATATCAAAAAGCTTGCTAGAGAAGTTGCTGCATACAGCGGGTAAGTTGCAAGAATCACTTTGTAGGGTGACCAAACTCCGGTGCCGACTGCGCGTTAACATAAGGTGTCGGTGTCGATATCGACTGCTTCCGCCAACTGTCCCGCACGCCTTCGGTAGAATTATGGGGACAGGAGCAATATTCCCCAACGTGTCAGACCATGCACTACCCAAGTACAGGGCGCTCAGAAGCGGTTACCCGACATGCTTCCTCACCCATTGCCAGAAGGCATCTTCCGAGTGGTCGTCATCCATCGAAGCCGGGTGCCGAACTATATCGATTGCCCTTGTGGGAATGGTGACTTGGAACACATTTGTTACCCAATCTCGGTAAGGCAGATTCGGTTCGACAATGAACTCTCCGCCGGTATTGGGCGGCTGAGAATAGGCGTCGCCCCAACAAATCTCGTCATATCCTATGGCTAACAGTCGGAGAAAATCGACCGGATCGTCAGCAAGAATGCAAAGCGTCACGGATCCTGAACCCGAACCCAAGTGAACAATTTTCTGAGTGCCATCGTCCGCCAACCAGAACGCGGCCATCGACCCATCACCGCCCGATTTCGCGAAGACGCAGAGTCGGTTCATGATCTCGGCATTGGTGGTTTTGAACCAATATCTTAAGTTCACATTGCCTTCCGCCGCAAAGTTAATGTCGGTTCCACCCGGTCGTCCATGATCGGTCCAACCGCGCTTCATTTCAGCTTCGGGAAAGAGGAACCCAATCCTGCCGTTTGGCGTGTCGACAAAACATTGCCGCGACTCGATCCACCGAAAGAGCAATTCGAGGGAGGGCGGCACTGTCATGCCAGCACACAGTGTCGAGCCGATTTGTTGTCCCAGCACGGAGCGCTTTCGTGCTTTGTATGCATCAAAAAGATTGGTGATCCCGCGCAGCATTTACCCCCCCCCAAGCAGGCGTTGTTCGTCCGATTAGCTACCTAATACAACCTTACGAAAAGGGCAAATTATGGGACATGGCCCTATGCCCCAATGCTTCCCGCACAGTGAAATGGCAAGACAGAAGGACAAAAACAATGGGGTCAGAGACATTTACTGAACGGCCTTCTGCCCCCTTTTCTGTGGACCCGTGGACCAATCGAGCCTAATTACCTCGTTTAAGCCTCGCCTGACCAGACAGTAGTGACCGTAATTCAAAAAGTCAAAATAACGTACGCCGTTCGGCGAGCGCCAATATTAAACTATGCAACGTCCCTGGAACCAGATTCCGCACTCCAGGTCCTATGGCCCAAATTTCTGTTGCTGGGGACATGCGCGTGTTGAAAAAAATATAAATACCTGTTCCGTCTTCAGCAAAGGGGAAAAAGGCTTTATCCTCCGTGCCCTCCTGTCCAAGCTTTCTGAGGCGTTTTGTGACTTCAACCACGTTATTCCAAATTGGAGGCTCCTTTTCTGAAGAATGTGGCAATCCATATATCTCGCCAACAGAAAGCAAAGCCGCTCCAAATTTTTTCAAAAACTCGGTATAATCAGCAGGAAATATCACATCTAGCGTTTGTTCAGCATCGTGAATGGCATCATCCCCACTTGGACCCGCGATTTCTCCGTCGGCACAAATCTTTTCGAATTCTAGCTGCGCCAAGTTCATATTTTCGGTCACGCGCAATATCTCATTTACTTGTCAAATCCTGCCAACGCTGTTGCCATATGCCCTTAGGGCAAATTAAAGTCACGAGCACTATGCCCCCATGCTTCCCGTGCAGTGAAATGGCAAGACAGAAAGAGCGGTTGATGCTCATTTCCGTCTCGCGGTTCCCAATTTTGCAATTCTGAGGAATTCCATCAGAGGCATTGCCAGGATATCGTCCATTGGTCTTGCATGCCCTCGACGGTGCCGCGGCCAAAATAGCCGACTCCTCCGTGGCCCCAGGCCCATTTCGCTTTTTCTTCGGAATCGATCTGGAAAACAAACTCCGGGGCGGCTGGATGGCCGTTCCAAGGCGCCCACCAGATTTCCGACTGAATAAGGGTCGGCCAGCCACCCAGCTTGAAGCCCGAGGCATTTGGGAAAAGATCAAAATACTGGTCGGAGAATTCGTCGGGCAGTTCGATCGGCACGTCTTCGTGGCATGGGAAGTCTTCCTCGATCACAGTTGCAGCCATGGGGAATGGTTTGATACGTGAGCCAGTCTCGATCGCATGAAGCGGGAGGAGGGCGTCCAAGTTCTTATAGGCGCGGAGGCACCAGGCTTCGCCGTTGGGTGTATCCAAGGGTAGGGTGTCGGGGCCTATGAAGACGGTAATGAAGGCGAGGTCATCGAGACGCGGGGGACGAAAAGGAAGCTTGGTTAGGTTGATCTGGCAAAGCGCATGCATCGGCCTGCCGTTATGCTGTGGCCAATCTTCTCCCGGGGCGCAAAGATTGACGCGGCCGAACCAACTGTCCGTTGGGTCATCAGACGGCCGGAAGCCGCCGACGATGAAGCGAATGGCGGGGCGCTTTAATTGGACGCGGAGGTCGTTCATCGGTGTCGTCGGCGCTTGAGTTGGAGGGCAGGTTCATTGCACCGGGCCGACGTCCATACCGTCATAGACCATTTGCATGTGAGCGGCGGCGAAAATGTAGAGTTCTTCGTTGCGGTTGAACAGGCTTTCAGCCGTATGGTGTTCAACCTTCTCGACATGAAGACCCCAACGCTCCGGAGCTACCTGGCGGATATCCACGACGCGGTAGCCCTTGGCGGCAAGCTCATCGGCGGCCTTGTCCAGTTGGTTGCGATAGGGGCTAATGAAGAAGTAACCCCAGAGGAGGTCCCCGTCGACGTTCCAAGGGGCGCGGGCCCTCATGTCGGCGAACATGGTATCAAGCTGAGCGCGCGGAATATGCGTGGATTGAGCCAAGGAGTCTCCTGCCGCAAAAATAATAGCGAGGCTCAGACATAAGGCGACGGCTTTCATGTACGGTTCCTCGGCTTTCGGTGAAAATCTCAATTAATGCTGTCGCAATTGCAAGATGAAATTGGATGACATACCGGATATGTGTGTCTTAGGTCACCGGAAGCCTTGCCGTAGGTGAACGTCTGGTAAAAGTGGGGACGCCGTTGGAGACGCATCATTTGGTCAAGGCCATCGTCGATATGGCGATATTTCTTGAGTATACTAACTCAGAGTTGCTCGATGAAGACGCTGCTATCGGAGCCCTGGAGCAGCTTGCCGCCGAGTTACAGCTTATGTCGCACGACGACCAGCAAGCGTTGAGCCGACAGATTATAGCTCTGGCTGAAGATTATGAACCGAAGCAACGACAGTTCGTTGCTGAGCTTCCAGGCATGTTGGGATTGGGATGAATGGAATTTAAGGGGTCAGAATTTAGAATTTAAGGGGTCAGAGTCGTTATCGACTGCTTCCGCCAAACCGTCCCGCATGCCATGGCGCGCGTGCGACTTCGTTGGAAAATGTGGGTTGGAAGATCGCTAGATTCGCGTCGAACGTCGTCTACCATATTGTCCGAATGGTTAGGAGGCGGGACTTCGGCGGCCGGCCGTGGTGTGCGTCGGACAGATGTCATATGACAGCCAGGGTAAAGCGAGACGACCGGGGTGGACCTCGAAGCAGATCGACCCGTCCGGCCAGACCTTCTTGTATATTTCAGACGATACGTCGTAGTCGCCGCCCTTGAATTACGGTAACATGATATCAATTGCGGAATTATTGATCCTGAAAAAGGTCGGATCGGCCCTTCGGCAGCTTGACCGCCCCCTGCCTTGGGACCACATTTTAGAGAATTGAGGCCACGTAATCGATGGCGCCTTGCCGACATTTTGGCCTGACGTTTGCTGCCACTGTTGTTTAATCGCGACGCGAAATCGCCACGCGAGCAGACCATCTCCTACATTGTCAAATGCGGCCGCACTTGCGCGTCGATCATCTTTCCCCGTCGCACCAGGGACAGGTGTGCCGTTTTCGCCGCCGCTTCTTCGGTCAACTGCCGGTGCAACTCATCGACGCCGGCAAGGGCGACGTCGTCCCAGCGCAGCAGGATATCGCCCGCCTGCAACGGCGACGGTTCCGACACCTCGCTGATCATCACCGCCGAAAGGTGCGGGTGGCCGGTGGCGCGCTGGACGCGGCGGTCGAGCATCACCGTTTGGGCGGCGACGCCCAGGCGTGATCGCCGCACCCGGCCGTCGCGCATCAACCGCATGGCGACGTCGAGGGCGGTATCGATGCCGATGGCGAAGCAGATGCCCTGGGCGCCGCCGGCCACGGCGGTGTTGATGCCGATGACCCGGCCCCAGCCGTCGACCAGCGGTCCGCCGGAATTGCCGGGATTGAGCGGCGCATCGGTCTGGATGACGCTATCGATCAGCCGCCCGGACTGCGAGCGCAGCGTCCGGCCCAGCGCGCTGATGATCCCGGCCGTCACCGTTGCCTGGTAGCCGAATGGATTTCCGACGGCGACGGCCAGCTGGCCGACACGCAAGGAGGACGACCGGCCCAGTTCGGCGCGGCTCAGGTGATCGCCGCTAACGCGCAATACGGCCAGGTCGGTCGCCGGATCGTCGCCGACCAAAGACGCTTCCAGTTCCCGCCCATCGGTCAGGGAGACGCGCAACGCCTTGGCATTGGCGACGACGTGGCTGTTGGTCATCAGGTAGCCATCGGGTGTGAACAGGACCGCCGAGCCATGGCCCATCGGTCGGCCGTTGGCGGCCAGGGCGTTGACCTTTGCGACGGCGGGACCGGCGCGGTCGAAGGCGCGCGCCACGGCTTCGGAATAGGGGGCCAGTGGCAGGTCGATATCTGGGTGCAGGGTTTGGGTCATGCCAACGAGATGAATTTCGGCCCGCCTGATTGCAACCCAGTCATTCAGCCGGGCGCGGTCCCGGCCATCCGGCCGGTTTCGCCACCGGGGTGCGCATGCGAAAACAGTCCCCATCTTAAGTCCCGGAGTATATGCCATGACCGCTTCCCCTAACATGACCGCTTCCCCCAATCCGCTCGCCGCCCTGTCCGATGCCCTGGCCGATCAGGCGGCCCAGGCCGCGCCGCGCGTCGCCGCTTTGCACATGCGGCACGGCCGCCACCTGACCGCCACCCTGTGGCGCGGGGACCTGGCTATCGCTTCGGAACAGACCCTGCCGCGTCGCGACTCGTTCCCGGCCACCTTGTCCGATGGTTCCGAAGCCGAAGCCACTGTCCTCGGCCGCGATGACAGCAGCAATATCGCCTTGCTGCGCCTGTCGAAGACAACGGGCCTTGAATCTCCGGCGGCCGGAGTCGCCCGTACCGGCGCTCTAGCGCTGGCAGTTGGAGCGCGCAAGGACGGCGGCGCCAGCGTCTGCCTCGGTGTTGTCAACCAGGTCGGCCCCGCCTGGACCAGCCAGGCCGGCGGACGCATCGATGCCTACGTCAAGGTCGATCTCGGCATGGCCATGTCCGAGGAAGGCGGGCCGGTGCTCGATGCCGACGGCGGCGTGGTCGGGGTGTCGGCCTTTGGGCCGCGCGGCCAGGTCCTTGTCATTCCGCACGCCACCATCGAACGCGTCATTCCTCAATTGCTGGAAGGCGGTCGGGTGGCGCGCGGCTGGATCGGCGCTGCCTTGCAGCCGGTGGCTGTGCCGGAACTCGGCGAAGAGGCGCCAGAACGCGGCCTAATGGTCATGTCGACCGTGCCCGATGCGCCGGCGGCCAGGGCGGGCGTGTTGTCGGGTGATATCGTCATCGCCATTGCCGGTCAGCCGGTGGCGCGCCGTCTGCGCGTGACCGCGCTGTTCGGCGCCGACAGCATCGGCCAGCCCATTGAACTGCGTCTGATACGTGGCGGAGCCATCCAGACTCTCACCGTCACCATCGCCGAAAGGCCGGCCGAATGACTGTTCCCGCCTTGTCCACCTCACGCCTGATTGCCGTCCATGTCGCGCCGGGCCTGAGCCTGCCCGACGGTCCGTTCATTGCCGTGCCGCACCCGGCGGTGGCCGAAGTCGTATTGGCCGGGCCGAACGGCGCGCCGGGAGTCGAAACCCCCGTCGTCGCCCTGGGCGGCAAGACGGCATCGGCTGGAAAGTTATCGGCCGACGCTTCAGCGGAGCAGATCGCTGCCGCGCTCCAGGCTGTCGCCACTGGCCTGATCGTGCGCACACCGGAAGGGACGACGGGCTTTGGCCCGGCCGCCGAACCGGCCCTGGGCGATTTGCTGACGCTGCGTGAGATCGAGGTGCTGAGCGCCATGGGCCAGGGCGCCTCGAACAAGCTGATCGCCCGCCAGCTCGGCATCTCGCTGCATACTGTCAAGTTCTACGTCGAGGCAGTGTTCCGCAAGCTCGACGCCCATTCGCGCGCCGAAGCGGTGGCCAAGGGGCTGTCCAAAACGCGCCGGGAAACTCTGTCGCTGTGACACCGCCCTCTTCATCCTGCGTCCGGCGTCACCCGGTCACAACAGTCACACCCCTATAGGGAGTGTGTGATCAGAATAAGGGGACAGGAGCAATTTTCTTCAATGTGTCCGATACCGCGAAACCGCACGACAGAAGGACTGGTTGATCCTCAGCATCTAATTCCAGGAAATCGCGGGCAGTCATCAGACCAGTTCCCATTCGATGGCAAATTCCTCAATATCGCGACCGGCTGTCAGGGCCAAGGCGGGGCTGCTGAGCACGTCACGCCGTAAAGCATCCACATCATCAGGGTTTCGGCACCATAGATTATGCCGCGGCAGGTCGCGGAGTCTTTCGTTGGGTTTGTATCGGAAAGTCATTTGAAGCTGACTGATCGTGGTATCGTCCTCGCCATTGGGCACGATAAACTGACGGGTCAGGTTCAGCTCGAAAAACTCACCCTTGCCCCAATCATAGCAGCCATACTGAAAGAGCAACATGTCGCTGTTCGGACCATCGCTTAGGCCCGTGGCCCGCTGCTCTGAATAGAAGCGCATAAACAAAACGAACATATGTGCGGCATCACTGTCAGAGCTCTCGCGTTCATGTGACAGGAAGCGGGTCAGGATATTTGCGGAGTCAGACGGTCTCATGCCGCAGTAGTAGCGCAGACCGCGTCGTCTGGTTGCACACAAATTGATATGGGAGGCGCTGAGGCCTCCCAGTTTTCTTCCTAGCGTACGACGAACGATGGGGCGACCGAGTACGCGTTCGAGACCAGCGATGAATCCGGTATCCTGAGTGGGAACACACTGCGCTACTTCATTGCCAACCACCAATTGCCGTCAAAGGTGCGATCAACGGTTTCCTGGGATTCGAAGGTAACGCCAATATCGAACAGATAGTCGTGGCCAGCTTTGCGAAATTCGACGCCGTATTTTTTGCGTGCCTTTTCAGCATAGCCGGTTTTGGCAATGATCGCATTCAGGCGCGCCCTGAGGGCTTCGTCAGAGAGCAGGCAATCCCGTTCGGTGTCAGTCCGGACACCGATCCAGAAGGCGGAGTCGAATTTGTAGCCAAAAGCGAAGACGTGCAGGACCTCAGTGCCGTCGCGTTGCACTTCGGCCTTGAGGCGTTTCTGGATATTTTTCGATATGTCCTTGAGCGAACTGAAAAACAGCATGGAGCCTCCCTTGATATTTCGGGCGCTGCCCGGGCTGACCGATCACGCACCGCACGACGCAGGTTTCAAATCCGATTCTACTGACCTTGCACGGTAGACGAATCCTTGCCGTCCGGTGGCGATAATGGTGGGGTTGCCGCGAGGCTGCCCCAGGTATAACCAGGAAGAAACGGGGCTCCGGGAATTTCAAAGGCATACATGTCCAGTCCGCATTTGCTGACCGATCCATTGTAATAGTCCGCCGGTTTGACGGTGTCTGCTGCCGTCGTACCGGCCAGAAAAGCTTTTACCGGTTCAAGCGCCAGGTCGGGTGTTCGGTTCTCCGACGCCATATCGATCGTGCCGGCATAGATGACGTCACCGGCCTTCACGTCAAAGGCCGGCGCGCCGAGGCACAGCACACTTATGCCGAGGGTGTTGATACGCCAGCGACCGGGAGGAACGGCCTCGATGAACCAGTCGGTTTTGTAACGGTTTTCGAGAAAGGCAAAAAAATCCGGATCGTGGTCCTGCAGCGAGGGTATGTCCTCGCCGTTCGGACCCAGACGAGAAATCGCAAGTGTTCTGTGCTTGGGAATGCTTATATTCACGACGCGCAGCACAATCAGCGCCGAGCCGGCGGGCGCCTTCGAAATATTGGCAAGGTTCACCGATTGCCCGATCTTGGCCGGCCATCGGGAGTCGATTTTGCCTCTTTTGAAATACAATGGGAACGATACGAGTTCGCGAGGAGGCCCGCTTTGCCCTTTCGCGGGACGGTTTTTCAGATCGTTGTTGATCTTCCAGCTTAGCTGCCCGTCATGAAAGAAGCGGGCATCGACCGGTGTGAACGATGAAGCCCGTATGGCGTCGTTGTTCCACATACGAGCGAGGCTGCCCTCGGGTGTCGCGGCGCCGATCCAGGGCGTCATTCGCGCCACGAGGTCAGCCAGTGGCAGGGCGGAAACCTCTATCCCTTCGACATTAGACAATCGCACGACGCGCCACCCCCGTGTCACCATGCAGTTTTCAACGTCAGCTGCTCCAGCCGCGATAAAGCCATCGTATAAAAGCAGGCCAGCGTGTATTGGAGAATCGCCGGCATTGGGGTCGACTTCAAAAGGGACGGCGGCCGCGCAGGCTGCAAGATCTGCGTTGTGTGTAGCCAGGTCGGCGCCAGGCCGATTGAAATAGACATATCCCGAGGAAGCCAGATGCAGATTGAGCGGTTCGGCCTTTGCCATTTTGGCTAAAGCCAAGAGAGCGAGAACGCAGGCACCCCATTTGCCCATTTTCATTTGCTATTCCTTCAGGTGAATGCCCGACCATATACGAGCTTGGTTTGGCGCCGAATATTGCATGGGCAATGCCGGCAATTGCCCTTCAGTTTGTCATAGCGCTTTCACGCTCATCACATCAAGCCGCAGCATCTGCATGATTGAGGGGACAGGTGCACTATCCCCCAATGCTTCCGGCTCCGCGGACGTCACTTCTGCGTCGTTGAGGCCACGCCCGGTATGGTCGAAATCCTGAGTTTATCGGCGGCGCGGCCTTTCGACGGCCTATAATTCGTCTCTGGCCGAAAGGCCGTAGCTGCGAACGCTTCAGCGGCACCCGCAGTCAAGCTCAATCCGGCAATGACGGCAGGATTTCGAATGCCATGCGGTGCGGGGGCGCGCCGCCATTGCACGTTGATGCCGGACAGGCCGAGATCGCCACGGCCAGGTCCATCTCGGCGCGGAATTCGATGGATGAGCCGGGAACGGATTTCGGCGGCAGGACTGACAAGGTCCCGTCACTCGCCACCTCGGTCACCATGAAGACATTGAACGCGGTCGGCAACGGCCCAGGTTCGATGCCCAGGTCGCGCAAGGCGCGCCCAAGATTGTCCACGCAATTGGGATGGTCATCCAGGCCGTACTGGAGGCGGTACATTTCGGTGCTGCACGAAACATACAGGAAGTCGTGGCGGCCGGTATCGTCACCGATAATCGTCAGCATCGGCCGACTGGCGTCGGACCACAGGATATCGCCGGTCGTCAGATTGATCTTGCCGTTATAGTCGAAACTGCGGCCGTTCGACAACCGCTCGCGGCCGTCGGCGGAATAGACCATCAAGTCACCGGACTGCCCGCCCTCGATATCGACAATGCGCAGACGCTCGCCGCGGCGCATACGAACACCGATGCTGCCGCCGGCCGGCACGTCGCTTAATTGTGTCATGTCCCGTTCCTCGACGCGCGATGCCCGGAAGCTATTCTTCTGGACCCCGCCGGCGCCGTCAATGGGGATTTGGATGTTGGATCTCAGTTACGCCATCGTGCAACATTCCGCTTTCACGTTCTCGGGCCGGCAATATCATCGACAACGTCGGCAATGACGGAATCCGCCAGGGCTTCATCACTGATCACACGCGACAATATCATGGCTCCGACCATTTCAGCCAGGATGGCCGCCGGCGCGCGATGGCCGCCTTCGCGTCGTCGTGCACTCTGAATAAGCTCCAGTTGCGCAAGATAGCCTTTTATGGCTGCCGTAAAGACGCCGCGCAGGGCGGGATCGTCGCGCCGCGCCGCATCCGCGGCCAGCGCCGGCAGGATACAGCCCGTGCCTGGGTCATCGCGATGTTCCGGCGAGACATAGCGCTCGATAAGCGCGCGGAACGGGTCCGGCGGCTGTTTTGCCAATTCCTCTATCAGGACGCCTGTTGTCTCCGCGATGGCCCTTTCACTCGCCTTGACGGCAAGATCGTCTTTTGACTCGAAGTGTCGATAAAATCCTCCATGAGTCAGGCCAGCCGCCTTCATGATATCGGCTACGCCAATGCCGTCGAAACCACGTTCACGCAGCAGGCGTGCCGCCGTTTCAATGACCTGCTCGCGGTTCTCCAGTTTCTTTTCTTGCGATACCTTCATTGGCTCACTCCGTTTGCGGCGGAAACGCCGTGCGTTGTGCACGATACCTCCGCCGAGCACGCACGTCCCTCATTTCCGCAAAATCTCGCTTGACATTTTTGATGACGTAAATCATCTATAACATATGATGACGATCGTCATCAATAAAAATAGTGGCCTGAAAAGGTGTCGCTACTGGCCGCCGCGGTGGGTGCCGCGCATCACGAAAAGGGTAAGACCATGGCTATTTCCAAAGCGAAAGCGCGCCAAAAGACCGCGTTCCTGACCGGAGCATCGAGTGGCATCGGCAAGGCCGCGGCTGCGGCGCTGGCCAGGGCCGGTTACCGCGTCATCGGAACCAGCCGCAATGCGGTCCCCGGCGAAGTGCGCGACGGCATCCGGATGATTGCCTGCGATGTCACGTCCGACGACTCCGTCGCGGCGGCGGTCACCCAGGCGCATGCCGAGCTCGGTCATATCGACCTACTGGTCAACAATGCCGGATTCGGCGTGACGGGGGCGGCCGAAGAAAGCTCAATCGCGCAGGTCAACGCTTTGTTCGAGACAAATTTTTATGGCGTCGTGCGGGTGACCAATGCGATTCTGCCGATCATGCGCCAGCAAAAAGGCGGCAGGATCCTGAATATTGGTTCCATACTAGGCCTCTCACCGGCTCCCTACGGCGCCTATTACTCGGCAAGCAAGTTCGCCGTCGAAGGCTACTCCGAATCCCTTGATCACGAGGTGCGCGAGTTTGGCGTGCGCATCGTTGTCATTGAGCCGGGGGCGACGCGTACATCCTTTGAAGCCAGTAACACGCCGGGCGACAGACCGATTGCGGCCTACGCGACAAGCCAGGCAAAATATCGAATCGCCTTTGGTCAGGCCATGGCGGCTGGTGATTCACCGGCGGAGGTCGCGGCAACCATCGTAAAGGCGGCGCGCGACAGAACACCACGCCTGCGCTACGCGTCCGGCAAGGCAGCCCGGCAGGTCGCGTTCGCCCGCCGCTTCGCGCCTCGCGCCCTTTTTGACAAGATTCTGCACAAACAATTCGGCCTGGCGTAAACAATGACCCGTTCTGTCAACACCTCCGAACCAGCTACCCGCTATGTCGATGCCCCAAATCGGTCGATCGATGTCGACGGGACGACCTTTGCTTACCGCGAACTCGGCCCAAGGGCCGGTGTGCCGCTCATCCTTCTCAATCATTGGGGCGCGGTTCTCGACAATTTCGACCCCAGGATTGTCGATAGCCTGGCCAGCCGTCACAACGTCATCGCCATCAATTATCGTGGCGTCGGCGCCTCGGGGGGCAGGGCGCCCTTGACCGTCGACGAAATGGCGCGCGATGCGATTGCCCTGATCCGGGCATTGGGATTCGAGAAGGTCGATCTGTTCGGTTTTTCCCTCGGCGGATTTGTGGCGCAGGATATCGCGCTGAAGGCACCGGGCCTGGTGAGAAAACTCATCCTGACCGGCACGGGACCTGCGGGCGGCAAGGGTATCGACAAGGTCGGCCCGGTCTCATGGCCGCTGATATTCAAGGGCCTGTTGACGCGACGCGACCCGAAAACCTTCCTGTTTTTCACCTCCACGAAGACTGGCCGGCAGGCCGCGAAAGCCTTTTTACAACGTCTCGAAGAGCGCAAGACCGGCCGGGACAAGGCGCTCACGAACAGCGCTCTCCTGCGTCAGCTCAAGGCGATCACGGCCTGGGGCCGGCAGCCACCCCAGGATCTTAGCGGCATTCGCATCCCGGTTCTCATCGCCAATGGCGACAACGACATCATGGTGCCAACCGTCAACAGCGTTGACATGGCGCAGCGCATTTCGAACGCGCAACTCGTTATCTACGAAGACGCCGGACATGGCGGCATTTTCCAGTATCACGCCGATTTCGTATCCAAGGCCTTGTCCTTCCTGGCGCTTTAGCGCCCACTACAACACTAAAACCGGAGAAAGCCCCATGAAGGCGTTCGTTGTCGATAAATACGAGAAAAACGGCGTCCTGCGCCTGGCCGACCTGCCGGAGCCGAAGGTGAGGGCCGATGAAGTTCTGGTTCGGATTCACGCCACGGCTGTCAACCTGCTCGATTCCAAAGTCCGGGACGGCGAATTCAAAGCCCTGCTGCCCTATCGTCCGCCGTTCGTCCTCGGGCACGACCTTGCCGGAACCGTCGTTCGCGTCGGTTCAAACGTCCGGACTTTCAAGCTGGGCGATGAGGTTTATGGCCGGCCGCGCGACCACCACGTCGGAACCTTCGCAGAGGCCATCGCCGTCAATGAAGCCGACTTGGCGCCAAAGCCCGCGAACCTGTCGATGCCTGAGGCAGCGTCCCTTCCGCTGGTCGCCCTGACCGCCTGGCAGGCGCTCGTCGAAGTGGGCAAGCTCAAGCCCGGCCAAAAGGTCTTCATCCAGGCCGGATCGGGCGGCGTTGGCACTTTTGCCATCCAGCTCGCCAAACATCTGGGCGCAACGGTTGCAACCACCACCAGCGCGACGAATGTCGACCTGGTCAATCGCCTCGGTGCCGATGTGGTCATCGACTATAAGGCGCAGGACTTCGAGGAGGTTCTGTCGGACTACGATCTGGTCCTGAACAGCCAGGACCCTGCCACCCTCGAAAAGTCGCTGCGCGTGCTCAAGCGCGGCGGCCTGGCTATCTCGATTTCCGGTCCACCCGACCCTGCCTTTGCCCGCAGTCTTGGCTTGAACCCGATACTGCAATTCGTCATGGGCATGCTCAGCGGCAAGGTCCGCAAGCAGGCGCGCAAACTCGGCGTCGGCTACACCTTCCTCTTCATGCGCGCGAGTGGCCAACAACTGCGGGACATCACCGCCCTGGTCGAAGCCGGCGCTATCCGGCCTGTCGTCGACAAGGTGTTCCCGTTTGAAGAGACCGGCGAGGCCCTGGCCTATGTCGAAGGCGGCCGCGCCAGGGGCAAGGTTGTCATCACTCTGGAGCCGTCATGACTAGTCTCGTTGTTGATTGCGGTGATCAATAAGATGAAGGTCTGCACGCCTTGTCGGTAAGTTATTCTGCTATGGGGCAAAACCCACAGTCTGACCTCGCTCGATAGGTTTATAAAGGCTCGCCTCGACGTCTTCGGACATCTGGATACGATCCGACACTAACGCGGCTTTACGCTGACAACATCGAGCCGAAGCATTTGGCCCGCCAGGGGCGTATCCGTAACACCTTCGATCATCTGCTGCCGGTCCGCGTGGCCGTGGTCACCGTTGTCGATCTGACGGTCATTGCCGTCGATCACCTGGATGGTCACGCTTGCTCCCGCCGCGACGCGAATGGGCGCCTCGAAGTCTTCCTTGTAGATGGTGTGCGACACCTTTGGATAGTTGTTCAGCGTGTAGGTCTGCTGCGGCGACGACACATCGATACGCCACTGCGAATAATCCGGGGTGCTGGTCTGCCCACCGGTATACAGATAGGGATGCGCCGGATCTGGCGCTGCGCCGCCTTGCATGGCGGTCGGTTCAAACAGGCCGCGCACCCGCAGCGTCACGTCATAGGTTGTCCCGGCCTTGCCGCCGAAGACGAAGGACGTTTCGTGGTGGCGCGCGTGCAGGCAGGTATCGGGTTGGGCGACGTTCTCGCCGATGCATTCGTCATGCAGGAAGACGCCGTGAAACCCCTGGGCGGCCGTGCGCAGATCAGAGGCGGGGGCGGTTGCGCAACCGGCCAGCAACACTGTGAGCGCCCATAAGACTGTTGTACGCATGCTGTCTCCCCTGATTTTGGCTGTGCCTTGGCGGCGGCGCGATTGCGGGCATGATAGCAGGCTTTGGCGCGAGGCCAAGGGCGTGTCGGCAACGGCAGGTAAGGCAGGGTAGGGAAGGTAAGCAAGAATCCCCACCACCATGCTTCAGCCTGCGCTTCACTTCGTTACGCTTGGCTTGGCATGGTCCCCCTCCCCAACGCTTCGCAAGGGCTTCGCGTCAGGGATGTATAAGGAGGAGCAGGACACTGGCGGCGCAGACTATCCTGAAATCCGTGTAGCGGCGAGGCCGGAGCGCAGCGGAGGCGAGGCGCATCCGTGTCATCCGTGGCTAAATGCTTTTCTCTCGGCAAAACTCGTCACCCAGGTTGCGCCCAGTTGCGGCAGGTCGCCGCTTCTTCGCCCTGTTTGGCGCAGACGTCGGCCATGTTCTTGTCGAGTCGCGCAAACACTGCCCCACCATCATGCGCCTCGCTCCACTCGCGGACCAGCGCGCCCCACGCCCCGACCTTGACGCGCGTGCGTTGATAATAGTCGCCGGAATTCTTGCCCAGTTCGTCGATCACCGCCTGGGCGCTGGCCTCCACTGCCGCCCTGTCGTTCGGGGCCTGGCGCAGGACAGTCTTTGAGTAGGAGATGGCCCACTGGACGCGGGTTGCCGAGCCTTCGGAGGTTTCATAGGCCTTGCGCGCCCAGGTAATGGCCGCCGGACCGTCCTTTGTGTCCTCGGCAATCGTGGCCAGGTCGAGCATATAGTAGTAGGGCGAATCTGAGCGCTTGAGCTCGGCTTCGAGCAGTTTCCTGGCGCCGGCATCGTCACCGGCGCGGTGGAGCAGGTCGGCAGCGTCCGAGATAACCGACTGGCGCACCATGGCATCCGTGGCGACCTGGTCTGCCCAGTGTGTCCGCTTGCGTACCTTGCTCAGCACGGACTTTGAAGCCGGCCCGCCGTTTCCTGCGTCGAGCAGGATATCGGCATTGACCGTGGCGAGGCGGTCGGGGACGGGGAGGTTCTTGTCGTTATAGACGCCGTCGAGCGCCGCGATCAGCGAACCGCCAAGCGCCGTGCGTTGGGCCGCATCCGGCAGGGCCGCAATGAGCGACGGAATTGTGTTGCTCAATTCCTGGCGATTTGCGGTGACTTCGCCACGGTTTTTCAGGATGGCCGGAAGAACCTGTTCGATTGTCGCCTGCTGTGGCGGGCTTAGCACGTATTTGCCGTCCGCTCCCTTCGCGCTGCCGACGACCAGGGCCAGGAGCGCAAAGCGGCGCTTCAGGGCGTCTTCGGGCGCCGCACCGGCAAGCGTCTCAAGAAGGGCCGCCGTGGACGCAGTGTCGCCGAAGTGCTTGGGATCGTTCCGCCAGTCGAACGCAGCCAGCAACTGCCATTCGTCGCGCGACAGCGCCGAGGGGGTCTGTTTCGCCTTGTCGAACAGGGCGTCGATCGAGGTCGTGCGTCCGGCGGCGACGCGCAGCACAGACAGGAGGTTGGATGCCGTCGACAGGCGCGTGATCTCGGAGCCATCGGCGCGCAGAATGATGATGGTCGGATAGCCGCTGATGCCGAAGCGCTCGCCCCAATGCTGGGCGCCCGGTGTGTCGCCATCGAGATGGACGGGCACGAAATGGCGCGTCTCGGCGATAAAGGACGGGTCCTTGAACAGGGTGGATTTCAGCTGGTTGCACGGCGGGCACCATTTGGCGCCCCAATACAGCAGGACCGGCTTGCCGCTCTCTTTGGCTTCGGCCAGCGCGTCATCGACATCGCCTTCGCGCCAGGCGATGTCCTGGCCCTGGGTAACGGCCTCGGTGCCTTTGGGCTCGGACGGGGTGCGCTGGCAGCCCGCAAGACTTGTCGCGATCCCAATCGCCAGCACTATCGATGTCCAACGCATCCAACTTCCCTCTCGTAGGTCGTCTCATTGTCTACCAATTCAGCGGGCTGTGTCCAGTTACAGTTGGTTCATCGGCCAACTACGTACAAATGCGCACATGCCGCGATCTTAAGGATAATTGCGGCTGGAAATGGCCGATGACGACGCTAACGCCCGGCCAGGGTCCGGCGTAGGATCGAGCCGGGTTTTCAGGGAATACGGTAATGTGCAGAGTGTGGGTGGCCGGCGCGGTGATGGCTGCCGTAATCTTATCAGGGAACGCCGCAGCGGCGCCGGTGCTGCTCGGCGGCACGTCGCAGGTCTGTCGCGATACGCTGAGCGTGGCGAACACGGCCTTCTATTCGTCGTCCTTTTACATCAATGACGCCGTGACCATGCCGGCACACAGCGCGGTCGAGATCGTGGCGCAAAAGGCGAGGGGCGACATTTCCGGTGGGCGGGGGCTGGTCGCCGATCCGGCGGTGTTCAAGACGATCCCTGCCGACGGCCGGGCGCGCCGTGAGCTCTATTGGGAAATCGCCCCGGCGGGCGCGACGCGCTGGGTCATGGACGACGCAGGGTTTAGCTGGCGCGGCGACTGGTACAGGCTGTATGGTGTCGACAGCCAGGTGGCGGAAGGCGCTTTCGCCTCGAGCGACGACGGCAAGACGCCTGGACTGGTGATCGATCAGCAATTCCTGCCGGCGATGATGCTGCGCCATAAGGGCGCTAAGGCATTATGGGCGGTGAATACGGGCTATATTTTCGCGGCGCTCGACGATTGGACCGTCTATGCGGCCGGGAAGGACGGGGTAATGGCGCGTTGCACGATCCGCTTCGCGCGACAGGTGAAGCACGCCAGTTCTTTGCTACCACCGGAGGTGCGGACTCTGGCCCGGTTGCTGGACTCTACCTTGGGAGACGGGCTGGGCGAAGGGACCTTGCAGCCGACGGCGTGGATCCGCAATTATGTCGACGCCGGCTGGGCCAATACGGCCGTGCGGCCATGGGCTGTCAGCCGCAACCCCTATAATCGCCGGCGCGATGTCGATGCGGGCCTAAAGCGATGGTCGCGCGGCAGCGCCAGCTATAAAGCGCTATACGGGCAGATACAGGCGCAGTACCCGGTGGCGGAAGCGGCCTTGACCGCCTTTTACGTGGCGCGGTTCGGCAAGACCGAGGCGGAGGCAAAGGTCATGGCGGCGCGAAATCTCGATTTGGTTTACCGGATGCACTTCGTCTTTCCGCAGGACTATATCCATCCTCATCCCGAGGGTTCGGTTTGACATGGCGAATGGGCGTGCTAAGTGATGGCTAATTGTCAGACAAAACAAACCCTGCTCGAGTAAAACCATGTCCCATGCCTCCATTTCGCGCCGCTTTTTGATCGCCTCGGCCGGGGCGGGGTTGATAACTCCGGTGGCAACTCAGGCGCGTCACCGAAAGGCCAAGATCATGAATCCCCTGGTGTTGCAGCGCGCTGATCCGCACATCGAACGCCACAGCGACGGCTATTACTATATGATGGCGAGCGTGCCGGAGTATGATCGGCTGGTTATCCGTCGGGCGAAGACCCTGGCTGGACTGGCCATTGCCGACGAAGCCGTAGTCTGGAAGCGGCCAGCCAGCGGCAAGATGGGTGGCCATATCTGGGCGCCCGAACTGCACCATTTTGACGGCAGGTGGCATATCTATTTCGGCGCCGGCGACCACGGCGACGTCTTCCACGTTCGGACCTTTGTGCTGGCCTGCGACGACGCCAATCCTTTGACGGGCATGTGGCGCCTTCTGGGCCAGGTCGAAATGCCGTGGGATAGCTTTAATCTCGACGCCACCAGCTTCGTGCACAAGGGCGTGCGCTATCTGTGCTGGGCCCAGCATGAGCCGGGGATCGACACCAACAGCAACCTGTACCTGGCGCCGCTGGCCTCGCCGACGACGCTGGGCGCCAAGCCGGCGCGGCTGACGGTGCCGACCCTGGATTGGGAAATCATCGGCTATAAGGTCAATGAAGGGCCGGCCATTCTGGCGCGGAACGGTCGGTTGTTTCTGACCTACTCGGCCAGCGCCACCGATGAGCATTACTGCATGGGCATGCTGACCGCACGCGACGATGCCGATATCATGGATCCTGCCGTGTGGGCGAAGTCCGACGTGCCCGTGTTCAAGAGCTCGCCGGCGCACAATGTCTGGGGACCGGGGCACAACGGCTTTACGGTCGATGAAAAGGGCCGGGACATGCTGGTTTATCATGCCCGGGATTATCGCGAGATCCAGGGAGACCCACTGTACGATCCCAACCGCCATACTCGGGTACAGCCCATCGCTTACAATGCTGATGGCGTTCCGGTATTCGGAGAACCTGTGGCAAATGGACCGCTGAAGTAGGGGCGGAATAGATTAGGTAGGTAGAATGCCCCCTCCGTCGGCTTCGCCAACACCTCCCCCGGCCTAGGCGGCAGCCAACGCTTCGCTACGGTGGAGGACTGCGGAGAGGAGAGACGCGCTTCAAAAAATTGCGGATATTCTGAAGGGCGTCGGCGACAGTTGACACCGGCTTGAGTCTGCGATAGTACTGTATGATACACAGTGTATGTAGCACACTATACGAGATACAGTTATATGGACGGCGAGGGCGACCTCTTCGAAAGCCTGCGGGCGGAACTGCGGCGCGGCTCGCTGAGCCTGGCCGTGCTGGCCCGGCTGCGGGTCGAGCGCTACGGCTATACCCTGCGCCAGGCCCTGGCCGACGATGGCCTGGATATGGAGGAAAGCACCCTCTATCCGCTGCTGCGGCGGCTGGAGACGCAGGGGCTGCTGGTCAGCGAATGGCGCGAGGAAGAGAAGCGCAAGAAGCGGTTCTACGTCCTGTCGCCGGCCGGCGAGACCATGTTGCGGCGGCTAGTCGAGGAGTGGCGGGCGATCAGCGCTTCGCTCGAGAAAATTACCGGGAATTGAAGGGGTTCGGAATGGACATGCTGGAGGACTATCTGCGCGCTGTGTCGCGGCTGTTGCCCAGGGCGAAGCGCGACGACATCACGGCCGAGTTGCGCGATGAAATCCTGACGCGGATCGAGGTCCGCGAAAGCGAACTGGGACGTAAGCTGAGCGACAACGAAACCGAGCAGTTGCTGCGCGATTTCGGCCATCCGATCGTGGTCGCGGCGCGCTATCGCGACGGGCCGCAATATAGTGTCGGGCCGGCCCTCTATCCGTACTGGATTTTTGCCGTGCGTTTTGCCGTGGTGCTGGAAATCTGCATCTCGGCAGCGGTGTTTATCGGGCGGATGTTCAGCGGCGCACATATCGGCGACGCCTTCGGCCAGGCCATAGGTTCGGGGCTGACCGGGGTCATGACCCTGATCGGGTTTGCCACGGTCGCGGCATGGCTGATCGAGCGTAAAGGCATAACCATCGAGTATTTCAACACCTGGCGCGTGCGGGATCTGCGGTTTCTCGATTTTGCAGCGTGGGAATGGGGCGATATCAGCGAAAGGATCAAGGCAATGACAACAGCAGCAGCTTACGAGTATCCGCGTGAACATGGATGGGGCTTCCACAGTTGGTCGCGGCGCCAGTCGTCGGCCGGCCGGGGTGTCGCCCTGGTCACCGGCGGGGGCGTCTTCATATTGTGGTGGATCGGCGTCATCAGCTTCGGCTTACGCGCCATGCCGGCCGATTTCGGCAATATGCCGATAAGTGCGGGCGGGCTGGCCAATGTCGACCTGGCGGCTTTGAAGGCCGCGATCTTCTGGCCGGTCCTCGCCTATTTCATAGCGCTGATTGGATTGGGCGTGGTGGTGCTGACCTGGCCGCGTGGGGTGCGGATGCGCGGTGCGATCGATATTGCGCTCGGTACTGCGGCCATGGTGTTGGCGGCGTGGGTGTGGGGCGCGTCACCCATAGCTGCCGCGGTCAGGGTCGACAGTGTGGCGGAGATGGCGGGGCGAATCGGGGCATTTTTCGCCAATCCGATTCCCGTTCCCCTGGATCTGTTCATCAGCCTGATGTTGGTCTTTACGGCCGTTGGCGGGTTTTTCCGGGCCCTGGGCGGCGTCTGGGAGCTGTTGGTCGGCGCGCCGCGCTTTGCCGATGACGATTAGTTGGCGGCCGCGATGGCGGCATCCAGATCGGCCAGGTCGTGGCCCTTGATTCGTTGGCCATTGACGAAGAAGGTCGGGGTGCCGCTGACATGGTCAGCCTTGGTGCGGGCGTTCATATTGGCCATGAAGGCGCTGAAGCCCGCACTGTCACCGATACAGGCCTGGACATCGGCCTGGCTCATCCCCGTCTTGGTCCGGACGTCGGTCATGATGGGGCTGATGACGTTATCGGTGAAATAGGCCTTCTGCCCACTGAAGAAGCTGTTGACCACGGCGAAGTAGGGCGCTGAATTGCCCGGGTCCTTGCTGTGGGTGACGGCGCAGCGGCCAAGCAGGAAAGCCGACAGGGCATATTGCTGCGGGTTGGTCAGGACTTCGCGGAAGATGTAGCGAACCTTGCCCGTCGCGACATATTTAGCCTGAAAGGTCGGCCAGACATCGGCGTTCCAGGCGGCACAATGCGAGCAGGCGGCCGAGGCATATTCGATCACCGTCACCGGCGCCGTGGGGCTACCCAGCGACATATCGGGCAGCAGGCCGGGCTCGGACGTTGGAATGACGATCGCCGGAATAGCGGGCGCCGGCGGCGTCTTTTTTGCCGGCGTGGGCTTGGTTGCGGCGTGATGGGCTTTCGGTTTGGCCGCCACAGGCTGCACCGAAAGGGCCGCCATGACCACAACGGCGGTCAGCAGTGTCAAGCGCCTGGAAAACATGGCCATTCTGTTCCTATTTCGCCGCCAGCAGGGGCGCGAAAGCCTTTTCGAATTCATCCAGATCGCCGGTCTTGCGGTCCAGCTTCTTGCCATTGATGAAGAAGGTTGGCGTGCCGTCGATACGGTCATTTTTGGCATAGATGTCGACATTGGCCTGCAGCCGTTCCAGCCCCTTGGTGTCCGTGACACAGGCCTTGAACTGGGCCTCCGACATGCCGACCTGTTTGGCGATGTTGAGCAGGACGGGCAGGGCCGAGTGGTCGTCGACGAACATGGCGTCCTGCGACGACATGATGGCGTCTATGACCTGGAAATACTTGTCCTTGCCGGCGCAGCGGGCCAGCAGGACGCCCTGGGCCGAGACCTCCGTCGGTTGGGTGAGGAATTCGCGATAGACGTAATAGACCTTGCCGGTCCGGATGTATTTGGCTTCGATCTCCGGCATCAGGCGCTTGTTGAAATCGGCGCAATGCGAACAGGTCACCGAGGCATATTCGATCAGGGTGATCGGCGCCGTTGGGCTGCCCTTGGTCATGTCTCCGTCGCCGACCGGCGTTATTTTCGGCGCACAGGCGCTGGCCAGCAAGGCCAGGCCCATAACGGCGGCGGAGATTATGCCTCGGTATATGCCACGCAGGCCGGTCATGGCGTTGCCGGTTACTTCAGCGCCGGCTGGATGGCGTCGTCGAACCACTTGATGTCGTCCGGCGTGCCGTTGACCTTCTTGCCATTGACCAGGAAGGTCGGCGTACCGTTGATGCCGTCACGATTGAGATATTGCTTGTTCAGGTCGTTGAGGTGCTCGATGCCCTTGGCGTCGCTGACGCAGTCGGTAAAGGCGCTTTCCGACAGGCCGGCCGAGGCGGCGATACGGACCAGGACCGGGCGCGCATTGGCGTAGGTTTCGGGGTTGCCGCCTTCGTCCATTTCCTTCTGGGCGCGCATGATGGCGTCGATCACGGTGAAATACTTGTCCTTGCCGACGCATTGGGCCAGCATATGACCGGCGGCGGCGACCGTACCGTTACCCGTCATCATCGGGCGGTAGATATAGCGCACCTTGCCGGTGTCGACATATTTGGCCTTGAACGCAGGCATGACCTTTTCATTGACATGGGCGCAGATCGGACAGGCGACCGATGCATATTCGATGACGGTGACCTTGGCCGTCGGGCTGCCCATGGAGACATCGTCTCCGGCAGCGGAGGACGGCTTCTTGCCACAGGCGGCCATGCCGAGCGCCGCAGCGGCGACCAGGCCAAGCGCGGCGACGCGCGCGACGGAGTGCGTGTTGAGGGATAAGGTCATGGCGTTTCTTTGGATCGTTTCTTTTGAGCGATTCTGGACGAAAGACCGCGCCAGTGATGGCCGTTTCCGCCTTTGGAGGTTGTACTTAATAAAGAGTCTGATTGCGCTGTAAATATGGCATCTGCATTTTGAGCCCTTTTTAGCTGGAACCTTGTTGCCCGCTGGTCTTTTGGCGCTTTACGATGGCCCGACCAAGGCGCAGCAATGTGGCTTTCAGCCGCTCATCGGTCACATCACCGACCGATTGCTGCAGACTCAGTTCCTCGCTCGCGGTCAGGGGGGCGGGACGTTGAAGGGGAGGTGGTCGTGTGCGGGTGGTCAGAGGCCCCTGAATTATGCGCAGCCGGCCGACAGGCTTACCGCCCAGATACAGGTTGATGCGGTCGACCAGGGTCTGCGACTGATGCTGGATCAAGGTGGCGTAGGCCCCCTGGACGCGGATTTCCAGCGCCCCGCCGACATTGGCCTTGCCCTTGATCAGGCGTACCGGTTCGGAGAGGCGGCCCAGGGACTCGCCGACAATCTCGGCCCAGCGGCCTTTCAGCTTGAAAGCTTCGTCTTCCTTGCCCTCAAAACGCGCCTGCAGGCTTTTCAGCAGCGGCTGAACCTGTTTCTTTACCGGCGGCGGCGCTTTTGGCGCGCGTTTGGTGTGAGTCGTGCGCAGGATGCGCACCGAGTCTTCGATGGACGGCAGAGAGCGTTTCATAATGACGATTATACTGAAGGACGAAGCGCTTGTCTCGGATTTGCGGCAGCGGCTGCTCGCCTGGTACGATACGCACGGCCGCGATCTCGTGTGGCGGGTCGGTAGGCGCGATTCCTACCGGGTGTGGCTGTCCGAAATCATGCTGCAGCAGACGACGACGGCCCATGCCGCGCCCTATTATCAAAGGTTTCTCGAGCTCTGGCCGACGGTTGCCGACCTGGCGGCGGCGCAGGACAGCGACGTAATGGCGCAATGGGCTGGGCTGGGCTACTACGCCCGGGCGCGGCGCCTGCTGGAATGTGCGCGGACGGTTGTGCGCGACCATGGCGGTGTGTTTCCGGACACGGAGGCGCAGTTGCTGCAACTGCCAGGGTTTGGGCCCTATACGGCGGCGGCGGTGGCAGCGATCGCTTTCGATAGGCCGGCCAATGTGGTCGATGGCAATATCGAGCGGGTGATGACGCGGCTGTATGCGATCTCGACGCCCTTGCCGGCCGGCCGGGCTGAGGTCCGCCAAGCCGCGGCGCAGTGGGTGTCGGCCGAGCGGGCCGGGGACTGGCCCCAGGCGCTTATGGATATGGCCAACCAGATCTGCCGGCCGAAGGGCCCACTATGCCTGCTGTGTCCGGTGAGCGAGGCCTGCGCGGCCCTGGCGATGGGAACACCCGAGGCTTTCCCGGTCAAGATCGCCAAGGCTGCCAAGCCGCGTCGCCATGGGGTGGCTTTTGTCATTACCGATGGGCAGTCTGTCGTCGTGGAACGCAGGCCTGACAAGGGTTTGCTGGGCGGAATGCTGGGCCTGCCGCACGCCGAATGGCGGGATCGGCCCTGGTTGAATGTTCATGTACAACCTCCGTTGGATGGCGCCTACGAGGCGGTTGGGGCGTATGAACATGTGTTTACGCACTTTGCCCTGAGCCAGTCTGTGTGGGTGCTGCGGCTGGACGCACCGGCGCTGCGCGATTTCCTGCGCCTTCACAACAGCTATGAATTGCTGTCCCTGACAGCGCCACGTTCGCTGCCGACCGTCTTTGCCAAGGCGCTCAACTTCCTTACGCATCCTTAATGTATTGACGGGGAAAGCCACATTGGGTCGCCGGCGTCGGGTTTGCTACATTTCCGCCATAATTCATTCCCGATGGAGGTCGCAGATGAGACCGATATGGATAGTGGTGGCAGCGGCCGCAGCGGCATTGGCATTCATGATGACAGGTGTGGCGGCGGCGCAGAGCACAGCCCACTCGAACGCTGTCTATCTGGGCGAAGTCAACATCGTCTACCAGCCACAGCCGTCGGGATACCAGCCGCAGGGTTCGGAAATCGACCTTTCCGATCAGGGCAAGAGTTTCGACGTCAGCTGTATCATTGGCGCTGAGGGCAAGTTGCAGAACTGCCAGGCGGGTGACAACGATCTCTACGATCAGAATTTCGTCCGTATCGCCGTGGCCAATGTCAGCCAGTGGGTGATGTCGCCGCAGACGGTCGACGGCAAGTCTTCGGTCGGACGAACCCTGCTGGTGACCTGCCAGTTCCGGCGAGCCGACCGCACGGACGTTGCGACCGCCGAAAGCAAATAATTGACTTATCCGTCAAATAATAATTGACATAAACGTCAAAATTAATAGGCATGTACCACAATGTGGTATGAGTCATGGGACGGGAACAGCTGATGACGGATTTGCTAGCGCGTTTGAGCGCCATATGCGGCGGATTGATTGCAAGCTTGATCATGACCTGCCCGGCCAATGTCATGGCCCAGGAGCTGGTGACATCTGAGGATGTCGTGGTCCTGTTTCAGCCCGAGCCGGCACGCTATATTCCCGACGGTGACGATCTCGATCTGGCCGACCAGGGCAAGTCGTTCGATGTCACCTGTGTCATCACCCGGTCCGGTCGCATGAGCGATTGCCAGGCTGAAGAGAATGACATTGTCGACCAGAATTTTGTCAAGATCGCCGTGAAAACCGTTAGCCGCTGGGTTGTTGGACCGGAGACGCGTGATGGCGAAAGCTCTGAAGGGCGGGTCTTGATTGTGACCTGTCAATTCCGGCTAGAAGACCAGCGCGACGATCAGAGGATCGCCGCGCGGTAGGTGTTTAGACGAATCTAGGCCGACCGTTACTTTTCGGACATCGCCAGCGAACTATAGACGAAACACTGTAGCAGTCCTCCACCGCCTGCGGGGGAGGTGGCGCGAAGCGCCGGAGGGGGCACTGTTGGTAGATGCAAAGGCATGCTGAGCTAGGCTTCAATTCAAAGCGTTGATTAAGGTAGGTTTAAAAACACCCCCCTCCGCCGCCTTCGGCGCACGCCACGGGGCGCCCCGCTCCCCCGCAGGCGGTGGAGGACTGACATTGTTGATACCTCGACCACTCAACGAGATACTTAAGCTGCCGATTTGAATGCCGGCGCTGTCACAAAAATAAATTGAACCGCTCCGCTGGTCAGTTCATGTCGCTACGGATGCGGGCGCGCAGGTCGTCGATCGGCTTTAAGCCGGCGTCGGTCTTGAAGCGCCAATAGGTCCAGCCATTGCAGGCGGGGCTCTGTTCCATCATCGCGCCCATCTTGTGGATCGATCCCGACAATTCGCCGTGGACCAAAGAGCCGTCGGCGCGAACCTTGGCCGTCTTGTCGCCCTTCGGCGTATACAGAACGTCGCCAGGCTGCAGCAGGCCGGCCTCGACCAAAGCGCCGAACGGAATGCGCGGCTCGGCCTTTTTCGACCCGACCACAGCCAGGTCTTCGGCGGTTGCCGGAATGACGCGGGCAATGCGGTCGCGGGCGTGTTTGGCGTAGGTTTCGTCGCGTTCGATACCGATAAAGTGGCGGCCGAGGCGGCGGGCGGCGGCGCCGGTCGTGCCGGTACCGAAGAAGGGATCGAGGACGACGTGGCCGGGCTTGGAACAGGCCAGCAGGACGCGGTAGAGCAGGGATTCCGGCTTTTGCGTCGGGTGCGCCTTGTTGCCGTGTTCGTCCTTCAGGCGTTCGTCGCCGGTGCATAGCGGAATGCTCCAGTCGGAGCGCATCTGGGTGTCCTCGTTAAAGGCCTTCAGCGCGTCGTAATTGAAGGTGTAGCGCTTCTGGCCCTTGGCCTTGGTCGCCCAGATCAGGGTTTCGTGGGCATTGGTGAAGCGCGTGCCCTTGAAATTAGGCATGGGGTTGGCCTTGCGCCAGATGACGTCGTTCATCACCCAGAAGCCCATGTCCTGCATGGCGACGCCAAGGCGGAAGATGTTGTGATAGGAACCGATGACCCAGATGGCGCCGTCGTCCTTCAACACACGGCGGCATTCACGCATCCAGTCGCGGGTGAAGGCGTCATAGGCTTCGAAGCTGGCGAACTGGTCCCACTCATCATCGACCGCGTCGACCTTGGAATTGTCCGGGCGCAGCAGGTCACCGCCCAACTGGAGATTATAGGGCGGATCGGCGAAAACCAGGTCGACGCTATTGTCCGGCAGGGTCTTCAGAATCTCGACGCATTCACCCAGATGAATGGTGTCGAGCTTCAGGGGGGCGGACAGCGCGACAGGGCTGGCCTGGACCGGGGCGGATTTGAGCTTGCGCATGGTATCACTTTCGCAAAATCCGCACGGCATTTTGCCGGCGGAGGTAACAGCTTGAATCTGTGACAAGAATCCTTTCGCGTTAAAAAACGCTTAAGGCTTGACTCGTCGGGAATCAGCTTTGCGAAAATAGTTGTGAGTGAGTCGAAAAAGACTCACTTTTGCGCTTGAATGCAGCCCAGAGCTATCCGGCGTCTGCCAGGACCGTGGTCACGGTCAATTCGCGGATCGTCGACCACGTACGGCGGTGGACAGGCGAAGGGCCGTGCAGCCGCAGGGCGTCGAGATGGAACGCGGCCTGGTAGCCTTTGTGCTGCTTGAAGCCATAATGCGGATAGACGGCATCCAGTTCGATCATGATGCGGTCGCGGGCCGTCTTTGCCAGGATCGAGGCGGCAGCGATCGACAGCGACAGGGCGTCACCCCCGATAATGGCGGTTGAGGGAACGCTGAGTTGTTTCGGGCAGCGGTTGCCGTCGATCAGGGCATGATCCGCGGCGGGGCTGAGCGCCGCGACCGCGCGGGTCATGCCTTCCAGTGTGGCGGCCAGAATGTTAAGGCAGTCGATCTCTTCCGGCGAGATGGTGATGACCGACCAGGCGATGGCGGCCGCCTTGATTTGCGGTTCCAACTCAAAGCGGCGGGCTTCGGTCAGAGCTTTGGAATCGTCTATGCCGTCGGGCGTGCGTCGCGGATCGAGAATGACAGCAGCGACACATAACGGGCCGGCACAGGGACCGCGGCCGGCCTCATCCACGCCGCAGACGAGGCCGCTATAGTTCTGTTCGTGATAAAAATCCGCCATGGAATCCTGTTAAATGATTCCGCCGTTTGCGGAAAGATGGCGGCCGTAAAATCAGCGGCGCTTGCCGAAGGTTGGTCGCGCCGTGCTGAACGGCGGCGGTGCGGGCCGTGAAGGCGCGGTATAGGGTTGAGGTGTATAGGATTGAGGCTTGCTGGCCTGCGGCTGTGGAGCCGCCTGGGTCCGGGATGGGGAGGGCGCATCACCAAAATCGAAGATGGACGTGTTCGGCGTAGGGGAGGTGGGCGAATCGAAATCCGGCCCGTCGAACGTCCGGGCGATGTCGGTACCGTCACCTTTCGGATCCGGACCGAAGCGGTTGGGCCCGCGCGTGCCGGGCAAACACATCAGGATGAACATGGTAAGATTGGCCAACAAGGCCACCATGCCGATCATGGCGCCCTGGCCAACCGTTGCCGCCAGTTCGGCAGAGCGGTTCGCATTGTAAGGCGTTCCAATATTGGCCAGGGTCTGGAAATTATGTCCCCAGGAGAATATGCCCGGTACGTACAGCAGCATCCACCAGGCGGATTTATTGCTGTCATGCAGGCGCCGGACAGTCACGGCCAGGTTGGGCAGAAGACAGCCCAGGACCAGCAGACCGATCAATCCCATGCCTAACATGCCGCCGGCTATGGCGCCAGCGGCGCCCCGGGACAAGCCGGTTATCATGAAAGCGATCAGGGCGAGGCAGGCGAGAACCTGGAAGAGCTGAAACAACCAGTATTCGGAACGTCGTGCCCGACCTGAGAAATCAGCGTATTTGACGAAGGGTCTGAACATCAGCATGGAGGCTTCCCCGCATTGGCAGTGCCGGTACTCAGCCACAGGACGTTTCAATTTGACGTAAAGGAAGACGGTTAAGCAGCTTTCATCATTTCAGACACCTCGCCGTGGCGAAAACAGGTAACAGCGTGGTCGTTGACCATACCTACCGCTTGCATGAAGGCGTAGACGATGACCGGGCCGCAGAACTTATAGCCCTTTGACTTGAGCAGTTTGGCCAGGTCCTGGGAGGTTTTGGTTTCCGTCGGGATCTGGCCGGTTTCGAAGTGGTTGATCTGCGGCCTGTGGTTTTGGACAGACCAGATCAGGTCCTTGAACTCGATACCCTTGTCGCGCAGATCGAGCGTGATGCGGGCGCTGTCGATGGCGGCCAGTATCTTGGCGCGTGAGCGGATAATGCCGGCATCGTCCATCAGCCGCTCGATATCTGCGTCATCGAAGCGGGCGACCTTTTCCGGATCGAAACCGGCAAAGGCGGCGCGCAGGGCATCACGCTTGCGCAGGATGGTGATCCACGACAGGCCGGCCTGGAAACCATCCAGCACCAGTTTTTCCCACAGGGCGCGTGAGTCGAACTCGGGTACGCCCCATTCCTCGTCGTGATAGGCGCAATAAAGCGGGTCGTTCTTTGGCCAGTGGCAACGGATCAGATCGGTCATGGCATGTTCCGTATTACGATTGTAATATTTCGATGTGAGGCTTTATCCATAAGGGGATTTCAAGGCTAGTCGGCGTGTCGCCACAGCGCAATTCACCGTCCAGGCGGTCGACACGCATCAGGGCCAGGGAGGCGCCCGGGGCCGAGGCCAACACATTTCCTGCTCGGCGGTCGCCTTGCAGAACCTCGGCGCCAACCGGTAAAACACCCGTATGGACCAGCGGCAGGATGCGATTCTTGATCTGGCCGCGGCGTTTCATGCGTGAGGTCAATTCCTGGCCGACATAGCAACCCTTGTGGAAGTCGATGGCCTCCAGCAGGTCGAGATTGGCGTCGATGGCGTAGAGCTCGTCCTTGGCGAAATCCTCGCCCGGTTCGGACAGGCCGTGGCGAAAGCGGAACTGCGTCCACTCGACAAGTGTCGCATTGGCGGTCTGCGGCGTATAGGCAAACGCAATGGACGTTTGCAGAATATCGCCGCGCGCATCGGGCAGGAATCCTTCCGGCGGCGGACCGTCGAAAGCAACAAAAACCGGAGTGTCGAGCGCCTCGATCGTCAGCTTGGCGCGGAGCTTGTACATGTTGAGTTTGGCCAGCAATTCGTCGCGTGCACCGACCGCGACGTCGAGCTGGATTTCGTCGCTCGAGACGGCATGCAGCAGACAATCGGCGTAGATCTTGCCCTGTGGCCGCAAAAAAGCCCCGTAAAGCCGCTTTAAGGGCGCGTTTTGCTCCAGCATGCGAATCAAGGTGTCGATATGCGCTGTACACAATCCCTTGAGAAACGGCGCCCAATCGGGACCGGTAATACGGATTTGAGTACGGTGCGGAAGGGCTGCTATTCGGGTCATGAGCAAATTCGTGTAATGCGGGCGCCAGCCTTGCTATAGGCGCAAATGTCACTAGGTAGATAGCATGAAATCACCCTTTCCGATTCTCCTGCTGGCGCTGTGCGAACCAGCGCGGGCGATCGCGCTCGCCGGGGTGATTCCGCGCCTGAAACAGGAAATTCCGCACGCCCGGATCACCTTGGTGACCACAAAGGCGTCGGCCGAATTGTTTGTGGACGAACCGGCGATCGACGAAACCCTGGCCTTCGATGGGGCTATCTTCAATCTCAAGGCGCTGGGCGTGCTGGCCGAGTTGAGCCGCCGCGCCTGGGGGCTGCTGGTCGATGTCGGCCCATCGATGGTTTCGCGGATGATTCGCTCAAAAACGCGGATCATCATCAATCCCAATGATGTGGCCGGACCCTTAAAGCAGATATGCCAGGCCCTGGCCCTGAAGGAAACCGACGTGATTCCGCGCCTGAAGCTGGCGCCGGAACGCAGCGTCAGGGCCCAGGCGCTGCTCGATGGTGGCCGGCTGACGGCGCCGATCCTGGCCATGGCGCCGGGCGCCGGCTGGCTGGGCCGGCGGTGGCCGACGGAACGCTTTGCCGTCCTGGCGACGCGGCTGATGCGCGATGACGGCCCCTTTGCCGCCCACAGCCTGGTAATCCTGGGCAATGAGGCCGACCGCGACACGGCCGTCGCTCTGGCCATGGCCACGCCGCGCGCCCAGGTGATGGAACTGACGGGCAAGCTCGACCTCGCCACGGCGTGCGCCGTGTTGCAGAAGACGGCGGCCTTTGTCGGCAATGACGAGATCTGGTTGCGTCTGGCCGCGGCAGCGGGCGTGCCGACCTTTGGGCTCTATGGGCCGTCGGACGAGGGCGATGCCCCGCCAGGCGATAACATGTATGTCATCCGCGGGCCGCGCAGCCTGGCCGATATTCGCGCCGCCGATCCGAAGCTGAAACTGTCCGTGTGTCATATGCTGGACCTCAACATCGACAAGGTCTATGACGGGGTTGAAGAGGTCATGGCGCGCCTGACTCCGCCCAAGGTCGAAGAACCGGAAGTGGAGCCTGATACCGAGCCCAAGGCTGAAGCCGATGCTGAGCTTGGGATAGAGGCTGGGCCAGGAATAGAGACTGAGCCCGGGATAGACGCTGAAGCCGAGGCGACGGGAGAAATCGAGTCCGACGCGGACGCCGAAATCGAGGTGTCCGGCGACGACGACACGGACATGCGTGATACTGTGTCGCCGGTTGCCAAAGACGATGGCGGAGCGACGAAAAAGCCTGTTGCCGGAAAAGACGTGGAGGAACCTGCCCATGCCGAAGAGTTTTGACCTGATCATCCGCAACGCGGACATCATCAACCACGCCGGGCGAGGGCGCGGCGACATCGGCATTATCGGCGGAAGGTTCGCGGAGTTCGGCGATCTGTCGCAGGCGTCGGCGGCCGACGTGTTCGACGCCACCGGTCTGCTGGCCATGCCGGGCGTCATCGATACCCAGGTTCACTTCCGCGAGCCGGGACTGGAATGGAAGGAAGATCTCGAGACCGGCAGCCAGGCGGCTGTCATGGGCGGGGTCGTGGCGGTATTCGAAATGCCGAACACCAATCCGACGACCACCAATCCCGAAGCCTTTGCCGACAAGCTGAGCCGGGCGCATCATCGCATGCACTGCGACCACGCCTTCTATGTCGGCGGGACCCACGAAAACGTCCATGAACTGGGCGAGCTGGAGCGGCTGAAAGGCTGCTGCGGCGTCAAGGTCTTTATGGGCGCCTCGACCGGCACCCTGCTGATCGCCGACGACGAGGGCGTCGCCCAGGTCCTGAAAAATGTCAATCGCCGGGCGACCTTCCACAGCGAAGACGAATACCGCCTGGCCGAGCGCCGGCCGCTGGCGCGCGAAGGCGACTGGACCAGCCACGACTTTGTCCGGGACGCCCAGTCGGCGATCCAGTCGACGCACCGCCTGGTGCGGCTGGCGCGCGAGGCCGGCAAGCGTATCCATGTCCTGCACGTCACGACGCGCGAGGAGATCGAGTTCCTGGCCGGGCAAAAGGACATCGCCACCGTCGAACTGACACCGCAGCACCTGACTCTGGAGGCGCCGGAAGCCTATGAGCGGCTGAAGGGCCTGGCCCAGATGAACCCGCCGATCCGCGACAAGTACCATGTCGAGGGCCTGTGGCGCGGCATTGCCCAGGGCGTGGCCGACGTGCTGGGCTCGGACCACGCGCCGCATACGCTGGAAGAAAAGGCCAAGCCCTATCCTCAGTCGCCGTCAGGCATGCCGGGCGTACAGACCCTGTTGCCTGTGATGCTCAACCACGTCGCCAATGGCCGGCTGAGTCTGGAGCGGCTGGTCGACCTGACCTCGGCGGGGGCACAGCGCGTGTTTGGGGTCGCCAACAAGGGCCGGATGGCGCAGGGCTACGACGGCGATATCACCTTGGTCGACCTGAAGGCAAAGCGCGTGCTGAAGCACGAAAACATGCGTACGCGCAGTGGCTGGACGCCGTTCGACGGCATGGAGGTCACGGGCTGGCCCAAGGCGACCATTATTCGTGGCCGGGTGGTGATGCGCGACGACGAGATCGTCGGCCCCAGCCAAGGCGAGGCGTGCCGCTTCATGGAGTCGCTGTAGGTGGCATGAAGCGGATTGACCTCAGTCACACGATCGAAGCCGGCATGGAAACCTACAAGGGGCTGCCTGGGCCCGTGATCTGTGACTACTGGTCGCGCGAGGACTCGCGTGCCAATTATGACGACGGCAGCACGTTTCAGATGGGCCGTATCGAGATGGTGTCCAATACGGGCACCTATGTCGATGCGCCGTTTCATCGCCATGCCGATGGCTGCGACCTGGCCGGACTGTCGCTGGAGTCTCTGGCCGAACTCGACGGTATCGTCGTCCGGCGGCCGTTCGAAAGCGGTCTCGGGACCGATGCTGAACATCTCGAAGGGCTTGACGTTGCCGGAAAGGCGGTGCTGATCGCGACGGGGTGGGACCGTTTCTGGCGCACACCCACCTATTTCAGTGATCACCCCTATCTCACCGAAGCGGCGGCCCTGTGGCTGGTCGCCCGTGGCGCAACCTTTGTCGGCATAGATTCACACAATATCGACGACACGCGCGGCAAAAGCCGGCCGGTCCATACGCACGTGCTGAGGGCAGGGATACCGATCGGCGAACATCTGACGGGCCTGTCCGCCTTGCCCGATACGGGTTTCCGCTTTCACGCCGTACCGCCGAAAATCGTTGGCATGGGGACGTTTCCCGTACGCGCCTATGCGGTGGTGCCGTAAACTCCCCAGTGTGGGAAATCATAAAAAAAGCCCGCGAGGTGGTTCCTCGCGGGCTTTGATATATGGGCTCGATTGACTTATTCGGCCGAGGCGTAGGTGCCGTTGCCCGGGATTTCGCATTGCTGATCTTCCTTGTGGGCCTTGGCTATGGTGCACGGGATAGCGGTGATCAGGCTTTGACGGTCGGCGGCGATAATGACGATGTAGCCGCGCTTGTTCTTGCAGGCGACCTCGGCAATCACGCCTGCGTCGATACTGTCGGATTCACCGATGTAACGGATTTCCGACACATCACATCCCTTGTCCGGCTTGGCGACCTTGATCAGCTTGTCGACCTGGGCCAGAAGAACTTCAGGCGTGGTCAGGGTGCACGACTTGCGGCCAACCTGGTCGATGAAACAGTCATTTACGCGCAGGGCGGCGGTGCTGCCTTCCTGTGGGATGAAGCCGATCAGGCCGAACGGCTGCTCGGGGCAGGTAAATTCGATATAGTCACGCTTGGTCGACTCTTGCGTGCCGATGACTTCGTAGTCCTTCACAGTGCAGGGGTAGCCGCCTTCTTTCAACTGTGCGCTCATCCGGCTATTGGCATCGGCCGCAGCCACACCGGCGTCGGTGAATTGGCAACCGCCCAGACCCGCAGCGCTGGCGCAGGGAATGTTGCGGACAAAGCTGTTGTCGAGCTTGGTCAGGACGATAAAGCCCGGAGGCGTGGCGCAGCCGAATTCATAGTAGTAACCATCGCTTTCCTTGGTGATGCCGACGAAGCGGACATCGGTCACGACGCAATTGGCGTTGCCGGCGGCTGCGATCGGCTTCATGGATTCGATGATCTGCGCCTTGGTCGTGAAGGTGCAGGCCGACGCCGAGCCGTCGTAAACCAGGCAGCTTTTGAATTCGGTCGGGGTGTCGGTACCCAAGCGGGCGTAGTCGACAAGGCCGCCGACGCCAGCGGCGCAGGCCACTTCGTAGCGGTCGATGGGCGCGCCGGTGGTCGACGATCCGATGAGACGCGCTTTGGTGACCTCGCAACCGGGCAGGTAGGGCTGGACCACCGGGGTCAGCCACTTATAGACCGGCAAGTTTTCCGGCAGGGTACACACCGTAGAATCCGCTGCCTTTTCGCGGATCTTGGCCGCCACAACGCAACTGAAAGGCTCTTGGGTCTGAGTAGGTGAAATAGCGGTGATGATAAAACCTGGGCCTGACTTGCAAGCGATTTCATATAGCTTACCGCTGACCTTGGCGCCGTTGACCTCTGTTTCGGTTGGACCGAGCAACTTGGCATTGGCGATCTCGCAATTTAGCTTGGCCGTCGCGATTATATTCGGCGCCGCCTCCATGCCCGCGGCAATCGATTCGGCTTCGGTCATGGGCTTGGTCGTCGCCGCATAGGCGGGGGCAGCAGCTAAGCTGGCGATCAGTGCCAGACCGGCTGTCACGGCCAGGGTGCGTAGCGCCCCGGCAAATTTCAATGGGTTCAAGGACGCCAGTTTCATGGGCGATGGTCTCCGCTGCACAAGACTGCCAGGCTAGCGGTTCGCTTCGGCCGGGCTATTTACCCTCTTATCTACAGGATATGGCTATTGGAAGGCAAGTCTCCGTGCCCGTGTTTCGCGCGTTGCGCCCGCACGAAATTTCCGTTAACGTTCACGTCAACTAAAGGGAGCGCAGGATTTGGACGATATTATTACCCACTGTGAGGAAGGCGTACTGACGCTGCGCCTCAACCGTCCGTCCAAGAAGAACGCGTTGACGCGATCGATGTACACGGCGCTGGCTGAGGGCCTGACCCAGGCCGACGGCGACGATACCGTGCGCGTCGTGGTGATTGCCGCCGAGGGCAGTGATTTTTCGGCCGGCAATGACATATTCGATTTTGCCCAGGACATCCCAGCTCTGATAGCGGGGCCTGCCCTGACGGCAGGGGATGTCGATCCCGACAGCATGCCGGTATTTCGATTCCTCAGGGCGCTGACCTTTTTCAGCAAGCCGCTGGTCGCTGCGGTGCAGGGCCAGGCGGTTGGTGTCGGCGTAACCCTGCTGCTGCATTGCGACCTGGTGGCGGCGGCTGACACGGTCCGTCTGCGCCTGCCTTTCCTGCAGTTGGGCCTGGTCCCGGAGGCGGGCTCGACCCTGTTGCTGCAACAACGGATCGGCCATGCCCGGGCGTTCGAATGGCTGTCCCAGGGGGAGGCGGTCACGGCCGAGACGGCGCTCGCCTGGGGCCTGGTCAATCGCGTGGTCGCGCCGGAACATCTGGCCGGGACGGCTCAGGGCCTGGCGCGCAGCCTGCTGAAACTGTCGCCCGCAGCCCTGCGTCACACCAAGGCGCTGATGCGCGATCCGCACACCCTGTGGCCGGTAATCGAGGCCGAGGGGCGGATTTTCCGGCAACTGCTGACAAGTCCCGAGGCCCTAGCCGCATTTGCGGCGTTCTTAAACAGGTAAGGCTGCGTTCACTGCATTCCTGTCCCGGTAGAAAATATCCTTATACATCAAGGGAAACAAGGCGTTAGGGCGAGTGTTTGTCACAAATAGACGCATTAATTGCAAGGTCTTTGCCGTTAATTGATTTGACCTTCATTCGCATTGCGCCTAACCGGAAAACGACGTCAGGGGACTTGGTTTTGTCGGGGGCGCTTGCTTTGGCTCTGGATACATTTGCATTGGATTACGCTATAAGTCTCGAGACATCGGAGCAGTCGCGCCGCGTTCTCGAACTGACCGATCGTGTTTTTGGCCCCGGGCGTTACACCAAGACGGCCGAACGCCTGCGCGAAGGCTCGGCGCCGGAGGCCGATCTCAGCTTTACCGCCATGCAGGGTGAACGCCTGCTGGGCTCGGTTCGTCAGTGGCCGGTCTTTGTCTTCGACGAAGTCGCCAATATCTACGAACCCCTGGTCTTTCTCGGTCCCATCGTCGTTGAGCCGACCCATCGCGGTTTGGGTATCGGCAAGAGTCTGGTCCGCGCCGCCGTCGACGCCGCCTTCAACAGGGGGCTTCGCGCGGTTCTGTTGGTCGGATCGCAGGCCTATTTCAAGCCGTTCGGCTTCGATGTTGCTGAAAATATCGAGATGCCAGGTCCAGTCGATGCCAAACGCCTGCTGATCCATTACTGCCAGGACGGCCTGAAACTGCATGGGCGGGTCGTCAAGGTCGTCTGACCTTGCTACGCTGTCGCCATGACTCGCATCATCACCCTTTCCGACGCCATGAACGCGCCTGCCACGCGCGTCGTCTTTTCAGCCCTTGAAGCGAAAGGCGGCAAGGGCTGTGTGCGCTTTGTCGGCGGCTGCGTACGCAATGTATTGCTGGGCGTGCCCGGCAGCGATCTCGATCTGTCGACGCAGTTGCTGCCGGACGATACCGAGGCGGCCCTGGGGAAGGCCGGCATCCGCCATGTCCCGACCGGCAAGGACTACGGCACCATCACCGCTGTTGTCGATGGCGAGCCCTATGAGATTACCTCCCTGCGCGAAGACGTCGAGACCGACGGCCGCCGGGCTGTGGTCAAATACACCGACGACTGGGCTAAGGACGCCCAGCGCCGCGACTTCCATATCAACGCCCTGTATGCCGATATCGATGGCCATGTTTACGATCCGACCGGCCACGGGCTTGAGGACATCGCAACGCGTCGGGTGCGCTTTATCGGCGACGCGGAACAACGCATCCGCGAGGACTATCTGCGTATCCTGCGCTTTTTCCGTTTCACGGCCGGCTACGGCCAGGGGATGGACAGCGCTTCCCTTGGGGCCTGCATTGCCCTGAAGACTGGAATTGACGGCCTGTCGGGCGAGCGCATCTGGAGCGAGGTCAGCAAGACCATGGCCGTGACGTCGCCGCTACTGGCCTTCGAAGCCATGCAGGCCGGCGGGTTGATGCCGCATATTGTGCCGGGCTGGAAACTGACCAGCGAAGCCTTGCCGGAACTCGCCGCCATGGTGGCGTTCAGCGATGTGGTCGAACGGCGTCTGCTGGCCCTGATCGACAGTGGCCTGGGGCTGGCGGCGCATGACCTGAAGACGGCCCAGATGCGGCTGAAGTTTTCGCAAGCCACGATGGCGCGGCTGCAAACCGCGGGGCAGGTCCTGTACTATCTCGAAACCGTCGAACGCGACGACCTGGCGCGGCTGATCTATCGCTTCGGCCGCCAGGCGGTGGAGGATGGCGTCTTGCTGGTCGCAGCCCATATGCGTCGTGCCCCGGACCACCTGATGCGCATGGTCGGCAATATCGACGTGCCTGTGTTTCCCCTGAAGGGCGCCGACCTGCTGGCGCGCGGCATGACGCCCGGTCCCGAGGTCGGCCTGAGGCTTAAGCAAATAGAAACCGAATGGCTTAATCATGATTTTTCACAAAGCGTGATTGACGAAGCTCTTGACGCACTTGCGAAATAAACGATCTTATCAGGCACAGAATTTGCATAGGTTTTAGTAGACTTTGGACCCGTGGGGCGTTCATGCGTAACGACTATATAGCCATTCTGGAAACGGGCGTGCCGCCGGCCGGACTGGATCAGACCTACGGCACCTATGCCGACATGTTCGCCAGCCTCCTGGCCGGGGAAGGGCGCAATTTCCGCACATTCAAGACGCTGCAAGGCGAGTTGCCAATGGCCGATGACACGTTGAAAGGCGTGGTCATCACCGGCTCGCCCTCGGGTGTCTATGAGGACGATCCGTGGATTCGCGACCTGATCGGCTGGCTGCGTGCACTGGATGCCGGCGTTCCGGTCGTCGGCATCTGTTTCGGTCATCAGGTCATGGCCCAGGCCTATGGCGGCCATGTCGAGAAATCGCACAAGGGCTGGGGCGTCGGGCTGCACGAATACAGGATCAAGGCGCGCGACGTATGGCATGACCTGCTTGGCAAGCCCGCCGATGAAACGTTGATTAGAGTAGCGGTAACGCATCAGGACCAGGTGGTGAAGAAGCCCGACAGTGCGGTGGTGCTGGCCGGCTCGGATTTCACGCCGCACGGCGCGCTCTACTACACCGACCGCAAGGGGTTGTCGTTCCAGTGCCATCCGGAATTCTGCCAGGATTTTGCCAGCGACCTGCTGATCAGCCGGCGGGGTATCCGGATCGACGCGGCCCTGGTCGACCGGGCTGTCGAAACCCTGAAGGGGCCGTCAAGCCGTAGCCAGGTTCTGGGCGCGATTTCCAATTTTCTTGGAAATTAAGGCCACTTCACCACGGGCGGCATGGATGACATGATCGAGGCGACATTGCCGCCGGTTTTTAGCCCGAACAGCGTGCCGCGATCATACAGCAGATTGAACTCGACATAGCGTCCGCGCTGGACCAGTTGCGCCTCGCGCTCGTCCTCGCTCCACGGTTGGCTCATGCGTCCGCGCACGATCTCCGGATAGATGTCGAGAAACGATTCGCCGATTGCCCGGGTAAAGGCGAAGTCGGCGTCGTGGTCGCTGGAATTGAGATGATCGTAGAAGATGCCGCCGACGCCGCGCGGTTCGTTGCGATGGGGCAGATGGAAGTAGTCGTCGCACCATGCCTTGAACTTTTCATAATAGGCGGGATCGAAGCGATTGCAGGCATCGCGAAACGCAGCGTGGAAAGCCACCGCATCGGGCGCGTCCTGGCTGCGATCGGCGGCCATCAGCGGCGTCAGGTCGGCGCCGCCGCCGAACCAGCTCTGGGTCGTGGTGATGAAGCGCGTATTCATGTGCACCGCCGGCACATGCGGATTGGTCATGTGGGCGATCAGGCTGATCCCCGTGGCGAAGAAACGCGGATCTTCAGCTGCGCCCGGGATCGACTTGGCAAACTCGGGCGAGAAGGCGCCATGGACGGTCGAGATATGGACCCCGACCTTTTCGAACAGCCGGCCCTTCATGATCGACATTTCGCCGCCGCCGCCTTCGGCGCGATCCCACGGCGTGCGGACGAAACGACCGGCCGGTCCGCTGTATCGGCCGGGAGGGGCTTCGTCTTCCAGTGTTTCGAAGGCAGCGCAGATGCTGTCACGCAGAGCACGGAACCAGGCGGCAGCCTGTTGCCGGCGATCAATAAGGGTATCGGGGAGGGGAGCGGTATCGGTCATGGCGGTCCTATACGCCCAGGAGCCCGTGCCCGCAAAGGGCTGAGTTTGTCGCAGGCTTAAAGAAGTTTTGAAATCCTACCGAACCGGCAAGCCCCCCGTCTGGCGCAGCGCTTCACCTAAACCCATGGCGGCGGCAGTGATGACGTTGAATGACCGCGCCTGAGCGCTGATCGGAATGCAGACGCGGTGATCGGCAACATCATGGACCTCATCCGGCACGCCGGCGCTTTCGCGGCCCATGAGCAATATGTCGTCCGGCGCGAAGGCGAAATTGTACACCGGCAGGGCTGCGCGCGTCGTGAACAGGATCAGCCTGGCGTCACTGTTTTGTCGCGCGAACGTCAGAAAATCAGCCCATCCCGCGTGGTGCGACACTTTAGCGCATCCGCCATAATCCATGGCCGCCCGCCGGATAGCCTTGTCATTCAACGGAAAGCCACACGGTTCTATGACGTCCAGCGCGACCTCGAGTGCGGCGCTGAGACGGATGGCGGCGCCCAGATTTTGTGGAATATCCGGCTGGTAAAGGGCCAGGCGCATGCTTGGGGACTCCGGTGTCGGGATGGTAAAGGTGCGCAGCATGGGGAGCGCACCATTATTGTCAAGAAAATGGCCTTGAAAGTGTTTTGGTGGTTTGAATCCTCAGCGCAATTGTGGTTATAGACGCATTCGGCGCGTAAAGGCGGGCTGCGCAGGCCTGAGTCTGATTACTTCGTTAAGGGAATCAGTCATGAAGTGCCGAAAGTTTTAGCGCGAATGCGGCAGCCGTCGCGGGGTCGCGACGGTATTGAAGAGGTGGCAAGGTGAGCGAACCTGACAACAGCGGCGAGAAGGATCCCAATCGCCGCGACTTTATCTATATAGCGGCGGGCGCCGGCGCGGCCGGTGCCGTGGCCATGGCGGCCATTCCCCTGATCGGCCAGATGAATCCGGCGGCCGATACGCTTGCCCTTGCCTCCATCGAATACGACCTGGGTAAGGTCGCCGAAGGCCAGCAGGTCGTCGTCAAGTGGCGTGGCAAGCCCTTGTTCGTGCGTTACCGCACGGCCAAGGAAATTGCCGAGGCCAAGGCGGTCGACGTCAAGACGCTGCGCGATCCGCAGACCGACGCCGAGCGCGTGAAAGCGGGCAAAGAACAGTATCTGATCCTGGTCGGCGTCTGCACCCACCTGGGCTGCGTTCCGAACTTCGGCCTGGGTGAGTACGGCGGATGGTTCTGCCCGTGCCACGGTTCGGTCTATGACACGTCGGGTCGCATCCGTCAGGGACCGGCGCCGAAGAACCTCGAAGTCCCGGAATATTCCTTCCTGTCCGACACCAAGATCAAGGTGGGCTAAAGCATGAGCGAGCATCCGTCCAACTATGTGCCCAAGACCGGTATCGAAAAGTGGCTCGACTCGCGCCTGCCGATCGTGCGCCTGGCCTATGACAGCTTTATCGACTATCCGACGCCGAAGAACCTGAACTACTGGTGGACCTTCGGTGGTATCCTGTCGATGTGCTTAGGCATCCAGATCATCACCGGCATCATCCTGGCCATGCACTATGTGCCGAATGTCAACCTGGCCTTCGACAGCCTGGAACGCATCCGCCGCGACGTCAACGGCGGCTGGATGATCCAGTTCATCCACGCCAACGGCGCGTCGATGTTCTTCTTCGCCGTCTATATCCATATGTTCCGCGGTCTCTATTACGGCTCCTACAAGGCGCCGCGTGAAGTCCTGTGGCTGCTCGGTTGTGTCATCTACTTCCTGATGATCGCCACCGCCTTTATGGGTTACGTTCTGCCATGGGGCCAGATGTCCTATTATGGCGCGGTCGTCATCACCAACCTGATCGGCGCTATCCCGGTCGTTGGACCCTCGATCCTGACCTGGCTGCAGGGCGGCTTCTCGGTCGACCAGCCAACCCTGAACCGCTTCTTTTCGCTGCACTACCTGCTGCCCTTCGTTATTGCCGGCGTTGTCGTCCTGCACATCTGGGCGCTGCACGTCGTCGGCCAGAACAATCCGACCGGCGTCGAGATCAAGTCCAAGGAAGACACCCTGCCGTTCACGCCGTACGCCACCGTCAAGGACGGCGTCGCCATGGTCATCTTCCTGATCTTCTTCTCGGTCTTCGTCTTCTTCGCGCCGGACGCCATGGGCCATGCCGACAACTATGTGAAGGCCAACCCGCTGCAGACGCCGGCCCACATCGTGCCCGAATGGTACATGCTGCCCTTCTACGCCATCCTGCGCTGCATCACTGTCGACGTCTTAGGGGTTCCGGCTAAACTGATCGGCGTCATCCTGATGTTCGGCGCCATCGCGGTTATTTTCGTGCTGCCATGGCTCGATACCTCCAAGGTCAAGTCGATGCGTTACCGTCCGGTGATGCGCTGGTTCTTCGTCCTGTTCGTCATCGCCTGTATCGGCCTGGGTTGGTGCGGTGGGCAACTGCCCTCCGACATGGTCTTCTCGTTCGGAGAAGACGCCAAGGGGCAGCCTATTGGCCTTTCGGTCGTGAGCCTGTCGCAGATGCTGTCATTTTATTACTTTGCCTTCTTCCTTGCCATCATGCCGTGGATTGGCCTGAAGGAAGACCCCCTGCCGGTGCCAGCTTCGATTTCCGAAGCCGTGCTCGCCGAACACGCCAAACATTAAGTGAGGGCTTTGGTCACATGTCTAACCTTATGACGAAATCCCTGAAACTGGTGGCTGGCCTGGCAGTTGTCGTCGGTCTCAGCTTCGGTAGCCAGGCTCTGGCCGCCCACCATGGCGGCAAGGAACCGGTCGACCCCGGCTTCAGCTTCGAAGGTCCTTTCGGCACCTTCGATCAGGCCGAGGTCCAGCGCGGCTACAAGGTCTACCGCGAGGTCTGTTCCAGCTGCCACAGCATGAATCTGCTGTCGTTCCGTAATCTCGGCGAAAAGGGCGGGCCCTTTTACGACGAGAAATACAAGAACGCGAACGACAACGCCATCGTCAAGCAGATCGCCTCGGAATACGATATTGCCGAGATCGATCCGGACACGGGCGACGACACCACCCGCAAGGGTACACCGTCGGACCGTTTTCCGTCGCCGTTCAAGAACGACGAACTGGCCAAGGCCAGCAACGGCGGCGCCCTGCCGCCCGACCTGTCGGTGATAGCCAAGGCTCGCGAAGGCGGCGCCAAGTATATCTATTCGGTACTGATCGGCTTCGAGGACGTACCCTACGGCCTGCACGTCAATGAGGGCCAGCACTATAACGTCTATGTCAACGGCAGCCTCGCCAGCTCATGGTCGGGCGATCCCAAGAAGGTTCCGGAAGGTGGCGTTCTCGCCATGCCGCCGCCCCTGGCGGACGGTCGCGTGACCTTTGACGACGGTACGCCTTCGACCCTGAAGAACGAGGCCAAGGCGGTCGCTGCCTTCCTGGAATGGGCCGCCGAACCGCATGCCGTCGAACGCAAGCAGACCGGCTTTGCCGTCATCCTGTATCTGCTGATCCTGGCCGGCGTCGTGTATCTGGCTTACCGTCAAGTCTGGAAGGGCAAACACTAGGCGGTGACGCCCCTGATGGCCTGCAAACGGCCGTCTGGCATCAATGCGTCTTCGCATTGTTTTCACAATGCTAGGGATACGGTGCTCACGTACTTGAGTACGCTCCGCTCCGTTTCTCGGCAGCCAGCCATTTTCGGCTCATCATGCCGCCACCGCAGCCGGTGCTGAAGATAAGAAGAAGAGCCCGCCGCACTGTCGGTGGGCTTTTTTGCGCCTGTAGGGGCTGGCGCCGTGACAATTACAAATAGTGTTAGGTATGCCGTACGGCTTAACGGCGCGGCTAAACCTGTGTTAGCCTTGATCGGGGGCGGGGGTGTTCCCGGACAGCCTGGGGTCGGTTTCTGTCGGCTCCAGGCTGCGATCGGGCTCATGGAGGCATATAATGACATATGGGAAAATTGCATTTGCCGCCTGCGTAGCGAGCGTGATGCTGCTGGCCGGTCAAGCTCAGGCTCAGGTCAGTCAGACCGACTATCCGCAATATTACGACTACATTATCGATCACGATTGGTATTGCCTGACCAAACAGGGCTTCGATGAAGTGCAGGATGGTGTGATCGAAACCAATGCCGAGCTTCATTTCGAGCGCAAAAATACCTACGAGGCCTATCGCTTTACCGGCTACGCCAACCAGGTGCTGACGGCGGAAGGCCGCGACTATCACAGCCGCTACGCCATCGAAGGCTTCGGCGTCAATGACAGCTCCTTCGGGACCGGAGTCACCATTGTCTCGGCGCATATGACGTCGGGCGACGCCCTACCCAATAACTGGACCTGGAACGACGCGGACTATATCAACCTTCACCTGGTCCAGGAAAAGCCGGGCTACAAGTATCCATATTACCTCGAGGGCTCCGACACTTCGAACTTCGGCGTGGTCAACTACGAATGCGTGGTGAAGGACAACTGAATCGCGTCAGAGGCGGCGTTTCCGTGCCAGGATGCCGTAGTGCGTTTCACGGAGGCTTGCCAACTCAACGAGACGATTGAAGAAGGCGCTGCGGCCTTCGGAACTGCCGCCGGTTTCATAGCCGTACCGGGCGCGCACGATCAGGGTCTCGAGCTGCGGCAAGGTCAATGCCGCAGCCTCTTCTTCGGTGTCAACCGAGCCCGACCGGTTTCGCATTTTACACGTTGAAGCGGAAGTTCAGGATATCGCCGTCCTTGACGACATACTCCTTGCCTTCCTGGCGGAACTTGCCGTGTTCGCGCGCGCCGGCTTCACCCTTGAACTGGACATAATCGTCATAGGCCATGGTTTCGGCACGAATGAAGCCTTTTTCGAAGTCCGAGTGGATGACGCCCGCGGCCTGGGGCGCCGTGCAGCCGACGGGGATCGTCCAGGCATGCGCCTCCTTCGGGCCGACCGTGAAATAGGACTGAAGACCGAGCAGCTTGTAGGCCTCACGGATCAGGCGGTTGAGGCCAGGCTCTTCCAAGCCAAGGGTTTCCAGGAACTCCTGGCGCTCGTCGGCGTCGAGCAGGGCGATTTCCGATTCGATATGGGCCGAGATGACGACGCTGTTGGCATGGTCGGCCTTGGCGCGCGTGGCCACGGCGTCGGACAGGTCGTTGCCCTTATCGGCCGAGGCTTCCTCGACATTGCAGCAGTACAGGGCAGGCTTGGAGGTGAGGAGTTGCAGCATGTTCCATGCCTTCATGTCCTCTTTGCTGACCTTGCCCTGTTCGACCGCCAGGCGTGCCGGCCGGCCGGCCCGCAGATGGACCAGGGCGGCATTGATCAGGCTGACCGTGATGGCGGCTTCCTTGTCGCCGCCGGTCTTGGCGCGCTTTTCGAGTTGCGGCAGGCGCTTTTCCAGTGATTCCAGGTCGGCCAGCATCAGTTCGGTCTCGATAATTTCGAGATCGGAAATGGGATCGATACGGCCTTCGACGTGGGTAATGTCGGTGTCAACGAAGCAGCGTGCGACATAGGTTATGGCGTCACAGTCGCGGATATTGGCCAGGAACTGGTTGCCCAGGCCTTCACCCTTCGACGCCCCGCGCACGAGGCCGGCAATGTCGACGAAGTTGATGCGCGCCGGAATGATCTCCTTCGAGCCGGCAATGGCCGCCAGGACGGGCAGGCGGGGCTCAGGCACAGCCACATCGCCGGTATTGGGCTCGATGGTGCAGAAGGGGTAGTTGGCGGCTTGGGCCGCGGCGGTCTGGGTCAGGGCGTTGAACAGGGTGGATTTGCCGACATTGGGCAGACCGACGATAGCGACTTTAAGGGCCATGGAGCTTTACAGTTTGAGGCGAATGGAGTTGCGCCGTTCCCTAAAGCATTTTCCGTTCAGCGACCAGAGGTTTTCACCCGGCCATCAGTAGCTCGGCGGCGCGGCCGGCCCCATCCTCGGCGGCAATGATCGGCCCGACGCGGGCGCAAGTCTCCGCAATCGTCGCTGAGGCCAACAACTGGCCCAGGGCGCGCGCGGCAGCGTCCGGGGTGAAGCGTTTGAAGTCGAGCGTGAGGCCGCAGCCCAGGCGCTCCACGCGGCGGGCATTGTCAAACTGGTCGGCGAAGACCGGCGTGGTCAGGATGGGCCGCCCGCAGCGCAGCGCCTGGGCTGTGGAGCCTATGCCACCGTGGTGGATGACGGCCAGGGCGCGCGGAAACAGCAGGGAATGCGGCGCATAGGCGGTGATACACACCTCGGCGCCGAAGTCCTCGCCCAGCAGGGGGCTGTCAGGACCGCACAGGATGATGCAACGCTGGCCCAGGCTTTGCGTGGCGGCGATGGCATTGCGGTAATAGGTTTCACCGGCGTGGACGGCGGCGCTGCCCAGGCTGAAGACCAGCGGCGGCGGGCCGGTATCGAGGAAGGCGGCGACAGCCGTCGGCAGGCTGGACGCGCGGCCGTCTTCGCTGTCATAGACGGGCGTACCCAGAATGCAGGTGTTGGGAGGCCAGTCGGGCTGCGCTTTTGCCAGCAGCGGTGAAAAGAGCGCCAGGGTCATGCGGTTGGAAGCGACGCCACTGACGGCGAATCGCGACGTGACACCGAAATGACGATAGGCGGCGGCGATCGGGCGCAACCCGCGGCGCAGATACAGACCACCCGCAGCCAGCATAAGGCGATTCCACGTGCGTCCGAGCAGGCTCTTGGGCGACAGGATGAAGGGAACCTCGGTCAATAGTGGCGGATCCCAGGCCGACATCAGAATCATCGGTTGCAAGGCGACGACGATGAAAGGCTTGCCGGCCAGTTGAGCGGCGATATCGGCGGCGTAGGCCAAAGACGTGGCGACAACCAGATCGGCCTGGCGAATCGCCGGCAATATATCCTCGACCCCCGGAATGATTCCCGGCGCGACCAGCTGTTCGAACATGAAGGCGGCATCGCGCGCCGTCCGCTCGACTATAGCCTCCATCGGCATGTTGAGCCGTTTGAGATAGGCATCACGCAACGGGCCGCACGGGCAGAAGGTCAGGCCTGCCGCCTCGACCTTGGCGCGGTAATCCGGATGGCTGGCCAGGGTGACCTGAGCACCGCGCTGTTGCAGGGCGAGGCCCAGCGCCATCATCGGGTGCAGATCGCCATAGGTACCAAAGGCGGCCAGCACTATATTCTTTTTTGAGCTCAATCGCCGCATGGCTCCTCGCAACAGCTCGGGCGGGCGGTCGCCCTTGACGAAATTCCTGATCGAAGATCAGTGAATTTCGGAGTCATTAACCTGCATCTTTCGCGTTCAGTTGCCGCGTATCGAGCTTGGGCGAGGGCGCCAGGCGCATAACCTCGGCCTGGTAACGGTCTGCCGAGTCAAGTTGGCCTGAGAACAGCATGGGCAGAGCGGCAACGCAGGCGTCGTTGAGCGCGGTCAGCCAGGCCTGGTCGCTTTTAGCGAAGTCAGCCAGTACCCAGTTGAGCACCAGTTCCTTGGCGCCGGGATGGCCGATCCCCATCCTGCCGCGCATGAAGTTGGGGCCGATATGGGCCATGATCGAGCGCAGGCCGTTATGGCCGGCATGTCCGCCGCCCATCTTCATGCGCAGGCGGCCGGGCGCCAGGTCAAGTTCGTCATGGAATACGATGATCTGGTCGGGCTTGAGCTTGTAGAACTGCAAGGCCTTGGCGACGCTGAGGCCGGAGTTGTTCATATAGGTCTGGGGCTTCAACGCGAGAATCTTCTGCGGCCCCTTGGCCGTATCGATGGTGCCGTCGCTGGTGATGCCGTCGAACTGCTTCTTTTCGGGGCCGAAGGTAGCGCCACGGATCAGTTCATCGATAACCATAAAGCCGATATTGTGCCGGTTTTTGGCATACTGCGCTCCGGGATTGCCGAGGCCAACGATAAGATGCACGGAAAACTCCCAAATGGATGTCTGTTGGTATCAGACATGCGGGCAAGAAAAAACCCCGCGCCAAATCACAAGGATCTGGCCACGGGGCTTGAACTTTCAGCCAAGCCGTAAGGTTTAGGCTTCGCCGGAGGCGTCGTCGCTCTTGCTGGCGCCCGAAGCGGTGACCGAGGCCACAACCGTCGCGCCATTGGCAACCGACGTCACGTCGGACGGCAGCTTCAGGTCGGAAATGTGCACCGACTGGCCGATTTCCAAACCGGTCAGGTCGACAATGATGTCTTCCGGAATGTGATCGGCGGGAACCTGGATTTCCAGTTCGTGCAGCGATACGTTAAGCGCGCCGCCCTTCTTCAGGCCGGGCGACAGTTCATGGTTCTTGAAGTGAACCGGAACGCTGATCTTGATCTTGGCGTGTTCGTCGACGCGCAGCAGATCGAAGTGGATCGGCGTATCGGTGACCGGGTGGAATTCGATCGACTTGGCGATGACCTTCTGGGTCTCGCTGCCGTACTTCAGGGTCACAAGGTGGCCGTTCAGCTTGCCGGTGAACAGCGACTTCTTGAATTCATTCAGGCTGACCGCGATGGGGACAGGGCCCTTGTCGCCGCCATACAGGATACCGGGCAGCTTGCCGGCATTGCGGGTCTCGCGCGCGCCACCCGAACCGGTGCGCTCACGTACTTCGACGTCCAAAACAATCTCGGCCATAAGCCTCTTCCTCGAACAATAGCGCCGTATCCTGACGCGGATACGGCGAGAAAATTTTTAAGAGCGCGGGTGATACACGAACATCACGCGGTACGCAACCGCCCATATGGCGGAAAATGCGTATATTCCGCTGTGAAAATACACATATTCCGTCGTGAATTCCGCGCGGTTCAACGCTTCCGCGATTCCGGGTGCAGGGGCTGTGCCCCTGCCTAGTGGCGGCGCTTCTTGCGGGTGGTCGTGGCGGTGGCCTTCTTCTTGCCCTTGGTCGCCTTGACGGGAGCCGGCTTGATATAGGGCTCGGCGTCGGCGTGGTCTTCGAAGCTGATGGTGCGAACTGGATCAAAGCTAAGGGCATTGCTGGACATCTTGCCCAGGCATTGACCGGTATCCATCAGGACGTGCTGACCCAGGCAGAAAACGTCTTCGTAATAGGGCTTGGCTACGGCCAGACATTGATACAGGTTGAGCTTGCTCATGTCGAAGCAGCGCTCGCCATCGGCCTCTTCGAGCAGGTTGTTGATCAGGCTGGCATTGTTGTCACCGCCTTCACCCAGAATGGCGAGCGCGGCGATGGTCAGGCCGCGATTGATCGCATTGGTATAGGGTGTGTCGAACAGGTCGGGTCGGTCGAACAGATCGGTGGTCGAGGCGAATGCGGCAGCCGGTATGGCGAAATCCGTTGCGGCGGGCGCAGTGGCGCCCGTCTTGCTGGTGCCTGTCTTACCGGCCGGGGCCGTGGCAACGGCCACAGGGGCCGCCACTGGAATAGCTTCGACCGCACTCTGGTCGTCGGACGCCGCAGTGGCGGGGGTAAAGGTCACGCCGTCACCCTGGATGACATAGCCGCCGGTCGATTGGCCGGTGGTTGCCTGGGTTACAAGGCCAGAGCCGGTAAGCGCGGCCGCCAGAAGGCGCGAACTCTGATCGCTCTGAACGCTGCGCAGGGTGACCGAATTCTGCTTGGTCTGGATCAGGCGGCCATCGCGGTCGGCGACCACTTCCTTGGACCAATTCTGGTGCTGGATGTCATAGGCGGCGCGTTTGACACCGGCGCCGGAATTATAGACCGACTGGCCATCCGAACTGAGCGCCAGAATGACGCGGCGCGCGGCGATGCTGGCCGAAGGCAGGGACGCGGCGTAGCGTGGATCGGCGGCAATGCGCTGTACGAGATCGGAGCGGGCTTCCTCATTGGAAGCGTAGCCGCGCAGGCTCGACCGGAAGCTGGGTTCCTGCATGGCGACGATGGCGGCATAGGCCACGACGCCGCGCGACAGTTGTGCCGGCTCGTAGGACGCGCCTTCCTGAAGTTTGGCCTGGACGATCTCGCCGCTGGCAAAGCTGGCACTCATGGCGCGCGTGCGGGCAATATAGTCGACATAGACAGCGGCAGCATCCGAAACACTGGATGACAGCGCGACCGGAGGACCTTCGGGCGCGGGAGGTGGCGGCGGTGGCGGTGGCGGTGGCGCGTCGGTGGCGCAGCCGACCAGCGTGATGGCGAGACTAAGGGCTACCAGGCTACTGCATAAGCCCTTCGTAATGGCCATCTTCATACGCTACTTCCTTTTTTACCGAGGTGCCGGACGCGTGCCGGGAAAATACGCGTATCCGGAGAATGTGCTGATTTTGTTTGTGAAACGTGATCGCGCCACTGCATGACTTTACATCACATGGTGCTTCACTTGGCCATAAGTGATCAATAAAAATGTTGCCAAAATTGTGGCCGATTTTCGATCTCTCAAGCCCAATTCAAGGCCCATAATTAAGGGAAAATTAGCTAAAACAACGACTTGCGGCTAATGGCGGCTTTATGCCCGCTTTATGGCCAACCGATCAAATAGTTTTGATGTGGAATCCCGAATATTTATTAGTCGAACAGCTTCGAAACTGACTCTTCATTGGCGATGCGCCGTATGGCTTCGCCGATCAGCGGCGCGACGCGGACAATGCGTACCTTGGGGTGCGTGCGGATGGCTTCGGTCGCCTCGATCGAGTCGGTTATCACCAGTTCCTTGAGCACCGATTTGTCGACGCGGTTCATCGCTTCACCCGACAGGACGCCGTGGCTGACATAGGCCGAAACCGATGCCGCACCGCGTTCCATCAGAGCCTTGGCGGCGTTGCACAGGGTGCCGGCGGAGTCGACAATGTCGTCGAACAGGATGCAGTTGCGGCCGGTGACGTCGCCGATGATATTCATGACCTCGGATTCACCGGCGCGCGGACGGCGCTTGTCGACAATCGCCAGGTCAGTGCCCAGCCGGTCGGCCAGGGCGCGGGCGCGGACCACGCCGCCGACATCGGGCGAGACGATCATCAACTCGTTGGGATTGCGGTAATTGGCCTGGACATCCTTGGCCATGAAGGGAATGGCGACCAGGTTGTCGGTCGGAATATCGAAGAAACCCTGGATCTGGCCGGCATGCAGATCCATGGTCAGGACGCGGTGGGCGCCGGCGCGGGTGATCAGGTTGGCGACCAGCTTGGCCGAGATGGGCGTGCGCCCGCCCGTCTTGCGGTCCTGGCGGGCATAGCCGAAATAGGGCAGGACGGCCGTGATGCGCTTGGCCGAGGCCCGGGTCAGGGCGTCGATGCAGATCAGCAGTTCCATCAGGTTGTCATTGGCCGGGTAGCTGGTCGACTGAATGACGAAGACATCTTCACCGCGGACATTTTCATCGATGGTGACGAAGATTTCGAGATCGGCGAAGCGCTGAACGCGGGCCTTGGTCAATGGCATGTCGAGATAGTCGCCGATGGCCTGGGCCAGAGTCCGGTTGGAATTGGCGGCGAGCAGTTTCATGGCAGAGTCCCGTTACACTTGCGGCGGCTTTTAGCAGGGGTTGGCCGTGGTTCAAGGCCTAAACGTCGTAAACCTTAAAAAACCTCAGGCCCGTAGGGCGATGGCGGAGACCAGGCGGCCATAATCAGGCAGCCCCAGTTTGAAGTTACGCCGGTTCGAAAAGAACAGCGCTTCGTCGGCACAGGTGTCGTGACCTGTTGCGGCAATCTGAGTCAGGCCAGCGCGGCGCAGGCGCATCAGGCAGTAGCCCGGCAGGTCGAACTGACGCCTGTCCGCGTTGCTGCCGGGAATGAAAAACGACGGGCTGTCGGGGTCATGCGCGGCGAAGGTCTCGGCATAGTCGGCGCCGACTTCGTAAGAGATCTGGGCGATACAGGGACCGACGACACAGCGCAGATTGGCTGGTGTGGCGCCTTTTTCGACCATCAGGGCGATGGTGGTCTCGATCATGCCGTACAAGGCGCCCTTCCAGCCGGCATGGCACGCGCCGATGACACGGGCTTCCGGATCGGCAAACAGCAGGGGCGCGCAATCGGCCGACAGGGCTGACAGGATCAGGCCTGGCGTGGTGGTAACGAGGCCGTCGGCTTCGGGGCGATAGTTTTTTGGGCCATCGGCCTCCGGGCGGTCCTGTTGCCACGGACCGGACACTTCCAGCGCCGTCGCGGAATGGATCTGGTACAGGCTAAGCAGATGATCGGCCGGCCGGTTGAAGCAGGCGGCGACGCGGCGGCGGTTTTCCTGGACAGCTTCGGGTACATCTTTCGAGCCCAGGCCGATATTGAGCGAATCGTAGACACCCTCCGATACGCCGCCCTGACGGGTGAAGAAACCGTGCTGGATGCCCGGCAGGTCGAGCAGCGGATGAAGAATGCGGGGCGGCAAAGGAGACATGGCGGGCTTTTACGGCGAAGGCGGGCTCGCTTCAAGGGCGAACAGGGGCAGTTCGGGCGGAAAGGCGAAGGCCACGACCTTGAACAACTCGCCCATCTGATCCGGGGCCATCAACCGCTCATACTGGCGCCGCAGTTTGGCGGCCTGGTCAGGGTTCTTCGTTTCAAGTGCGTCGAGGCGGGTGGCTATGCCAAGGCGTTGCAGGAAGACGTGTTGCGCGACGACCGGTGAGACCTTCAATCCGGCGCTGGACGCGGTGGCGGCAACGAGCGGAAAGTCGGCCCAGACGGTCAGGTCGTGCAGACCGGGCGAGTCGAGCGGATCACGCTTTTCATGGTGGCTCAGGGCCTGAAGGGTGTCGCCGGTCTCGCTCGCGTCCCGGCCGTAGTCGATCAGCAGCATGGCGCCGGACGTGGCTTTCAGCTTGTGCGCGCAGGCGGCTGTGAAACGCACCTGCTCGGCGGAATATTCGACGACATCGCCCGGATTGGCCGGTTCGAACTTGACGGCAGGGCTCGCTTCAGCGCTGAGCCCGAAGCACAGGTCGTTGTTGCGCAAACCGACCAGGCGTTCATGCCAGCCGTCTTCGGTGCGGACATATTGGCGGGCGGGCAGGCAGTCGAGGACTTCGTTGGCGATAATAATGAGGGGCAGGCTCTGCGGCAGGGCATCGACATCGGGCAGGAAGATGGCGCCGGGTACGGCCTGAGATTGCACCATGCGCAGCGGCAGGGACGGCTCGATCATCACCACCTGGGCGGCGTCGTGCAGGCCCGGCACCTGCTTGGCCACCCGCAGGATGTCGGTCATCAGCGTGCCGTCGCCGCCGCCGATTTCCACCAGGCGAAAGGCCGCCGGCGAACCGAGGGCCAGCCAGGTCTGGGCCACCCAGACGCCGATCATTTCGCCGAACATCTGCGAGATCAGGGGGGCGGTTATAAAGTCGCCCTCGGCGCCGAGCGCCGGGCGCCGGCTGTAATAGCCGTCGAGCGGATCGAGCAGGCAGCGCGCCATGTAGTCGGCAACCGACATAGGGCCTTCGAGCGCGATCTGTTCGATCAGGCGGGCTTTTAGCGACATTATTTGGTGGCCGTTTCGATCTTCGCGTTACGCAGGGCGAACCAGATGAAGAAGGTCCCCGACAGCACCATCAGGAGGGACAGGCTTTGCCCCATGGTGATGACGTTCTTGAAGAAGGGCAACATCTGTTCGTCGGGCTCGCGGAAGTTCTCGATGATAATGCGGAAGACACCATAGCCGGCAATGAAGGCGCCCATTAACAGACCGGGACGCTTGAACTCGCCCCGGACATGGCTGAGGTACCACAGGACAGCGAACAGGATCAGGCCTTCGCAGCCGGCTTCGTAGAGCTGGCTGGGGTGGCGCACGACTCCGGCACCGCCGCCGCAGCTGTATGTGTTGCAGAAGATCATACCCCACGGCGCGTCTGTTGGTCGCCCCCACAACTCGCCATTGACGAAATTGGCCAGGCGGCCGAAAAACAGCCCGATTGGTGCCGCAACGGCCAACAGGTCGCCGATATTGAGGGTCTGCGCCAGGCTGAACTTTTTGAGCCGGCAGTAGACGACGGTCGCCACGACCACGCCCAAAAAACCGCCGTGGAAGGACATGCCGCCGTGGCCGATCATGAAGACTTCCCAGAAGTTGGTCCAGATGATCGAGGCGTCATAAAACAGGATGTAGCCGATCCGACCGCCCAGGATGACGCCCAGCGTAATCCACAGGATCAGATCGTCGACCTGGTCCGTTTCGAGCGGCGCGTTGCGTGGCGCCCATAAGGCGGTATTGCGCTGCATGCGGGCGATATATTGCCAGCCCAGGACGATGCCCACCACATAGGCCAGGGCGTACCAGCGTATGGCTATGGGGCCAAGCTGCAGGAGAACCGGATTGATGTCCGGCAAGGTCAAAGGCATGAAAGGACGTCTCCCCGTAAGCGTTGCGTCGTTTACCAACTTCCCTGTGACAAGTCGCCACAAAAGGAAGACATTGAGCGCAGAATCATGGAAAAACTTTGTCGACTGAGGGAGAAGCCTCTATATTGAATGCGTGAAGCATTTTAGGGAGCGTCTGCCGTGCAAAGCCAAAATCCATTCCTCGACGAACTGGCCAAGATGACCACCTCGGCCATGTCGCTGGCTCAGGCGGCGGGTGAGGAGGCAAAAAGCGCCTTCCGTTCGCAGGCCGACCGCTTCGTCGCCGATATGGATCTCGTCCGCCGTGACGAGTTAGAGGCTTTGCGGGCCGAAGTCGCCGAACTTAAAGCGCAGGTGGCGAGTCTTCTTGCCAAGCCGAAGGGCAAGGGCGCAAAGCCCGAGTTCGACCTGCCGCAAGACTGAACCAGAGTATAATCAGGGAAACCCATGACGACGCCCCAGGAATATGACAGCGATGCCACTTTCGACCCGCTCGATGTGGTGGAGTCCATCCTGACGGAGGAGGGGCTGGAGTTCGAACGCACGCCCGAAGGCGATTTGGGCTTTGCCCTGACCGGCGACTGGCGGACCTATGAGATGTGGTTCTCGTGGCGGCCGGAGGGCGAGTGCCTGCAACTGTGCTGCTCGCTGGACGTCGAGTCGGGGGCCGGAAAGCCGCTGACCGAGGACCGTCTGCCCGGGCTTTACGAACTGCTCGCCATCGTCAACCAGCACGTCTGGTTCGGTCATTTCGAGGTTTTCCGCGATTCCGAGGGCGAGGCCGCGGGCATGGGACTTTATGACGTGGTGTTCCGCCATACGGTGGCGCTCAATCCGCTGGAACGCGCTTCGGTCGTGGCCAGCGCCCACATGATCAACAGCGCGGCCGAGGCGGTCGACCGGTTTTATCCAGCCTTCGATTTTTGGTTCAAGGGCGCAGCTCTGGCGCGCGATGCCTTCGCCGCCTGCCTGTTCGAAACGCAAGGAGAAGCCTGAGCATGGACGTTGCGACCAAGCCCATCCTGCTGATTGGCGCCGGTGCGCTGGGATCGTCCATTCTCAAGGGGTTTCGCCTAAAGGGCCAGGCCAAGCCGGCCGACATCATGATACTGGATCTAGTGCCGGGCGAAGAGGCCCTGGCCTACGCCGCCGAGGGCGCCAGGCTCAATCCGTCGCCGGAAACCTGGAAAGAAGCGCGGACGGTTATCCTGGCCGTCAAGCCTCAGGGCTGGCATGCTGTCGCCCAGATTCTGCACGGCAATCTCAATCCCGACGCAACGCTGATCTCGGTCATGGCCGGGGTGACGACCGGAAATCTGAAACACGCCTTTGCCGGCCATGCCATTGCGCGGGTCATGCCGACGACGGGTGTCTCTACAGGCAAGGGCGTTGCCAGCATATATGCTGAACGCTCGGAGGCCATGGCGGCGGCGCGGGCCATGTTCGAGCCGATGGCGGCTGTGGTCAAGCTGCATAGCGAAGACCTGATCGATTCGGCGACAGCGGTATCCGGCTCGGGCCCGGCCTACGTCTATGCCTTTGTGCGTGCCCTGGAAAAAGCCGGCCTGGAAACGGGGCTATCGTCCGAGGAGGCGAGGGTGCTTGCCCGGGCAACGCTGATTTCGGCCGCCAGCCTGCTGGACGGCACTAGCGCTGATCCCGAGGACCTGATCAAGAAGGTCGCGTCGCCGGGCGGGACGACAGAGGCAGCCTTGAAAGTGCTTCGCTACGATGGTTCTGGAATTGATGAACTGTTGAGCGCGTCGGTTCTGGCGGCCTATAAGCGCGCCAAGGAACTGGGGTAGGCCGGCTGCTCCGACCTCGGCTGGCAGCGGTACAGGCTGTATGGGGGCGGCATGGACGGCATAAAACACATTGCAGACGACAGCTATTTTCAACGCGGAAAGCGCCGAAAAGTCGGAAAGACGCCGAAATTCAGGAGATTACTGCTCCCGCGCGAAGCGCCCTCTTTTCATGCGATTGACAAAGGCGTGGAACGCATGCCCTTCGGGCGAGAATGGGACAGCTTGCTCTTTTTCCGCGTCTTTCCGACTTTTCGGCGCTTTCCGCGTTGAAAGTTACTGTAAAATCATGGTGTTCTTTTTAGATGTAGCCGAATGCGAAAGGCCCTTCGGAGCTTTCTCAGGCGGGTATGCTGATCAGCGCCCGCAGGCCACCCATCGGTGATGTATCGAGCAACAGGTCGCCGCCATGGCCACGGACGATGTCGCGCGCGATGGCAAGGCCCAACCCCACCCCCTGGATGTTCTGGTTGCGTGAATCATCGAGGCGGTTGAACGGCTTGAAGGCTTCTTCGCGGCGTTCCGGCGCGATACCCGGACCGTCGTCATCGATCAGGAAATGCAGCATCTGGCGGCCATCGTCTTCGCTCAGTTCGGCGCGGAAGGCGACGTGCTTGCCATAGTGGAAGCCGTTCATGACCAGATTGGTAATGGCGCGCTGTATCGCCATTTCGCGGATGTTGATGCGCAGGTCGTGCTCCAGCCGTTCGGTTTGCAGCCTGTGGCCCGTGCGCTTAACGTTGTCGGTAATCGTGTCCATCAGCGCGCGCACCGAGACGCTGTCGGTGTTTTCCGCCATTTCGCCGCGCGCAAAGGCCAGGTATTCGTCGATCATATAGGCCATTTCCGACACGTCCTGCTTCATGCGCCGGTTGGGTTCGTCCTGTTCGCCCATGGCCAGTTCGAGCTTGAGGCGGGTGAGGGGCGTGCGCAGATCGTGGCTGACCGAGGCCAGCAGGGTTGTGCGCTGTTCGATCTGGCGCTGGATACGCGCCTTCATCTTCAGGAAGGCCTCGGCGGCGGCACGCACTTCGGTGGCGCCATAGGGTTTGAAATTGGGATCGTCCTCGCCGCGCCCGAAGCGTTCGGCGGCCTGGGACAGGCGTTCGATGGCGCGGACCTGGTTGCGGATGAACAGCATGGCGATGGTCGTCAGCAGCCACGTCGCACCCAACATCCAGAAGATGAAGATGTAGCCGGTGGTGGCGTAGGCGCGGTCCTTGGGTGCGATGATGCGCAAGGTCCCCTGGGTGACCTTGACGCGGATATCGACATAGCCTTCGAAGCGCGTTGTGTCGAACCAGTAGGGATCGTCGAGTTGATCCCGCAGGGCGCGGTCTATGGTCCGGTTCAGGGCCACGAAGATGGTCGGACGGAGGCTGGGCGGCAGGGCGTCGCCCTTTTTCAGCGTGATCGACAACTGCATCGACTCCAAGGCCTGCTGCTTGATCTTGCGCAGATTGGCATCGGTCGGTTCTTCCTTATAGGCGGAGACCGCCCAGGCGACGTCGCCGGCCAGGCCTTCCGAGAGCTTGGCGGTCACGGTTTCCCAGTGCAGGTCGAAAAAGACCCAGGTGATCAGGACCTGCATGATGGCGATCGGCAGGACGATGATCAGCAGCACGCGCGCCATCAGGGTGCGCGGAAAGTTGCGCTTCAGGATCGTCGACAGGACGCGGAGCTTGGGCAGTTTCATCTCAGCTAGTCGGGCGCCAGCATATAGCCCTTACCGCGTACGGTCTGGAGGTAACGCGGATTCTTTGGATCCTGTTCAATCTTGCGGCGCAGGCGAGTCACCTGGACGTCGACCGCGCGGCCGGTGGTGTCGACGCTGTCCTTGGCCAGATCCATGCGATCGACCGCGACATTTGCGCGTTCGGCCAGGTATTTGAGCAGTTGCGACTCGGCTTCTGTCAGGCGAACCAGAGTGCCGCTCTTGCTCAGTTCGGAGCGTTCCAGGTCGAAACTGAACGCGCCCATGGTGATTGACTTCGGCAGGGCCGGCTTAACACCTGTGCGCCGCAGTATGGCTTCGATGCGCAGCAGCAGTTCCTGCGGCTCGAAGGGTTTCGACAAATAGTCGTCGGCGCCGATACTGAGGCCCATGATACGGTCGTCGGGCAAACCGCGCGCTGTCAGGATCAGGATCGGCACATTGGAATTGGCGCGCACCCATTTCGACAGCGAAAAGCCGTCTTCGCCCGGCATCATGACATCGACGATAAGCAGGTCGAAATCGAGCAGTTGCAGCATGCGCTTGGCGGCGTCGGCATGGGCGGCGGCCGTAACGCGAAAGCCCTGCCGGGTGAGGAATTCCTTCAGCAGGGTGCGGATGCGGTCGTCGTCATCGACAACGAGGAGGTGGCGGACCGTGGCATCGTTCTGCCCTGTGGCCAGGCTCATGGTGCGAGTCGTCCTTCAGGTTAGTTATTAAAGCGCAATCGTCACCAATCCGCCCCAAATGTAAAGCCGTTTTGCACGCAAATCGGATGACAAGCGGCCATAAGCCGTTTAGTTTTCAGGCAACTGTTCAGGGGAGGGAAACATGTTGAAACCTGTGTTGCTTGCAGCCGTCGCAATCGGGGCGCTGAGCGCCGGTCCGGCACTGGCCGACGGCCATATCGTCAAGCTGCCGGCCGTCGCGCCGGCTGCCGAGACGGCGAAGGCGCGGATTGATGCCGCTGCCGCCAATATTGACAATGGAAAACCGGCGGAAGCGGCGGCCGATATGCGCGCTATGATCGCCGCGCCCGATTTCGCCACCGCGTCCACTTCGGTCAAGGCATCGGCCTATTTCATGCTGGCGCTGGCCGAAGAGGACCTGAAAGATTATGCGGCGGCCTATGATCACCTGATGAAGGTGCAGGACATAGTTACCAACCCCAGCCGCTATTACTGGATTCAGCTGACCCAGGTGGCCTTGCATCTCGATAACGATGCCGTCGCCGTGCAGGCCCTGACCCAGGCTATCAATGTTGAGCCGGAGCGCGCCAGCGAGCTCTACATGCCGTTTGTCGGCAATGTCGTGCGACGGTCGGCCCAGTTGAAAGATGGCAATGTGGCGCGGCAGAAGCTTCTGGAGGCCTTGTGGGATGCCAAATATACGCCGGACGATCCCTTCTGGTCCCCCCAGGGGTTCTGGTCGTCGCTGCTGGAAATCTATGCCGCCAAGGGCATGGACGACAAGGCGCGGCAGATCGCGGCGGTCCTTACCGATCCGGACCTGATTATCGGCTTGCGTGTCGACAAGCGCTATAATCGGTTCATGGTCGACGCGCCTTTCAGTGGCGATGTGAGCAGGGCGCTGGACGGCGAACTGGCCGAACTGACGGCGAAGGTTGCCGCGAATCCGGGCCTTCTGGCCGGAGCGCAGTCGTTGGGCAGCGCTTTGCTGAAGCGCAACCGCCTGCCCGAAGCCCTGGCTGTGCTGGATGCCGCCATTGCCAGGGCGGAAAAGGCGCCTAAGGACAAACCGGCCTTCACGGACCAGGACGACCAGTTGCGTTGGCTCTATGACACCCGCAGCCGCGTACTGGCAAAGATGGGGCGTCACGACGAGGTGCTGGCGGCGCAGTTGAAGGCGCGTGACATCGCTCTGGCCGCCAAGGACGACACAGTCAGCCAGACGATCAATCTGGGCGACATCTACAACAGCCTGGGCCGGCCGTCCGATGCCCTGGCGGCGGTCAAGGGAATCGACGACGAGGGCGACGGCGCCAGCATCTACGGATTGATGTCGGCGGAGGAGGTGCGGGCCTGCGCCTACGCCCAGACCGGTGACAAGGCCGGCCTCGCCAGGTCCATGGCCTTTATGAAAACCCATGCCGACGAGGGTTACGGGCCGTATGAAGCCGCGCTGTTGTGTGCTGATGACGGTGACGGCCTGGCGCAACTGATCATCAGCCGGCTTGACGACCCGGACCTGCGCAATGCGACCCTGGTCGATATGCAGACTTACCTGGCCTTACCGCATCCGACGCCGATCGACGCACAGATGGCGGCGCGCTTCGAAGCCGTAAAGGCACGCGCGGATGTCCAGGCGGCTGTGGCCAAATATGGGGTTATCGAGTCCTATCCGATATTTCCGCCGTACAACTGATCCTCAACGCGCTTCGCCGACCACGACCATGGCGGCCCAGTTGGCCGGGTTGGCGTCGGACGGGTTCGTGCGATCACCGAGCATGTCGAGCATGGCGGCACGCAAGGCCTCGGCCCGTCCATACTTGCCGCCGACATAGTAGCGGACCGCTGTCGAGGTCAGGCGCGCCGCCGACTGGTCGGCCACGCGCCAGTGCGACACGACCAGGCTGTGGGCGCCCGACGCCAGAAAGCCGCGCGCCAGGCCGGACAGGACCTCGTCGCCTTCGACTCCCACGGCCTTGCGCCCGGAAGCCGTATTGCAGGCCGACAGGATCACCCAGTCGGCATTGAGACGCAGGTTGGCGGCTTCCGAAGCGGTCAGCAGGCCGTCATTATTGCTGTCGCCGATCGCGCCATCTTCGCTGAGAACCAGGGCCGGCTCATCGAGACCTTCCAGTTCGCCGGCGCGCAGGGCATGTGTGGCGAAGGCGATGATACGGACCTGCGACAGGTCGGCGTTGCGCAGGCTTTTTTCCGTCGCCTTGGCGCCCGTATAGACCTGCTTTGCGGCATTGGGACCATCATCGAACAGTTTGGCCATGGCCAACAGCTCGGCCTGGGCGCCGGGCAGGGGGACCAGGTTATTAGCGACTTCGGCCGCGCTGAGATCGGGTGAGCCGAAGCCAAGGAAACCGTGGCCGGCAGCACCCGTCTTTTGCGCGCCGCGCAGGAATTTCAGGCTGTTGACCGACGGCAGGGTCGCCAGGGCATAGGATTTGATCAGCCAGTCGGTCTTGCGCAGGGCGCGGGGATCGTGGTCACTGCCCTTGGGCGGCGTGGTCACCAGAACCGACAGCGGAAGATAGGACAGCGGTCCCGACGCCACCACATAGACCACCTTGGCGCCTTTCAGGGCCGGTTCGGCGGGAGCGAAGACCTGGCCATAGAGGCGATAGGCGGTCTGGCGCGAGAAAGTGAATTCCGGCGGCAGGCCGGAGGCGTCGACCGGACTGCCGCGCGACGTCGGCGTGCCGCGCAGGGCTTCACGGCCGGGATCAAGGGCGAACCTCAGGGCGTCGACATCGGGGCGCAGCGACTGGGCCGTGGCGTCGCTGCGGTACCAGGTCGTGCCGGTGTTGCGCACGGCGAAGATATAGGTGCCGTCGGCGGTCGGGTGGATCATTACCAGGGCTTCGTCCGGTGCCAGCAGGACCTGGGTGTCGGCCAGGGTGATGGGGAAGGGGGCGACCAGGGAATCGTAGGCGGGATAGTCATGGCTCAGCGTGGCCGACAGCGACTGGACCTCGCCATAGGCCTTGTCGGCGGCTTCCGACAGGGTGCGGGCCTTGTATTTGGCGGCCTCGCTGGTCCCGCCGCGCGCCGCATTGGCCGCCTGGTCGAGGGCGTCATATTGCTGGCGCGCCACGATCAGCCGGTCGATCAGGTCCTTCAGCTCGGGTGTGCGCGCCGAACTGCGCGCGGCCGCTCGCGCCAGGGCCTGGCTGGTCACCGACAGATCCGCCCATTGCGCGGCTTGGAAGGCTTCATCGATCGGGGCGCGCAGCGGAACGGCATCCTGCGCCGAGGCCGTACCGGTCACAGCGCCCAGCGTACATACCATAGCCAGCACAAGCCGTTTGACAGCGATCATGATAAGGCGCCTCTCCCCGATTTTGCCTGACAATGGTGACGGCGGACGCTCTATGTCAAGGTCGAAATAATTCTGTTATGCCGCCCGTTGACAAGGGCGACGCGGCGCGCCTTTACTGCCGTCCATAACAGATCGCAACAGGGGCGCTAAGTGGTATTTTCGCTTATACGGCAAGGCATTATGCTTGGCGCTTGCGCTGTGGTTCTGGCGGCTATGCCGGCTATGGCGGCTGCCCCAACGGTCGATGACCTGATCAAGCAGTCCGACGCCCTGTCGCTGGACGGCAAGCTCGACGAAGCCCTGGCCATGGCACAACAGGCCCTGGCTCTGGCACAGAAGGGCAAGAATCTGGAACTGACCGGCGACGCCTTGGCCGCGGTGTGCGAGACCAGTATTGCCGCCACCATGCAGACCGCGGAGACGCCGTGCATAGCCGCCTACGACCAGCGTATCGCCACGCTTGGGAAGGATCATTTCAAGACCTACGCCGCCGAAGCGGCCCTGGCCAATGCCTATCTCGATTCCGATCCCGAACGTGCCATCGCCATGACGCGTGAGGCGGCCGAGAATATGGAAAGGCTGGCGAAAACGCCGGACGAAAAATGGCAGTCGGGCGCGGCGTGGTCGATGCTGGCCCTGGCCCTCAAATACAAGGGCGTGTATCTCGACGCCATGGCGCCGTTCGACCGGGCAGTGGCGATCATGAGCGCGCCCGACGCAAAGCCTAATATCTATCTGGCCTCGACCCTGACCGACTATGCCGACATGAAGATTACGCTCGGCGACTATGAAGGCGCACGCGTCCTGGCCGAACAGGCTCTTGCCCTGCGCGAACGCATGCAGTCACCCGGCCATCCCGATATTGCCGACACCTTGGGCGTTCTGGGCGATTCCCTGCGTCGCATGGGGCGGTACGACGAGGCGGAGGCCGACTTCCGCCGCGCCCTGCGTATCGCCGAGGATTCGACGCCGCAGGTCCCGCAGATCCTGGGCCGCGCCTACCAGAACCTGGCCCTGGTCTTTGTCTATACCGGCAGGCTTGATGAGGCCATGACCCTGCAATTGAAGGCGGTCGATGTTTTGACACCGCTGGGCGACTTTGCCGACGTCCTGCTGGGCGGGGTCTATAACGACCTGTCCAATACCTATCAATACCAGGGCGAATATCGCAAGGCCGAGGCGGCGGTCGCGCAGGCCCTGGCGATCAATCTGAAGAATCACGATCGCAAGTTCGACCGTTCGCTGAGCTATATTCTGGTCCAGGCCAATCTCAAGTTCAAGACGGGTGACATGGACGCGGCGCGAGCCCTGGTCGAGGAGGTTCTGGTCACACGTCTGGCCACGGCGCCGACCTCATCGCGGACGGCGGACGCCCTGATGTTGCGGGCGGCGATACAAATGTCGGCTCAGGACTATGCCGGCGCACGACGCGATCTTGAACAGGCGCGGCAGATACTGGCGCCCTACAGCCCCAATTCCAGCGTGGCGATCCGCGTCGACTCCATGCTGGCCCGGACCCTGCTGGCCCAAGGTATATCTACGGATATCGACGCGGCCTATGATGCGGCGGCCGCGGCGGCACACGGCCAGGCCTATGTGCTGAGCAACATGACGCGCCTTCAGGCCGCGACCGGTGGCCTGCAAACGCCGGCGGACCGCAAGGAGATCTTCGATACAGTGCTGGGCGCCGCATGGCGCAAAGATCGCACTGCAAAATAACCCTTGCCAAGGTTACAATTGGTACGGAATATGATCTCCTTTTAAGGGGATAGCGTAAATGCATTACGGCACGGAAAATTTGCAGAGCCTGCTGGGCATCGTTGTCATCCTGCTGGCGTGCTGGGGCCTGTCGGAAAACAAGAAAAAGTTTCCGATATGGCTGACGGTTGGGGCCATCGGCGTCCAGGTCCTGCTGATCCTGATGCTGTTTGCCATTCCGAAGTCGCACGTCGTGCTGGAAGGCATCAGCGCCGGCATGGCGGCGCTGGGCGAAGCCACCGGACGTGGCATGCAGTTCGTCTTTGGTTATATGGGCGGCGGTGCGCAGCCCTATGCCGTGACCAACGAAGGCGCTTTGTTCGTCTTTGCGCTGCGCGTCCTGCCCTTGATCCTGGTCATCGCGTCGTTGTCTGCTCTTCTATGGCATATCGGCATCCTGAAGCTGATCATCCGCTTCTTCGGCGTCATTTTCGAAAAGACGATCGGGCTTGGCGGGGCATCGGCCCTGGGCGTGGCGTCGAACATCTTCGTCGGCAATGTCGAAAGCCTGATCATCATCCGCGCCTATCTCGACAAGCTGAGCCGCTCGGAAGTCTTCGTCATGCTGGTCGTCGGCATGGCCAATGTCGCCGGCTCGACCATGGTCGCCTATGTGCTCATCCTGTCTGACGTCCTTCCCAATGCCGGCGGCCATATCCTGGCTGCCGCCATTGTTTCGGCTCCGGCCGGCGTGCTGCTGGCGCGGATCATCGTGCCGGAGCTGCTGGACCGCAAGGCGGAAAAGATCGATTACGACAGCTCGCTGAAATATGACAGCGTGGTCGATGCCGTCTCCAAGGGCACCCAGGACGGCATGATGGTGGCCATGAACATCGCCGCCATCCTGATCGTCATGGTGGCCTTTGTCGCCCTGACCAACATGATCCTCAGCAACTTCTACCATGTTGGCGGTGAGCCGATCACCATCGAACGCATCCTCGGTTATATCTTCACGCCCCTGGCCTGGCTGATCGGCGTGCCGTGGAATGAAGCCAAGACGGCCGGCGGGCTACTCGGTGTCAAGATGGTGCTGACCGAGTTCGTTGCTTTCCTGAAGCTGGCCGCCATTCCGGTGTCGGACATGACGCCGCGCACGCGCATCATCCTGACCTACGCCCTGTGCGGTTTTGCCAATATCGGCTCGGTCGGTATCTCGGCGGCGGGTTTCGGCGCCCTGATGCCGGCGCGACGGCCGGAAATCTTCAGCCTGATCTGGAAAGCCCTGTTCGCCGGCTTCCTGGCGACCTGCTTGTCGGCGGCCGTGGTCGGGGCCTTGCCGAACGCGGTGTATGGCCTATAAGGTTTCTAAAAGAAACTCAGGAGCGCCTCATGAAGTTATACGTCGCCGACTACGCGCCCAATCCGCGGCGCGTGCGCTGGATCATGGCCGAGAAAGGGATCGGCGATATCGCGTTGGTCCAGGTCGATCTTATGGGGCTGGAACATCGCAGCCATGAGGTGGTGGCGCGGTCCGGCGCGGCGGGCTTGCCGGTGTTGGAACTGGACGATGGATCGGTCATCGCCGAATCGGTGGCGATCGGGCGTTATCTTGAAAGCCTGTATCCGGAACCGAACCTGTTTGGCCGTGATGCGCGCGAGATCGCCGAGATCGAGATGTGGACGCGGCGGCTGGAACAGCAACTGGCGACGCCACTGATGCTGGGGACGCGGATGAAGGTGCCCGCCCTGGCGGTGCTTGAGGCGCCTAATCCGGCGGTCGCGGAGCACATGCTGGGCTTTGCCGGCGACTATTGCACGAAGCTGGATGCGCATCTGGCAGGACGGGAGTTTGTCTGCGCCGGACGGCTGACGGTGGCGGACATCATCGCGGTCTGTGCGTTCGACTTTGCCCGAATCGCCCGTTTCCGACCGGCCAAGGATCTGGTGAACCTGGGACGGTGGCTTACTGCCTTGCGCGCGCGGGCTTCGCAACTTGGGATTTAAGAAGGGCGATCCACAGATTACACCGATTACACAGATTTTTTCAGAGCCTTAGCGAGCCCTCGCCGGTGCTGTTAAGCGGCTTTTTGCGATCGCGAAGCGATCCTTAGGGGAAGGTGGTAAGCCGCAAATGCCGGTGATAAGTCTCTGAAAAAATCTGTGTAATCGGTGTAATCTGTGGATTCCAATCCTTGCTTAACCGTCGCCTTGCGGGCGGGACTTCTTGCGGCTGAGTATGCCCGTAAAGCTCATCAGCAGCCGGTCTCCGCAGTGAAGTTCGCCCCGGCCGAAGATCACCGTCTTGCCGGCGCGAGTAATGTCGCCAGTGGCGATAATGATGTCGCCCTCACGGCCCGGTGACAGGAATTGTGCGTCCAGTTGCAGCGTCACGGCGGCGCCTTCGCCAAGATACGGGATGGCGAAGATGAACAGGGACGTGTCGGCAAGGGTCAGCAGACAGCCACCATGGACGCTGCCGCCACCGTTGAGATGGCGTTTTTCCGCCTTGAAGGCCACCTTTACCTTGGCGGGATCGGACGCATCGTAGTAGTAGGCGCCAATCAGGCCGTTAAAGGTGTCGCCGGGCTCGGCCCTCTGCCAGCCGGCGAATTCATCACTGCTCATCCTACGCACTCCGAAAGGCACACCATGTCCCAACTTATAGAAGAGACACTTTTGTCGCTCTTATCGCAGGTGCGTAAAGGCGAGTCCATAAGCCCTAACGATGTTGCCAAGGCCGTCAGCACGGACAACTGGCAACGCGAACTTCCCAAGGTCCGGGCCGTCATCACCAGCCTGGTGCGTCAGGGGCGAATCGAACTGGTTCGCAAGGGTAAGCCGGTCGAGCTGGAAGGCATCAAGGGCATTTATCGCCTGCGCCTGACCGATAATGCGGCTTAGATCCAAAAGTTGAACCGATCTGTACGCCTTCTTTTGGCTTCGCTCTTGCCATTTTATCAATTTACGACATGTATGAGGTCGAGCCGGAACAGGCTTGTAAAGTGAGTCTCTAATCCCTGATGCCGAAGGCCAAAACCAAAGCGCACAAGGCGGATTTCGCGGTTGAAGCCGGGGAAGACGGCACGGCTGTGCTGCGACCGAAAGGCCAGTGGATTGTCACGAGCATCGAAGGGCTCGCTGATCGATTACGTAATGCCCTGAAAGCCTACACGGCCGTGACGGTGGCCAGCGAGAATATCGAGGCCCTGGATACGGCCGGCGCCTATCTGCTGCGGGGTGCGATCGGCGACCGGTTGCACGGCGACATCTTTACCGGCCAGGACAACTACGCCCGACTTTATCGCATCGTTGGCGATCACACGCCGGACATCACCACCTACACGCTGGAAAATCCCGAAAAACCGAAGTTCTGGCTGCATCCCATCTATTTCGGCCTGGTTCAACTGGGCCAGATGACCATGCGCTTCAAGCGCGGGTTTATCGCCCAGTCGATTTTCATGGGCCATATCATCGCCCAGTTGATGGTGTCGCTGGGCCGTCCGACCAAGATCCGCTGGGCCTCGCTGGTCAATATCATGCAGCGCGCCGGCATCGATGCCGTGCCCATCGTGGCCCTGACCAGCTTCTTTATCGGCGCCGTGATCGGCTTTATCGGCGTGTTGCAGCTGCAGCAGTTCGGCGGCGGTATCTTTGCCATCGACATGGTGTGCGTCTTTTCGTTGCGTGAATTCGCCCCGCTGATCACTGCCGTCCTGCTGGCAGGCCGCTCGGCCTCGGCTTTTGCCGCCGAAGTCGGCGCCATGAAGATGAACCAGGAAATCGACGCCATGCGCGTCATGGGGATCGATCCGTACGAAGCCCTGATCGTCCCGCGCCTGATCGCGCTGGTCTTCATGTCGACCTTTATCACCTTCATTGCCACGATTGCCGCCATGTTCGGCGGCATGCTGGCCATCTGGAGCAGCCTGGGCGCCGGGCCGCAGATATTCCTCCAGCGCCTGCACGACTATATTCCGTTCTATAATTTCTTCGTCGGCATCGTCCGTCCGCCATTCTTCGCCGCCACGATCGCCATTGTCGGCTGCTGGCAGGGGATGAATGTCAAGGACGACGTCCTGAGCCTCGGTCGTCAGGTGACGACAGCGGTCGTCCAGTCGATCTTCCTGGTCTTCATGCTCGACGCCATGTTCGCCATTCTGTTCAACGGGTTCACCTTCTGATGAGCCACGACAATGAAAAAACGCCGACTGAAAAGCCCCCGACCGAAGCGCCGGATGCCCATGACCTGGCGGGTGCTGAGCCACCGGAAGGTGGCGATTCGAAGGACGGAAAGCCGCGCCAAAAGCTGAGCCTCAACCATGTCGCCAAACCGCGCAACGGGCAGGGCGACGATCCGATCGTCATCGAAGGGCTGAACAACAGTTTTGGCGACCACGTCATCCATGAGGATCTGGACCTGGTCGTCAAACGCGGCGAGGTCCTGGGTATTGTCGGTGGGTCCGGCTCGGGCAAGACCGTTCTGCTGAACTCGATTTTGGGGCTACAAAAGCCGGTGAGCGGCGAAATCTGGCTGTTCGGCCAGAAGCTGTCCGGCGCCAGGACGGCGGAAGCCCAGGCCATCCGTGCCAAGACCGGCGTGCTGTTCCAGGGCGGGGCGCTATTCTCGACCCTCAGTGTCGCCGAAAACATCATGACGCCGATGCTGGAGTTTACCCGGCTGAGCCCGCGTGAAGCGCGATCGATCGCCCTGCTGAAAATGTCGATGGCTGGCTTGCCGCTCCGCGCGGCCGACCTGATGCCGTCGGAACTGTCGGGCGGTATGATCAAGCGCACGGCGCTGGCCCGCGCCCTGGCGGTCGACGCTGAACTGCTGTTCCTCGATGAGCCGACGGCCGGCCTGGATCCGATCGGGGCCGCGGCCTTCGATCAGTTGATCCGCGACCTGGCCAGCAGTCTCGACCTGACGGTCTTTATGATTACGCACGATCTTGATAGTCTGTATGCCATCTGTGACGAGATCGCCGTTCTGGCGGACCGCCGCGTGGTGCTGAAGGACCGCATAGAGGTGCTGGAAAAATCCGATCACCCCTGGATTCATGAGTATTTTCATGGGCCCAGAGGGCGCGTCAAGTCGTAGAGGGAGACGCTGCATGGAACGTCAGGCGCATTACGCCTTTGTCGGCTTGATCACCTTTATCATGGCGCTGATTCTGCTTGGCTTCGCCTTTTGGTTCATCAAGTTCGACGTCAACCAGGAATTTGGCGTCTATGACGTCGAATTCAATCAACCGGTCGACTGGCTGAACAAGGGCTCCGAAGTCCATTTCAACGGCATCAAGGTCGGCGAAGTGACCAATCTGCGACTGGGCAAGGCCAATACCCATCAGGTGTTTGCCCGCATCAAGCTCGATTCGGAAACACCCATACGTGCCGACTCGGTGGCGACCCTGCAGCCCCAGGGGATTACGGGCCTGCTGTATATGCAGATTTCGCCGGGCTCCGCGGCGTCGCCTCTGTTGCGGCGTAAACCAGGCGGACCGCCGCCTGTCATCCGTTCGGAAGAAAGCGCGCTGTCAAAGCTGTTGCAGGGCTCAGGCTCGGTTGTTGAAAAGACCTATGAGAGCCTTGACCGGGTCAATCGCCTGCTGTCGGACCGCAATATCAAGAGCTTCTCCGACACACTGTCCAATCTGCAGGCCGTGACTGAGGACCTGAAAAGCCGGCAGCAGATGATCGATGATGCCCATGAGGCGATCATCAGCGCCGGACAGGCGGCTGACGCCGTCACCAAACTGGCCAATACGACGGATGGCGTGTTGGGCAGCCAGATGCCGGAAACGCTTGAGAAGATCAACGCGGCGACCGATAAACTGGCTACCGCCGCTGACCATGTCGCGGTCGTCGCCGATTCCCTCAAGGCGCCGATCGACCAGGTCCAGAGCTCGACGCTGCCGGAACTGCAGGAAAGCCTCAACAACCTCAACGAAGCTGCGCAGTCGCTAAAAACCCTCGTTGATTCCGTTCAACAGAGTCCGCAGGAATTGATCGTCAAACCGGTCGCCAAGGAAAGAAAGGTCAACCAATGAGACGCTATGCACACCTGACAAAGGGCGCGGCGGCCTTGGCACTGACTGTGGCTGCTCTCAGCCTTGGCGGCTGCATCAATCTGCTGCCCAAGACCAAGCCCGTGCAACTCTATCGCTTCGGCTACGACCAGGCTTTGCTGGACGCGCCCGCGGCGTCGGCGACCGGCGTGCCGGTGGCCGTGACGCTCGGCACGGTGATCTTCCCGCCGGGCAGCGCCGGCGACGGTATTGTCACCATCGAAGACAATCAGGTCGCCTATGTGTCCGAAGCTCGCTGGTCGGCGCCGGCCCAGGCCCTGTTCTATGCCGCGGTTAGCGAAGGTTTTGCACGGGGCGGTAACAATATTCACCTGGAACCGCGCGGCCCGTCTTCGGCGCCGTACCGGCTCGATGTTGCGGTTCGTCGCTTCGAGACGGTGTACGGCCACAATAAGCCGACCGTTTCTATCGCCCTGGATGCGCGCATCACGCGCGTCAGCGATCGCACTGTGATCAATCAGCGTTTTATCACGGCCGATATCGGAGTGAAGCGCAGCGACATGTCGATGACGGCCGACGCCTATAGCAAGGCCACCAGCCAGGCCGTGGCCGCCCTGATCGGTTTCAGCCAGGAGACCTTGTCGCCGCTGGCGCCGCCTGCAACGCCGATGACGGAATTGCCGAAAGACGGCAAGCAGAAGGTCGAGGGTCTGTAGGCGTGGCTGTGTTCGACCTGGCCGACGGCTATTACGACCTGCCCAACACCAAGCTGGTCAATCTGGTGACCTGCCTGGAGATGCTGGCCCCGCCGAAGCGCACCATGGCGCCGTTTGCCGACGGTCTGGAACTGGAGCGCGTCGATCCGACCGACCTCGACGGCTATCGCGACCTGTTTCGCGCCGTGGGCGGGCCATGGATGTGGACGTCGCGCCTGTTGATGCCGGATGCGCAACTGTCGGCGGTCTTGGCCGACCCAGCCCGCGATTCGTTCCGTTTTCGGACGGACGGAGACATTTCTGGAATACTGGAATTGCATTTCGAAGGTTCGGGTGTTTGCGAATTGGCGTTCTTGGGCCTGGTTCCGGGCGCGGTCGGCAAGGGCCTGGGACGCATGTTGATCGATGAAGCGATACGCCGTGCCTGGGCGCGCGGGATCAGCCGCCTGTGGGTGCATAGCTGCACGTTCGACAGCCCTGAAGCCGTGCCCTTCTATATCCGCTCGGGCTTCGTGCCCTATGCCCGGATGGTGGAGATCCATGACGATCCGCGCCTGCTGGGCAAACTGCCGCTGGATGCCTCGCCCCATATCCCGGTGCTGCGTTAGTTGTCATTCTGCCGCGCCTGAAAGGCGCTTTCATATACATACCATCGATGCCTCATGAGCTGGACTAACGCCGCAACGTTCGTGCTTTTCGTTTTTTCGTGCTTTTCGTGGCCATAAATTCCATCGTCAGTGACATGGAAACTGCGGCAAAGCGATAGAAATCTGTCAGCGCAACTCAGTGAATAAGTAACGTTTTGCGGTGGAATTTTTGGCCACGAAAAGCACGAAAAAACGAAAAGCACGAACAGCCAGATGCTGGGCGTTCCTCTGCGTCTGGCGCAGAACGTTGGTAGTTCATCAGGCCCTTCGGGCTTCAGGTCAGGCGGAAACTGTCAGCGCGACATCGTAGGCGGCTTCGGTCTTGGCGGCGATCTCATCGAGAGTCACGTCGGGCGCCAGTTCGATCAGGGTCAGGCCCGAACCGTCCGGCTTGACCTCGAACACGCCCAGGTTCGAAATGATCAGATTGACCACGCGCGTCCCGGTCAGGGGCAGGGTGCAGGCCTTCAAAATCTTCGACTCGCCATGCTTGTTGGCGTGTTCCATGACGACGACGACGCGCTTGACGCCGGCGACTAGGTCCATGGCGCCGCCCATGCCCTTGACCAGCTTGCCCGGGATCATCCAGTTGGCGATGTCGCCGTTCTCGGCCACTTCCATGGCGCCCAGTATGGTCAGGTTGATATGGCCGCCACGGATCATCGCAAAACTGTCCGACGACGAGAAGTAGCTCGTCTCATCCAGTTCGGTGATGGTCTGTTTGCCGGCATTGATCAGGTCGGCGTCGATCTCGTCCTCGGTCGGGAAGGGGCCCATGCCCAGCATGCCGTTTTCCGACTGCAGGGTAACGGTCATACCTTCGGGGATGTAGTTGGCGACCAGGGTCGGAATACCGATACCCAGATTGACGTAGAAACCGTCCTTAAGCTCTTGAGAAGCGCGCTCGGCGAGTTGATCACGTGTCCAGGGCATGATTACGCCTCTTCCTTGGCGCGGATGGTGCGCTGTTCAATACGTTTTTCGAAGGTGCCCTGCACGATGCGGTCGACATAGATGCCGGGCGTGTGGATGTTATCGGGATCCAGCGCGCCAACCGGGACGATCTCCTCGACCTCGGCAACGCAGATCTTGCCGGCGGTCGCCATCATCGGATTGAAATTACGCGCCGTCTTGCGGAAAACCAGATTGCCGCGGGCATCGCCCTTCCACGCCTTGACGATGCTGAGGTCGGCGATCAGGCCGGTTTCCAGCACATAGTCGCGATCGCCAAAGCGCTTGATCTCCTTGCCCTCGGCGACCACGGTACCGACGCCCGTGGCGGTGTAAAAGCCAGGAATACCGGCGCCGCCGGCGCGTATGCGTTCGGCCAGGGTGCCTTGGGGATTGAATTCCAGTTCCAGTTCGCCGGCCAGGAACTGCCGTTCGAATTCCTTATTCTCGCCGACATAGGAACTGATCATCTTTTTGATCTGACGCGTGGTCAGCAGCTGACCCAGGCCGAAACCGTCGACACCGGCATTGTTGGAGATGACCGTCAGGCCCTTAGCGCCGGAATCACGCAGGGCAGCAATCAGGTTTTCCGGTATGCCGCACAGGCCGAAACCGCCGGACATGACGGTCATGCCGTCGAAGGTCAGGCCCTGCAACGCCGTTGCAGCGTCGGGAAATATCTTGGGAGTGGCTGAGGTCGGCATGATGTCCCTCTTGTAAATTATGCGGTCGTGTAGCGGCTTTGCGACGGCCTGTCATGTGGAATTTTAAACGATCGTTGAAATTCCAATTTGTCGCTTGCGCGGGGAATTAAGCGCATATTTGTGCGCTGCGAAAGCTATTTTTGCAGATAGGGTTTCAAGGAGGCCTCGGCGTCAGCGACGACGGCGTCGTCCAACGCCACGCCCTTGGCAATCAACAGCTTTGCAGCCATAAAATCGGCGGGCCGGCTGACACATTCGGCGGTCTTCAGCCGGTTGTCGCCATCGAGATGAAAGACACTGAAGGCGCCGGTGGCAGAATCACCACGCACGACAGATCGCGTGTCGGGCCGCAACAGCCCGGCGATCTGCAGCTTGTATTCATATTGATCCGACCAGAACCATGGCGTTTCGACCACAGGCGGTTTGTAGCCAGTGATGGCGGCTGCCGCCTGCTTGGCCTGTTCCAGGGCATTGGGCACGCTTTCGAGGCGGAAACGGCCGTCATAGAAGGGCAGGGTGCGCGATGTAACGTCACCGATGGCAAAAATATTCGTTACGGAGGTACGCGCCTCTTCATCGACGACGGTACCATTGGCGCACACCAGGCCTGCGCCCTGCGCCAGATCGTCGGCCGGCAGAGCGCCGATCCCGACCAGCAGCAGATCGAAGGCGTGGGTGCGGCCATCTTCCAGGTGCACGATCTTCTCGTCGCCTTCACCAAGCGACAGCTCGCTGACAAAGGCTTCGGTGACGATGCGTACGCCACGCGCCAGGTGAGTGTCGGTATAGAATTGCGACAGGGCTTGCGATGCGACACGGGCCAGGATGCGGCTTTCCCGCTCGAACAGGGTCACCTCACAGCCGAGATGACGGGCCGAGGCTGCGACCTCCAGGCCGATATAGCCGGCGCCGATCAGGCCGATGCGGTGGCCGGGTTGCAGGGCGGCTTTAAGGCGTTCCGCATCGTCAAGCGTGCGCAGAAGATGGTAGGGAACGGTGTGCGTACCCTGGATATCGAACGGCCGTGCTTTTGAGCCCGTGGCCAGGATCAGGTGATCGAAGGCAATCGTCCGCCCGGAGGTTAATACAAGCGTGTTCTCGCGGGAAATTGCGTTCACACGTTCGTTCAACGTGGTCGCAATCTGTTGATCTGGATAGAAATTTTCGCCGCGCAGATACAAATCGTCGAGCGACGCCGCGCCCTTCAGCCAGGCCTTCGACAAGGGCGGACGCTGATAGGGCAGATAGGGTTCTGAGCCGATCAGGGTAATGGCGCCGGTATAGCCATATTGCCGCAGGAAGCCCGCCGCCGCGCCGCCGGCATGGCCCGCGCCGACGATGACGACACCGCCCACCATCAGACGCCGTCCGGAACGGGGAGGCCGTTTTGCAGGCAAAAGGCCTTAAGCGTGTTGTTGAGCAGGCAGGCAATGGTCATCGGTCCGACGCCCTTGGGCACCGGCGTAATGGCCAGGGCGCGTTCCCTGGCGGTTTCAAAATCGACATCGCCAAACAGCTTTTGCTTGCCGTCGATCACCTCGCGGTTCATGCCGACGTCGATGACATAGGCGCCGTCCTTGATCCAGTCGCCGGGGATGAACTTGCTGCGACCGATGGCAGCGACCAGGACATCGGCACCGAGGCACAGGTCTTTCAGATTTTTCGTCTTGGAATGGGCGATCGTGACGGTGCAATCCTGGGCCAGCAACAGTTGTGCCATCGGCTTGCCGACGATGTTGGAGCGACCGACAATGACGGCATTCTTACCGCTCAAGGTGTCGCCATAGGTCTTTGTCGCGTCCTGCAGCAGCATCAGGCAGCCCAGCGGTGTACACGATACCAGGCCAGGCAGGCCGACGCTCAAGCGGCCGACGCTTTCGACGTGGAAGCCGTCGACATCCTTGTCCGGATTGATGGCGTCTATGACCTTCAGGGACGACATGTGCGACGGCAAGGGCAGTTGTACCAGTATGCCGTTGACCAGCGGGTCGCGATTCAAGCCGTCGATCAGCGACAGCAGTTCCGATTCCGAGGTCGTATCGGGCAGGCGGATGGTGCGCGATTCCATGCCGATGGCCTGGGTCTGTTCGCCCTTGCTTTTGACATAGACCTGGCTGGCCGGGTCCTCGCCGACTATAACGACGACCAGGCAGGGTGTCTTGCCGGACACTTCCTTTAAATTGGAAACGTGGGCCGCCAGCCGTTCGCGCAGGCGGCGAGCATAATCGGCGCCGTCGATGATATTGCCTCGTTCCGACAGGACGCGTTCGCTCGGCGATGGGTTGGTCAGCATGCAGCCTCTTTATCTAGCTTAAAGCGCCGCGAGCAGGCTTTCGACAAGCGGACGCAGGGCTTGACTCAGTGGCGCGGCTTTGCGGGCGTCATACAGGTGAGGCGTGTCCGAATTCAAGTAACAATCCTGCACGATCTCGATTTGCAGCGCCTGGATGCCCTGATCGGGCCGGCCATAGTGGCGGGTGGTATAGCCGCCCTTGAACCGGCCGTCGCGCACATGACTGAACTGTGACTGACCGTTACGCCAGGCATCGACCACGGCGACCAGGTCGGGGTTCAGGGTCAGGCCGCAATTGGTGCCGAAGTTGAGATCGGGCAGGCGGCCTTCGAACAGGCTCGGGATCTCCGGTCGGATGGAATGGGCGTCGATCAGCAGGGCGCGACCGTGACGCGCCACTGCATCGTCGAGAGCCTGGCGCAATCGGTCGTGATAGGGCTGCCACCAGGTGTTACGGCGATACAGGATCTCACCGGCGTGTGGTTCGTGGCCCTCGGGATAAATCGGATGCTGGTCGAAATCGCTGACCGGGCACAGGCCTGTTTCGAATTTTCCGGGATAGAGATTGCCGCCCTCCGGGTCACGGTTCAGGTCGACGACATAGCGCGAATGGGTGGCGAACAATGTGGCTGCACCCAGTTCTGGTGCAAAGTCAAACAGGCGATGGACGTGGAAGTCGGTTTCGCCCACCGCTCGTCCTGTTTCATTCATTGTGGCGGCGATAGCGGCAGGGAGATGAATGCCGACATGCGGCGCGGCGATGACCAGCGGCCCGTCTCCCGCACGGAAGTCGAAGGGCTGGATTTCGTCCGCAGTCGGAGCATTGGCTGGCATGGTTTCAGTTGAGCCCATCGACCTGTCCAGAGTCAAGCGGCAGATTGGGTCGAGCGCGAGATGGCGGCTTTCGACTATAGGCGGCCGGCGCGCACCAATAGCGGCCAGACGACGTCGCGTTGGGTTTCGGGTTCGCCCCATAAACGAAGTAGTCGTTCTTCGAAGGCCGGAATCGGATTTTCACCCTTTGCCTGGATCATGCGTCCGGTTGCCGACCAACTGCGCGGGTAGGCGACATACTGCGCCAGGTTCCAGTGCATGGTGATGGAAAACGGTGGTACCGCGATGGTTTCGAACGGGAAGGGCAGGTCGACATAGCCATTTTCGACATGGACACGTTCGGCCGGCCAATACGGACCGACAATGTCGCTATAGAGATGCAACAGGACGTCATTGACACCGGGCCGGTCGACCTGCGCCATGCCGTAGGTCCAGATGGCAATGACGCCGCCGGGCTTCAGCACGCGCCGGACCTCGGCATAAAAGGCGTCGAGATCGAACCAGTGCAGGGCCTGGGCGACCGTGACCAGATCGACTGACGCGGCAGCAAGGCCAGTGTAGTAGTCGGTGGTACGGTAGGTGATGTTCGGCCGCACCGGCGCCTGGGACAGTTGGTCGGCGCTGATGTCGCTCGCCAGGACCTGGTCGAAATGTTCCGCGAGCGCTACCGAGGCCTGGCCATTGCCGGCGCCGGCGTCCCAGGCGCGTTCATGGCCGGGCGCCTGTTGGGCCAGCCAGGCGAAGAGCTCCGCCGGATAGGTCGGACGGGCGGCGGCATACTGCGTGGCGACGCGTGAGAAGTGGTCGGACATGAGGTTTTTTCTTGGGGGGCTATTTTTGATAGACGCGGACATAGTCGACCTGCATCTGCTGCGGGAAGACGCTGTCATCGATCCCCTGCTGGCCGCCCCAGTTGCCGCCGACCGCGATGTTGAGGATCATATATTCCGGCGTGACGAACGGCCAGGTATCGGTGTTGGTGCCGGCCGGGCGGTCGCGATGATAAAAAGCCTTGCCGTCGATCAGGAAAGTAATGCCGGTCTCGGTCCAGTCGAGCTGGTAGTTGTGAAAAGCCGTGCACTGGTCAGCGACCTCGGTCTTGTCGCCGAAGTGACCATTGTTTTTCACCGAGTCGACCGAATGGGTGGTGCCATAGATGGTCGTCGGCTCGTGACCGACGGCTTCCATGATGTCGATTTCGCCGGTACTGGGCCACGGGCCGGTTCCCAGCAGCCAGATGGCCGGCCATTGGCCCTTGCCGCACGGCAATTTGGCGCGAACGTCAAAGAAGCCGTAGGTCCATTCCGCCTTGCCCTGGGTAACGAGCCGCGCCGAGCTGTAATGTTGGCCGCCGTAATCGGCCAGCATGTTCAAATCGTCCTTACGCGCCTCGATGACCAGATGGCCGTCGACGATGCGGGCGTTTTCGGCGCGGTTTGCGGAATAATACTGGGCTTCGTTATTGTACCAGCCGTCCTTGTTGCGGTTGGTGTCGTAAGACCATTTGGCCGGATCCGGGCCGGTGCCGCTGTCGAACTCGTCCGACCACACCAGATGGTAGCCGGTTGGAGCTTCGGCGCGGACGGCCGTGGCCAGGCAGGCGAGGGCGCACAACGCCGAGACAAGGGTGTACTTCATGACGCATTTCCTCTTTTGATCCATGTTCGCAGGTTTGAAATGGTCAGGCAAGACGCCATAGTTCCAGATGACTGGCCCAATCTTTAAGTCTTGTCATCGTCGCCCGAGTCCCTAGATAGTGCGCTACGAACGCGAAAGGGCTGTGCGGTATGGATTTGAATTTTCTGCTCAGTGTCTTTGTGTTCCTGGTCGCCGGCTGCGTCGTCGTGCCCCTGGCCCAGCGCTTTCGCCTGGGCTCGGTCCTGGGCTACCTGATCGCCGGCGTCATTATCGGACCGTTCATCGTCCACATGGTTGGCGATGCCGGCAAGATCATGGATTTTGCCGAGTTCGGCGTCATCATGATGATGTTCCTGATCGGCATGGAGCTGGAACCGGCCATTCTGTGGCGCTTGCGCCGGTCGATCGTCGGGCTGGGCGGGTTGCAGGTCGTGGTGTCGTCCGTAGCGCTTATGGCGCTCGGTATCGCCCTGGGCTTTCCGTGGCAGGCGTCGCTGGCCGTCGGCATGGCTCTGTCCATGTCCTCGACCGCCCTGGTCATGCAGATGCTGCGCGAAAAGAACCTGACCCATTCCCTGGTTGGTGAAACCTCGTTTGCCGTCCTGCTGTTCCAGGACATGGCGGTCATCCCCATCCTGATCATCATACCCATGCTGGCCGCCGCCGGCACGTCGCTCGAACAGACGCACAGCCTGATCTCCCACTGGCCGGGCTGGCTGCAGCCCATCGCTGTCGTCGCCGTCATCGCCACGGTGATCCTGGCCGGGCGCTTCGGTTCGCGCTATGTCTTCCAGATGATCGCCCGCGCCAATCTGCGCGAAGTCTTTACCGCAACGTCGCTGGCCCTGGTGATCGGCGTTACCGTCCTGATGGAACTGGTTGGCGTGTCGCCAACCTTGGGCGCCTTTATCGCCGGCGTCGTCCTGGCCAATTCCGAATACCGCCGCACGATCGAGACCGATATCGAGCCTTTCAAGGGACTGCTGCTGGGCCTGTTCTTCATCTCGGTCGGCATGGGGATGGATTTTACCATTCTGCAGCACCACGCCCTGGGGCTGATCGCCGCCGTCTTGGCCCTGATGGCGGTCAAGGGCGTGATCCTTTTCGGGCTAGGCGACCGTTTCGGCGTCAAGGGCGCGCAAGGCCTGGGCCTGGCCATCGGTTTGTCGCAGGGAGGCGAGTTCGCCTTCGTCCTGCTCAACCTGATCGGTGGGCAACTGCACATAATCGACGATGAGACTCAGCGCTTCGTCACCCTGATGGTGGCGCTGTCGATCGGTTTGACGCCGATCCTGATCGCCATCTACGGCAAGTTCATCCTGCCGCGTTTCATGAGCCAGTTGCCGGAACGCGACTACGACGCCATCAATGAGCACAACCCGGTCATTATCGCCGGCTTCGGCCGCTTCGGCCAGGTCGTCGGCCGCTTCATGCTGCATCAGGGCGTGCCGGTTACGGTTCTGGAAAAGAACCCGGACCAGGTGGAGCTTCTGCGTAAGTTCGGCTCCAAGGGCTATTTCGGCGACGCCACGCGTCTCGACCTGCTGCGCTCCGCCGGAGCGGAAGAGGCGCGCATGCTGATCGTCGCGGTCGATGACGCCGAAGCCGCCGTCGAGATCGTCAAGCTGAGCAAACAGCACTTCCCGAAGCTGAAGGTGTTTGCGCGCGCGCGCAACCGCCGCCACGCCTTCGAATTGCACCGCGCCGGAGTCGATTACTATCAGCGCGAGACGCTCGACAGTTCGCTGTCCCTGGCGCGCGAAGCTATGGTCGCGCTGGGCTTTACCGCCGCCGAAATGGAAGACAAGGCGCAGAAGTTCCGCGCCCACGATGTTGAATCGCTCAAGAAATCGTTCGAGTTTTTCGAGAGCGAACCCGACCTGATCAACTTCGCCAAGCTGAGCCGCGACGAACTGCAACAGATCATGCAGGGCGACCGGGAGGAAAAATAATCATGCGTATGCTTTTGCTGGCCGGAGCTTTGGCGGCCCTGGCCACATCCGCCCACGGCAAGAACCCGATCGTCCCTGGCTGGTACGCCGACCCGGAAATCGACATCGTTGGGCAGCAATACTGGATCTATCCCACCTGGTCGGCGGACGCCGATACTCCGGGCGCGGCGAAGACTTTTACAGCCGGCCAGACCTGGCACCGGGCCCAGCCCGATATCTGGGCGCCGTTCCTCAAACAGACCTTTCTCGATGCCTTTTCGTCGCCGGACCTGGTGCACTGGACGAAACATGCCCACGTGCTGGATATCAAGGACGTGTCGTGGGCGGCCTATGCGGTCTGGGCGCCGTCCTTTGTCGAGAAAGATGGCCGCTATTATCTGTTCCTCGGCGCCAACGATATCAAGAACGACAGCCAATTGGGCGGGATCGGCGTCGCGGTGTCTGACAAACCGCAAGGGCCGTTCAAGGATGCGCTGGGCCGGCCGTTGATCGGCGGCATCCGCAACGGCGCCCAGCCGATCGACCAGTTCGTCTTCCGCGATGACGACGGCCGCTACTACATGTATTACGGTGGCTGGGGGCACTGTAACGTCGTGCGCCTGAGCGACGATCTGCTCAGCGTCATTCCGTTCGACGATGGCGATACCTATAAGGAAATCACGCCCGACCACTATGTCGAAGGGCCGTTCATGATCAAACGCGGCGGCCACTATTACCTGATGTGGTCGGAAGGCGAATGGACCGGACCGGACTACAGCGTTGCCTATGCCATGAGCGACACGCCATTCGGGCCGTTCAGGCGCATCGGCAAGATCCTGCAACAGGACATGGCCATCGCGCGCGGGGCAGGACACCATTCCGTGGTCAATATTCCGGGCTCCGACGATTGGTACATCGCCTATCATCGCCGTCCGCTGACTGAGACCGACGGCAACCACCGCGAACTGGCGATCGATCATATGTATTTCAACGCCGATGGCACGATCAAACCGGTGGTGATGACCCATGAAGGCGTAGAGGCAAGGCGGTTGCCTGCCGGTTGACGTTTGAACTTGACGAAAGCGGCAATGATACTGAAATGACTCACATGATCGCCATAACTCCCGACAATCCGAGTTTCATCGGTGCGCTGAAAGCGGCGGGATTGCCGCATAGCGATCTCGGAAAGCCGCATCAACGTTTCTGGATGTTGAGTCGAGACGGACATGCCTTAGGGTTTGCCGGCATCGAACTTTACGGTAATGCCGCCCTGTTGCGCTCCGTGGTCGTGGTGCCGGAGTTCAAAGGGCGCGGCTACGGCGCCGCACTCGTTGCCGAAACGCTGGAACAGGCCAGGGCCGTTCAACTTCAGGAAGCCTGGTTGCTCACCACGACGGCGGCAGGTTTCTTTGAACATCTGGGCTGGCAGTTGCGCCAGCGGCAGGACGCGCCTGCCGACATGGCGGGTTCCGAGGAATTTGCCAGCCTATGCCCGGCCAGCGCCGCGTGCCTTTCAAAGACGCTGTAATGTCGCGGCGCGGCTATCCAACGCGTATCCCTTCCGCGTTGATCATCAACGCACCATCTTCCTTGAAGAACGGTCCCGGCGGATAGCGGTCGATGAGATCGAGCACCGTTTCCGACGGACGGCACAACCTGGTGCCCTTGTCGGTGACCACGATCGGCCGGTTCACCAGGACGGGGTGGTCGAGCATCGCATCCAGCAGCGCGCCCTCCGAAACGCCAGGATCGAGCAGGCCCAGGTCCTTGGCCGGCGACTTGGTTTCGCGCAGGGCGGTGCGCGGAGTGAGGCCCGCCGCGGCGAACAGGTTCACCAACTGTTCGCGCTGCCAGCCGGTTTGCAGATAGTCAATGATATTCGGTTCGTATCCGGCAGCTTGCAGCACGGCCAGCACGTTGCGCGACGTGCCGCATTCGGGATTGTGATAGATGGTAACGGTCATGGCTCGGCACTCGGGTTGACAGGATTTGCGGCATGACTTTCGGTCAGCAGCCAGGCGAAGACGATGACCCCGACAAGCGCACCGGCACATTGCGCGGCGACGAAGAGCGGCACGGATGACGGCGCGATACCGGCGAAGGTATCGGACAGACTACGCGCAAAGGTGACAGCCGGATTGGCAAATGAGGTCGAGGCCGTGAACCAGTAGGCCGACGTGATATAGAGCCCGACCGCGATCGACGTGAAGTCCGGCTTGAACTTGATGCAGCCGAAAATCGTGGCGATCAGGCCGAAGGTCGCAACGCCTTCCGAGAAAGCCAGGGAAGGGCCGTCGCGCAACTTTGTCGACACCTGAATGAGGGCCTCGCCGAACATTTCGTGGGCGGCATAGACGCCCAGTACCGCGCCTGCCACTTGCGCGACAATGTAAGCGGCAGCGAGATTGACGGCGATGTCGCGCCTGGCAGCGAAGGCCAGCGTCACCACGGGATTGAAATGCGCCCCCGATATGGGGCCGAAGATGGTGATGAGCACGACAAGCCCGGCGCCAGTAGCGAGCGTGTTGCCGAGCAAGGCAATCGCCGTGTTCCCGCCGGCCAGGCGCTCGCCCATGATGCCTGAACCGACAACGATGGTCAGTAGCAAGGCCGTGCCGAGCAGTTCGGCAAATAGCTTACGTGATGTAGACAACATGGGCCCCATTTCAGCAGCCGCAGGCGATTTGATCGAAGATCGGCTGGCACAATGCCTCGCGCCCGCCGCAACAGTCCTTCATCAGAAACAACACCAGGCCCTGGATGGCATTGTAGTCAGCGGCATAGCGGATGACGCGGCCATCGCGCGTGCTTGCGATCAATCCCGATTGCGCCAGGATCTTCAGGTTGACCGACATGGTGTTTTGCTTGACGCCGAGACGCTCACCGATTTCGCCGGCAGGCATGCCTTCCGGCCCGGCCTGTACCAACAGGCGCAGAACGTCCAGGCGGGTTTCCTGGCCGAGGGCGTCGAAAGCCATGAGTGCAATCTTTTTATCCATATATCACGATTAATGGATTCTTTTGCCTCGGTCAAGCCGCCATGAGCGGCGGGATCAGCGCATGCTCAGAGGTGCACATGGTGTTGGATTTGACACCTAATGCACGGATGGCGGGAGGCAACTGAATGTTGTGTAATCGGTGAAAATTTGCCAAGGTTGCTGGCCTTGGTCCGCCGATCCAAGAGACAACGAAGTCCTTGCCGTTTTCCAAAGGGATGTGTCATGAAAATCTATGCCGTCTGTTTCGACCTGAAGGGCAATATCCTTGTCTTTACCAAATCCGACTTCGGCGTATTTTTCTCCACGGGTAACGGTGCTATCATACGGCCTGGACAACTCCTGAACGGTGCCCTGAAAGCCGCCTTTCCCGGTGGCGCAACGATCAATACGAAGCAGCCTGAGGCGGAAGCGCGTCGCGAATTTCTGGAAGAAACGGGACAAAATATCCCGTCTCCTGTCCCTGCGACCATTTTTACCGGTCCGGGTTTCACCTTCGTTTTCTTTGAGATCGACGAACTGGTCTTGCGACAGCTCAAAACAGATATCGAGACCATTGGTTTGGCGGCGCGTAGACTGGCTCATGACGCGATTGTGGCGCCGAACTCGCAAATCGCCACCTATCAGGACCTTCGGACGGCTTACCCGGACGCACCGGCTGATGATGAATTGGCGTCCGTGGATATCCGGAATATTGTCAGCTACGCGCCGACAATAAGGGGTTGGAAATCAGATAGCGATATCGACTGGTTTTACCTGGCGGCGGTACACCTTTGGACGACAATCCTGAAGCGGCCGCCCCCTTGTCCGTTTTAGTAAGGAATGGTGGACCCCGGCGGATAAGGCTGGGGACCGGAGTGAAGCGACTAGCGACCAAGTGGGAGCGCAGGCCGCGCGCCGCCAAGGGCCTTCGGCCCTGAGCGCCAAGCCAGAAAACCGTTTTCAGATTTTCGCAGAAAATATGGAAATGGTGGACGCGACAGGGATTGAACCTGTGACCCTTCGCGTGTGAAGCGAATGCTCTCCCGCTGAGCTACGCGTCCGAACCATATGCAGGGAACGGGCCTATTAGCCGGTCAAAACCCAAGGTGCAAGAGGCAAGTCGCGCTTTTGTGGCTTTGCGCACGACCGCTCGGGGCAGGGGACGCCGGATGGATTGATTTGGGAGAGCGTTCGCCATAGGCTTGAACCGCATAAATGGCCAGTCGAGGTAATTCTAGTGAACGTCGATCCGAAAGACTTTGTGACGCAATGGGTTGAAGCCTGGAACGCGCACGACATCGAGAAGGTGCTTGGCCATTTTCATGACAATGCCGTATTCACCTCACCATTTGCGCGTCGGCTGTTGCCGGAAAGTGGTGGCAAGCTCGTTGGCAAGGGCGCCATTCGGGATTATTGGGCGACCGGAATACGCCTGATCCCCGATCTGCATTTTACGGTTGAAGACGTGTTTGTTGGCATCGATCACCTGGTCATTCTTTACAGGAACCAAAAGGGTGTCCGGGTTAGCGAAGTGCTGAAATTCGACGGCGGTCTGGTCGTGGAAGGCCACGGTACCTATCCGCCAGATGCCGTCAATCCAACGGGTTCAGCCGGCTGATGAACGTGCGACACATGCCTTAACCGCCGCTGACAGTTCGCTGTAGTGATCGATAAACACATTGGGTGTCAGCTCGCGGATCGGATGTTCGCTATAGCCAAACGTCGTCAGAATGCACGGCACACCGGCATTGCGCGCCGTCAGCAGGTCGGTTTCGGAATCGCCGATCATGATCACCTTGGCGATATCGCCACCCATGTCATCGATACAGGCCAGCAGATGATCGGCCGCCGGCTTTTTCGGGACACCGGAATCGGCGCCGCGATTGGTGCCGAAGCGCCAGGTCAGGCCCAGCTTCTCGATCAGCAGCTTCGACAGCCGCGTGTGTTTATTGGTGCAGACGCAAAACCGCGCGCCGGCGGCGGCCAGGTCGTCCAGCGCCGCATCCAGGCCCTCGAACGGCCGTGTAAGCGTGTCGATATCGCGTTCATACAGGTCCAGCAGCCGCGCCAGCAACGGCGCCTCGGCTTCGGGCGCCAGGGGCGCGCCGGCCAGTTTAAAGGCCCGCCGCACCAGTTCCATGGCGCCGCGGCCGATCATCGGGCGGGCTTCATCGAGATGGAAGGGGATAATTCCCTGTTCCTGGAGCACGATGTTCAGGGCGGCGATAATATCGGGCGCGCTGTCGACCAGGGTGCCATCGAGGTCAAACGCCAAAATATAGCCGTTCAGGTCCATTTGCGGTCTCATACTGCTTTGTTGGGCTTTGTTTCTGGGTGGCTTTGGGCTAAATCGGCGCAAAGCGCAACGAAACAGAGTCTTATCCATGCAGAAAACCCAACAGGCCGGACGGGCCGCGGTCATACTGGCAGCCGGTCAGGGCACGCGCATGAAATCGCCTTTGCCCAAGGTGCTGCATAAGATCGGCGGACGGACCATGCTGGACCGCGCCATCGATGCGGCGTTCGAAGTCGGTTGCGAGCGCGTCATCGTGGTGGTCGGCAACCATTCGCCGGCCGTGCGCGTTACCGCCGAAAGGCGCGTAGGGCCGCAGAATATCGTTGTCCAGGATCCGCCTCAGGGCACCGGCCATGCCGTCAAGGTGGCCAGGGACGCGCTCAGAGGCTTCGACGGCACGGTCATTGTCACCTATGCCGACAGCCCGCTGATGGCCGCCAAGGTGCTGGAGCCGGTCTTCACCCTGGCTGCCGCGGCCGATATCGCCGTGCTTGGCTTTATCGCCCACGATCCCGGCGCCTATGGCCGCCTGGTCCTGGACGGCGATCGGCTGAGCGAGATCGTCGAGGCGCGCGAAGCCAGCAAGGAACAGTTTGCCATCAAAGCCTGCAATTCCGGCGTCCTGGCGTGCGATCGCGAACTGCTGTTCTCACTGCTCGCCGAGGTAAAGAACGAAAATTCCAAGGGCGAATATTATCTGACCGATATTGTCGGCCTGGCCCGCGAACGCGGCCTGCAGCCGCGCGTCACCATGGCGGCCGAGCACGAGGTGCTGGGCGCCAACGGCCAGGCCGAACTAGCCGTGATCGAGAAGGTATGGCAGGACGGCGTACGCCGGGCCTTTATGGACAATGGCGTCCATATGCCGGCGCCGGAAACCGTATTCTTCAACTGGGATACCCAGGTTGCGGCGGGCGTTGTGATCGAGCCCAATGTCGTTTTCGGTGACGGGGTGACGGTTGCGGCCGGCGCAGTCATCCGGGCATTTTCGCATCTGGAAGGCGCCAGGGTCGGCGAGGGGGCTTTGATCGGGCCCTATGCCCGCCTGCGTCCCGGGGCCGATATCGGCAAGGACGCCCACATCGGCAATTTCGTCGAGGTCAAGAACGTGACGATCGGCGAGGGCGCCAAGGCCAATCACCTGAGCTATCTCGGCGACGGCAGTGTCGGCGCCGGCGCCAATATCGGAGCGGGGACGATTTTCTGTAATTATGACGGCTTCTTCAAGCACAAGACGGTGGTGGGCGAGCGCGCCTTTATCGGCTCCAACTCGTCCCTGGTCGCACCGGTGACCATCGGTCACGGGGCCATAACGGGCTCGGGTTCGGTGATCACCAAGGACGTGCCGGCTGACGCCCTGGCCTTGAGCCGGCCGCAGCAGGTGATGAAGGAAAGCTGGGCCGCAGCCTTTCGCGAACAGAAGATGGCCCAAAAGGCGAAGTTAAAGACATGACTGTCGACGAACAGAAAAAAGCCGTCGGTGACGCGGCTATGGCCTATGTCAAATCCGGCATGAAGGTTGGGTTGGGCACGGGGTCGACGGCCGCCTGGTTCGTCAAGGCCGTTGCTGCGGCGGTTCAGGACGGTATGAAACTGACCCTGGTCTCGACCTCGGTTCAGACGACAAAGCTGGCGGAGAGCCTGGGCCTGGTCATCAAGGACATCAATGATGTCGGCATGCTGGACCTGTGCGTCGATGGCGCGGACGAGATCGGCCCGGGCCTTGCGCTGATCAAGGGCGCCGGCGGGGCCCTGCTGCGCGAAAAGCTGATCTGGGAGCAGGCCAAGACCTGTATCGTCATTGGCGACGCCGCCAAACATGTCGAGGTCCTGGGTAAATTTACCCTGCCGGTCGAGGTCGAACCCTTTGCCTGGAAGGGTACGGTCAACCGTATTACCGATGTCCTGGCCGAGTTCGATATCGCGAAAATGCCCATTTTGCGCAAAAGGGATGCCCAGCCATGGATAACCGATGGTGGCAACCTTATCTTTGACGTCGCCTGCGGGGTGATCAGCGAACCGAATGGCCTGGCGCGCGAATTGAAATCGGTGACCGGTGTGGTCGAACATGGCCTGTTTCTCGATCTGGCCGAGTTGGCCCTGATTGCGACCGAGAATGGCGTAAAGACGGTGGAACCGTAAGGACCTGTAATGGCTGACTTCGACTATGATCTGTTTGTAATTGGCGCCGGTTCCGGTGGTGTGCGCGCGGCGCGGCTGGCGGCCAATATGGGCCTGAAGGTCGGTGTCGCCGAAGAGGATCGCCCCGGCGGGACCTGCGTCCTGCGCGGCTGCGTGCCCAAGAAGTTCATGGTCTATGCGTCCGAAGTTCCGGAACAGGTCGAGTATGCCCGCGGCTTCGGTTGGGACGTCGAGCTGGGCGCTTTCGACTGGCCGAAGTTCAAGACACATAATCAGGCCGAACTGACGCGCCTGGCCGGCATCTATGGCGCCAATCTGGCACGTGCCGGGGCTGAACTGATCGCCTGTCATGCCGCGTTCAAGGACGCACACACCCTGATCCTGACGTCGGCCGAGGGGACGCGCGAAGTGACGGCCAAGACCATACTCATCGCGACCGGCGGCTGGCCCTTCCTGCCGCAACATTGCCCGGGCGTGCTGGAGCACGGCCTGACCTCCAACGACATGTTCATCCTGGAGGCCCTGCCCAAACGGATGGTAATTGTTGGCGGCGGCTATATCGCGGTCGAATTTGCCGGCATTCTTCATGGCCTGGGCGTCGACATCACCCTGATGTACCGCGGCGAAAAGATCCTGCGTGGCTTCGACGACGACGTTCGCGATCATCTGACTGCCGAAATGAAGCTGCGCGGTATCAAGATCCTGACCCAGGTCGATCCGATCAAGCTGCACAAGACCGACGACGACACCATCCTGACGCTCAACAATGGCGAGACCTTCGAGACCGATGCCGTCCTCTATGCTTCGGGCCGCAAGCCGAAGACCGAAGGCCTGGGGCTGGACGCCATCGGGATCACGCCGGACGTGCATGGCGCCATTCCGGTCGATGCTTTTTCGCGCACGGCCATTCCGCATATCTTCGCCATCGGCGACGTCACCAACCGGCTAAACCTGACGCCGGTGGCTATCCGCGAAGCCGTCGCCTTTGTCGAAACGGCGTTGAAGGACAGCCCGACCGCCTATGACCGCGAAAACGTGCCGACGGCCGTCTTTTCGCAGCCGCAGATCGGCACGGTCGGGATGAGCGAGCAGCAGGCGAAGGACAAGGGCATCGTCTACGACGTCTATCAGACGCGCTTCCGGCCGATGAAGACCGCCTTTGTCGGTGGTGAAAGCCGCATCTACATGAAGCTGATCGTCGAGGCCGCCACGGACGTCGTCATCGGCTGCCACATGGTCGGCGGCGACGCCGGCGAGATCATCCAGTTAGCCGGCATCGCGGTCAAAGCGCGCCTGACCAAGGCCCAGTGGGACGCCACCTGCGCTGTCCATCCGACGGCAGCCGAGGAACTGGTGACCATCAAGGACAAGCGCCTGTGACCAGTGCAGGTGGGAGACTATGGTCGGCGGTTAAGGCGCACTATGCCGAGTGGTGGCTGCTGTTCGGCCTGACCTGGGTGCCGATCTTCGCCTGGTTCACCGCCACGGCCTTGCCGGCCATGATGTTCATCTGGGGTATTCCTTTCCTCGTCTATTTCGCCCGCATCAGGCGGTTCTGGCCGGCGGCGACCATCACGGCGGCCATGCTGGTCATGGCCTTCCTGCGCTCCGATTTCGTCGCCTATCTGTTCGCCGGCCATGGTCTGGCAGCGGCCTTCGCGACCAAATACTGGTTTGCGCCCATCTTCATCTGGTTCGTGTCCTGGGCTGTCATTTTCGGTTTTGACGCCTTGCCGGAGCATCAGGCGCCGAAGGTAATGACCTGGTTTGCCTGGCTGATGGTCGCTCTGGCGGCCGTCGACCTGTTCGAGAGTGCAAGCGGCATGCTGTTGCGCAATGCGATGAACGACGCCTTCTATGGCGGCTTGCGGCGTGAGATGCTGGTCGTGCGTATGTCGAACGGCAATGCCTTCCTGACCATGCTGTTTTGGCCGCTTGCCTTCCATTTTGCCGAACGCCGTCAGTATATCCCTATCGGCGCCATGGTCATCTCGATCGTCCTGAGCGCAATCCTGGTCGATACCAATGCCCACCTTCTGTCGCTGGGGTCGGGCGCCATCGTCTTTTTCGTCGTGCGCTACTGGCCGGCCGGGCTGCGAAGTCTGGCGCCGTGGCGTGCCATGGCCGGACTGACGGCGGCCTCGATCCTGCTGTTTCCGATCCTTGTCTATGGCCTGATGGTCAGCGGTTTGGCGGCCCGTATCAAGAATGATTTGCTACCGTCATGGACGGCGCGCATCGACATCTGGTCGTTCACGGTCCAGCGAGCGCTCGAAAAGCCGTGGTTCGGCTGGGGCTATGAGGCGTCGCGTCAATTCGATCCGACCATTCCCAACCATCCGCACAATATGTCGTTGCAGGCATGGCTGGAACTGGGTGTGCCAGGCCTTGTCCTGCTGGCGGCCCTGTGGTTCGCCATCTTCTGGCTCACCGGCCCGAAAACCGGCTACGAAGTTGTCAAGGTCAGCGAAGACCTGCGCGAACTGGGCGCACCCGCTGCCATGGATGAGGCGGCGCCGTCGGCAGCTCAGCGGGCTGTGCCCTATATCCTAGCCTTCGGAACGGGTTATTACATCATCAATTCCATCAGCTTCGGGCTGTGGCGGGCATGGTATTATTGTCTTGGCGCTTTGGTTGTCGGCGTAACCATCCTTGCCATCAAGTCGGTCGATGCCCAGATAAAGTTACGGTCTCAACTATAAGTCACGGACTCTACTGTGATTTTTCATCTAATCTGCGTTATCGGGTTGCAGTGCCCGTCGCTCACGAGTAAATTAGTCTTATGAACAAGATATGGTCCCCCAAGGATTGGCGCGCCCTGCCGGCCCTGCACATCCCGAACGATTACCCCGACGCGCAGGCCCTGGCCGCCGCTGAGGATGAACTGTCGCACCTGCCACCGCTGGTTTTTGCCGGCGAAGCGCGCCGTCTGACGGCTGCGCTGGGCAATGTCGCGCAGGGCAATGGCTTCCTGTTACAGGGCGGCGATTGCGCCGAAAGCTTCAAGGAGTTTTCGGCCGACAACATCCGCGACACCTTCCGGCTGATCCTGCAGATGGCCGTCATCCTGACCTTTGCCGGCGGTCGTCCGGTGGTCAAGGTCGGCCGCATCGCCGGCCAGTTCGGCAAGCCGCGCTCGTCGGCCGTCGAAACGATCGATGGCGTGACCCTGCCGTCCTACCGTGGTGACAATATCAACGGCATGGACTTCACCGAAGAGTCGCGCATCCCCGATCCGCAACGCCTGCTGAAGGCCTACCATCAGTCGTCGGCGACGCTGAACCTGTTGCGCGCCTTCGCCAATGGCGGTTATGCCGACCTGTACAATATCCACAAATGGACCCTGGGCTTCGTCGCCGGTTCGCCCCAGGGCGAACGTTACCGCGCCCTGTCGGAAAAAATCTCCGAGACGCTCAGCTTCATGTCGGCCATCGGCGTGACGCCGGAAAGCCAGCCGCAGATCCGCCAGGTCGATTTCTTCACCTCGCACGAAGCCCTGCTGCTGAACTTCGAACAGGCCATGACACGCGTCGATTCGACCTCGGGTGACTGGTACGACACCTCCGCCCACATGCTGTGGATCGGCGAGCGCACGCGTCAACTGGACGGCGCCCATGTCAACTACATGAAGGGCATCAAGAACCCGATCGGCGTCAAATGCGGCCCGACCCTGGAGCCCGACGATCTGCTTCGCCTGATCGACGCCCTGAACCCCGAAGCCATTCCCGGGCGCCTGACCCTGATCGGCCGTTTCGGTTCAGACAAGATCGCCGAACGTCTGCCGCGCCTGATGGCGGCGACGCGCAAGCATGGCGCGCCCGTGGTGTGGTCGATCGACCCGATGCACGGCAATGTCGTCAAGGCGGCCAATGGCTACAAGACGCGGCCGTTCGACCGTATCCTGGGCGAGGTCCGCTCCTTCGTCGATATCGCCGCCAGCGAAAGCGTCCATCCGGGCGGCATGCACCTGGAAATGACCGGCCAGAACGTCACCGAGTGCACGGGCGGCGCCTTTGCCCTGTCGGAAGAGGACCTGCGCGATCGATACCACACGCATTGCGACCCACGCCTCAATGCCGACCAGGCGCTGGAACTCAGCTTCCTGGTCGCCGAACGTCTGCACGCGCTCAAGGAAAAGGCTGTCAAAGCCGCATAGGCCGAGATTGCCCTGACCGCCGGACTGGGCTACAGAGCCGGCATGTTACAACTGAGATCACAATTGACTCCCGAGACGAGGGCGGCGTTTGCCGCCCTTTACCGTCTGTCGTGGCCAATCATCATGTCGCGCGTCGGCGTGGTTCTGATGGGCCTGATGGACACCATTGTCGTCGGGCAGTTTTCGTCGGCGCAACTGGCTTTTCTCATGCTGGGCAGTTCGCTGCACTGGGTGCCGGCGCTCAGCGGCATGGGGCTGTTGATGGGCGTCCAGGTCAAGACGGCGCAGTTCCTCGGCGCCGGTGAGTTTCATCGCATTGGTGCCGTATTTCAGCGCGGCATGGGCTACGCCCTGGTTCTCGGGTTTGTTTTCCTTCTGGTCCTGATGATCGGCGGACCGGCTTTTCTGGCCATGACCGAACCGGCCGAGATGGTGAAGGGATCTACCTTGCCGCTGATCCTGCTGTCGGCGTCTCTGCCCTTGTTTCTCACGGGTGTTGTCTGCACCCAGTTTCTCGAAGCCCTCTCGCGGACGCGCGACGTGTTGGTATCAACCCTTGCCGCCAATGCGCTGAATGTGGCGCTTTTGTTCCTCCTCGTGCCCGGTCACTTCAGCCTGTTCGGCGTCCATTTCAGCGGCGCTATGGGGGCCGCGGCTGCGACCCTGATTGCCCGTTCGGCCCAGGGGATAGGCCTGCTGATCTATGTCCTGACGTTGAAGGAGGCCAAACCGTTTGGACTGCTCGACCGCCAGGAAGACGACCACGCCGGCGCGCTGGAACAGCGCCACGTCGGTTATGCCACAGGGGCCGCCTATTTTATCGAGGTCGCGGCCTTTGCCGGCATGACCCTGTTTGCCGGCAAGGTCAGCGAGACGGCCGTGGCCAGCTGGGCCATCCTGCTTAACTTCGCCAGCGTCGTTTTCATGGTCCCCATGGGGCTGTCGGCCGGCTGTTCGGTGCTGGTCGGCAAGGCCTTCGGCGCGGGCGACCGCGAAGGCCTGGCACGGACGGGGCGGGTCAGCTTCATCTCTGCGGCGGGCTTCATGATGATTGTCGTGGTGGCAGTGCTGATCGGGTCGGATCTGCTGACGCGTATCTATACGCACGACCCCATACTGGTGCCGCTGGTGCGCGCCGGGTTGCTGCTGTCGTGCCTTTTCTTTGTCCCGGACGGCTTGCAGGTCGTGGCCGCCCAGGCCCTGCGCGCCCGCAAGGATGTCTTGGCGCCGACTGTCATCCACTATGTTTCCTACGGTGCCATCATGCTGCCGCTGGGTTTCCTGTTCTGTCTGACCTTCGGCTGGGGCGTGGCCGGTTTGATCTACGCTATTGCCGTTGCGTCGCTCATTTCGGGCACCTTCCAGACCGGACGTTTTCTGTGGCTCGATAAAAAGGTCGCTTGAGTGGCGGCCACCGGTGCGTTATGGCCGATAAGTATTACAAAAGAAGGCTGGAGGAAGCGACCATGTTGGATGATTTGCAGGGCAAGCGGGTACTGATCACGGGTGCGTCCACGGGTATCGGGGCGGCGACGGCCCAGGGGTTCGCCCGCCTGGGTGCGCGTGTCGCGGTCCACTATAATGCCAGCCAGGACGCGGCGCAGAAGGTCGCCGACCTGATCGGTGCTGATGGCGGCGAAGTGCATCTGATCCAGGCAGACCTGATGAACGAACCGGCCAGCGCGCGTGATGTCGTAGGCGAAGCGGCGCAAAAGCTGGGCGGGCTGGATATATTGGTCAACAATGCCGGCTCTCTGCTGACGCGCACCCTGTTCATGGACTGGGGTGATGAGTTGTACGACGACGTCATGAACCTGAACCTGCGTTCGGTGATTATCGGCACCCAGGCGGCCGTGCCCTACATGGAAGCACGCGGCGGCGGTTCCGTTATCAACCTGGGTTCGATCGCCGGCAATAATGGCGGCGGGCTGGGCTCCGGCATGTATTCCGCGGCCAAGGCGGCGGTGCATAACCTGACGCGTCACATGGCAACCGATCTGGCCAAGAAGAATATCCGCGTTAACGCCATCGCGCCCGGCGTTATCGGCACGCCGTTCCATACCCTTACGCCGACCGACCGCATGGAAGCGATGAAGAACTCCGTGCCCATGGGGCGGATCGGCGACGCTGAGGACTGCGTCGGGCCGATCCTGTTCCTGGCGTCTGCCATGAGCGGCTATGTGACCGGGCAGATACTGCACGTCAACGGCGGGCAATATTACGGCGGTTAAGCCGCTCTCGGGCCGAACAGGATCATCGCTGATCCAGAAACGTTTACGCGCCTAAAATCCAGCCTTCTTCCTCGGCGGCTGCGGCCACTTGCGCCTCATCCAGGCCCTTGGGGGCGGCGAAGAGAGCGGCCAACTGCCCCTTGTCGTCCAGATCGGCCAGGGCCTCCGCCGTAAGGCGAACGGCCGAGGCGTCCTTGACCTCGCCGGCGTGGGCTTCGCCCTCGAACAGGGCCGGATAGACTTCCGCGGCGACGGTAGTGACGTCAGCAACGGCTTCGGCGTCCAGCGCACCGAACCCGGTCTGCTGCGGCCAGACACGCGCCTTTTCACCCAGGCTGTCGAGCAGGCTTTTGAGCGCGGCAATACCCAGCATGGCCACGCCGCCGGCAACGCCGGCGCCATGCATCTGCCACAGGCTTTTCGGCGCGGCGGCTTTCTTGACCTTGGCGGCGGCGGCCGTTTCGGTCAGGCGGAATTCGGGGAAATCGCCGAAGCTGTCGGGCTTCAGGGTCGACAACCACTTCTGCGCGGCGTTCTTCGGGCAGCCCCAGAAGGGATAGGCTTCGTCCGTCGTCAGGCGATTGATCTTGGCCGCGACCTGAAAGCGATTGTTGCTGTTGTCGGCCTTGTCGACGACGTTCTTGCCCAGAAAGTCCCACATGCCCTGCCAGGGCGCGCCCTTGAGGTCCAGGCGCGCGGAGGTGCCGCGCGGCAAACCGAGCGGGAAGGCGGCGCCCAGGAAGATCCGGTCGCCGCGCTTATGCAGGTCGGCCAGGATCGAACGCAGCAAGGCTTGCGCCTCGGCACGGGTGGCCGGGTTGTGCGCGTCGTAAGACAGGCGGAAGCGCACATCGCGTTTCATCACGCCGATCCACACCGAAGACTCGCCGGTCTTCTTGCCTTCGGCCGCGCTGTAGTCAACGATCACATAGGCACCAAAAAGACGCTGCACCGGCAATCTCCAGAGTAAAAACCGCCACCCTTTAACGCGAATGCGAGACGCTACAAAGCCCTTTGTTTACCAATCACAGCCCTGTGCACAGCTTATCTTCGCGTGTCCTATTCCTTTTTGCCTGCGAAGCGGTTTAAACAGGCGTCACGGGTTGTCGCAGTCGCGAAGAGGACGGTATGGCGAAGGTGTTGCGGGTTGGCGTGGCGGGGGCCGGTGTCTTTGGCGGATATCACGCCAACAAGTACAAGCAAGTGTCTGGGCAGGCAGCCGACATCGACTTCGTCGGTATCTACGACCTTGACGGCGCCCGCGCCAAATTGGCAGCGGACTCCTATGGCGTGGCAGCGTTTGGCGCTGATACACTCGACGATTTCCTCGGGCAGATCGATGTCGTGACCATAGCCACGCCGGCCTTTGCCCATGCGGACGTAGCTCTGAAGGCCCTGGCGGCAGGGGTTCATGTCTATGCTGAAAAGCCGTTGGCGGTATCGACCGAGGATGGTGAAGCCATGGTCGTGCTCGCGGCCGAAAAGGGGCTCGTCCTGGCGTGCGGCCATCAGGAGCGCGCAGTTTTCGAGGCCATGGGGTTGTATGATGTGCCGGAACGTCCGCTGCGCCTGGAAGCCGTGCGCAACGGAACACCTTCGCCGCGCAATCTCGACGTGTCGGTTGTGCTCGATCTGATGATCCACGATCTCGACCTGGCGCTGACCCTGGCGGGGTGTGAAGCGGGCAGCCTGGAAACCTCGGCCGATCGCCGTACGGATGAAGGCTATCAGGCGGTCGGTGCGGACGCCGTGACGGCCAGCACAATCTTCGAGAACGGCATGGAAGCGGTGTTCAAGGCGTCGCGTATGGCAGACACCCGTGAACGCACCATGCGCATCGTCTATCCCTCGGGCGAAGTCTTTATCGATCTGTTGAACCGCAAATTTGAAAACGGCACGCCGTTTGCGCTCAATGCCGATTTCGCCGATGCCGAGATTGCCAGGGACCCGCTGGGCACCAGCGTGTTTCGCTTTCTCGATACGGTGCGCGGCGACCGCGACCGGCCGCTGTGTAACGGCGCTGAAGCGCTGCATGCGTTGGCACTAGGCCTGGCCATCGATGAGGATGCTGAAAACCCTTGAATTTGGCGACCTGCGGCGTCGGCGTCGCTGGCAGGTATTAGGTATACCTGCGGCGCTAGCCTCCTGGCATGTCATCCAAATTGAAGGGTTTTCGGCCGGTGCTGAATGAAAAGCGGCGCAAGCTTAATGCGATTGGCCCTTGAAGATAATCCCGAACGCCAGGACACCGAAGCCGCCTGTCATCAGCCAGTACTGATACTGGGTGAGATACTGGACATCGCGGAAATGGCCGATCAGGCTGGCGATCACCAGCGCCACCGAGACGAAAAACAACAACAAGGTAAAGGCTGACAGTTTCATCGCCTACGCGTACCTACCTACATCCCGGATTTTTCCGGCTATAGGCCTATTTGTTCAAACTATTGTGATAAGATCAACGAAAATCTGCCTCGAAACGCCCGTTTTATAACGCACGCGCGATAAAAAGCACTTCGTGCAACATGGCGAACATGGCGAACATCGACGCCGCCAGGAACATCCGCGCAATCCCCAGTTCTTCGGGTGCGAAGGCGGTGCGGCCTTCGATAATGGCGACGAACGGGATGATCGAGCTGCGCTTGACGATGGAAGCATAGGTATTGCCCATCAGCGCCATCCGCTTGCGGTCGATATTGTTGGCGCCCAGGGCGCACACGCCCAGCAATGTGCCGAAAAACAGCCAACTCGCCGGATTGCCATTGCAGATCAGGTGCATGAACGCCCACAGGCCGATGCCGGCCAGAACCGGATGGCGCGAGATGCGGATGACTCCGTAGACGCTTTTGTCCGGCAGTTGCCACAGGGCCATCAGGTTGGTGGGCGACGGCGTGGTCAGGCCCAGGGTGACGAGGAAGAAGGCGAAGAAATTGACCACCAGGGCGATAATCTTCAACGGCATGGGCGCCGTCCAGAAGATATGGTTCAGCTTGTCGGTTCGCACGACGGCAAGGGCGACGCACATGGCGATCAGACCGGCCACGGACAGCAGCGAAAACAACGCGTAATAGGCGGGACCGCCTATGCGCGCGATAATCTGCTCCTTCAGCGACGTGCCGCTGACCATCAGATGGATACAGAGAAAGAAGGCGCACGAGAGTGCCAGGGTCCACATAGTCAATTCCGGTCGTTTTTTGGCCGTCGCTTTGGCCGGCCAATTATCGGGCCGGCCGGTTTATCAGGGTAACCCTAACAGCTTTTTCGCCCGCGCCAAGCGCGGTCGCTGACAGCCCGGTGGAAAAGCATGCGGAGAAAGGGCTAGATGTAGGGAATAAGCGGTGCGTTCAACACATCGCCTTCCGGCTTTGGCGGTGCCGCAGGCGTTGCGGCCGGTGCCGGAGCCGGGGTCGGTTCGGGCAGCCGAGGCACGGGGGCTGCCACCTTGGCGGGCTCGGGGACCGGCGCATGCAGGGAAGGCGGCGGCACCTTGACCTGGACCGGGCGGCGCAGGATGGCCTCGACGTGGTGGAACCACTTTTGCGCCGTCGCCATGGCAGCGCGCGGCCCTTCGGCGCGCGCGGTCAGGGCGTCATTGGGATCCCACAGTTTCAGGATAAAGTCCGGGTGGACCGGGTCATCGAAGATCAGGCGCAGGGTCACCACCTGAACCTGCGGGGCGATGTCATCGACCGCGCGGTAGGAGCCTGTGTCGAGCGGCTTGGCCGAGCCGGCGCGGACGACGCGGGCAAAGATGCGGCCATCGACAAACACCTCGACGCCGAACAGTTCGGCAATCGAATAGATACGCGTCGGCAGCTTGCCGAAGTTGCGCACAATGACGACCTTATCGGCGCCAAACGACATGGCGCAGGCGGCTTTGCGGACCGGTTCGATCGACTCGACGTCGGGCCGGGCGCCGCCCAGCGCTTCCTTGACCTCGTCCTCCAGCTTCTTCGGCTGTTCGACGCGGGACTCATAGATCCTGTACAGGATAATCAGCACCGCCAGCGCGGCCGCGGACATGATGATGAGAGCGGGTAAAAACGTCGGCACGGGAAACCTGAACTGCTGGCCAGCTGAAAATCGAGCGTTAAGGATTTAATCACGATTTCGCCGCGACGTTAAGCCTTAACCGCAGACCTCAGTGCTTTTCATCGTCATACGTGTCGTTTTCATCATCGTCGTCGTCCCATGGGGCCGCCGGGGGCGCAATGGCGACGCGCGGCGCTTCGGTGGCAGGCACCGGGTCTTCCGTATGCGTCGTCGGTGCCGCCGGCAGGCGCTTAATCACCGCATCGATATGCGACAGCCACTTGCGACCGAGGCGCACGGCTTCCGATGCCGTCTTGGCGTGAACCGGATTATGACTGACATCACCATACAGATTTAGTTCGAATTCGGGTGTCTGGACGTCGTCGAACATCAGCCGCAGCGTGACCTTTGACGCCTGAGCGTGGGTTTCGTTGAGCACCTTGCGGACTTCGCCGCGCTGGGCGCGCGCCATGACTCGTTCATCGACGATCAGTTCGGCGCCCTCGATCTCATCAAAGGCAAAGACCAGACCCTGGCCGCCGGTATTCCACATGATGGCCAGGTCGCCGGCGGTGAAGTCGAGCCCGGCGGCCTTGGCGCCACCCAGATCGAAGACAATGGCGTCGGCCGGCTTGCCCAGGGCCGAGTTGAGCGCGCGTTGCAGGCGGCGCGTTGCCTCGAACCACCACATCAGGCCTGAGGCGATCAGGGTGAGGGCGATACCGGCGAACAGGAAATACAGGAGTATGCGCGCGGCATGGACCATGGGGCGGCGTCTGAATACAGCTAAGAAAAGCTTAACATGGCGGACAGCCGTTAAAATTCGGTTGTCGCTGGCGGATTATCCGTCGATCTCGACAACAACCGGCACATGGTCCGACGGCTTGGCTTCATCGTGGGTGCGGCCGCGCGTATCCTTGTGGATGACAAGCCCGCTCAATCGGTCGGCCGCCTGGGGCGACAGCAGGTGATGATCGATGCGGATGCCCTCGTTCTTCTGCCAAGCGCCGGCCTGGTAATCCCAGAAGGTGTAGCGATTGCCGTCCGGCGGATAGACGTCGAAGGCATCGGTATAGCCGAGGTTCTTGAAGCCCTGGTACGCCTGGCGAACGGCAGGCTGGTACAGGGCGTCGTCGAGCCAGACCGACTCTTTCCAGCAGTCGGCCTTGGTCGGGATGATGTTGAAGTCACCGGTGATGACGGTGGCCTCCTCAAACGCCAGCAGTTCGGCCGCGCGACGGTGCAGGCGTTCCAGCCAGCGCAGCTTATAGGCATATTTGTCTGTGCCCAAAGGATTGCCGTTCGGGAGATAGAGGCCGACGAAACGCACGGGCTGAGGCGCCTCGATCAGGGCTTCGATATAGCGCGACTGTTCATCGCTTTCGTCCCCAGGCAGGCCTTTGGACACTTCGCTTAGCGGAAATTTTGACAGGATGGCGACGCCGTTCCACGTCTTCTGGCCGTGAACGGCGCAGTTATAGCCAAGCGATTCGAAGGCTTCGAACGGAAACTTTTCTTCGAGGCATTTCAGTTCCTGCAGGGCGCAGACGTCGGGTGCGGCCTCGGCGAACCACTCCAGCAGCAGCGGCAGGCGGGCGTTGACCGAATTGACATTCCATGTGGCGAGTTTCATGGCCGCGTTTGTAGAGGAGGGGCCGCGGAGTCGCAAGAGTCCTACAGCGCGAAACTGGTCCCGCAGCCGCATGATGATACGGCCAATGGGTTCAGGATCTTGAACTGGGAGCCAACCAGTTCCTCGACATAGTCGATCATCGACCCGGCCATGAGCGGTGCCGAGACGTCATCGACCAGGGCGGTGGCGCCGTCAAAGGTGATATGGCTGTCTTCGCTTGTGGCCTGGTCGGTCAGGTCCAGGACATACTGGAACCCCGAACAGCCGCCGCCTTCGACCGTCACGCGCAGCATGACAGGATGGCCGGCCTCGGCGCTGAGGCGGTTCAGATGGGCGGCGGCGGCGCGTGTTAAGGAAATATCGTGGTTCATGGCAGCCAATATGGGCGCTTTTCTACGTGAAATCAGCCCCCTGACTGGAAATTTTAGGCGACTGTTACATTTTATAGTATAGCGACGCAGACCCGATTGCCGACATGTGCAAGGAAAAGGCGCGACATGACCCTGGCCCCCTATGCCGAAGACGTCACCCAAAGCCGCGGCCGCCTGCATCCGCAGGCCGAAAGCCCGACGCGGACGGCCTTTGCCCGCGACCGCGACCGCATCATCCATTCGACGGCCTTTCGCCGGCTGAAAGGCAAGACGCAGGTGTTTGTCGCCAATGAAGGCGACTATTTCCGCACCCGGCTGACCCATTCGCTGGAAGTGGCGCAGATTGCCCGTTCGCTGGCCCATTCGATGCGCCTCAATGAAGACCTGGCCGAGACGATTGCCCTGTCGCACGACCTGGGCCATCCGCCCTTCGGTCATGCCGGCGAAGACGAACTGCACAAATGCATGGAACCGTGGGGTGGCTTCGATCACAACGTCCAGACCTTCCGCGTCATCACCAAGCTGGAAGTCCGCTATCCCGGCTTTGATGGCCTGAACCTGACCTGGGAGACCCTGGAAGGCATAGTCAAGCACAATGGTCCGGTCAGTCACCACATGGCCGAACCGTCATGGAAGGCCATTGTCGATTTCAATGAGCAGTGGGACCTGCGCACCGACACCTTTGCCTCGATGGAGGCCCAGGCCGCGGCCATTGCCGACGACATCGCCTATAACAACCACGATGTCGATGACGGCCTGCGCGCCGACCTGTTTACCATCTCCGACCTGATGGAGGTGCCGTTGATCGGCCCGGCACTGCGTTCGGTGCAGAAGGATTGGCCCAATATCGACGATCGCATGCTGCGTCTGGAAGGCGTACGGCGGATGATCGGCACCATGATCGAGGACGTCGAGGGCGAAACGGCGCGCCGACTGGCGGCTGATGGTATCCAGACCGCCGAAGACGTCCGGACGGCGAAACGGCAGATGGTCGCCTTTTCGAAGGGCGTGTTCGACGACCTGACACGGCTGCGCGCCTTCCTGTTCGAGCGCATGTACAAGCATTATCGGCTGAACCGCACCCGCAGCCATGCCCGGCGGACCCTCAACGAAATGTTCTTCCTGTTCATGAACGAGCCCGATACCCTGCCGACACAATGGTTCCAGGTCGTCACCGCCAAGGATTCCGAGGCCGCACGCGCCCGGGTGATCTGCGACTATGTCGCCGGCATGACCGACGCCTTCGCTATCGAAGAGCACCGGCGCCTGTTCAGCTTTATGGGCTGAATTTTACAAGACGGCTGAGTCAAAGGCAGCGCTAACTTACATCCCTATGGGCGATCATAATGCGGTTAACCAGTGACCGCGTTCCTTTGATCTCCTCCATAAGGATACCCCAAATGCGCAAGATCCTCATCCCCGCCGCTGCCCTGGCCGTCACGATTATGTCCCTGGCTGCCTGCGCCTCCGACACGACTCAAACCACGACAAGCGCCAGCGTCACAACGCAAAACGGCGAAGTGGTTCAGGAATCAACCACCACGGCGACCAGCACAGTAGCACCCGACGGCTCGGTGACCTCGTCTTCGGTCTCGACCTCGACGACCAATTACTGAGCTGGTTGTAACAGATCCCACAGATTGCCGAAACGGTCGCGAAACACGCAGACCTTGCCGTAGGGCTCATTGCGGGCGTCTTCCGTAAAGGTGACGCCCGCCGCCGTGTAGGCGGCGTGGTCGCGATCGAAATCGTCAGTAAACAGGACCAGAAACACGCGCCCGCCCGCCTGGCATCCGATCTGCGCCGCCTGTTCCGGTTTGGTCGCCTTCGCCAGCAGCAGCCGCGTCTCGATCGAGCCCCTGGGCGCCACCAGAACCCAGCGCTTGCCGCCGCCCATATCGCTGTCTTCGACCAGGTCGAAACCAAGATCGCCGCAATAGTGCGCAATGGCCGCGTCATAGTCGGGGACCAGGAGGGATATGGCAGCCAAATGCTGCTTTACTGGAACCTGTTGTTTCACCGGCTCGATTTCTTCACAAGGAACATGGCCGCGTCGGCTTCGCTGAGCCAGGCTTCGGCGGTCGCCTGATTGGCATAGGCCCGCACGCCGAATGAACCTCCGGTCTTGAGGTAGAGACCGTTATAGGCAAAGGTCCCCATGATCAGTTCGGCTTCCAGTTTCATCGCCTTGATGCGCGACGATTTCAGGTCGGCGCGGCGCAGCAGGACGGCAAATTCATCCCCGCCCATGCGTCCGACGGCATCGCCTTCGCGCACGCTGGCTTTCAATGTGTCCGCGACATAGATCAGGGCAGCATCACCGGCGCCATGGCCGTAGGAATCGTTGATGCTCTTGAAACTGTCCATATCGAGGAAGATCAGGCAGGCCTCTTCGCCATAGCGTTTGCAATCCGCCATGGCGCGCTGGACCTCGCGCAGGAAGGCGCGGCGGTTCAGGGTGGGCGTCAGGACGTCGCTATCGGCCTGGTCCTGCGCTTCCTGGAAGGCCAGGACCTGCTGATGCAACTGTTCGCGCAGGCGCTCATTTTCCATCATCAGGGATTCGATCAGCGCCTGGGCGGAAACCGGCCAGTTGCTGGATATAGCCTCCGCTTCGGCCTCGACCTGTTCCGGCATCGGCTGGGCGGCGACGAACGCGGCTTCCAGGCGCGCAAACGAAGCCGCGATAGCGTCTTCCGGTCGCATAACCGGGGCTTGCGCTGTAATGCTGAGCGCATGGCGGCGCCCGGGCTCGAAAATCTGCGTATTGGCAACCAGTTGGGCTGGCGAAACGACGGGCTCATGAGCCTTGTCGGCCAACTGGATAACGGGCGCCGGGGTGGACAACGCCGGCTCAGCCTTGGGCTCGACTTTCTGGGCTTCCAGATGCTGGGCCAGCAGGTTTTGCATCGACGCGGTCGTCGCCCTGCGCACGGGCTCGGCGGCATCGTCCGCGACGGACGGATAAGCTTGCGAATCTAGACCCATAGTGACCGCGACGTTTCAGCTGGAAGGAGGTGGGTGAGGGCTGTTTGGCAGCCCTTCGACGGTCTTATGAAAGCACACCCGGTGGCCGCGTGCAATGATTTCACCTCTGCATTTTTCAGTGATTTTGTAAGGGATGGGTAAGCTGGTTAACAGGTGTATAACAGCCCGTATCCGCCCTAAAACGGATATAAAAAGCTGGAAATGCGTTGTTGGCAGGGCGGTGCAACTTGCTCTATATACGCCGCTTCCCAGGTTCGCCCTCTACCCGAAAGGATCGCCATGGCTGCCAAGCCTCCCGTCGCCATTATCATGGGGTCACGGTCCGACTGGAATGTCATGAAGGCTGCGGCTGCGGCGCTCGACTCGCTCGGGGTTGCCTATGAGACGAAGGTGGTCTCGGCCCATCGCACCCCCCAGCGCATGGTCGAATTCGCCACCGGCGCCAAGGCGGCCGGTTTCAAGGTCATTATTGCCGGCGCCGGTGGCGCAGCGCACCTGCCGGGCATGACGGCCTCCATGACCACCCTGCCGGTGCTGGGCGTGCCTGTGCCGGTCAAGGACGGGTTGAAAGGTATCGATTCGTTGCTGTCGATCGTCCAGATGCCGGGCGGCATTCCCGTCGGCACCCTGGCGGTCGGAGAAGCCGGGGCGAAGAATGCCGGGCTTCTGGCGGCACAGATCCTGGCCTTGAGCGACGACGCCCTGGCTGGTCGCATTGCGGCCTTGCGCGCCGCCCAGACGGACGGCGTTCCCGAGACGGTGGAAGATTGATGCGGGTTCTCGAACTGGGGGCGACGATCGGCATATTGGGCGACGGCCAGCTGGGCCGCATGCTGAGCCAGGCGGCGTCTCGCCTGGGCTTCAAGGTCGTCATCTTCGGACCGGACAAGGAATCGCCGGCGGCCCAGGTATCGCTGGCGTCGAAGGTCGCCGCCTATTCCGACGAAGCTGTGCTGGCCGGGCTGGCGCAGCGCTGTGACGTTATCACCTTCGAATTCGAAAATGTCCCGGCGGCCAGCCTCGACTATCTGACAGGTCTCGGTGCAACGGTCGCGCCATCCTCCCAGGCGTTGCGCATCACCCAGGACCGGGTGCTGGAAAAAACCTTTGCCCGCGCGCAGGGGATCGGTACGGTCGATTTCCGCCCGATCGACAGTCTGGATGACCTCAGCGCTGCCGTCGCGGAGTTGGGTGTGCCCTCGCTGCTCAAGACCCGGCGCGAAGGCTATGATGGCAAGGGGCAGATATGGATCCATTCGATCGATGAGGTGCCGGCGGCCTTCACGACCTTAGGCGGGCGACCGTCGATACTCGAGGCCCGGGCCGACTTTACGCGCGAGATATCCGTCGTGGCAGCACGCGGTTGGGACGGCACGGTCAGGACATTTCCGATTGGTGAGAACCATCATGTTGGCGGGATATTGTCGACGACCCTGGCGCCGGCTCACGTCAGCGATGCGGTCGTGGCGCGCGCTCATGATATCGCGCGCCGGGTCCTCGAAGGACTCGACTACGTCGGGGTACTGGCCGTGGAACTGTTCGTCCTGCCGGGCGACGATCTGCTGCTCAACGAAATCGCACCGCGGGTTCATAATTCCGGTCACTGGACCCAGGATGGCTGCCTGTGCGACCAGTTCGAACAGCATATTCGTGCCGTCGCCGGCTGGCCGCTGGGCGATACCACGGCCCTGCAAACGATCGAGATGACCAATCTGCTCGGGCCCGATATCCTGGCCTGGCCGGAACTGGCTTCCGAAGCGCGTTCGCGTCTCTATGTCTACGGCAAGGACGATCCGCGTCCCGGCCGCAAGATGGGCCATATCAATAGAGTGAAAAACTGATGATCGTCGTATCCCTGACCTACAAGGTCTCAACCGATGTTCTGGATCAGCATCTCGATGCCCACGTCGCGTGGCTGAAGGACGGCTATGCGGCGGGGTATCTGCTGGCTTCGGGCCGCAAGGTACCGCGCACAGGCGGCATGCTGCTGGTCCGCGGCGACAAGGCGTTCGCCGAGGCCTGGGCGGCAACCGACCCGTTCGCCGTCAATGGACTGGCGGACTACGATTTTACCGAGGTCAATATTGGCATGACGGCCGACGGGCTTGAAGGCCTGAAGGCCTAACACAAATCGCGCGCAGCGCTTTGCGTGATCACGTCGCAAGGTGCTTTCGGGGGGTAGCCTGACGCCGAACATGTCGCGTGTTCGTTCGTGCTTTTCTCTTTTTTCGCGCTTTTCGTGATCCATAATTCCACCTTCGAAGGCGTGGAAACTCGGTAAAGCGAGAGATAATCTGTTCGCTCAACTCAATGACGGCACGTCGTCTACAGTGGAATCTTGGATCACGAAAAGCACGAAAAAACGAAAAGCACGAATAAAATCAGAGCTTTTCCGGCTTATGGCCAGGTCTGGTCCGCGCATCGTGTCAAGGCATGCGCTGCGCGCGAGCGAAAATAACGGCTCAGTCACAGATTGGCGTCGTGGCCGAAGCGCAGCTTGCCCAAGCTGGTCGCCAGGTTGAGCAGCACCTCTTCGGGCTTGGCCGGCAGCTGCGCCTTGAACTTTTCAAAGGCCATGACCGAGTCGATATTGCGCCCGATCTGGTCCAGTTGCGCCTCGCGGCCCTGGCTGAGCCGGGTCATCAGGGCGGTCGACAGGATGCCGCAGACAATGACGCGCTTGGAATAGTGATTCTCGTCCAGGGCCTTGTCACCTGCCAGCAACCAGATGCGATCGGCCGTCGCCCATAGCAGGCGATGATACAGGGCGGCGTGATGGGGCAGGGCGAAGAAGCCTATAAGCCGGTGGGCCAGCCGTTCATCGAAGGCCGCGGCATCGAGCCGTGTATTAAGCAGGTGAGCGATCTTTTCGCGGATTTTCAGGCCGGACTGGGCGTTGAGGATGTCTGGATCGTGCAGGACCTGGTCGTGCTGGCGCCACAGAACAGCGGCGATATCGGCGCCGCCATTGGGCGCGATCAGGTCACGCTCGCCGTCGCTGAGGCCGAGAGCACGCGCACCGGCCTCGACGCTGGTCCGGTTAAACCCCAATTCGCAGGCAAAGGGCGCCACGGCCTGTGCCAGACGGGATTCAGCGGCTTGCAGATCGGCATAGGGGGCAGCTTGGCTCATGGGCTAAGGATAGTCCTTGCGGGGGATCACGCCAAGGGCGGAAATGGCGCGGGGCGGCCGCATAATGTCGCAGCGGCTGCCGCAATGGCACAAATTCAGCCAAAATTCCCTTTTCGCGTTGGGTTCGGCTGGACAAGGTCCGACGCCTGATGTATGGGCATGCGACCTCCCGCCAGCCAACCCGGCTTGCGGGCTAAGTTTTTTTCGACGGGTAAGCAGCATGACCAGGCGAGTGGGCCGGGCATGTCATGATCCTATCCGTCCCGAACCGAATATGGAGAGAGCCCCCTGGTACAGATTTTCGTTCGTGACAACAATGTTGATCAGGCGCTTAAGGCCCTGAAGAAGAAGATGCAGCGCGAAGGCTCGTTCCGTGAAATGAAGCGCCACGTGCATTACGAAAAGCCCTCGGAAAAGCGTGCCCGTCAACAGGCTGAAGCTGTCCGTCGCGCCCGTAAGCTGGCCCGCAAGCGCATGCAGCGCGAAGGCGGCATCATGCCGACCCGCACTGTAAAGGCATAGTTAAGTCACGTTCTGAGATCATCTCCGAAAAGCGTTGAGGGGCGACCTTCAGCGCTTTTTTCGTTTCCGGAAGTTCCATGGAAAAGCCCGACCTTCTGCCGCCCGATCCGCACGATCTGGCCATCCTGACCACGGCCATGCCGGCCGACACCAATCCGTCGGGCGATATTTTCGGCGGCTGGCTGATGTCGCAGATGGACCTGGCGGCCGGCAATGTCGCGGCGCGCGTCTCGAAGGGCCGTGTGGCGACCATAGCCGTTGATGGCATGGCCTTTATGACGCCGGTCCAGGTCGGCGATGAGGTCAGTGTCTATGCCAAATTGATGTCGACCGGGCGCACCTCGATGCGGCTGAAGGTCGACGCTTACCGCCGTCCGCGCGACAGCGAAGTCAAGACGCGCGTCACCGAAGCCATCTTTACGTTTGTGGCCATTGACGCCAGTGGCCGGCCGCGGCCAGTGAACGCATAACCCTCTTTCGCTCGATTAAAATTGTGTTAAGAATGCGTCAAACTCCCCTTGTGAGGGGGAGGACGAAATCAGCCGGACTCACGGCAGGGGTATGCATACCATGGTGAAATCAACCTTTATCAGCCGCTTCCAGGATTGGATCAGCGAATGGGATGACGCCAAGACGCGCCAGATTCTCGTCGTGCTGCTAGCCGTCTTGTGCGGTCTGCTGGTCGGCATGGTCATCGACACGGCCATGCATTGGCTGGGCGACTACATGTTTCCGCCGCCCCCGGTGCTCAACATGGCCGATAAGGAACAACTGGTCGAGTTGTACAAGACCATGGCGCCCGAAGCGTTCAGCATCAAGATCATCTCCTGGGCGATCGGTACCCTGGCTGGTGGCTACTGCGCGGTTCGCATGGCCAAGATGGGCCAGTTTCCGGCCTGGATCGTCGGCATATTGCTGTTCGCCGGCTACCTGATCGCCATGGTTGGCCTTCCCAATCCTATTTGGGTCCTGATTCTCTGCCCCGTCCTGGTGGCGGTCTGTGCCTATGGCGCTGGCTGGCTCGGCATGTATGTGACCGTGCAGAAGGCGCAAAGCGCCCAGGCCTGATTGCCAACCCGCTATTTGGGCCGGCTATTTTGGCCGCGGCACGATATAGATGGCGGTGGGCGCGCGTTCGAACTTGATCTGAACAGCATCCGGCGTTTCGGATGGCGTAAAACAGGCGGACGCCTTGGCGTCCGTCGACGTCTGAACCTTCAGTGCCAGGGATTTTCCTGATTTCAGCAGCGCCGTGCCACCGGTGGCGCCATCGAAACAGACGGTCTTGTAGTCAGGCACGGCCAGGCTGAGCAGGCCTGCAGCCTTTTTCGCGCCGTCATGCGCCTGGGTGATGGCCACCGCCAGATAGGTCGCGTCCAGCGTGGCCGCAGGCGCGATGTTGGGAACCAGCTTGATCGTGATGCCAATGGACGTGCCCTTGGGCGCCGTCAGGGCAATTTGACGTTTGTTCTTCAGGTCGTCAGCCGAAGGTAGCGGCGTAATACGTCCGTTAGACGCTATGGCCAGGGCCATATCGCCGTCTGCCCGTTTTACCGCAGCCGTAACGCCTTTCGCGTCCCCCTTGATCGCCAGGAAATAGGCCATCTGGAAGTGGTCGCGCTGCGCAGACGGCATATTGTAATAGGCCTGCAGAAAGGGAAACAGCTTCTCCGTCGGCAGGGCGGCCGTTTCGGCCGAAACGACGGATGCCGCGAGAAGAAGAGGCAGGGCCGCCGCCGCGGCTTTGCGCAGGAACATGTCTTACCTATTTCTCAGGTGTGTCGAACAGCGCGATACTGGCCGGACGGCTCAGCGTGATGCGCGTGGCGCCGGGGAATTGTGATGGAACATAGTAGGGCGTTCCGGCCGGATACTCCTCACCATTACCCGTTTCCGGCAAGGGTTTGGACTGGCCATTGACGTCGACGGTGCCATTATCGGCGCCGACGAAATAGACACGATCGAGCTTTTTCAGCGTCATGGCCAGCGCGCCGGCAATCTTGCCCATGGCAGAATTGCCCTGCTTGATGCCCGTCGCCAGACCGGCGGCGTCGTAGGTCTTGCCGGCTGGCTGGGTCGAATACACCTTGATCTTCGGACCGATCGTGCAACTCGACGGCATGGTCATGGACAGGGTGGCGCCACCGTTCAACTGGTCGCGCGTCGGCAGAGGCGTTACGCGGCCATCACCGGCGATATGCAAGGCCATGGTCTTGCCGCCGGCATTGAGCGTGGCGCGAACCAGGCTGGCATCGCAATGCTTGATGCGCAGGTTGTAATAGATATTGACTTGGCTGCGTTCGCCGGCCGGCAGGTTGAGAAACTTCTGCAGTCCGGGAAAGGCATCGGCCGCCTTGCCGGTCTGGGTGATCATACCGTCCTGAGCCATGGCGGGCGCCGTAGCGGACACTAACAATACAGCCGACAGCGCAACAACAGCCGGCGCGAAGACACGACGCAACACCTTTGATATCCTTTTGATGGCCCCACTTACAGGCACGATCTGTAACATAACGATCGCATAGTGCCAAATTGAGGCTGAATGGTGGGTGAATAATGTCCGCTAAGATGCAGTGAACCGGGCAGCGCCATCGTACGTATTGCGGATATCCGGTTCAGGTTCATAATAGCCGGGCGCAACGGAGGGGCTCATGACCGATCTTACACGCAGACATCTTATGGCGGCTGGCCTCGCCCTGGCTGGTAGTACGGGTACGGCACAGGCGGCAATTCCAGAAACTGAGGGCTATACGACGGTTCCGGGCGGCAAGGTCTACTGGCGACGGTTCGGTTCCGGCGGCAAGACGCCCCTATTGACGCTGCATGGCGGGCCAGGAGCAGCCCATAACTACCTGCTGCCGTTGAAGGCTCTGGCCGATGGCCGGCCGGTCATCTTTTACGATCAACTGGGTTGCGGCAAGGCCGAGTCTCCGCCGGATGAAAGCCTCTACACGGTTCAGCGTTCCGTCGATGAACTGGATGCCGTTCGGGCGGCGCTGGGGCTCGATCGCGTCGTGCTGTACGGCCATTCGTGGGGGGCGATGCTGGCCATAGAATATCTGTGTCAGGGGCGCGGCAGCGGGATAGATACTGTGATCCTGGGTGGGGCGCTGGCCAGCGTTCCTCAGGCTTCGGCCGGACAGCAGAGACTAATTGCGGCCATGCCGGGGGACTATGCCCAGAAACTGCATGGTTTGGAAAAGGCCGGGAAGATGGACAGCGACGAATACCGCGCCCTGACCCAGGCTTTCTACGACCGGTATGTCCTGCGTGTGCCGCCTTCACCCGATGCGTTGGTCAGCTTCGAAGCCCTTGCCACGTCGATCGCCTATCGCGTGATGAACGGACCAAACGAGTTCTATATTACGGGGGTGATCAAGGACTGGGACCGCCGGGCTGATCTGGGCAAGATCACCCAGCGGACGCTGATCACGACGGCGGAATATGACGAGGTAACCTTGGATTGTCACACGACGATCCGTCACGGCGTGTCGGGACCGGCCAGGCTGGAGATCTTCAAGGGCTGTTCGCACATGACCATGGTCGAGAAGCCGGAAATCTATGTCGGGGCCCTGCGGCGGTTCCTGGCCAAGACAGCGTAAAGTCTTGCCCACAGATTGGCGCAGATTTTCACAGATTTTCGCAACTACCAAGGCGGATAGATGTTTTCGCTCAACTCAGCGGATGCACGTCCTCGACAGTGGAATTTGGATCACGAAAAGCTCGAAAAGCAGAAAAGCACGAATATTAGGGTGAAAATTTTCCCGCGCGAAGCGCCTTCATTCAGCGCCTGAACCACGAGCTCTATTAATGCCCTTTGGGCGATATCTGATCAGCCCAAACCATTCGTGCTTTTCTGCTTTTCGAGCTTTTCGTGATCCAAATTCCACTGTCGAGGACGTGCCGTCACCGCGTTGCGCGAACATCGTACGCCCACTTGGTAGCTAATATTTTTCCGCCACCCCAGTCAAAACTGGCGTCTGAACGCAGCTTGGGCGTTACAAAAAATCTGCATAATCGATGTTACAGGTTTGGCGTTTAGTCAGAATGCCCGGCCCGGCTGACCGCGTAGCTCAGCGTGATCGCCTCGCGCAGCACGGATTCGTCGATATCGGACAGGCGATTGATATATAGGCATCCGCCGCGCATCTTGTGCTTCCCCAGGCGCGCCAGGATATCGGCCAAGTCGGGCGTGCCGCCCATCACATACAGGGTGAACTTGTCCTTTGGCGCGGCAAAGGCGACACGCGGCCAGGCATAGGCTTTCCTGCCTTCGCCCGCCATATACTGCCCAAAGCCTATGATCGACGGCCCCCACATGACCGCGGGTTCGCCCGTGAGCTCGCAATAGAGCGCAAGAAGATAAAGCGCGTCGCTTCGCCGCCGCTCATCTTCGATCGCGGTCAGATAGGCTTTGGGATCGACGTCCGTGGGGCGCGTCTTGGGTTCGGCCATCTTCGCCTCAATCGTCGGGGAAATGCTCATCCTCATACGCGGCGACAAGGTCAAGCAGCGCCTGAAGTTCGTCACCTTCCGGCGAGCCGGGTGCAGCGCCCGTCAGCTTTTCCAGACGTTGCAGAGCGTCCTGATATTCGGCTTCCGTGCGCAGGAACTCGTACAGCATGACGGTTACAGCCCCTTGACGATACCTTCGACCATCTTCTTGGCGTCAGCGAACAGCATCATGGTGTTGTCGCGGAAGAACAGCTCATTCTCGACCCCGGCATAGCCGGCCGCCATGCCGCGCTTGACGAACAACACGGTGCGCGCCTTTTCGACGTCGAGGATCGGCATGCCGTAGATGGCCGACGTCGGATCGGTCTTGGCCGCCGGATTGGTGACGTCATTGGCGCCGATAACAAAGGCAACGTCGGCCGTAGCAAATTCGCTGTTGATGTCTTCCAGCTCGAAGACCTCATCGTAGGGCACATTGGCTTCGGCCAGCAGGACGTTCATGTGGCCCGGCATGCGGCCGGCAACCGGGTGAATGGCGTATTTCACCTCGACGCCTTCTTCCTTCAGCTTGTCGGCCATTTCGCGCAGGGCATGCTGGGCCTGGGCGACCGCCATGCCATAGCCCGGCACGATGATGACCTTCGACGCGTTCTTCATGATGAAGGCGGCGTCTTCGGCCGAACCGGTTTTCACCGGACGGGTCTCGACCTTGCCGGTACCGGCGGCCGCCGTATCGCCACCAAAGCCGCCCATGATGACGCTGAAGAAGTTGCGATTCATCGCCTTGCACATGATGTACGACAGGATCGCGCCGGAAGACCCCACCAGAGCGCCGGTGATGATCAGGGCGATGTTTTCCAGGGTAAAGCCCAGGGCCGCCGCGGCCCAGCCCGAATAGGAGTTGAGCATCGACACGACGACCGGCATGTCCGCGCCGCCGATCGGGATGATCAGGGTGATGCCGATGACCAGAGACAGGAGCAGAACCAGCCAGAAGGCCCATTTGGCATCGCCGTGCGTGCCGACCAGGACGCCGATCAGCACGAAGATGGCCACGCCCAGGGCGATGTTGAGCAGGTGGCGCGCCGGCAGGATGATCGGTGCCCCCGACATATTGCCGTTTAGCTTGGCAAAGGCGATGACGGAGCCGGTAAAGGTAATGGCCCCGATGGCGCAGCCGAGCGACAGTTCGATCAGTGGTTCCGGCAGGATCGCGCCAGAGCCATCACCGATCAGGAAGGAGGTAGGGCTGAACAGGGCGCCGGTGGCGACCATGCAGGCCGAAAGGCCGACCAGCGAGTGGAAGGCAGCAACCAGTTGCGGCATCGAGGTCATCGACACCTTGCGGGCTATGGTCATGCCGACCATGCCGCCGATGGCGAGACCGCACAGCACGATCAGGATGGTGACGGCATTGAGCTTGTTGCTGCTGGCCAGGCTGAGCAGGGTGACACCGACGGCGATAGCCATGCCGACCATGCCGTAGAGATTGCCCTGGCGCGAGGTTTCGGGGCTCGACAGGCCGCGCAGCGCCATGATGAACAGGACGCCCGAGACCAAGTAGGCGAGAGCGGAAAAATCTGCGATCGACATTAGTGCGCGCTCCCTTCTGCCTTGGCTTCGACCTTGGCGGCCGGCTTGTCTTTCTTCTTGTACATGGCCAGCATGCGCCGCGTGACCATGAAGCCGCCGAAGATATTGACCGCGGCCAGGGCCGAGGCGACGCCACCGGCGCCCTTGGCGACCCACGTGTTGAGATCCGGTCCGGCCGAGCCTTGCCCCTGCGCCGCGGCAGCCACCAGGGCGCCGACGATGATGACCGACGAAATGGCGTTGGTCACGGCCATCAGCGGTGTATGCAGGGCCGGCGTCACGCTCCACACGACGTAGTAGCCGACGAAAATGGCCAGGACGAAAATGGCCAGACGGAAGATGGTGGGATCAACGGCTTCCATAGTTTTTCCTCTTGATCGGGGCGGTCGAGTAGGCGGCATTGGCCAGGCGGATCAGGCCTTCATCGTTGTATTCGAAGGTTTCTGCGATGATGTGGCTCGACTGGTTGCGATAGACCAGGGTGTGCCCCTGGGCGCCGACGCAGTTGGCGACCGGCTCGAATTTCAGATTGGGGACGCGCGGCAGGGTGCTCGAAACATACTGAAAAAAAGCATGGATGTCGGTCAGGACGCCGCGTTCCGACATGCCCATCTTGGTGACGAAGGGCGAGATAAACACCAGATTGTCGGCATAGAGCTCGCAGATACTCTGGGGGTCGCGGGAATTCCACGCGGCGTACCAGTCATGGGCCTTTTGTTCATAGTCGATGTCGAGGCTCATGCTGGGGTACTTTCTGGCAGGCGAATGTCTGGGGTAGTACGGCTCATGCCTTCAGCGCAGGATGCACGATGGCGCCGCCGTGGGCGACCAGGGCCGCCTTGAGAATCTCGTCCTCGGCGTCGGGCGTCAATACGCCCTCCTTGTTGATCAGCAGGCCGACGAAGGCCTGGAGATTGCGCGCATACAGCGCCGAAGCATCGGCGGCGATGGCGGCCGTGATGTTGGAGAAGCCGATGATCTTCACGCCGTTGACGTCAACGATCTGGTCGGCGACGCAGCCTTCGACATTGCCGCCCTGGGGCGCGGCCAGATCGATCAGGATGGAGCCGGGCTTCATCGAGGCGACCTGTTCCCTGGTGACCAGAATCGGTGCGGCGCGGCCAGGGATCAGGGCCGTGGTGATGACGATATCCTGCTTGGCGATATGCGAAGTGGTGAGCGCCGCCTGCTTGGCCTTGTATTCGGCCGACATTTCCTTGGCGTAGCCGCCGGCGGTCTGGGCGTTCTTGAATTCTTCGTCCTCGACGGCCAGGAACTTGGCGCCCAGCGATTCGACCTGCTCCTTGGTGGCGGGACGCACGTCGGTCGCGGTCACCACCGCACCGAGGCGCCGCGCCGTGGCGATGGCCTGCAGGCCGGCAACACCGACCCCCATGATAAAGGCCTTGGCCGGTGCGACGGTGCCCGCCGCCGTCATCATCATCGGGAAGGCCTTGCCAAACGCATTGGCGGCTTCAATGACGGCGCGGTAGCCGGCCAGGTTGGCTTGCGACGACAGGACATCCATGACCTGGGCGCGGGTGATACGCGGCACGAATTCCATGGCATAGGCGTCGACGCCCTTGGCGGCCAGGGCGTTCAAGGCATCCTTTTCGCGATAAGCATCCAGCATGGCGACCACGATGGCGCCACTCTTCAGGGCCTTGATCTCGGCAGCACTTGGCCCGCGGACCTTCAAAAGGATATCGGCGTCTTTCAGGGCGTCGGCCGCGGTCTTGGCCAGGGTCGCACCGGCCGCCGTGAAGGCGTCGTCGGTGATCGACGCGCCCAAACCGGCGCCGCTTTGGACGACTACGGCCTGGCCGGCGCCGGTCCATTTTTTGACCGTGTCCGGCGTGGCGGCAACACGCGTTTCACCGGCGTGGGATTCCTTGAGAATTGCGATGGTAACAGCCAAGTTTCCGATTCCTCAGTGGCAAAAACTACGCTTGATTACGGGCGTAACGACTTGATCGCCGTCTTTTGTGATGTTCGCTTGTTATGAGCAAACGCCCGGCAAGTCAAAGCATTGTTATGAGCTCGATGTCAGGTGTTACCGGACCCGGCGCACGGACTGTGTAATATCGTGGACGCGATGGCGGGGCATGCTTTTTCGACTCGAAACTCCGGAGGCCATCATGCCGTTGTTGCGTCCCGCCGTATTTGTCGCCCTCATCCTGGCTCCCGCGGCCGCCCGTGCGGCAACGTCGGATTTTTCCGATCGCGCATTTGCCAATGCCGTCGCCGTGGTTGTGGCCGCCGATGACCTGGCTGCCCATTGCCCCGACGCCGGCCGGCCGGGTACGGTTGCTTATCAGGCGTGGACGAAATGGCAGTTGGACAATGTGGCGGAAGGCGTGCGCCGGGCGGCCGACGCAGCGGCGGCCGAGGCGCCTATGCGCTCGGCCTATGCCAAGCTGAAGGCCGGGGTGGATGCAAAATTGTCGCCGATCTACGGCATGGGCTGTACCGCGCTGACGGCGTGGATCGGCAGCGCCGACGCCGTGGTCGATCCAGCGGTCAGGGCGCGGCTGGGCGGAACCGTTGCCGCGGCTGCGCCCGTGCCCGTGCCCGTGCCCGTGTCTGAGGCCGCGCCGAAGAGCGCCATAAAGGCCGCGCCGGCGGATATTCTCGGCTATGGCCTGACCCAGTCCTACGGCATGGGTTACGGCGGCATGATCATTGTCAAGTTCGAGCCGGCTGTATTGTTCGGTTCGGGCGAAATACTGCTCGACGCCGATGGGCTGAAGGACGTCGCGGCCGACAAGGCGGCCAACCCCGATCATTGGTCGATCTGGCGCACGAGCGGTGGCGTCTATGAGTACCGGACGGAGTCGGGTAAGTGGAACCCCATCCTTAATAACCAGGTGTGGCGCACGCCACCTTCGACGGTCGGCTTGCAGGGCCGGTTTACCGCGACGGGCGGCGGAGGCAATACGGCGATGGGCGGGACGTCGGCGGTGTTTGTCGAGACAAGTTACACCTTTCTGCCCGGCGGGCGGCTGGAGCGCGACGGTGTGGCATCATCGACGGCGCAGGCGAGCGACGTCAGCACGGTGGCGGGCAGCCATACGGGGCGGCAGGGGCGTTATGCGATCGACGGGCTGAATTTGAAGATCAGTTATGACGATGGCCGGCAGGAAACGGTGATCCTGATGACCCATCCCAAGGACAAGGATATCATCTGGATCGATGGAACGGCCTATATCCGGAAGTAGGCGCCTTCGATCTGAGCGGTTATGAACGGTCGGCGGCTTGGCGCAGCAAGGTCAGCAAGGTGTCATCGGCCATCTCCGGACCGGTCAGAATAAGTTTGGCCTTCAGTCGCTCCGACCAGCTTTCCTTGTCCGGGGTGGTCAGGCCGGGCGCCGCATCGGCCGTCAGGGCGAGACCGATCGCCGCCTGGCCACCACGCAAGGGTTTCAGGGCGGCGAACTGGACCTTGCGCGACCAGGCGCTGAAGCCCTTGCGCTGGGTCGCGACCACATCGGGGATCTGGTCGACAAGCTGTTCGACGGCAGCCAGAATGGCGGCGCTGGCAGGGTCCTTCCACAGGGTGGCGCGCAAGGCTGCGGCGTCGGCCCAGGGATCGGGTTCGGGATTGAGAGCGTCGATAATCTGGGCGGCGCGATTCTGCCCGATGCCGTGATGCGTCTTCAGCCACTCGGACTGCTTGCCCTTGGTGGTTTCGGGACAGTCGCGTTTGAGGATGTCTACCCACGCCTCCAGCGGCTTGCCGGTGTCGCGTTCCAGCGACGCCTTGACCGACGCAAACCATTTCTGCTGGCGTTCAGTCAGGTTTTTGGCGGTCAGGTTGCTGGGCGGCGGATTGGCGGGCATGACAGGACCAGGATCAATGGCCGGGATCAGCCTTTTTCTTCAGCATCAGCCAGCCGGCGACGGCAAGAACGGCCGCAGAAACAAAGGCGGTGATAAAGCCAAGCTGGGTGCAGGTCAGGATGACAATGAAGACCAGCAGAACGGCGAGGTTGAGGCTGCCCCACTTGGTCAGATTGCCGAACAGTTCGTAGGTGCCGCGGTGCTGATGGATATCCATCTCACCATGAACATAGTCGCTGTGGCTGTCGTGATCGTGATGGTCGGCCATGATGTCCTCGAACTCGGGCAATGCGGGATTCTTCTACGGCTCTTACAAAAGACCGACCGTTCGGTCAATGCACCAGAGCCTTTTGGAGCGAAATGTCTGCCCGCTTGTAGATCTCATGCAACCCGATGTCGCAGTCGACCCAGCCCAGCTTGCGATAGGTGGGCACGGCGTGTGGTAATTTGACCGACGACACCAAATAGAGCGTTTTCAGCCCCAGACTACGGGCGTGGTCCTCGATGACGCCGACCAGGCGGCTGCCGATCCCCTTGCCCTGGAAGATGGCCGATACCGCCATCTTGCCCAGTTCGAACATCTCGTCGCCGCGCTTGATCAGGGCGCAGGTGCCGACGATCTGTCCGTGGACGGTCGCCATATAGATGCAGCCGCCAGGCGTGATAATGGCGGCGACCGGATCGGCGAACATCTGGTAATCGACGGGTTCGACGGTGAAATAATGCTCCAGCCATTCGATGTTCAGCGCGGCGAAATAGCGTTTGTGATCGGGATTGGCGGGGTCATAGGGGACAATCTCCAGGCCCGACAGGACCTGATCCGATTTCAGCGCTGTTTTCAGGCCGCGCGCTACGGCCCGGTCTTCGACCACGTCTTCCAGGCCGGCGACGATCCGGCGGATGTCGTCCGCCTGGGGGCCGAACGCCGTCTGCAGGGCCTGACCCAGGATAAACCAGGCCGGTTCCAGGCGCGTATGCAGAACGGTTCCGGCTTGCGACAAGGTCACCTGCTTGATGCGGGCGTCGTTGGGATCTGGCGTCAATTCGATCAGTCCGGCTGCCAGCAGTTGCTTGCAGAAGGCGTTGATCGCGGCGTGCGACACACCGAGCTGCTGGGCCAGGGCCATCATGCCGACGCCCGGCTGTTTATAGACAGTCCGGAAGAGGGGGAACCACCGCGGCTCGAAAGCCAGGTCGTGCGCTTCGTAGAAGGCCTTGACGGTCGCCATCATGCTTTCGCTGAGCACACGCAGACGCGTTCCGAGGGCGAGAAGGTCGAGTTCCTGGAGGGCTTGGGCCATGTTTTCGTCATTAATTACGTAACTAATTACGCAATAATACCCCAACGGATTTTTGTCAACATCGAGCTTAGTCTTCAGACGAAAATTCGACCCAGACTGGCACATTCGGATGGTGTTCTTGAATTGTCTCGAGGTCGCTGTTCAGCGTATCTTTGCTGACGTCGTACGAAAATCGGCTCATGTTGAAACCCTTTTTCACATACCGGTCATACTCGTTGTCTTCGATAGCGTGTCGGCTGAACCAGATGGCGGCTTCCCGGATATCCGCTCCACTTAGCAGGTTATCCCACCCTGCGGCGGACGTTACCAGGAAGACCGTACTCATATCAGTGCCTCGAAACCGTCGATCAGGCCTTCCAGACGTGCACAACCCATCTTCCAGAAGGTCTTTTCGCGCGGATTCATGCCGAATGGCGCCAGTGCCTCGGTATAGGTCTTCGTCCCGCCGCCAGCCAGAAGCGCGCGGTACAGCGGTGTAAAGGCATCCGGGTTTTCACGGCGCTTTTCCATCAGGGCCGAGACCAGCAGGTCACCGAAGGCATAGGCATAGACATAGAAGGGGGCGTGGACGAAGTGGCTGACATAGGCCCACCACACTTCGTAGCCCTCATTGAGCTTGATCGCCGGCCCAAGGCTTTCGCCCATGATCTCGAGCCAGATGGTGTTGATCTGGTCAACCGAGACTTCGCCGTCCTGACGGGCGGCGTGGAAACGTTCTTCGAAGCGATGGAAAGCGATCTGACGGATAACGCTATTGAGGCCATCCTCGATCTTGCCGGCCAGTAGGGCCTTCTTCTCTTCCAGAGAGGCGGTGGCGACCAGATGTTCGAAAACCAGGCCTTCCGCGAAGATCGAGGCGGTTTCGGCGAGGGTCAAGGGGGTGTCGGCGAGGATCGAACCCATGGGCTGGCACAGGGTTTGGTGCACGGCGTGCCCCAACTCATGGGCCAGGGTCAGGACTTCGCGGCGGTCGCCGGTAAAGTTGAGCATGACATAGGGATGGCGGTTGGCTGTCACCGGGTGGGCATAGGCGCCGGACGACTTGCCGGCGCGCGGCTGGGCGTCGATCCACGGCTGGTCGAAGAAGGTGCGGGCGCGTTCGGCAAATTCCGGTCCCATCTTGGCAAAGCTGTCGAGCACAATCTTCTTGGCGTCGTCCCAGCTATATTGCTTCTGCACATCTTGTGTAAGCGGCGCATTGCGATCCCAGAAGTCGAGCTGCTTGCGGCCCATGATCTTCGCCTTGAGCGCATAGTAGCGGTGCGACAGGTTGGTATAGGATTCGGCGACGGCCTCGGCCATGGCGTCGACCGCGTCCTTGTCGACTTCGTTGGCCAGGTGGCGCGAGGCGGCCGGGTTTTCGTACTTGCGCCAGCGATCTTCGACCTGCTTTTCGAACGCCAGGGTATTGAGCGCCAGGGCGAGGACGGGGGCATTCTCTTTCAGCGCTTCGGTCAGGCCGGTGGCGGCAGCCTTGCGCACGGCAGCTTGCGGCGAAGACAGGCGCGTGAGGGTTTCGTTGAGCGTCAGGCTTTCCTTGCCCACCTTAGCGCGAAGACGCGTCAGGGTTTCGTCGAACAGTCGCGTCCATTGACCGACCGCCGGCATGCGTTCGAGGATCAGCCGTTCCAGGTCGGCCGACAATTCGTGGGGGCGCGAGGCGCGGATACGGCGCAACCACGGCCGCCATTTTTGCGCCTTGTCGACCATCTTCAATGCCTGTTCGATTTCCCAGTCGTCGAGCTTGTTGAGTTCGAGACTGAGGAAAAGACTGTCGGCCGAAATCATCGCCGCCTGGGTGCGCAGATCCGAGTCGAGCTTGGCCACCGCCGGATTTTCGCGATCGATGGTCGAGGCGAGCGTCGCATAGGCCAGGGCGCCGCCCATGTCGTCCATCGCCTTTTCGTAGAGAGACGCAGCCTGGTCGATCAGCAGGCCCAGCCGCTCGGCATTGCCGCGCGCCGACAGAAAAGAACCCTGCAGTTTGGCGAGTTCCTTGATATGGCTTTCGCCCGAAGCGAAGTCCTGGGCGATCTTGGGATCTTCAGGCCCGGCATAGAGGTCGGACAAATCCCAGATCGGGAGGGCGGACGAATCGAGTTTGGACGGTACAGTGTTCATGCCGCCCAATTAGCCAATTCCACGTATAAAATCGAGCAGGATTTACGGCTTATCCGCAATCCTGATCCCACCTGAACGCATCGCGATCCATGGTTCGTGGCGGTGCGGTCAAGTCATTCCTGAATTGAACGTCTAAAGCGCTCGCCTTGCGCGCTCAATCCGTGCGGAAACGGCACATTAACCCTGAGCTTCAATCCGATCTTCACTTTGTTCGCCTATGTTTGTTTCAAAATTGGCCGATGTCGAAAACGACCGGTTCCAAAACGGTGATGCAAGGGTGCTAGAATGGCCAAAACGATCCTGATCTGTGACGACGACCCGACGCAACGCCGGCTGATCCAGGCCGTGCTTGAGCGCGAGGGGTTCAGTGTCATGCATGCCGAGAACGGCGGCCAGGCGTTTGAAAAACTGACGACGGTGCCGGGCATCGACGCCGTCATACTGGACCTGGTCATGCCGGGCCAGTCAGGGATCGATACCCTGAAGGAAGTGCGCGCCGCCGGCATCCGCACGCCGGTCGTCGTCCTGACCGCTTCGGGCGGGATCGATACGGTCGTCAAGGCCATGCAGGCCGGCGCCCAGGACTTCTTTATCAAACCGGCCTCGCCCGAGCGTATCCTGGTCAGCGTGCGCAACGCCCTGCAAATGGGTGATCTCAGCGCCGAGGTCCAGCGCCTGAAAAAACACAGCGCCAACCGCACCTCGTTCGACGATCTGATCGGGACGTCGGCGGCCATGTCGGTCGTCCGCCGTTTAGGCGAGCGCGCCGCTAAGTCGTCCATTCCGGTGCTGATCCTCGGTGAAAGCGGCGTCGGCAAGGAGCTGATCGCCCGCGCCATCCAGGGATCGTCGGAGCGCGCCGGCAAGCCGTTCGTCGCCGTCAACTGCGGCGCCCTGCCGGAAAATCTGGTCGAAAGCATCCTGTTCGGTCACGAAAAAGGCAGTTTTACCGGTGCGTCGGACAAGCATCTTGGCAAGTTCCAGGAAGCCAATGGCGGTACGCTATTCCTCGATGAAGTCGGTGAATTGCCCCTCGACATGCAGGTCAAGCTGCTGCGTGCGCTGCAGGAAGGCGAGATCGATCCGGTCGGCTCCAAGCGTCCGGTTAAGGTCGATGTCCGTATCATTTCGGCGACCAACCGTAATCTGGCCGACCAGGTCAAGACGGGGCGGTTCCGTGAGGACCTGTTCTATCGCCTGAATGTCTTCCCGGTCGAGGCGCCAGCCCTGCGCGAACGCCGCGACGATATACCGGCCCTGATCGAGCATTTCATTCGTCGCTTCAATGTCGAGGAAGGCAAGCGCGTCACCGGCGTGTCGAGTGAGGCCCTGGGTCTTTTGTGCGCCTATGACTGGCCGGGCAATGTCCGTCAGTTGGAGAACACCGTCTATCGCGCCATCGTCCTGGCAGACAGTCCGTATTTGCAGGCTTTCGACTTCCCGGCAATCAGCGGTCAGGTGGCGCCTCTGGTGGCGGCCGAACCGGCCCGCGGCGCGGTGGCTGTGGTTGCCGAGCATCACGAAGCGCTGCAGGGTTTGCAGGACGCGCCGGTACGCATCCTCGATGAGGCCGGGCATTTGCGAAAGCTGGAAGACATCGAACGCGACCTGATCGAACACGCCATCGGCGTCTATGCCGGCCATATGTCGGAGGTCGCCCGCCGATTGGGTATCGGTCGGTCGACCCTGTACCGAAAGGTCCGCGACTGCGGCCTTGAAGGCCTGGTCAAGGAAGCCGGCTAAGATTTCTGATTTTTGTGAAATATGCGGCGGCGGGTCTTTGATCCGCCGTTTTGCTGTGTGCGAAGGCAGAGGCCAGCCGGGTGCCATACTGATCGTGCAATGTAGTGACGGCACGTCTTCGACGGTGGAATTTTTCGGCACGAAAAGCACGAAAAATGGAAAAGCACGAACGGAAGCATGCCGCCTTTTTCACGCCCGAAGGGCTATATTTATGCTGGTAGTCGGCAGACCAAAAGCGACGGCGCTATGCGTTCCGAATGGCAATTTGGTAGACGCCGCATTATGATCGATAGCCCTGCGGGGCGAGAAAGCGGCAGCAGACTCCGTTCGTGTTTTTCCATTTTTCGTGATTTTCGTGCCGAAAAATTCCACTGTCGAAGACGTGCGAGTTCTGGAAGCGCGATAAAAATCTAAGCGCCTGCGTATAACCTATTGGTTATGACCTAAGCCCACGGCCAGTTCGGCCTGGACGCGGATGACCTTGTCGGCCGCCAGGTCGTAGAAGACGATGATCACCGCACCAACCGCAGCCATGGCCGCCGGAACAAGACCGATCAACAAGCGGATCTGCTCGAGCAGGGCCGGGGAGGCCGGCGCATTGGCCGTGTAGCCCTGCGCCGCCAGGGCCCAGGTAATCAGCGCCATGGCGAGGGCCGCGCCGATCTTGCGCGCGACCATAATCAGCGAATAGGTCATGGCCGTCGCCGAGTGGCCCGTTTTCCAGGCGTTGAAATCGGCGACATCGGCATACATAACCATGCAGATGGCCGAGACAGGTCCCAGCGCCAGACCCGTCAGGAGCTGGCACAGCAGGATCAGGGCGATCTGTGACGGGGTAGCAAAATAGAGACCGATACCGGCGGCCGATACCAGGCCCAACATGGCGGCGATCAGCGCCCGGCGGGTCATGAAACGCGTCAGGGTCGAGGTGGACGCCGCACCCGCCGCCAGGCCGAGGCTGAACAGCATGGCGAAACCCGTGAGCAGGTCAGGCCGGCCAGCGAAATATTTGATGTAGTAGGGGGCCATGCCGGTGTGCAGGGCGAAGGCAATCATTACGACAAAGGCCAGGCAGAACAGTGCCACCCATGGCCGGTTGCCGAACAGGTCGGCGACGTCGCGCAACGGGTTGGGGCGCGGCGGAGTCCGGGGGGCAAAGCGTTCGTCCGTATTGAGAAAAAGGTTGATGAAAATACCCGCGGCGACGACGCCGAACAGGGTCATGGCGAACTGCCAGCCCAACGCCTCTTCACCCGGGCCGGTAAAGCTGACCAGCTTCGGTGTCAGCCAGGTGAAAAAGACAGTCGCCAGGAAGCCGGCGCCGAAACGCATGCTCATCAGGTATTCGCGCTGGCCGGCGTCCGGCGTCAGAGCGCCGGATAGGGCGTTATAGGGCGCCATGATGGCGGTGTAGATCAGGTTTAGCGTGCAAAAGCTGATATAGACGGCGATCACGCGGCTATGTTCCGGGAAGCCTGCCGTCGAAAAGGCCATGAAGCCCGCCGCGGCAAGTGGCAGGGCCAGCCATAGAAACCACGGGCGGTAGCGGCCGTAGATCGTATGGGTGCGATCGGCCAGGGCTGCAAATATTGGGTCGCCAATGGCGCTGGTAATGCGCATGGCGACGAGAAGACCACCAACCACGGTCGCGCTGAGGCCCACGACGTCGGTCAGGTAGATCATCAGAAACGCCGTGAGCGGCGCCCAGTACAGGTTGAAGCCGACATCACCCAGGCTGTAGCTGATGGTCTCCAGCGCGCCTACCCGTTTATAGGCGTGAAGGGCGTTGGGCGGGGAAGACGCTTTGGGCGGAGACATATGGCTTACCTTGCTTTGACTGCAAGTATCGCGCGAACGCGTAACAAAACCGTAAAGTCGCAAGGGTTATAACGCCGTCGTTGGCACGTATGGTAATGCAAAATAAGGCTGTATATCAGCAAGTTAACATATGTTCTATTCCTATGTGTGTGTTCTGGGCGCGTGTTGGTCGCACGGTAAAACGCCGTCTGGTGCGCTGCCTCAAGAAAATGCTGGCAGAAAGGCATTGCGGCGGCTAGGACTTTAGCCAGAAAACCAGCCGGGAGCCCGCCATGAAACGTAACACCTTCCATCGTCGCGCCTTTATGGCAGGCGCCGCCGCTGTTGCTGCCACGCCCGCTCTGGCCGCTGCGGCCGACCTGAAGCTATTCGTCGGCACCTATAACAGCGACACGGTCAAGGGGATCTATCCCCTGGACTATGACGCTGCGAGCGATCGCTGGACTCTTGGCGATGTTGTCTCTGACGTCGAAAACGCCTCGTTTGGCGCTTACAATCCGCGGTTCAAGCGCCACTATGTATTGAACGAAAAGGACGAGGGCAGGGTTGGGTCCTGGACGGCCGACAAGGGCACATGGACCCGGTCGGCCGACGTAGCCAGCCACGGCCAATGGCCATGCTATGCCGCTGTGTCGCGCGGCCTGGACGCCCTGGCCGTGGCCAATTACGGCACCGGCAATGTCGTCGTCTATGACCTGTGTACCAAGACCGGAGATCCGCAGGAGCCGGCCGTCATCCGTCAAAACAAGGGGAAAGGCCCCAATGCCGACCGCCAGGAGGGGCCACATGCCCATTGGGTGCAGTTCGCTCCCGACCAGAAGCGAATCTACAGCATCGATCTTGGGACCGATCAAGTGCTGGGCTACAGCTATGACGCCAAGATCCACGCGGTTGGCGAGGCGTTTGTCGCCTTCCAGGCGCCCGCCGGCGCCGGGCCGCGCCATATGGTCTTCCATCCCAACCGGTCAGTGGCCTTCCTGGTCACCGAACTGAGCAATCGGCTGATCAGCCTGAAAATCAATCTTGACGGTACCTTTTCGCAGATCGAAACAGCCACATTGCTACCGGCAGATTTCACCGCCCACAGCCAGGCGGCCCATATTGCGATCAATGATGCAGGCACACGGGTTTATGCGTCGAACCGTGGCCATAACAGCATTGCCGTGTTCGAGGTCGACGGAAAGGGCAGTCTGAAACTGCTCCAGATCTCGCCGACCCTGGGCGACTGGCCGCGCTTCTTCGCGCTGTACGAAGCGCAAAAGCGCGTCGTGGTGGCGCATCAGAACGGCAATGATCTGGTCGTGTTTGCGATCAATGGCGACGGAACCCTGGCCCCGACCTGGCAACGCGTCGCTGTGCCCAAGCCGGTATTTATCGGCGCGGTATAGGCGCAATTTGGCCTACAAACAGGGAATTCTCATCGGGTTCTCGCGCCAACCCGTTCGCTGCACATGTGATATCATGACAGTTGTCTCCCTCCTCCCCGTTGAGCGAAGCGAAAATGGGGAGGTGTCAGCGGAGCTGACGGAGGGGTATTTCATCGGTCTAGCGGCTTTTCAGGAGTTTGGGATAGGCCCAAGCATTTTCAACCATGTTCTGAAACGCGAGAGGAAGGCCTGCCTGCGGAAATACCCCTCCGTCAGCTCCGCCGACACCTCCCCATGCGTTGCATAGGGAGGAGGGTGATAAGCCGTTCCAAGCCGGTGTTTATCGGTGCAATATTAGTCTGCTTTAGGCCCACAAACAAAAGGCAATCTTCAGGTTGCCAATGCTTTTGGGTGTCGCCTGTGACTCTCAGGACGGAATTATCACCTCGACCTTGTAGGTTTTTCCAGCGGCAATATCGCGAATTAGACTTCTGTCAACCGTTGCTTCAGGGCAGTTGATTGTGACGGAATCAACCTCGCCACGACGGATCGTGACGTCAAAAACTGCTCCGCGGAAGCGGCGTTGCACGAACGCGCCGTCCCACGATGACGGAAGTTGCGGCGAGATCGTCAAACCATCACGGCTGCCCTTCAGTCCGAACAGGCCTTCGATGATGCTGCGATAATACCATGACGCCGTGCCGGTGTTGAACAGGTGCGATGAGCGGCCGGAGGCTTGCGGAAACTGACGGTGGGCGCCGCGATAATAGTTGGGAACAAAGACCGGCATCTGGCCGCGGCGCAGATAGTCGGCCTCATCCGGACCGGTCAGCATCCTGCGCAATAGCTCGAACGCCTTGTTGGGTTCAGCGGCCTGATAAAGGCTGTAGATATAGAAGACGGCGGCGTGGTTATAGACCGAACCATTCTCGGCCACGCCCGGGAACTTCTGCGTCAGCCGGCCGACATCCTCGCGCATATGGGTATAGGCCGGGGCGATCATTTCGACGCCAAAGGGCGTCTCAAGCTGTTCTTCTATGGCCTTGATCATCAAGGTTTTTTTTGCCTCGTCCGCAACCTTTCCCATAAGCGCGAAACTTTGCGGATTGAGGTAGATGCGGCCTTCCACATCCGCCTTGACGCCGAAGATGACATTATCGTCCGTAATGCCCCGTCCGTACCAGTCGCCGTCCCACAGGTGGGTGTTGGCGGCGTCGCGGAACTGGGCCGCGGCGGCGCTGAATTCGGTCGCGTCGCGCCCATCATTACCCAGGATTTTCGACCACAGCATCAGCCCGTAGGCGGTGGCGATGGTGAGCCATCCGGACACGCCCTTGCCCTTCCAGCCGACCATGTTCATCGGGTCGTTCCAGTCGCCCTGGTCGATGAAGTTGAGCCCGCGATGGTCGACGGTCTTCATCAACCATTGCATGGCGGCCGAGACGCGATCACGTACACTGAGCGCCTGGCCGGACTCGCGGCTGACGACGATTTCGTTCAAAAGGGCGTAGTCGTCGGTTTCGTCGAGATAGGCTTCGAGCGTCATGGGCAGCCAGACGCAATGATCGGTGTGCGGGACCTGGTTGATATATTTCAACTCGGCCCCGTCATAGGTGGTGATGCCGTCCGGCATGGAACCATTGTCGTGCTGTTGTGCCAAAGCCATGAGCACGGCGGCACGTGTGGTTTGCGGCCGGACATAGACACTGCCCATCGCATCCTGCAACAGGTTGCGCGTTTGCGGATCAGTCGAGAGACGGTTGGTGTCACCATGGTAATAGACCTGGCGCGGCAGCCAGCTATTGATGAAGTCGCGCAGGTGCGTGTCGGAAATATCAACATTGATTGCCCCTGCGCCGCGCGCCATGTAGGCTGCGGAGTCGGCCCGGGCCTGAATGAAGGCGGCCTGCGACAGGTAGGTTGATTTGAGGCGGGCGATCTCGGCATCGTCGAAGGCCGGGCCGAACAGAAAGCGGTGGGTTGTGGTTTCAAAGGGCGCCAGGTCGTGATCGAATTGCAAGGCAGCGATGGGATTCTCATACAGGGCCGTACCGCCGGCCAGACGGGCAGCCGTGACGCCGTCCGGGGCGTGCAGGCCGCCTTCGCCTTCGAAGGCGCGCTGGCGGGTTTCATGACCGACCGGCGTCTGTTCGCTGAGCAAAAAGACCTTGTCTTTCAGATCCTTGTTCTTGAAATAATCATTGATTTTTTGGTACGGCGTGACCGAGCTGGCGACGATGGCATTGAGCGTTTCGTCATAGCGGGCCGACTGGTTCATCCAACTCATCAGGCCCAGCGGAAAGGCCGGATAGAGGCTGATACGGCGTGTCGTGTCGCCGGTATTGCTCAGGGACAGCCGCCACAGTTCGCAGGCGTCGTCGGTCGGCAGGACCAATTCGAGCTCGAGCCGCAGGCCGGCCGTTTCGCACGTCCAGGCAATGGCCGTGGGGGAGACCGCGAAAGTAAAGGCATCCCACGGCGCACGGACGGGCTCATACGGCGCCGAACGCAGCGCGCCTGTGTCGCGGTCTTTCAGGTAAAAGAAACGGCCCGGGTGATGGGCATAGGTACCCTGTTCCGGCAGCATGAAATGTTTCTGTTCCAGGATCTGGGCGCGGGCGTATTTGCTGGGCTCGGGCTGCATGAACTGGGCGGTGGCGAAACCGCGCGCCGTCATGTGGATCATCATGCGGCGGTTCCACAGGTAACCGGCGGCCAGGGGCAGGGGCACAGGCGTATTGAGACGGCAGGACTGCGCGTCGAAATCGATCAGGGACATGGTCTTCGCAATGGTTGTTTGTTCGTGGGGGAGGATTTTTTGGAACCGCGAATGAACGCGAATAAACGCGAATATCAGTGCTTTAATCTGGATCGTGGTAAGATAATCGGCCGATAATTTTGAGCGCCTAAGGCGCTCGCTTCATTCGCGTTCATTCGCGTTCATTCGCGTTCATTCGCGGTTCCATATTTCAATTTTGCGCGGTCTTTCGGGCGTCGAGTTCGGCCTGGATAACTTTCAGGCGTGTATCGGTGAGGGGGTAGAGGAACATCAGGGCCGCGGCGCATAGGGCAATGCCGCCGGGCACCAGGCTCATCAGCATGATGATGCCGTCCTGCGAGGCGCTGGACTGGGCCTGGTTGGCGACATAGCCGAGCGAGGCCAGGACCCAGCCGATCACGGCGGAGGCCAGGGCGCCGCCCAGCTTTTGTGAAAAAGAGGCGGCGGCGAAGGTCATTCCGGTAGCGCGGCGGCCGGTGCGGTGTTCGTTATAGTCGGCGCTGTCGGCATACATGGCAAAGGTCAAGGGCGATTTGGGACCAAGACAGAGCCCAATGGCGATATGCAGGGCGTAGATCAATACCGTCTGGTCCGGCGGGACGAAATAGAAGGCGATGCACAACACTCCGACCATAGCCATCAGGGTAATCATCAGGTTGCGTTTGTCGAAGAAGCGCGTCAGCAGCGGTGTGATCAGGGCGCCGATGGCCAGGGCGACGAGATAGACAGGGATGAAGAAAGGTTTGTCGCCGGGCCGGTTCATGACGTATTTCAGGTAATAGGCGGCGGCGCCCAGGCGCGTGCTAATCGTCACCATGACGGTCAGGGACAGGCCGAACATGACGACCCACGGCCGGTTGCGGATCAAATCGGCGATATCGCGCCACGGGCTTGAGGCCTTGTCGGCCATGGGCACAACGCGTTCACGAGCGCTGAGAAACAGGCCGGCGAACAGGGCGCAGGCGATCAAGCCATAAAGCACCATGGTCAGTTGCCAGCCGACGACCTCATTGCCATGGCCGACCGTCGTGCTGAGATACTTGACCAGGTAAGGCGTTAGATAGGTGGTGAATATCCCGCCCAGGAAACCGCCGACGAAGCGGAAGCTGTTAATGCGTGTCCGGGCTTGCGGTTCGTTGGTCAGGACGCCGGAAAGGGCGCCGTAGGGAATGTTGGCGGCCGAATAGCAGATCATCATGAAGGTGAAAGTGGCATAGGCGTAGATCAGCTTCGCCGAGCCAACCAGGTCAGGTGTGGTGAAGGTGATGACGCCCGACGCGGCCAGCGGCACGGCGCCATAGATCAACCATGGACGAAAGCGGCCCCAACGGCTGTGGGTGCGGTCGGCCATGCCGCCGATGATCGGGTCGGCAACGGCATCGACGATCTTAGTGACCAGCAGCATGGTGCCGACCGCCTTGGGCGCCAGACCGAAACTGTCGGTGTAGAAGATTAGCAGGAAGGCCGAAATGGTGGTCCAGTACAAATTGAACCCGAAATCGCCCGACGCGTAGCTGATCTGTTCCAGCCATGTAGGTTGCGCTAACGCTCCGCTCTTTGAGCGCGGGGGCTTGCCGCTTTTGCCTGCCGTATCCGTCATCTTCCCAACCTGCTTTTGTTGTTATGTGCAGCCGTTATATAGCGTAATGTTAGCGCTGTCATCAGTCATTGGGGCGCAAAAATCGCGCGCTCATTTCGCGGCAGGTGGCCAGTTCACGGTCGCCGTTTTCGCGTGACGGCTCGATCTCGGAGCCTTCGTGCCATTCATTGAACGAGACGATCAGGATCCAGTCGGGAGCAGCGGCAATGGCGGCCTGCCACAGATTGCGAAACAGTCGGCCGCCATCGCGATCGACCACGGGACGCGGGGCAGGCCGCCCTGGCACCTGACGATCGTCATAACCTGGCATTATGGTCGCGGTCGTGACGCGCAGACCCTGCTGTTTCTTGAGCCAGCTGGCGTAGAACTGGCGCCGCCACAGCCACGAAATGTCATGTTTTTGCGCCAGGTAATAGGCCATGTCGTAGATATGGACACCGTCGACATACGGGGCGCGTTCGTCGATTTGCGTGCGGCCATTGCCCGTTGCGATAAAGGCGAGGGCGTTGGGGGCGGCCTTTTCGACCAGGGCGCGTGCCTGTTTCCAGCCGTCGAGCCCCAGGGTTTGCAGGACGCGGTCATAGAGGAAGATGACAGGTCGCGTGCCGAGCCTGAGCCAGGCCGGGCTGCCGGCATAGGTCGCATGCAGGTACAGGACCTGTTCGGCCAGTATTTCAGGTGTCGCGGCATTTTCAATGTAAACGGTCAGTTTCAGACCCGCCTTCGCCGCGACCGGCAAGAGCGGGGCGAATTGACGATCGGTCGGATCGTCCTTGCCCCACCACGACACGATCAGTCCGGTGATGCCGCTGGCCTTGGCCTGGGTAACGTGACGGGCGATGACCGAGGGATCGGAGCTGTCATAGGTGATGTCCTGCGGTGTGTGCAACCCGCCGGGATTGTGCCAGTGCGCTTCAGCGCCGGACACAGCCTTTGTGGCGTACCATCCATAGTAAAATGCCAGGACTTCCTTGGCTTTCTTCGTCGTGGCGAAGACGGAGACTGGCGTTAGAACAGATGTAAACGTGGCGAGGAGGGCCCGGCGAAGGATCACGAACGCCTCCATAAAATGACTGGATTGTTGACGGCTTGGCGTTCTATTTGCGCATACCAGTCGGACGGAAATCCCGTTAGTCGGTCGAGCATAATGGCCTCAAAGGACTTGAAATTGCCGTCGGCTTCGCTGATGGACATCTTGCGCTGACGTGTTTCGAGCACAATCAGATTGTCCATATAGGTAACGAGGTCGCTTTTAATGCCGACCGCGCGCTGAATGTCGCGCCATAATATCTTCGGCTTGTGGAAAATACCGATATGTTGCGAGAAACCGTCCGGTGTCAGGTCGAGGCGATTCTTGTAGCTGAATAGGACCATCTAATCCTCGGAGTCAGGCGCCTTCGGTTTGCGCGCTTTTTTGCGAATTTCCTTCAGCTTTACACCCTGGCGCAGGGAAAGCGTACCGTTCATCGCTCCCTTGTCCGGATCGGCAAAGGCGCGGCCATAGGTCTTGACGCGTTGAGAGACGCTGTCGATGAACTCGCTTTCCCATTCAGATAGTTCGACCCCGGCGGTCGCAGCTTCACTGCGCGCTTTTTCGAGGGCGCGCAGAGTGGCCTTTTGCAAGGCCTTCTGCTGGGCTTTACGCTGGTCGGCGGGGGAGGGCGGTTTGGCGAACGCGAGAGCTTTAGAGCCTGGGCCTTGCGCAGGCTTAAGGGCGCCCCTGGCTTGCAGAGGCGCTTTTCGCGACATTGGGCGCTTTGGGGTTTGCGAAGGTTTTGTACCGAAGGCCATCGCTGCCGAGTGTGAGCAGCGCCATGGCCGACGTCAAGTCAGACCATGCCGATGGCGGACATGTACAGGTCGAGCAGGGCTTCTTCTTCGTCGCGCTTGACCTTGTCCTTCTTGCGGATCGACACGACCTTGCGCAGGATCTTGACGTCGAAGCCTTCGCCCTTGGCCTCGGCATAGACTTCCTTGATGTCGTTGGCGATGACCGCCTTGTCTTCTTCCAGACGTTCGATGCGCTCGATGATGGTGCGCAGGCGGGTCTGGGCCGCGCCCGTGATAACGTCGTCGGACGTGATGGAAGCGGAGGCGTCGTCGGCCATGTCGGTATCCTCGGAAAAACTGTCAGGTTTAACCATAGCCAAGGTGATTCGAGACCTCAACGCACGGGCTGAGGATAAGTCCCGATGACCTGTGGATGGTTATAAAAGGCCCGCTGCGACAAGAGCCGGGCGCAGGGCGTCGGGGTCGGAAAACTGGTGAGTCGCAAAGCCTTTTGCGCTGGCTGCGGCAATATTGGCGGCGCTGTCGTCGATGAAGAGAATCTCTTCCGCAGGCATGCCCAGGCGCTTCAGGGTGATGTCATAGATCGCCGGATCGGGTTTGACGACCTTTTCAACGCCGGAAACGATGATGTCCCGAAAATACCTAAACACCGGACTCTTGGCAAAGACCATGGCAGCTTTTTCGGCAGGCATATTGGTCAGGGCATAGAGTGCTACGCCCCTGGCATGCAGGTCTTCGATATTGGCTATGGTCTGCGGGATCAAATTCCCCAGCATGTCTTCGAAGCGTTCGTCATAGGCCATGATCTCGGCGGTATAGTCCGGATAGGCCAGCAGGCGGTCCCGCCGATTGTCAGCGAAGGTGACACCCGCATCGTGATGGACATGCCATGTCAGCGGGACGACGGTCTCCATGACATAGGCGCGGCGAACCGGGTCGGGGATCAGCCGGTCAAACAGGTTGGAGGGATGCCAGCCTATGATGACATTGCCGACGTCGAACAGAACAGCCCTGATCATGGTAGATTCCCCGGTGCAGCAGGCACGAAAAAACGCTTGAAACGCAGCCGCTTCAAGCGTTCTTAAAGATAGCCGTCAGGCAAAAGATCAGCCCTGCTTCGCCTTGAAGCGCGGGTCGGTCTTGTTGATGACATAGACGACGCCCTTGCGGCGAACGATCTTGCAGTCGCGGTGGCGACCCTTTAGCGACTTCAGCGAGCTGCGGACTTTCATGTTCTTACCCGAGTAAAAAATGGCTTTTGACGACACGACGAAGGCGGCAATCGGTAGATGCGCCAACGGTTGTACGTGCCGGGAGGGCTGGCTTCTAGGGGACCGCCTTAAAAAAGTCAACGCACAATGGGACGGTTTTTGGTGAATTTGCGGCCCAAAGTCATATCCCGCGCTATTTTGTATGGACTGTGTCGTCTTTAGGCACTTGATATAGAAGGATAGGACTTGGAAACCAATTCGCAATCGGGGTAAGATCAAACCCGGCACTTTTGGAGTTACCATGCGCTTCCGCTATCTCAGCCTGTTCGCCCTGCTCAGCGCGTGCGCCACCTCCGGCACGCAGCCGCCTGCCGTGCTGCCGCCTGCGCCGGTGGCGCCGCCGGTCGCCACGGGTGGAACCAACGAAAGCAGCAGTTCGGTGTCGTCGTCGGAAGCTGCAACGCCGGCGCCCGCACCGGCTCCGGCACCCGTGCCGGCGATCACCTATGATAATTTCGATCAGTGGAAGCAGAATTTCGTCGCCAAGGCGGCGTCGCGCGGCTTCGATCCCGTCTATGTCACCCAGGTACTGGACGGTGTTCAGCCCCTGGCGAACGTCACCGCATCGGACTCGCAGCAGCCGGAATTTTCCAAGCCGATCAGCAGCTATGTCCGCCAGTCGGTCAGTGTGACGCGCGCCCAGGCGGCGCGGGGACGGCTGGACGCCAATGGCAATGTGGTTGAAATTCAAAAGACCTATGGCGTCCCCAGTGAACTGCTGGGTGGCATATGGACGATGGAAAGCGATCTCGGCCGGGTTCAGGGCAATATCGACGTGATTTCCGCCCTGGCGACCCTGGCCTACAATGGCCGCCGCCGCGTGTGGGCCGAGGATGAACTGATCGCCTGCCTGACCATCCTGCGCGACCACAAGATCGGCCGTGAGACCCTGAAGGGATCGTGGGCCGGCGCCATGGGCCAGACCCAGTTCCTGCCGGATAATTACCTGACCCTGGGCGTCGATGGCGATCATGACGGCAAGGTCGATATCTGGAATTCGGATTCGGATGCCCTGGCGTCGTCGGCCAACCTGCTGTCGCGCGCCGGATGGAAGCCCGACGAGGAATGGGCGGTTGAGGTCATCCTGCCGGCGGGTTTCGACTATTATCTGTCGGAGACGGCCAAGAAAACCCCGGACGAATGGTCGGCTCTCGGCGTAAAACGCGCCGATAACGGCTATTGGCGGCCTTCGGAAACCGCTGAGACGGCGACTCTGATCCTGCCGTCCGGCGCGCATGGTCCGGCGTTTCTCGCGCTGCCGAACCACTACGTCATTCGCAAATATAACAATTCGACCGCCTATGCCCTGGCCGTCGGCCTGATTGCCGATGCCATTGCCGGCCGGCCGGGTGTCAGGACGCCGTGGCCGGATGAGAAGCCTTTGAGCCTCGACCAAAGGAAGAAGTCGCAGGAAGCCCTGAAAGCGGCCGGCTTCGATCCGGGCGCCATCGACGGGGTGATCGGGTTTGGTACGCGCCAGGCGATTCGCGACTGGCAAAAGGCCAATGGCATGGTGGCCGACGGATACCTCAGCTTCGATCTCGCCAACAGATTTGTCGTCATGCGGGGCGGGACGCCGGCGTCGCCACCGGCGTAGCTCGCGAAAATCGTCATAGGGGGAAACCCGGCCTTAATGATTAACGGGCATAGTGCCGGGAGTTTATTTCCAGGCTGCGGGTCCTATGTTTCAGATTATCGGTATCGTCGTTCTGTTCGGCATGGTGTTCGGCAGCTATTTGATGTCGGGCGGCAATATCGCTCCGATCGTCGAGGCGGCGCCGCATGAACTGATGGCCATTGGTGGCGCGGCCATAGCCGCGACTCTGATCGGCAACAGCTTCACAACCATCAAAGGCATGGGCGGCGGGCTGGGCAAGGTGTTCGGCGGCGCCAAATGGAAGGCATCCGATTACCGCGATCTGCTATCGCTGCTGTTTCTGTTGACCAAGACCATGAAATCCAAAGGCGTCATCGCCCTGGAAAGCCATATCGAAAAGCCGCACGATTCGAGCATTTTCAAGCGCTTCCCCAAGATCATCAAGGATCACTTCGCCGTCGACTTCATCTGCGACACGCTGCGTATGATGACCATGAACCTGGAAGATCCGCACCAGGTCGAAGACGCGATGGAAAAGCAGCTCGAAAAGCACCATCACGAAGCCCAGCATCCGGCCCACGCCCTGCAGAACATGGCTGACGCACTTCCCGCCCTGGGTATCGTCGCTGCCGTTCTGGGCGTTATCAAGACCATGGGCTCGATCACCGAACCGCCGGAAATCCTGGGCGCCATGATCGGCGGTGCTCTGGTCGGTACCTTCCTGGGCGTTTTCCTGGCCTACGGCCTGGTCGGACCGTTTGCGTCGCGGCTGGGTTCGATCGTCGACGAAGAGGGCGCCTTTTACAAGATTATCCAGTCGGTCCTGGTCGCCCACCTGCACGGCAATGCGGCGCAGATCTCGGTCGAAATCGGCCGCGGCTCGATCCCGTCCGAATCACAACCCTCCTTCCTCGAGATGGAAGAGGCCCTGAACAACATCCCGGCCGAAGCGGCGTAGGCGACTCAACCTCTTCGAGAGTATAAATCCTGCGGTCGGACGCCCGGCGAGGCGCACAAAGCCGCCCTGGATGCGGTCATATTCATCCTATCTGTTGAAAAATGCTGCCATAATCACAAAACCGATCACAGTTTTGTGAAATAGCACTTGCGAGACTCATAGGTTTTCGATATGACTCGATCCGTGGGCGTAGGCTTCAGTTCCTGACGCTCCTAACGTTAGAAACAAGGATCTGATCCATGACCTCCAAAATCGTCCGCGTCGCCCTGATCGCCGCTATCGCCGCTGCTTCGCTGTCCGTCGCTGCTTGCCAGCCGAAGGCTCCGGAAGGCGACGCCGCCGCTTCGGCTGAAGCTTCCCCGGAAGCTATGGCTGAAACTTCGGCTGAAGTCGTCGCTTCCGACGCCGCTTCGTCCTGATCTCATTAGTCCATCGGGCTTGCCCGGTGGCGATGAAATTAAAGGGTCGCACCTTAGGGTGCGGCCCTTTTTTATTGGCCGGCACCGCCGTGTGATGTAGAAGGCTGATCATGCGCAAACTCCTGATCGCCCTTACCATCCTGGCCACCTTAAGTATCTCCGCCTGCGGCCCTAAACCCGAGGCAGGCGAGGCGTCGGCATCCGACGAAACTGAGGTTCCTGGGCCTGCCGATACAACAGCCGCCGACGCCGCGGCCGCGCTGGAAGCCGCCGCTGCCGCCGAGCCCCAGGCCGTGGTGGCCGGTTCGGCGTCACCGTCGGCATCGGCGTCCGCAACGTCGTCTGCAGTGGCGCCTGCCCAGGCTGACGCGCCGCCAGCCGAACATCACTAAGCCTTGTCCGGAGATCCGGAACTTTACTTCGCGGAAGACGGGACGCCGCGATCGGCGCGCTTTGGCGATATCTATTATTCACCGCAGGATGGGCTGGCCGAATCGCGTGCCGTCTTCCTGCAGGGCTGTCATCTGCCGCAAGCCTGGTCAGGGCACGACGATTTCACGATACTGGAGCTGGGCTTCGGGACGGGGCTGAATATTGCCGCCGTCATGCAACTGTGGACCCAGTCGGGATGCCCCGGACACCTGCATATATTTACTGTTGAAGCTTTCGTGATGACGCGTGATCAGGCCGTTCAGGCTCTCGCAAACTGGTCGGAACTTGCGCAATTTGCACAGGGCTTGGCCGCGCAATGGCCTGCGGCGCGGCGCGGGTTCCATCATATGGACTTTCCGCAGTGGAAGGTCAGTGTAACCGTTGCGCTGATGGAGGTTCGTAACGCTTTGGCAGCCTGGGAAGGTCAGGCGGACGCCGTCTTTTTGGACGGATTTTCGCCGGCGCTGAATCCCGACATGTGGGCGCAGGACGTGCTGCAACAGGTCGCCGATCACTGCCGGCCGGGGGCACGATTGGGCACCTTTACGGTGGCCGGGTTTGTACGGCGGGGGTTGCAATCGGCCGGATTTACGGTCGAAAAATGCCCGGGCTTCGGGCGAAAGCGCCAGCGGCTGGAAGGCGTTTTGGCTGGCGAGGGGCCGGAAAAAACCCCAAGACCGCGGAGGCTTGCGGTTATCGGGGCGGGGATTGCCGGTGCGGCTGTGGCTTGGCAGGCCAGGGCACTTGGCCTGGACGTCGAAGTCTTCGACCCGGCGCCGGGCAGTGGCGCCTCGGGCAACGACGCGGCCCTGGTGACACCCAGGCTGGATGCAGGCGACAATGCCATATCGGCGCTCTTTGCTGATGCTTTTGATTATGCAAAAGATTTTTACAACCGTTTGTGTCCGGAGGCGATATTGGGCCGCGGCGTCCTGCATCGTGCGATGACGCAACGCGATGAGGTCCGGTTTGGCAAGATTGCGGGGCAAAGGGGTTTTGAAGCGGGTGATCTTACGCTGGATCAGGACGGGCTGAGGCTGGGGTCCGGATTGTATCTCTCTCCGAAAATTGTGCTTCCGGCGCTCCTTGACGGGATTACCATCGTGCCTGAGACGGTGACGGCGGTGTCGATGGGCGCCGTCACAACGCAGACAGGTCTGTACACGGGTTATGACGTGATCGTGCTGGCCTGCGGAGGCGGGATATTCGACCTGGGGGCCGCAGGTCACCTCGACCTGCGGGCGGTACGTGGACAGCTTGAGGTTGTGACTGGTCAGGCAGCCCTGAACGAAGCTGTAGCGTGGGGCGGTTACGCCATTCCGCTGCCCGACGGTCTGTTGTTCGGATCGACTCACGACCGCGACGACCGGGGCAGCGATGTGCGCCCTGAATCGCTGGCGCGCAACCTGGCCAGCCTGGCCGAGGGCTTGCCGGATATTCGGGCTGGCGTGGACGAAAAAGCCGTGACATCGCGGGCGTCGATCCGGGTGACGACCCGGGATTATCTGCCGGCTGTGGGCGAGGTCGGGTCGGGCGTGTACGTCATGACCGGTCTGGGGGCGCGCGGATTTTGCCTGGCGCCTTTGCTGGCCAAGGCCCTGCTGGCCGATATTGCCGGTGCGGGCGCGCCTTTGGCGGCCGACTCGAAAAGATTATTGCGTCCTTACCGGCTGGCGGCGAATTAACCTGCGTATAACAGGTACATTCATCTTCCGTTCAGGCAGCGAGGCGTAGCCTGCCTTTAAAAGGGCCATAGTCATGAAACGTTCAGCTATCATTGCCGCAGGTACCGCCGTCGCGCTGGCTTTTGCCGTTCTGGCCGGCGTTAGTGTCGCCCCCTCTTTTGCCGCAAGCGGCGAGCACGATCGCCAGCAGTGCTTCGATCCGGCCTGGGTGCGCAACTTCCAGACCGACAGCGATCACAAGGTCATTATCGTTTCCGAGCGCAATCAGGCTTACGAACTGACCCTGGGCGGCGTGTGTATCGGACTCGACACCAGCTTCCGTCTCGGTTTCCGCCAGCGCCGTGGCGCCAGTCAGGTCTGCGGGCCGTTCGATGCCGATGTCGTCTGGGACGATATGGGCGAGCTGAAATCCTGCCCTATCACGGCCATGCGCCATCTGACCGGCGACGAAGCCAAACCCTATGTCCGTCCCGAGCGGGGTTCTGGCCGGGACAATGACAACCGCGATCGCGATGACCGGACCAGCGACACACGTGGCAGCCAATAACCCTAATACGGAGCGAAACAGATGAGACGCTACAAGAGCCTGGCTGGATTCGCCATCGCGGGACTGACCGCGGGTATCGTTGCGGTTACGGCCTTTTCGGCCACGCAGGCGCGCGAGAATGACAGCCGTGATGCGGCTCGCGATTCGGGCCGCACCGAGCGCGCCGCGCCGCGTTGCCTGGAGGGTGACCGCGTGGGCCGCTTCCAGGTCGTCGATGATCACACACTCTTGGTCTATGACGACTTTGGCAATCCTTACAAGCTGGATGTCGGCGGTCCTTGTCGCGGAATGAATGATTTTACAAGGTTTGGTTTCGAATTCCACGGCTCGAGCAGCATCTGCAAGGCGCATGACGCGACTCTGCTGCGTCTGGAAAACCCGGGCCTGGGCACCATGCGGTGCATTATCAATGGTGTGGAATCGATCAGTCGCGCCGAAGCCGAAGCTTTGGACAAGGGGTAAGGGTGATGAAATTGCGCAATGTGGGCTGGGTTGTGCCGATGATGATGGGCGTGGCGGCCGTGGGTACGGTGTTTGCCTTTGCCGCCAGTCACAGTATGGCGGGCGAAGGGCGCGATGACACGCGGACAACGGCGCCTAGGGCTGCCCGGTGCGTTTCCGCGCCGCTGGAGACCAGCCGGGTGATCGACCGCAAGACGCTGTATGTCGAGGACAGGATGGGCAATGCCGCTGTTCTGACCATGAGCAATAGCTGCCTGGAACGTGGTGAGGCGGTGGGCTTCGAATATTTCGGCGTGTCTGATATCTGCCACCCGAACGACGTCCAGATTACCGGTTCGGTGATGGACGCAGTGCCGATGCGTTGCATGGTGGCCAGGGTGGAATTGCTGGACCGTGATCAGGCGAAGGAATATCGCGGCCGGTAGACGCGTGGTGAGCGATGGGTGGAGGTTGCAATGATGGTACGTAGTTTAATACTGGGCGGTCTGGCCGCGTCGGCATTTGTGACGGTGATGGCCGGCGCTTCGATGGCGGGTGATGATCGCGGCCGCTCCGTTGCGTCGGACCAGTGCGTTTCGCGACCGTTCGATACAACCAAGGTGGTCGACGATAGCACGCTTTATATTGACGACCGGCGTGGGCATGCCATGCTGCTGCACATGGCGTCGCGCTGCCTGATCGACAATTACGAAGCTGTCGGCTTGAAATTTTCAGGCGGCACATCGCGGATATGTTCGACCATGGATGTCGATGTAACCGGATCGATCACTACCATGCCCACAGCGTGCCTGATCAGTTCGGTCGAGTCTTTGACCCCCGAACAGGCAGCGGACTATCGCGGCCGGCGCTAATCGCTATCTATTTGGCATAACCCGGCTATAGTGGCTAAGGGCGGCATAACGCTGTTCCTTATCCGCAAAGCCGGGGGTTACGTCATGAAGATCGCTTACCCAATTGTTGGTCCAGTTGCTTGCCTTGCCGCCATACTTTTTGCCGCACCGGCCGCGATGGCCGATAATTCCGCGGCCAGGTCGTCGGGCAGTCTGAGTGCCGCGGCGCGTGGCCAGATCGCCTCGGAACTGATCAAGAAGCCGGTCCAGACCACGCCTGTGGCCAGCCTGACCTGGTATCACATGATGGAAACCCCGGTCTACACCATGGCGGCGCTGAGTCCCTGGGTCGTCGCCTTCAGTCAGGACAAGCAAAAGCCCCATGCCCGGTTTGAGCCGGACGGCTACCTGCACCTGTCGATCAGCAAGGTCGATACGGCGGCGCGCACCTATTTTGTCGATTGTGTCGTCGCAGCCGAAAAGCCCGGCACCCTGGTCATCTCGTTTACCCGGAATTCCACCAGCCCGGACAAGTCCGCCGATCTGTCCCAGGCGCCAAAGCTGATCAATGGTGTCGAGCATGTCAGCTTCGTGCTGAGCAAGCCCAAGGCGGCCAATTTTGTCGACCTGATGTTCCACTCGACCCAGGGCGATTTCTACGTCTATCAGTGCGATATCGCGATGGTTCTGTAGGCGGGCCTTACGAACAGGACCGCCAGGACGGCGATCAGCCCGGCATAAGCGAATTGCGTCCGTGAGACCCCGACGCCGAAGGGGAACCATATGCCCGGAACGTTCAGGCTCGACAACTCCCCGGCGAACAGGCCGACCGACAGAAGGACGATGGCCAGGGCCGTCAGGCGCGGACGCGTATTGCGTCCCGCCATGGCATCAACCGTCATGGCCGCGAAGACCACAGCCATGGCGATGCGTGCCGCCGCCGATAGTTCGCCGCCCGGCAGCATAACGACCGTGGCTATCGCCGCCGCGGCATAGCCCGCCCATGCCCGCCATACCGGCTTGTCGAGGCCAAGCCATGCCTGCCACGCCAGGGCCCAGGCCACCACGCCCAGTGGGATGAGCACCTGGCGCGCCAACATGTAGATCGGCAGGCTTTCGAAGGCGCCCCAGGCATAGGTCGCCTGATTGACGCGCAGGGCGGCGGTCAGGACCAGGGCCACGGTGAATCGCGCCGCCACGGCAGCGGGCTGGCGCCACCACACAAGGCCGGCCAGCAGGCAGAAGAGTAGAGGCTCGACGGCATCGACGACATAACCGACGAAGGTCTGCCGCCATTGTTCGCGATACAGCGGCATCAAGGTGGCCATATCGCCGACAGCCGGCGCGATGTGGATTCCGCCGGCGTCGGCTTCGCGGCTATCACCGGGCGCCATCCAGACGCGAATGGCGACGACGCCCTCGGTACTTCCGGGCGGCAGGGGCAGCAGGGTCGGTCGCGTGCTGTAGACGACGGGCACAGCGTGACGGAAGTCGCCCGACCCGCCGATATAGGTGCCGTTCCAATAGACCTGATAGACGTCTTCGACATAGGCCGAGGCCAGTAAAGCCGGCCGGTCGCCCGCCGGCAGACGAACATGCATGCGATACCAGGCATAACCGGAATAGCCGTCGTGACCGCGCGCTCGCCAACCCGCAACATAGCCTTTGAGCCCGACATCGGAGTCGTGAGCGTCGGGCGCCGCGGCCAGGCTGATCGTCTCCCAGCCACTGTCGTCAAGGTCGGGCGCCTTCCAGGCGACATCGTCGCCGGTGCGGAAGGCCCATGGCCCGTCGAGACGCTGGGCGGAGGCATGAACAGCGCCTGCCAGGACAAGTCCCAGGGCCAGCAGAATTGACAGAAGACGAGCACGCATTATATAACCCTTTAAATTAGATTATAGGGTTATAATATGAAAAAGCCCGACGTTGTGCAAGCCCCCAAATCCCACTTCGACCTGGTTGGGGGGCATGTGGCGCTCGATTTCGTCAATACGGTCGGCAACCGTCTGGATGCCAAGCTGTGGCGTGATGACCTGGCCACGCCGGGAAATTTCGCCGACTGGATCGTGGCGGCGGGTCTGGACCCGGAGCCCTTAAAGGCGCTCATTGGTGCGTCCGAACTGGATGAGGTACGCCGGGCGCGCGAAACCCTGTATGCGCTGTTCGCCGCGATCGCCGCCCAGACTCCGCCGGAGGCCGGGCCCGTCGATGTGCTCAACCGTATGCTGAAAGATATCGGCGCCAAACGTCAGCTCAGCGCCCATGGCGCCGGCCTGCGCTGGGCATGGCGCGATGGAACCCGTGCGTCGGAGATTGTTCTGTCCACCATCCTGTCGCAGGCCGTCGATTTGCTCAGTTCGGAGACGGCCGGCAAGATCCGGCAATGCAAGGGGCATGGTTGTGGGTGGGTTTTCCTCGACCGGGCGCGCTCCGGTCATCGCCTGTGGTGCAGCATGCGCGACTGTGGCAACAAGGCCAAGGCGCGGCGGCATTATCAGCGCGTTACGCAGGCCGGCAGTCCGAGGTAAAATACGGCGTGAGGCGGTTGCTTGTATGCACCGTATCGCAGCGAGAGTCAGTTTTCGGCTGAAGCGTCCTGCCTCATGAACACTTTGGCGGCACGGCGACTGTAATCGATCATTGTCATGACGGACAGGGCGGCGCCCACATACAGGGCGCCCAGACCGACCTGTGCCCAAAGCACCGGCTCGGCCATGGCCGGCGTGATCAGAAGCGCGAAGCCCAGGAATTGACAGGCGATCTTGATCCGCTCAAGCGGCGTGACGCGGATATTCAGCTGGCCGGGCAGGGCTTCGTTCAGGCCGGCCACCAGCAGGTCGCGTCCGATCAGCACGACCGCGACGACGATCAAGCCAAGCGACGGGGCGCCGAACGACAGCAGGCCGGCGAACAGGGTCAGGGTCAGCATGCGATCGGCCAGGAGATCGAAAAACGCTCCGAATGGCGAAGCCTGATTGAGTTTGCGCGCCAGGTAGCCGTCGAGGATGTCGGTTAGCCCGGCCAGCAGGAAGACAGCCAGGGCCGCGTAGCCCGGTCCCTGGGTGAGGAGCGCAAACAACGGAACCATCAGGCACAACCGCGCCCCGGTCAGCACATTGGCGATCTTGAAACCTGCTTTCATGTCTGACTCCAGTCCCGGGTGATGATCCTGGCCGCCGTTTCGCCATAGGCCATCAGGTCGCGCACCTGAGCCGGCGGCATGTCGAGGTTCATTCCGCCCTGAGCGCGCGTCAGGCCGATACGGTAGATGCGTGCCGCGCAGGCAGGATCGCTTATGAGGGTTCGCGTGTGGGCCTCGCGCATGGCGCAGACCATGGCCCACAGAAAAACAAACGGCCCACCAATGGCGTCGGGTGCGCGCGGTTTGTCGACTTCATCCGCCAGGGTCCATACGCGGCGATCCAGGTCGTCGCTGGCGCTCAGGCTTTCAAGATCGACGCCAAAGGTTGGGTGCGCCTTGTCCGCCCGGTCGAACACTGTGTGCGGAAAGTTGAGCGCCAGCCCGCCGTCGCTGAGATAGTGGCGTGTCCTTCCGGCTTCGATCGGTACCTGGGCCAGCAGGCCGGGACAGCCCAGACTCATGCGGACAGCCACGAGGACCGGCAGGTCGTCGGTGGCGGGCATCCGCCACAGGGACGCGGCGGGGTCGGACTGTGTCGCTTTCAGATGCAGCATCACGGAAAGCGGGAACAGGGCGGCCCAGACTCCGGGGTCGAAGCAGATGTCGTCGTCCATCTCCGGCAGCATGTGGATGCGACCCGCCGTGATGTTGGTGGTCACCACCCGCAGATCGATGCCTGTCCGGCGCAGGTCGCCGAAGGTCAGTACTCGGTCACGGTCGCAACCCGCGACATCGGACAGGGATTGATCCAGCCAGTCGGTGATCGCGGGTTGGCCGGCATGTTCGCCCAGGCCGCTGCATATGCCGAAATGGTAGTCGCTGGCGGCCAACCGGACCCGATGTATCACATAGGCGCAAAGACCCAACAGGGCACCGAACAATGCCGCCACGGCTATTCCCGGCCAAGCCCTGGGATCGCCCACAGTCAGGCCGAAGGCGGCATCAAACAGAGCCAGCGTACCGGCGCCGCAGATAAGGCCAGTCAGGATGGAGGCATACAGGCTGGCCAGGGCGCGTCCCCACCGCGGTTTGAACGAGCCGGGCGCGAGGAAGATGACTGCCTTCATCAGGGCGCGAAACGGTTTGGCTAGCTGGAAAAGCGATGGCAACAGATGTGGCAGGGCTTCACAGCGCGTTTTCAGGCGGTCGAAGCCGTGAGGATCTCCCGACTGACGGGCATACTCCCCCGCCGCTGCCAGCGCCGCCGCGATCGCACCTGCCGAGGCGCCGGCGAGACCGCGAAAGCGCCAGCTCTGCGACAGGCCTCCGATGAGGGAACCGTAAACCAGGCCTGAGGCCACGCCACCTTTTAGAACCAGATCGCAGTCGCGCAACGCCATGTGACTATCCCTGCGTCGAATCCGAGCTCCGCAGGGATTATGCTACTGAACATCGTTCAAAATTGAAAGCGATTTTACAGTAGCGCGATGGCGCTGTCGTAAAAGTCATTATGGCGTGGCGAAAACCGTTAGCCCGCGAGACACGGAGCGGAGCGTACTCAAGTACGTGAGCACCGTATCGCAGTGGGATGACGCGTTTGCAGACCGCCAGAATGACTTTTAATCGTTGTCCATTTTGAGGGCAGCGATAAACGCCTCTTGCGGAATTTCGACCTTGCCGAACTGCCGCATCTTCTTCTTGCCTTCCTTCTGCTTTTCCAGAAGTTTCTTCTTGCGCGTGGCGTCGCCGCCATAACACTTGGCCGTCACGTCCTTACGCAGTGCGCGGACGGTTTCGCGGGCGATGATCTTGCCGCCGATCGCCGCCTGGATAGGAATGACGAACAGGTGCTGCGGGATCAGGTCCTTCATCTTCTCGCACATGCCGCGGCCGCGCATCTCGGCCCGGTCGCGGTGGACCAGCATCGACAGGGCGTCAACCGGCTCGGCATTGACCAGGATCGACATCTTGACCAGGTCGCCTTCGCGGTAGTTGTCGATACTGTAGTCGAAGCTGGCATAGCCCTTCGAGACCGATTTCAGGCGGTCGTAGAAGTCGAAGACGACTTCGTTGAGCGGCAGTTTGTAGACGACCATGGCGCGCGGGCCGACATAGGACAGGTCGACCTGTTCGCCGCGGCGGTCCTGGCACAGCTTGATGATGGCGCCGAGATAGTCGTCGGGGCAGAAGATGGTCGCCTTGATCCACGGCTCTTCGATATGGTCGATGCGCGACGGGTCGGGCATGTCGGCCGGATTGTGCAGATCGATCTCGTCGCCATTGTTCATATGGATCTTGTAGACGACCGACGGGGCTGTCGCGATCAGGTCGAGATTGAATTCGCGGGTCAGTCGTTCCTGGATGATTTCCAGATGGAGCAACCCCAGGAAGCCGCAGCGGAAGCCGAAACCCAGGGCGGCCGAGGTTTCCATTTCGAACGAGAAGCTGGCGTCGTTGAGGCGCAGGCGGCCCATGGCGGCGCGCAGGTCTTCGAAATCGGCGGCGTCGACCGGGAAGATGCCGCAGAAGACGACCGGCTGGACTTCCTTGAAGCCCGTCATGGCCTTGGCCGTCGGCTTGCGCTCGTCGGTGATGGTGTCGCCGACGGCGGCGTCGGAGACTTCCTTGATCTGGGCGGTGAAAAAGCCGATCTCGCCAGGTCCCAGCGCCTCGACATCGGTTGCCTTGGGCTGGAAGACGCCCAGCTTGTCGACCTTGTAGGTCGCGCCGGCGTTCATCAGCTTGACAAGTTGGTTGGGTTTCATGATGCCGTCAAAGACGCGGACGAGGACGACGACGCCGAGATAGGGGTCGTACCACGCGTCGACCAACAGAGCCTTCAGCGGCACGGTATTGTCGCCCTTGGGCGCGGGCAGGCGGGTGACGATGGCTTCCAGGACGTCTTCGATGCCGAGGCCGGACTTGGCCGAGCACAGGACGGCGTCCGACGCGTCGATGCCGATAACGTCCTCGATCTGCTGACGGATGCGCTCGGGCTCGGCGGCGGGCAGGTCGATCTTGTTGAGGACGGGAACGATTTCGTGGTTGTTGTCGATGGCCTGGTAGACATTGGCCAGGGTCTGGGCCTCGACGCCTTGCGAGGCGTCGACGACCAGGATGGAGCCTTCGCAGGCGGCCAGGGACCGCGAGACTTCGTAGGCGAAGTCGACGTGGCCCGGCGTATCCATCAGGTTCAGGATATAGGTCTTGCCGTCGTGGGCCTTGTAGTTGAGGCGAACGGTCTGGGCCTTGATGGTGATACCGCGCTCGCGCTCGATATCCATATTGTCGAGGACCTGCTCCTTCATCTCACGCGCGGTCAGGCCGCCCGTATATTGGATCAGCCGGTCGGACAGGGTGGATTTGCCGTGGTCGATGTGGGCGACGATGGAGAAGTTACGGATCAGGGACAGGTCGGTGCTCATGCGCGGCGGATAGCATGATGCGGCTTGGTTTCCAAGCTTTTGTGATGGATCGGTGGTGCGGGGCGTTTTGGGTTGGCGATGGTCGGTGGGAACACAGATGTCTCAGTATGCCGAGTCAAACCTATAACCTTTGACCGCCATGGCACAGATGGTTCGAGTGGAGGGCCGGCCAGGGGGCTAAGGGTCACGTTTAAAAGCGCGTAGGATCTAAACAGGGCGGCTGCGGGCATACCGTTCGTAAATCACGATGTCGGCGGTCGCATAGTTGATGAGACGTGCGATTGGCCCGTATTTGCGGGCTTGCCGAGATTGCGAGATCGGGCCTGAGTTCTTCCAACCTGCAAATTTTTTTAAAAATAATAACATTTAGAAACAATGGATTAGTTGGCGCGGCAAAAATAGTTGGGGATGGCCGCTAAACAAATTCCAAAATCTTCCGATTGAGTCTTTGAACAGAGCAGAGTCCGGCGCAGCGCCGGCGGGTTGAGGGGATTTGTCATGGTTGCAGTTGTAACGGGTGCGGTGCGCGGGCTTATCGGTAATTCTGCCATGCTTTTGGGGTCCCAGGGACAACTGGGTACGGCCCTGCTGGGGCAGGCGGGGAACCGGGTGACGGTCAATGCCGCGACGGGCAATCTGGTGATCCAGAGCCAGGATGAGATGCTGCTCGGCAAGGGGCCGGACGACGTCATCACCAATACCTATAACAGCCTCGGCAACTACACGGCCAATGACTGGCAGGAAAGCTATCAGCGCCATGTCGGCTCGTTGAGCGGWACGCGCAATCAATACCCCAGTACAATCACGCGCTATGCCGCCGACGGTTCCGAGATCCTGTATACCTACGCCAACAGCGGAACCTATAGCGGGCTCTATGTCGCCAACGAGTCTGGGGGGGCTTACGATACCCTGGCCTATGCCGCAGGCGAATGGACGTGGACGGACGGCAAGTCACGGACAACGGAGATCTATGACGACGCCACCGGCCGCCTGAAGTCGGTGAAGGACGCCGACCTCAAYGCGATGACCTATAGCTATGACAGCAATGGCCGGCTTGACCGGATCACCATGGCCAATGGCGACACCACGCACGACTTCACCAGGTTCACCTATCTCAATGCGACTTCGTCGCTGGTGAAGTCGATCGAGACGACGTTCTGGGATTCGGCCAGCGTCGTGAAGACCCAGACGCGGACATCGTACGATTACGACGGCTCGGGGCGCCTGACCACGGTGACGGTCGACCTGACGCCTGAAAATACCGCAGACAGCGAGACCTACGTCACGACCTACGGATATGATGCGGCCAGCCGTATCAACTCGATAACGCAAAGCGACGGCACGAAGCTGGACATCGTCTACACGACGGGCGGCCTGGTCGCGAGCGTGACCCAGACCGTGGATGCGTCGACGACCACGGTGACCTCGTTCCGCTACGGGACGGGGTGGACGACGGTCACCGATCCGCAGGGCAACAGCACGACCATGGTCTATGACGGTAATAACCGCCTGATCCGGTTGATCTCGCCGCCGGCGGTGACCGACGGCCCGCCGCAGTTGCGGACGTTCACCTACGACAATGACGGCAACCTGCTGTACAGCGCCCTGCTGCCCAACAGCATCGGCGACGTCAACTTCACCAACTACACCACGACGTGGAACGACCTGACCATCACCCCGTCGGTGGCGACGACCCAGTCGACCGAGCGCGACGGCGGCGTCATGGTCTATCGCCGCACGACCAATGCGACGGCGGCCTCGGGGACGGTGATGTCGCTGGGACAGGGCACGGCCCTGTCGTCCTACACCGCGGTGACGCCGGGCCAGACCGTGCAGTTCAGCGCCTATACGGCGACCTCGGGCGCCGGCTCGGTCCGGCTCAATGCGGTGTGGCGCAATTCGAGCGGCACAGTGCTGAGCACCACCACCATCACCGGCACCAAAGGCGGTTCGCTGATGACGGCCGGCCCGGCCTCCGGCAACTTCGTCAGCGGATCGGCGACGGTTCCGGCGGGGGCGGCCTATGTCGAGCTGATGGTCGATGCGACGGCCGACGGCACAGCTGCGCTCGTTGTGGCCATCGCGCGTCCGACCCTGGTGATCCTGGGCGGCGCCCAGGCGCCGGCGACGACCTATACCTACGATGCCAGCGGCAATGTGCTGTCGATGACCGACGCCCTGGGTCAGCAGACCCTGTACAGCTACGACAGCAAGAACCAGTTGCTGACGCGGACGGTCTATGCCGATGCGTCGACGCCGCAGACCACGCGCTATGTCTATGACACCGAAAGCCACCTGGCCTATGCCATCAGCGCCCTGGGCGAAGTCACGCTGTATAACTATGACAGCGCGGGCCAGAATACCCGGGTGACTCAGTATACGACCAATACTTACGACGTGTCGACCCTGGCGATCGATGCTGCGCCGGCGCTGGGGACTATGAATAGCTGGGTGTTGGCGATCGCCGACAAGTCGAAGACCCTGCGCACCGATTATACCTACGACCAGCGCGGGACCTTGTGGACGGCACGGACTTACAGCCAGATCGATTCCGCCGGCACGGCCACCTTGTCCAACACGACGACCTTTGGCTATGATCAGGCCGGACGCCTTATCAGCCGTGTCATGTCCGGAATGACCGGGACGGAGAGCTATATCTATGACGGCCTCGGCCGGGTGATCAAGTTCACCGCCTTCAACAACAAGGAGACCAGGACCGACTATTACGACAATGCGACCGGCTTGCAGGCCGTGGTCACGCTGGCCAACGGAACGACCCAGACATCGACCTATGACCGGGCCGGGGAACTGGCCACCTATGCGGTCAGCGGCAGCAATGTCAGCACGACGCTACAGTATACCTATGATTCCAACGGCAACCTGATCCGCACGACGGACACGACGACGTTATTGTCGAGCTACGGCGTCTATGACGAACTGAACCGCAAGGTGGCCGACGTCGCCACCGACGGCAGCGTCACGGCCTATGTCTACAACACCTACGACCAGTTGGTGCGTACGGTCGCCTACGGCAACAGGCTGACCACGACCCAGCTCAATCTGTTGAAGACTGCCACGACCTCGTCGGCCTCGATCACCCTGTCCCAGGTGACGCCGGCCACCTCGACGACCAATGATCGCCTCAACTGGAACATCTACGACGCCGACGGGCGGCTGGTGCAGACCATCGACGGGCTGGGCGATGTGGTCGCCTATGCCTATGACAAGGCAGATCGCCTGATCAAGACCACGGCCTATGACACAGCCGTCTCGGTGTCCACCTTCCTGACCACGCCGCCGGTTGCGCCGGTGACGGTGACGACGAGCTCGACCAAGGACCGGGTGACACGCGCCTTTTACGACAATGACGGCCGCCTGGTGGCGGCGCTGGACGCCGAAGGCTACCTGACCCAGACCGAGTATGACGGCGCCGGCCAGAAGCGGCACACCATCGCCTCGTACAACGCCACCGTGGCGGCCAACCGGGCGACCGGCACCCTGACCCAGCTCAAGAGCGATGTCGGCACCAATGCCGCCAACGACATCCACAACTGGTACCTCTACGACAATGCCGGGCGCCTGAGGGCGGCGGTCGACGGCGAGGGCTATGTCACGCGCTACGACAACTACAATGTCCCGGGGTTTGTCGGCAAGGTAACCCGCGGCGGTGCGACGGTCACGGTCACGGCGACGACGACGTGGGACAGCCTGCCGGCGGCCTCGGGCAAGCTCGAGGTCACCGACTACACCTATGACCAGTACGGTCATACCAAGACTCAGATCCTGACCCTGACGGGCGGGGCGACCGAAACGACGACCTACGTTTATGACGATGTCTACAACCTGACCAGCCAGACGACGGTGAGCAAGAATGCGCTCAATGCCAGTCTGCAGGACGACCGGACGGCCAATATCCGTTACGACGGCCTGGGCCGCAAGACCGCCGAACTGTCGGGTGTCGGCTCGGCTGTCCTGGCGACCAAAACCCTGCAGGCCGACAAGGATCAGGTGTGGACCGACTACGCCACGACCTATGCCTATGATACGGCGGGGCGCCTGATCTCGCAGCGCGACGCCGACGGCAACCGCACCCTGTACTATTACGACGACAACGGCCGGCTGGCCTACCAGGTCGATGCGGCCGGCGGCGTTGTTAAATACGCCTACAACGCCTTCGACCAGAAGAGCGACGTGTGGACCTACGCCACGGCGATCGGGACTGCTACCCTGGCGACCCTGACCGGTGGCCGCATCGTCACCGCCCTGACCAATGCCATCGTGGCCGACGGCAACCGCGACGGTCATAGTGTCATCGCCTACGACGTCGACGGCAATGTCAAGAAGCTGACCACCGACCGGGTGGTGATCAACAGCGTGCTGCAGCAGGAAGTCACCGACTTCACCTACAATGCCTTCGGTGAAGAGATCAGCCGGCTCTCGCCCTACAAGAATACGGCGACGGTCCAGCGCGTGCAGACCGACCGGGCTTACGACCGGCGCGGCCTGTTGCTCAGCACGACGGCGGATTTTGCGGCGCTGAAGCTGAAGACCAGCTACAGCTACGACGGCTTCGGTCGCGTGAAGGACGTCACCGATCCGAACAACACGGTGCGCACGACGACCTATAATCGCAACAATCAGGTCTGGTTGCAGAGCGACGGCCTGCCTAATGCGACCGAGTACACTTACGATGCCTTCGGTCATGTGGTGACCCTGAACGACCGGACCGGGGCGGAAACGCTCTATGACTACGACGCCTTCGACCGCAAGATCACCATCACCGATCCGAATGGCACGACGACCATCACGACCAGCAATGCCTACGGCCAGACGGTCAGGGTCGTCGATCGCAGCAACACGACAACGACCTATGGCTTCGACGCCGACGGCAACCTGACCTCGACGAAGGATGGTCTCAATAACGATGAGGTCCGTCTCTACGACAAGGCCGGTTTCCTGAGCAGTGTCACCAGCGCGGCCGGGGTGGTCACCACCTACAGCTACGAGGGTGGGCGGCTGAAATCCGAGACGGTGACCAGCGTGTCCGGCGGACTGGCGACGAACTGGGTCTATGATGGAAAAGGGCAGGTGGTGACCGTCACCGACGCCACCAACATAGCGACCACCTATACCTACGACCTGGCCGGCAACAAGCTGACCCAGGCGGTCGATCCGACCGGCCTGAACCTGGTCACCAAATGGGACTATGACGGCAACAACACCCTGACGGTGACCTCGCCGGCTGGGGTCGTCACCCTGTACACCTACGATGCGGTCGGCCGCCTGGCCTCCGAGGCGGTCGATCCGACAGGCCTGAATCCGACGGGCCTGAACCTGACGACGTCCTACAGCTATGACGCCGATGGCAATGTCATCGCCATAACCAACCCTGAGAACAAGACGACGCGCAAGGTCTATGACGCCAACAACCGTATCATCTTCACGATCGATCCCAACGGCATCGTCACCGGCTACGGCTACGACTATGAAGACCGGCTGACCCAGACAACCCAATATGCCGCCCTGTATACGGCAACCGGGACGCCGGTTCTGGCCACGCTGCAAGCCCTGAGCACGACCGGCGCCAGCATCACACGCACGGTCTACCACGCCAGCGGCCGCGTGATCTACAGCATCGATCCGACCGGCGCCGTGACGGGTTACAAATATACCGGCAATGAAAGCCAGGTCACCCAGACCACCCTGTACAATACGCTTTACACCACACCGCCGACCGGACCGGATGTAAACGGCCTGAACGCGCTGAGCACCACCAATGCCCGCATCACACGGACCGTCTACGACGCCGCCGGCCAGATTACCTACAGCATCGATCCGCTCGGCGCGGTGACCGGCTACAAGTATGACGCAGACGGCCGGGTCATCCAGCAAACGCAATACGCCACGCTCTATACCACGACCGGCACGCCGAACGTCACGACCCTGAATGCGTTGAGCACCACGAACGCCCTAATCACACGAACCGTCTACGACGGCGCCGGCCGGGTTATCTACAGCATCGACGCGACCGGCTCTGTCACCGGCTACAAGTACGACGCAGACGGCCGCGTTACCCTGACCAGCCGCTATGTCACCCTGTACACAGCGACGGGCACACCGAACCTGACCACGCTGAACGGTCTGACCAACACCCTCGATGTCGTGACGCGGGCCGTGTACGACGCCGCCGGGCGTGCCGTCTACACCATCGATCCGGCCGGGTTGGTGACGGCGTACCAATATGACGGCGACGGTCGCGTCACCCAGACCACCCGCTATTACAATGCCTTCACCGCCACGGGTGTGCAGACCCTGGCCTATCTGCGCGATACCTGGGTCCCGACCAAGGCCTATAGCAAGGACCTCAGAAGTTATTCCTATTACGATGCGGCCGGTCGCCTGACCTGGTCACTGTCACCACTGGCCGACGCGTCAGGCCTGAATACCGGATCGGTAACGGGCTATACCTACGACAAGAACGGCCGCGTCATCCAGACCGTGCGCTACGCCACCGAACTGACGGTGACTGCCGGTACGACGCCAACCCTGGCTGACGTCCAGACGATTGCTAGCAATGCTTACGTCCATACGTACGACCTGACGACGCGCTATGCCTATGATGACGGCGGTCGCCTGGCCTATGCCATCGGTTCGGCCGAAGGTTCGGCGGAAACGATCGACGATGCGGTCACCGCCTATATCTACAACAGCCTGGGTCTGGTGATCCAGACCGTACAATACAATACCCGCTATTCGCCGACCGATATGCCGGATGCGGGCACCATGGCGACCTGGGTCGGCGACTATGGCGGTGTCAACGGCGGGACCTATGACGCGGCGACGCGCTCGCTCTATGATGCGGACGGGCGGGCGATCTATACCGTCAGTGCCGCCGGCACCGTGGTCAAATACGACTATGACAGCTTCGGCAGGGTTACGAAGGAGACCGATTACTCCGCCACCTATACGACCGCCGGCACCCTGGTCAAGACGACGATGGACGGCCTGAGCACGACCGGCAGCCGCGCGACGACCTATTTTTACCGCGCCGACGGCACCGTCAACTACACGATTGATTCCGGCAGCCGCCGTACCGACTATAGCTACGACAACCTGGGCCATGTGACGCAGACATCGTTCTACCTGACCACAGCGTCTACCGAAAAGCTGATCACCCGCCACGTCTATAACAGCGTCGGGCGCGAGGCCTATACGATCGATCCGGCCGGGTCGGTCAGCGCCTACACCTACGATGCGTGGGGCCATGTCGTCCAGACCATCGCATACAGCAAGGCGTCTGCCTTCACCAGCGCGCCAGACATGACGGCGATGGCCAATTGGGTGACGTCGAATGCCGACACCACCAACGACCGTGTAACACGCGCACTGTATGACGACGACCACCTGATCTACGCCGTCGACGGCTACGGCGCCGTTACAAAATATAGCTACAACAATCTCGGCCTGGTCAAGGCCATGATGCAATACGCCACGCGCTTTACAGCGAGCGGCGTCTTGGCCTGGTCCGGTACAGCGCTTCAGGGCTTGACGGTCGACGCGACAAACGACCGCAACACCAGCTATGCTTACGACAATGACGGCAACCTGAACAATGTGATCGATCCGGCAGGTGTGCAGACGCACAGCTGGTACGATGCCTTCGGCCGCAAAACCCGGACGGATGTCGCCTACAGTTCGACCGATGTCGTTCGGACAAACTGGACCTACGCCACCAATGGCATAGTCACCCAGACCGCGGCCTATGGCGCCACGGAGGTGGTGGTCACCAAGTCGACCTACAATGCCCTGGGCCGCCTGGCCAGTTCGACCGACGGTAATGGCTATGTCACCACCTATAACTACTACAAGGACGGTCGCCTGAAGACGACCAGCGTACCGACCGGCCCGGCCACGGGCTCCCTGTTGGCGGTGACGACCCGCGTCTACAATGCCTTCGGCGACCTGGTCAAGCTGACCGACCCGAACCTGAACGTCGGCTACTTCTACTACGATACCCTGGGCCGCCAGCAATGGCAGATCGATGCCATCGGCTACGCCACCGAAACGGCCTACAGCCTGGACGGCGGTATCAAGTCGGTCAAGCGTTACGCCACGCCCGTCGACCTCGGCGCCATCAGCACGACCAATCGGCCGGCTACGGCTGTCAACGACACCTACAACGAAACCAAATTTACCCGTGACGGCGACGGTCGCGTCCTGACCAGTATTGACGGCGAAAACAATACCACGACCTACGAATACGACGGCCTGGGCAATCGCACAAAGATGACCAACGCCTCGCTCGCGGTAACGACCTACACCTACTACACCAATGGCCTGCTGAAAAGCGAGGAACGGCC